>NZ_JAKEUU010000004.1:0-167724 GCF_022398215.1 Vibrio sp. Isolate24
GGTTTCCCCATTCGGAAATCCCAGACTCAAATGACTTTTACTGTCTAATCTGGGCTTATCGCAAGTTAATACGTCCTTCATCGCCTCTGACTGCCAAGGCATCCACCGTGTACGCTTAGTCACTTAACCATACAACCCCAAAGGGTCTTMYAGTCAAACAACCAAAGTTGTCTGCAATTATTTAAACATGATGCAGACTCGATTTTGCCGGACTCAAATATCTTTTTAYTTTACTTTTTTATAAAAAGTGAAAACAAAAAGCCAAGAACACTTGAATGTGTGTTGGTACCTAATTCATAGAATTAGGATTTGAGAACTTTTAATTGAATAACAACGCATCTCATAGAGATGGGGATTGTTGTTATTCGTCAGCTTTCCAAATTGTTAAAGAGCAAATCACCTCAATGAGGTAACCATTTTTAAGAACACTTAAAACTTTCTACTTAAAGAAATGCACTTAAAGATGGTATCCCGTAGGGGAGTCGAACCCCTGTTACCGCCGTGAAAGGGCGGTGTCCTAGGCCTCTAGACGAACGGGACACTAAGAATTTCTTAATAGAAATCATTGGTGGAGCTAATCGGGATCGAACCGATGACCTCTTCGCTGCCAGCGAAGCGCTCTCCCAGCTGAGCTATAGCCCCTCTTTAATTTATATAAACCATCAATCTAAGGAGGTGATCCAGCGCCAGGTTCCCCTAGCGCTACCTTGTTACGACTTCACCCCAGTCATGAACCACAAAGTGGTGAGCGTCCCCCCGAAGGTTAAACTACCCACTTCTTTTGCAGCCCACTCCCATGGTGTGACGGGCGGTGTGTACAAGGCCCGGGAACGTATTCACCGTAGCATTCTGATCTACGATTACTAGCGATTCCGACTTCATGGAGTCGAGTTGCAGACTCCAATCCGGACTACGACGCACTTTTTGGGATTCGCTCACTTTCGCAAGTTGGCCGCCCTCTGTATGCGCCATTGTAGCACGTGTGTAGCCCTACTCGTAAGGGCCATGATGACTTGACGTCGTCCCCACCTTCCTCCGGTTTATCACCGGCAGTCTCCCTGGAGTTCCCGACATTACTCGCTGGCAAACAAGGATAAGGGTTGCGCTCGTTGCGGGACTTAACCCAACATTTCACAACACGAGCTGACGACAGCCATGCAGCACCTGTCTCAGAGTTCCCGAAGGCACCAATCCATCTCTGGAAAGTTCTCTGGATGTCAAGAGTAGGTAAGGTTCTTCGCGTTGCATCGAATTAAACCACATGCTCCACCGCTTGTGCGGGCCCCCGTCAATTCATTTGAGTTTTAATCTTGCGACCGTACTCCCCAGGCGGTCTACTTAACGCGTTAGCTCCGAAAGCCACGGCTCAAGGCCACAACCTCCAAGTAGACATCGTTTACGGCGTGGACTACCAGGGTATCTAATCCTGTTTGCTCCCCACGCTTTCGCATCTGAGTGTCAGTATCTGTCCAGGGGGCCGCCTTCGCCACCGGTATTCCTTCAGATCTCTACGCATTTCACCGCTACACCTGAAATTCTACCCCCCTCTACAGTACTCTAGTCTGCCAGTTTCAAATGCTATTCCGAGGTTGAGCCCCGGGCTTTCACATCTGACTTAACAAACCACCTGCATGCGCTTTACGCCCAGTAATTCCGATTAACGCTCGCACCCTCCGTATTACCGCGGCTGCTGGCACGGAGTTAGCCGGTGCTTCTTCTGCAGCTAACGTCAAAYGAWWRYGCTATTAACACWWCCACCTTCCTCACTGCTGAAAGTACTTTACAACCCGAAGGCCTTCTTCATACACGCGGCATGGCTGCATCAGGCTTGCGCCCATTGTGCAATATTCCCCACTGCTGCCTCCCGTAGGAGTCTGGACCGTGTCTCAGTTCCAGTGTGGCTGATCATCCTCTCAGACCAGCTAGGGATCGTCGCCTTGGTGAGCCATTACCTCACCAACTAGCTAATCCCACCTGGGCATATCCTGACGCGAGAGGCCCGAAGGTCCCCCTCTTTGAGCCGAAGCTATTATGCGGTATTAGCCATCGTTTCCAATGGTTATCCCCCACATCAGGGCAATTTCCCAGGCATTACTCACCCGTCCGCCGCTCGACGCCGTTATCGTTCCCCGAAGGTTCAGAYAACTCGTTTCCGCTCGACTTGCATGTGTTAGGCCTGCCGCCAGCGTTCAATCTGAGCCATGATCAAACTCTTCAATTTAAGATTTTGTCGGCTCAATGAATACTGAACATTACATAAGTAATGTTTGAATTGACTGTGCTGAATCCGAAGATTCAATGGTCACTTCGTTTCATTGAAACCTAATTTGAAGCCGAAGCTTCCAATTGGATTATCATCAACGAGTGCCCACACAGATTGATAGGTTTATATTGTTAAAGAACTATGTTTCGAGCTTAACTCAAAACGGACGGCCATTTTAGCGAGATAACTTATAGTGTCAAACACTTTTTCGTTATTTCTCTTAAAGTTAAATTAGATAACTCTAAGCCGTCTGCTGCCATCGCTTTTCAGCTCGGTATCCCGTGACAACGAGGGCGCATTATAGGGACTTAATCAGGTAGTACAAGCCTAAAATTAAAAAAAATGTCTCTTTTCAGTTTATTCGCTCGTAAATTAAACAAGACGGTATAAATAGCAGCAAAAAGGGCCACGAAGGCCCTTTTAGAATTACTGGTTATTGGTGTGCAATAATCTGATCTTTATTTACTAGAAGTTTAACCGGCTTATCAGGAACAACTTTCCCAGCCAGAATTGCTTTAGCCAGTGGGTTTTCAACACTTTGCTGAATTGCTCTTTTCAGAGGTCGCGCACCATATACCGGATCAAAGCCAACTTGAGCAATCAGATCCAACGCCTTATCTGAAACCTCCAGCGCATAGCCTCTTTCTTCCATGCGTTTGGACAGTCTCTGCAATTGAATAGATGCTATCGACTTAATATGTTCCTGACCAAGAGGATGGAAAACTACACTCTCATCAACACGGTTTAGAAATTCAGGGCGGAAATGTTTGTTGACGACTTCCATCACCTGTTCTTTCATACCTTGATAATCTAAAGAGCCAAAGTTTTCCTGAATTCTCGCCGATCCTAGGTTGGATGTCATGATGACAACCGTATTGCGGAAATCAACGGTACGACCTTGGCCATCCGTTAAACGACCATCGTCAAGCACTTGCAACAGAATGTTGAACACGTCTGGATGCGCTTTTTCAACTTCATCTAATAAGATTACTGAATAAGGTTTTCTGCGCACAGCTTCAGTCAGGTAACCACCTTCTTCATACCCCACATAACCAGGAGGTGCGCCAACAAGTCTCGCTACGGAGTGCTTCTCCATAAACTCGGACATGTCGATACGAACCATGGCATCTTCACTGTCGAACATAAAGCTCGCGAGCGTTTTGCACAATTCTGTTTTACCTACACCTGTTGGACCTAAGAATAAGAAGGAACCAATTGGTTTATTCGGATCCGACAGCCCTGCTCGGCTGCGGCGGATAGCATTGGAAACCACTTCTACCGCTTCGCTTTGACCAATCACACGAGCATGCAGTACCTCTTCCATGCGTAAAAGCTTTTCTTTTTCAGCTTCTAACATCTTGGACACTGGAATTCCGGTCTGCTTGGATAATACTTCTGCTATCTCATTATCCGTCACTTTATTACGCAGTAAGGTCATTTCCTGCATTTCAGCTTGAGTCGCCAAATCCAATTGTTTCTCTAGCTCAGGAATACGGCCGTACTGTAGCTCAGACATGCGGTTAAGATCACCAGCACGACGAGCAAACTCCATATCCATTCGAGCCTGTTCTAACTCAGCCTTAATATGCTGTGTCCCTGATAATGCTGCTTTCTCGGCGTTCCACACTTCTTCCAATTCAGCAAATGCACGTTCTTTATCATTCAGTTCTTCATTGAGATTACTTAAGCGCTTTTCACTGGCTTCATCATGCTCGTTGATCAGTGCTTGCTGTTCGATTTTAAGCTGGACAATTTTACGTTCCAGTTTATCGAGTGATTCGGGCTTAGAATCAATCTGCATACGGATACTCGACGCTGCTTCATCGATCAAATCTATCGCTTTGTCTGGTAACTGACGATCGGACACGTAACGATGTGATAAGCTTGCAGCTGCAACAATCGCTGGATCGGTGATCTCTACGTGATGGTGCAGCTCATAACGCTCTTTCAAGCCACGTAAAATCGCAACGGTATCTTCTACAGACGGCTCATCCACCAGTACTTTTTGGAAACGACGCTCTAACGCAGGATCTTTCTCTATATATTGGCGGTATTCATCCAGCGTGGTCGCTCCCACACAATGAAGTTCACCACGTGCCAAAGCAGGCTTAAGCATATTGCCCGCGTCCATTGAACCTTCACCTTTACCGGCCCCCACCATGGTATGAATTTCATCGATAAAGAGAATGACGTTACCTTCTTCTTTAGATAATTCATTAAGCACCGATTTCAGGCGTTCTTCAAACTCACCACGATACTTAGCTCCCGCAACGAGCGCTCCCATATCAAGAGACAATACTCGTTTATTGCGTAAACCTTCAGGTACCTCATTATTAATGATGCGCTGTGCAAGTCCTTCGACAATTGCTGTCTTACCGACACCAGGTTCACCAATAATGACAGGATTGTTTTTGGTTCGACGCTGCAGGACTTGAATCGTTCGACGAATCTCATCATCACGCCCAATAACCGGATCTAGCTTCCCTTGCTCAGCTCGCTCCGTTAAATCAATCGTGAATTTTTCCAAAGCTTGGCGTAATTCTTCCGCATTTTGATCATTCACTTTCTGACCGCCACGAATTTTATCAATGGCATCACTTAGCTTCGCCTCAGTTAAGCCTAACTCTTTTAAGAGCTCACCAAGTGGTCCACGGTCTTCAATCGCGGCCAAGAGGAAAACTTCGGAGGAAATGTAGGCGTCTTGCCGCTTTTGTGCGACTTTGTCACACAAATTAAACAGTGTGCCCATCGAACTAGATAACTGAACATCCCCACCAATACCACTAACTTTGGGCAAGCGATCTAGGATCTCACTTAGCTTAGAGCGTAAATGCGTAACATCGACATCAAGCATAGTCAGTAGTGGACGAATAGGACTGCCATTCTGATCCATCAGTGCCACCATCAGGTGTACAGGCTCGATGTATTGGTGATCACGGCCTAACGCCAGCGACTGTGCGTCAGATATCGCGATTTGAAATTTGCTTGTGAATCTGTCAAGACGCATATCTACCTTCCTAACCTCAACGGAGTGAACTCTTATAATCAGTATGAGAGATGGATACGCAACAATCGATTTTCAAGGGGAAAGAACTAAGTTTCCTTAGTTAAAAAAAGGGTTATTTGTCTATCCAGATAAACGATGCCTGTCGGCCTGTGGCGCCATCACGGCGATAAGAGAAGAAGCGTTGTTGATCAAGATATGTACACAGATCACTATAATACACATCAAACACTCCAACTTTGTTCAGACGCTGAGTCACTAACAGATTCATATCTGCCAACCATTTCCCTTGCACCTCTCTCGACGAGAATGCTTGCTCGGCGGCGGGGTCAAAGGAAACAAATGCTTGAAGTACATCTTCACCGACTTCGAAGACTGACGCACCGATCGCTGGTCCAATCCAAGCCATCACTGGCCCATCAAACTTAGCTACAGCATTTTCAACAATACCACCAGCTAATCCTCGCCAGCCGGCATGAACTGCAGCCACTTGAGTACCTTGGGTATTGGTCAATAATACGGGTAAGCAATCTGCCGTCATGGCAGAACATACCACTCCACGTTGCTGAGTAAACAAACCATCCGCATCTAACACATTTCGCGTTGGCTGGTCCGCTTCTAACACAAGCGTAGAGTGGGTTTGATTAAGCCAAATTGGCGAACTTGGCATGTGAGATTGATTCGCCAACCATTGCCGATTCTGCTCAACAATCTCTAATTCATCCCCAACGTGTGCACCAAGGTTCAAACCTTGATAAACACCCGTCGAAAACCCTTGCAGTCGAGTTGAAGCAAAAGCTTTCACGTTTTTTGGTGCAGGCCAGTTAGGGAGGATCATTTCCATATCAGAACTCGTCTTCTAGCCCATGCTGTTGAGTATCTTGACGAAGCGCTTCAGCCATTTCAACCATGTCATCAGGTACTGGCGCGTGGAATTCTAATTCTTCTCCAGTCACAGGGTGATCGAATTTTAACATCACGGCATGCAGTGCCTGGCGATCAAACTTGCGAATCATATCAGCCAACTCTTCCGAAGCACCGGAAGGAATGCGGGCTCGGCCACCGTATGCTGAATCCCCCAGCAAGGGATGCTGAAGGTAAGACATATGAACACGAATCTGGTGGGTACGACCGGTTTCAAGACGCAAGCGGATACGAGTATGCTCACGAAAATGTTCAGCAACACGATAATGGGTCACGGCAGGTTTGCCCATCGGACTCACTGCCATCAATGTCCGCTTAGTCGAATGGCGGCCAATAGGCTGCTCCACTCGGCCCCCCGCAGTCATACGACCAATCGCAATCGCTTCGTACTCACGAGTAATATTGCGTTTTTGCAGTGCACGCACCAGACGCGTCTGAGCAGGCACCGTTTTCGCCACCACCATTAAGCCTGTGGTGTCTTTATCTAAGCGGTGCACAATGCCTGCACGTGGCACTTCGGCAATATCTGGATAGTGATGTAAGAGTGCATTAAGAACCGTACCATCTGGGGTACCCGCTCCCGGGTGTACCACAAAATCACGAGGCTTATTGATGACCATAATATCATCATCTTCATAAACGATATCCAACGGGATATCTTGCGCTTCCCAGCGCTCTTCGTCTTCCAACTCGGCTTGTAGCGTTATCGTTTCTCCGCCCATAACTTTAGTGCGGGGCTTAGTCACAACGTCTCCATTAACTTGGACTTTTCCATCCAAGAGCCACTCTTTCAGGCGAGAACGTGAAAAATCGGCGAATAATTCTGCAATTGCCTGATCAAGACGCTGACCTAATTGACTATCTTTTACTGTATTGGTTAATTCAATCTGCTGAGCCATATCGAACTTTTTTAAAAACTGTGAGACTAATTGTCACTAGTGTGGAAGAATATCGCTCCATTGTATCTGCTACCGACAAGAAAGTAACGGAAGCGACAGAAATATTTATCTCAAGGAATCGAATCCTGACATGAAAAAGCATACTTTATCTGGCTTATTGGCATTATCCGTTTTGGTTGGCTGTTCAAGCAGCGAAGAAATCGTCCCGGATGTACCGCCATCAGAACTTTACTCAGAAGCACAGGTATCGCTGCAAAGTGGCAATTGGTTAACGGCTATCGATAAGCTGGAGGCTTTAGACTCTCGCTACCCGTTCGGTGCTTACTCAGAACAGGTTCAACTTGACCTGATTTATGCCTACTACAAAAACGATGATTTAGCACTCGGTCTTGCGACTATTGAGCGATTTTCTCGTCTCAATCCAACTCATGAAAAGCTGGATTGGGTATTGTACATGCGTGGTTTAACTCACATGGCGCAAGATCGTAACTTTATGCATGATCTGTTTGATGTGGATCGTAATGACCGCGATCCAGAGCCTGTAAAAAAAGCCTTTGCGGATTTCAAAAAGCTGCTCGAGCGCTATCCAAACAGCCCATACGCCGCAGATGCGCAAAAACGTATGGTTGCACTGAAAAACCGCTTGGCGGAATACGACCTTGCCACTGCTGATTTTTACTTGCGTCGTGAAGCTTGGATTGCAGCCATCAACCGAGCTCAGGAGTTACAAAAAACCTACCCTGATACGGAAGCAGCGCGTAAGTCTCTTGAGATTCAACTCGCTGCCTATGAACATCTAGGCTTAGAGGACGCAGCCAAGCGTACTGAACAGTTGATTGATTTAAACCCGCAATAACAGCAACGATATGAAAAAACCGCCTCTAATTACAGGCGGTTTTTTATTACTGTTTTTTGCTGAGTAATGGGTTAAGAACTACCTTTAATAGACGTTCTGTTGAGGGTAATTCATGAGCCGTACTGTATTGATTCTGATTTTGTTCGCAGCTACATGGAACCATGCGACTGCTCTATCTTTATCACCTTTACAAAAAACACCTTACTTTGGTGATCTCGCTGAACTGGAAAAGAAAGGGGTGATTAGGGTTCTCGTTTCAGCCGATCTTGGCTTCTACTACATTGAAGGCGGTCAACCAAAAGGCATTCTCGCTGAGCTGTTATATCACTTTGAAAAAGAATTAAGGCAGCGCTCCTCTTACTTTAACCTGCAGATTATTCCCGTTCACAGAGACGAGCTGCTGCCCTCTTTAGAAAAAGGCTATGGCGATCTGATTGTTGCCAATCTGACAATCACCTCCTATCGCTCGGAGTATATCGATTTTAGTATTCCGGTTTTACAAGGCGTTAGCGAACTGCTCGTCACTCGTAGTACCAGCCCAACAATCACTGACTTGAAACAACTCAGTGGTAAAGAGATTTGGGTCCGCGCCAGCTCTAGTTACTTCGAAAGCTTACAAAAAGTAAATCGAATGCTCGATGAGCATAATTTACAGCCTGTCACCATTCGTTTTGTTGAAGAAACGCTACAAGATATTGAAATCATAGAACTGGTCAATCAAGGTCATATTGATGCAACCGTGTTAGATAGCCATAAAACAGAGCTTTGGCTTAAAGTGATGGAAAACATCTCAGTGCACGATCAGGCCCCACTACGTACAGATGGGAAAATTGCCTGGGCAATGCGTAAACAAAGCCCTCTCCTCCAATCCTTCGTTAATCAATACCTCCAAAGAACCCGTTCAGGTACTCTACTGGGCAACGTTATTTACGACAAATATCTAGATCACACGGGCTGGTTGAAGCGCATCCTTAATCCAGAGCACGTGACGCGCTTAGATGCATTATCAGAAATATTCGCCAATTACTCAGCACAATACGACTTTGACCCATTGATGATCTCTGCCCAAGGTTTTCAGGAATCCGGCTTAGATCAGAGCAAGGTGTCACACAAAGGCGCAGTAGGCGTCATGCAGGTATTACCCAGCACAGCCAAAGATCCCAACGTCGCCATTCCTGACATCTATCAAGTGGACAACAATATCCATGCGGGGGTGAAATACATGCATTTCCTTAAAGATCGCTATTTTAGTGATGATGACATCACGCCCGACAATCAGGTTTATTTTTCCCTTGCTGCCTACAATGCTGGGCCCGCCAATATTCGTAAAATGCGCCGCTTAGCTAGTCAACAGGGCTACGACCCAAATCAATGGTTTAGACACGTAGAAATAATCGTGCGGCGACACATTGGACGAGAACCCGTTCATTATGTTTCCAACATCAATCGCTATTTCATCATTTACAAGCAACTGAATGCATTAAAACAACAAGGTCACACCCCATCAATTAGTGCAGATATACCGGATTTATTTGTTCCTAACATCGACGAATAAGAACGCGAACGTGACGACACCATTCGTTACGGAGTGAAGAAAATAGCTGTGTGGATCAGATCACATAGAAGAGTGGACAATAAACAACCACCTGTTTTTGTTAGGTCGCATCTGAGCCCTAAAAAACAGATGATTTTTAGTATGTTACTCCACCCCAATCTAGCGATATTTTTTATCCGTACAAGCTTTTTGTCTGCTGAATACACTCAGTATTTGAGGTAGATCACGTTTAATTTCAATCCCAAAACACACTCATAAAACAGTGATTAACGTCACATTATTTTCCACTTAGACGAGTAACCTGAAGTTAAACCCATGAGGGATGCTACAGAGGAAAACATCTATGAAAGTAAATATCACTGGTAAAAACATCGACATCACCTCTGCAATCCGCGCTCATATAGAGAGCAAATTTAAAAAACTAGAAAAATGGCAAGTAGACATCATCGGATGTCAGGCAAGCTTCAGCGAGGAGCCAAACAAACAGAAGAAATTTGAAGCTGTTATTACTGTCCCTAAAGGCCAACTTGTCGCGTCAGCTACCCACGAAGACCTATACGTTGCTATTAATGACGTAGAACAGAAACTGGAGCGTCAGCTAAATAAATTACGTCACAAACCAGAAGCCCGACGTACAGAAAAACCAGAGCTAGAAGAGATAGAAACGGAATAATGGTCAACTCACAATGATGAGTGACGGAAGATTTAAAAAGTAGCGCCAAACGGCGCTATTTTTTTGCTTGACGCTCACTAAGTGGTTGCTTATTGTGTTGACAGCATCACAACAAAGTAACGATTTATGGCTCTAAATACCCTGTTCTTTTTTGACTTCTTTTTTCTCCACTAAGTTTGGAGGCTCTCTCGTTTTCGAAAGAAAAGTCAAAAACGAACAGGAAGCCTCCCAAACGGGAGGCTTTTTTTATGAAGGAATACAGGATGACCGAACAAAAATACTCACTCGATGAAATTCGCTTACGTTTAAATGAGCTGGACGACGAAATGTTAAAGCTCTTATCCGAGCGAAGAAAACTAAGCATTGAAGTTGCCAAGAGTAAAGTTCAAACATCCAAGCCCGTGCGCGATGCAGCGCGAGAGCAACAACTGCTAGTCAAACTGATCAATGCTGGCCGTGACAAATATGAGCTTGATGCTCAATACATCACTAAATTATTTCATACCATCATCGAAGATTCTGTTCTATTGCAACAGTCTTACCTGCAGAATTTAGCCAACCCCGAACTAAGTCGCAAACCCCTCGCTCGCGTCGCTTTTCTTGGTTCCAAAGGCTCATACTCTCATTTGGCGAGCCGCGAATACTTCAGCCGTAAAAATACCGAGCTTATCGAACTGAACTGTGAACATTTCAAAGAAGTGACCCAAACCGTCGAGTCCGGTCACGCTGACTACGGTGTTCTACCGATCGAAAACACTAGCTCTGGTTCAATTAATGAAGTGTACGACTTGTTGCAACATACCACTTTGTACATTGTGGGCGAAATGACGCTACCGATTGAACACTGCCTAGTCGCGACCTCAGACATTCGATTAGAAGAGATTAAAACTCTTTACTCACATCCCCAACCGCACCAGCAGTGCAGTGAATTCCTAAGCCGGATGAAAGGCGTAACGCTTGAGTCCTGTGCCAGTACTGCAGATGCCATGCAGAAAGTCAAAGAAATGAACCGCAGTGACGTGGCAGCAATCGGGAACGCCTCAAGCGGCAAACTCTATGGTCTTCAATCTATACAAGGCAACATTGCAAACCAAACCGAAAACCACACTCGTTTCATTATCGTGGCACGTAAACCTGTGGAAGTTTCTAGTCAAATTCCTGCGAAAACGACTCTTATTATGTCAACATCGCAAGAAGCTGGCTCTTTAGTAGCAACACTGCTAGTTCTACAAAAATACGGCATCAATATAAACAAGTTGGAATCACGCCCAATTATGGGTAATCCATGGGAAGAAATGTTCTATGTTGATCTCGAGTCTCACCTCGAGTCAGAGGACATGCAGCAAGCGCTAAACGAGCTAACCCAGCTGACAAAACACTTAAAAGTGTTGGGTTGTTACCCAAGTGAGAATATCAAGCCAACCACAGTCAAACTTCAATAATTCAACAATACAGATCAAATAAATTACTGACAGGGACTGACACCAACCATAAATACACCTAATATCCCGCATCTTGGTTGCATATTAGGTGTAGTGACAGTCCTTCACTCTAATAGGCGTTATCTATTCATAGAACCGAAGGTCACTTCTTGGCTGATATGAGAACGATACTTCTATATTCCCTCACTCTTTTCGTACACAGCTTGCCTGCCCAAGCCAATCCCCTCAATGTCTATATGTGGGAAGATACTCTCTCACCTAATGTCATCAATGACTGGCAATCCGCTACGGGAACACCGCTCAAGTTGTCCCATTTCGATAATGACGATGAGCGCAGTCTACTTATGATGAAAGGTGTACTGTTACCTTTTGACTTGGTCGTATTGGATAATGTTTCAGCACAAATTTACGGACGTTTGGGCTCTTTTGAGGACCTAACCCAACTGAGTAATCGTCAGCATAATGACGACAAATGGCTACGAGCCTGCGGTGATTATGCCGTTCCGTATTTCTGGGGCACGGTGGGGATAGCCTATCGAAAAGATATGGTCGAGAAACCTCCAACCAGCTGGCAAGAGTTCGTCAATCCGCCTAAAAATTTAGAAGGCAAAATTGGCATGATCAATGACAGCGTTGAAAGCTTCCTACCTGTTTTTTACAGCTTAGGTATCGCTCCAACAGAGGAAAGTGAAACTCTTTTCCAGCAAGCCTACCCAGCTCTACAGGCATTTAGCGATAAAGTCCTAACCTACGAATATATTCTGAGTTACATCCGCAGTAATAAAAATGCTCAGAAGCTTGCTATGGCATTGGCTTATAGTGGCGATCAATATTCACTCAACCGATATTACGCAGGCAATCAGTGGGCATATACCATCCCCAAAGGTGAACTGTATCTTTGGGTCGATTGCCTAGCCATCAGTAGTCATTCAGAGAACAAACCAGCAGCAAAAGCCTTCCTAGAATACCTCATGGATCCCACTGTGGCTGCAAAAAATGCAACAGACATCAAAGCTGCAACACCAAACTTAACGGCGTTAAAACAGATGCCAGATTGGTATCTAGATGATGCATCATTGTTTCCAGAACAACAGCGAGTCGAGCAAGGACGTGTAGATAGCGAACTCTCGGCGTCAAACATCAGCTTACGAGCAAAAATAATAAATCGCATTCTGAAACACCATGAAGCTCAGTACTAGAGTTCTGTTGCTAGTCTCTCCAGTCATCCTAATCAGTGCTGCATTTTCTAGCTACGGTATCTACAACAACCAAAAAGACGCATTAATAAAGCGCGAATACAGCTACCTCCAACTTACGATGGAGAAGCTCGCCGGACACTTTCGTCAGTCGGTAGCATTACTGAACAGCTACTCTCTTACTCTGACAAAGAGTGACATTATTCGTCACTACTTCGGCCAACAAGATAACCCTTATCGAGAAATGGAGCTAATAGATAATCTGCAGACGACCATAGCTAACCTTCAGGCTAACCAACAGAATGATATTTCAGTCGCCATTTTAGACCATAATCGAGCCCCCAAATTTTACGCAGATAATCAAACCGACCCCTTCTCTAAGCTTGATCAAAATGTGTTTCATTTTGTCGATCGTACTTACCGTCGTACCGGCAATGCGTCTTACACTGGCTTTACAAAGAATCACCAAGGCCAAAGCATATTGGTTCGCTATGATGTGCTGGACACCAACACGCTAATTTCCCCGCTCAGCTACAACACCGATCAGGTGTTCTTTATTGTGGTGTATCTGTCTTTGGATAAGTTTGATCAACTCAAGCACCTCATCGAGTTTGATAACGACAGCAGCATCTTTTTCACTGACCAGCCAGTCATTAAATCAGGCCTCACTCAGTCGGTCGAGCTCAAACCCAACTTATACGCAGTGCTCGACCCTGCTCAGTATTTATTGGCAAAAAAACTCAACAAAATTGAGCAAAGATTGATGCTGTTTTTTGGCGCATCCACCATAGCAACCATACTTATCTTGCTGTTCTTACTCCATCGACGAGTTATAAGCCCGATTACCCAACTTGAACGACAGCTTCAGGAAGTGGAACGGCATAAACGGCAAAATATAGAGAAGCTCAATAGTAACGATGAAATTGGTCGCTTATCGGTGCGATTCTATGAGATGTACAAAGAACTCAATTCGAGTTATCAGAAAACCAAAGCGATGGCCGAAAATGATCACCTCACTCAATTAGCCAATCGCTATCAATTTCAAGTCTATGTGGAACGGACTATCGCGAATAAACTGCTGCATACTCATGCTTGGATTCTGTACATCGATTTAGATAACTTTAAATACGTCAACGATAAATATGGTCACCACCTCGGGGACTCGCTACTGGTTAATTTTGCCAATCATATTCGCGAGGTTTGTCGTCAGTACGAACAGTCTCATGGCGTAAAATGTATTGCATCCCGGTTATCAGGCGATGAATTTGCCATTTTTATCGCCTCCGCTCATCAGAACGATTACCCTGACAAAGTGGCTCAAGCAGTGTTAGAGCCGATTCAAAATCCGCAAAGCTCATCGCTGGGCAGCTTTCCAATCACCGCCAGTATTGGGATCGCAACCTACCCTCAAGATGGCCAGGACCTCGCCAAACTGCTTTCTAATGCCGATACCGCTATGTATCAGGCAAAACGTGCTGGTAAGAATCAAGTCGCGCGTTATTCGGAAGAATTAGACCAAATTGTTCGTCGCCGAACTCAGATTGAGCGTGCGTTAAGAAATGGTGAATTTGATGACGAATTCCACCTAATGTATCAGCCCTACTTTGATCGCTCAGGGACAAAAATCGTCGGCGTTGAAGCTCTACTGCGCTGGGAGTCGCCCAAGATGGGCAAAGTAAATCCTGGTGAGTTCATTCCTATTTCAGAAAAAACAGGGCTATTTGGCAAAATCGATCGCTGGGTCATAGAGCAAGCATTCAAGGACTTCGTCGCCTTGCAAAGCTGCTTTGAGTCGCCAATTCAGTTATCGATCAATCTCTCATCTGCAGAGTTAGATTCACTACAACTGGCACGAGATATACAGCGCTCAGCCAAGCGATATCACGTTGTCCCAAGTCTGGTTGATTTTGAAATCACTGAAACCTTCGCCACCGATTCACAAAGCTATTCATTGCTACACGAACTTTCCTTACTGGGCTTTAAGCTTGCGATTGATGACTTCGGTTCCGGCTATACATCCATCACTCAGCTTGTAGAATACCCAGTACAGAAAATTAAGCTCGATCGTGAATTTCTCGCGGCACTGATCAAGACCAACAACCAGAAGGTGGTGAAACCACTGGTCGAACTGTGCCACTCACAGTCAATGATTGTTACAGCAGAAGGTATAGAGTCTAAAGAAATGCATCAGTGGCTGGCGGAAAACCAATGTGACTATATGCAAGGGTATTTCCTCTCTCCGCCAGTTTCACTCTCCGAGCTAGAGTTCCTCAAATCATCAATACAAGGAAACCATCATGTCGGTGAAGAAAGTTATTGTCGCTTCGCTTAATCCAGCCAAAATAAATGCCGTCAAAAGTGCGTTTCAAGCGACTTTTAGCTCCCAATCGTTTGAATTTGTTGGTGTGAATGTAGCCAGTGAAGTGGCTGAACAACCGATGAGCAATGAAGAGACACATACCGGAGCGCTCAATCGGGTTCGTAACGCCAAAACCACTCAGCCTGATGGAGACTATTATGTAGGGCTTGAAGCAGGTATTGAAGATAACATCACGTTTGCCTGGATGGTGATCGAGTCTGACACCCACCGCGGCGAATCTCGCTCTGCCAGTTTGATGCTTCCACCGGTTGTCATTGAGAAGCTCGCTCAGGCCAACGAGCTCGGCGATGTAATGGACGAAATATTTGGCACAGAGAATATTAAACAAAAAGGCGGAGCGATAAGTTTATTGACGCAAGATCAACTGACTCGCAGCAGCGTCTATCATCAAGCATTGATATTGGCATTAATTCCATTTACCAATCCAGAGCATTTCCCCGCGAATCTCTGATAAGAATAAAGGTGCGAGAGCACCTTTATTTGGGTTCAAGTAACACTGAGATTTCAGCCTTTTCTGCTTCGCTCTTCGATTTCAGCTCATTGGATCCACGAGTAATAGTGGCGACCCCCACCCCTAACATCTGACTGATTTGACGCTGAGACAATTCACCTTTAAGCAATTCACGACATATATTGACCCTTGCGATTAAAGACTCTCTCTCATCAGGTGTCAGCAGCATCGTCAGCAACATTTCATGCTGATCGGACTCTACGCTACTTTTTATCAGGTCTAAGACCTGTTGCCAGTCAGTATACTCGGGTTGTGTTGCCATCTGTTCTCGCTACCTAGGACGCCATAAAATCAGTACCTGGTGTCAATTTCATTTTGGTTGAGGAACGCACCATCGACCCCTAACAGGTTGCGATAATAGGTTTCAAACATCAAAACGTTTTGCACGTAACCACGAGTTTCCTTAAATGGAATAGCTTCGATAAATGCATAAGCATCCAACTTACCTTGGGTACGCTCGCGCCAGGTTTTCACTCGGTGTGGCCCTGCATTATACGCAGCAAACGCAAAAATTCGATTATTATCGTATCGTTCTAACAAGCCTTTGAGATAGTGGCTACCTATCTCGATATTCTTACCGACCTTATATAAGTCGTTACTATTGCGATAGGCGAGTTGGTACTTACGTGCCGTATACTTGGCGGTTGATGGCATTATTTGCATAATCCCGCGAGCACCGACAGGAGAACGCGCTTCCACATCCAAACCACTTTCTTGCCTTGCCAAAGACATCAACGTGATTGGGTCAATGCTGTGCTTTTCACCATAGAAATTAAACCACCAACGATGCGCAACTGGAAAACGCAGCTCAAGGTTATCCCACATTTTCGCTTTAATGCTCGCAGTTACCGTTAAATGAGACCAATCTTTGTAAGAGGCATACGCTGCCAACATTTCCTTTTGCTGTGAATTGGCACGATTTAATAACCAGCGCCACTCACTTTTCGCTGCGGCTATTTTATCCCGCTCAATCAGCTCTTCAATACGAACTAAAGCCGTCCTAAATGGTTTGACTGTTTGCTGTTCAAAAGAAATGGTAGAGACAGGATAATTTATCGAGCGTTTAATCTCTTTAGCTGCCGCTACACTATAAAAATTCCGCTGACCAACCAACCCCTCAAGACGCTGACTGCCTCGAGTAGTGTCGCCTAGTGCCACTTCGCTACGACCTAGCCAGTATTGCCAGCGTAAACTTTGCTGCTTTTCTTCAGACAAGTAGCTGATCCAACTTTCAACTCCGTGCCAGTCAGCTTCCTGTATTGCTAAGCGCACTCGCCGCTCTATCAAATTATCATTACTAGAGGTGGCTATCTTTTTATCACGCCATTTTGCCAGCGATTTAGACTCAGTATTCATTAGTCTAAAAGCAATATAATCCGCCAATTTCTGCTTTTCATCTTGGGGCATACTTTGGGCTTTAGTTGCTTTATCAAAGGCCTCTTGAGCCATTCGAACATCTTTTCGAGCCAGTTTCTTCAGCGCGAGACCAGTCTGAGCACGAGACAGATCGTTGTCCGGATGCTGGCGAGCAAAATTAACCACACTTTCTGGACGATTGAACAATGCCTTCATGTCTAAAGCCTGTTGGCGAGCTTTATCTGAGTCCAATAGCTTCTTGAGATAGTTCATCAAAGATCCATTGCGCGCTTCGAACGCCAACAACATACGCTCAAGGATTTGCTGGTCAGTTCTCAGCCCAGCTCTGTCCCAGGCATCAAATAGAGGGTCACAAGCATCAGCGATACTCTGCCCCGAATGCCAAAGTTTTTCCGCACCAGCAAATGCCTGATCTTTTTGACCCATCTGGTAAAGCGCATGGTAGTAATGACATTGATACGTTTCGCCACGAGGTTCAACCGTCTGAAACTCTATCAACTTCTGCCACTGCTTTTGTCTGGCAAGACTATCTATGTATGGTGCCCGAATACGACTTGAGAATGGCAAAGTACGGTTGCTCTCAATGAAAGCTTCAACTTCGGCTGGAGAACGCTGTCCAATATTCACCAAAAATGCACGATAGTCTGTGTAGGGTGTTAAAGGGTAGTCTTTGATCTGGTTACGGATTTTTTGGTATTGAGTGACCTGATCATTATCGAGGTATTCTTGAGCCTGATCATAAATCTTCCGCTGTTGCTGGAGATCGCTCGCCATTGCTGAAGTGGCTATGCTTGCGCTGCAAACCATCGAAACCCAGGTCAGAATCGATGAAGGAATGCGATGCAGCGACTTTGAAAACGTCAGCATCATAAATTCTCGTCCCGTTGAGAATAAGTCATATGGTTATTCATTTATGCTTATTGTAAGCAGCCGTGTAAAGCGTATAGATGCAAATAATAATAAATTCACACAACTGTGACATAAGTGGCACCACAACAAATGATTTGTTCACTTATCAATCAATAACCTAATTAGTTCCTTGCCGACCTCATTTCGAAGGTAACAAAGCCCGTCATCTTGGTATAAAATGCTTCTTCTACGTGAATTGAAATTTTAGGAACGATCGGCAATGGCTGAATACGTATATACTATGTCGCGGGTGAGCAAAATCGTGCCACCTAAGCGTCAAATTCTGAAAGACATCTCGCTAAGCTTTTTTCCTGGCGCCAAGATCGGTGTTCTTGGTCTAAATGGTGCTGGTAAATCGACACTTCTTCGAATTATGGCAGGTATCGATACTGACATCGATGGTGAAGCACGCCCACAACCTGGATTGAACGTCGGTTACCTACCGCAGGAGCCTGTATTAGACGAGTCCAAAACCGTACGTGAAATCGTTGAAGAAGCGGTATCCGATGTTGCAGGAGCAATGAAACGTCTTGACGAAGTATACGCAGCGTACGCCGAGCCAGATGCTGACTTTGATGCACTCGCAAAAGAGCAAGGTGAACTTGAAGCGCTAATCCAAGCCAAAGAAGGGCACAATCTTGAGAACGCCCTGGAGCGTGCTGCGGATGCACTGCGTCTTCCTGAGTGGGATCAAAAGATAGAACACCTATCTGGTGGTGAACGCCGTCGTGTTGCCATCTGTCGCCTGCTTCTTTCTAAGCCCGATATGCTGCTACTCGACGAACCTACCAACCACCTTGATGCAGAGTCTGTTGCTTGGTTAGAACGCTTCCTAGTGGACTACACAGGTACTGTTGTCGCTATCACCCACGACCGTTACTTCCTAGACAATGCCGCGGGCTGGATTCTCGAACTTGACCGTGGTGAAGGTATCCCATGGCAAGGTAACTATACGTCTTGGCTAGAGCAGAAAGATGCGCGCCTACAACAAGAAGCCTCTCAGGAAAAAGCTCGCCAGAAGACGATTGAAAAAGAACTGGAGTGGGTTCGTCAAAACCCTAAAGGTCGTCAGTCTAAATCTAAAGCTCGTATGGCTCGTTTTGAAGAACTACAAAGTGGCGATCGCCAGAAGCGTAACGAGACTAACGAGCTGTTCATTCCACCTGGTGAGCGACTAGGAGATAAGGTTATCGAAGTCAATAACCTGTCTAAATCTTTCGATGGTCGAGTACTGATTGATAACCTGTCGTTCAGTATGCCTAAGGGTGCTATCGTGGGTATTATCGGTGCTAACGGCGCAGGTAAATCGACTCTGTTCAAAATGCTTAGCGGTACTGAACAACCAGACTCTGGCACCATTGAAATGGGTGATACTGTTAAACTGGCCTCAGTTGATCAGTTCCGTGATTCTATGGATGACACCAAAACCGTTTACCAAGAGATCTCTGAAGGCGCAGACATCATTAAGATCAATAACTTTGAAATTCCAGCGCGCGCTTACTGCTCACGCTTTAACTTTAAAGGCAGTGATCAGCAGAAAGTCATTGGTGAGCTATCCGGTGGTGAGCGTAACCGCGTTCACCTAGCGAAGCTACTTAAAGCTGGCGGTAATGTTCTGCTACTCGATGAGCCGACCAACGATCTTGATGTTGAAACGTTACGAGCATTGGAAGAGGCCCTACTCGAATTCCCAGGTTGTGCCATGGTTATCTCGCACGACCGTTGGTTCCTTGACCGTATCGCCACACACATTATTGACTACCGTGATGAAGGACAGGTGAACTTCTACGAAGGTAACTATACTGAGTATATGGAGTGGCTGAAGAAGACCTTAGGTCCAGAAGCAGCGGAACCGCACCGAATCAAATACAAGCGTATTGCGAAGTAATTCTGCTTGAAGTTTGTGCAAAGGCCGCTAATATAGCGGCCTTTATTGTATATTGATTCACAATACGGGTGGTTTTTACCGTGTTTTAAATCAATAATGCGAACCGACGCGTATAGCAGTCAGTCCTGATTTGATAGCCTTATTGGATACCATTAAGAGAGACAACTATGATCGAACGCCGTCGTTTTTCGCGCATTGTTTACCAAACACAAGCCTTGCTATCTCAAGACAACAAAGTGGTGAAATCCTCTTTGTGCGATTTATCCTTGCATGGACTGCTGCTGACGTCGGATGACGCAGACTCGCTTGATGTCGACAGCATGGTAGATGTAACATTCTCGCTTCAAGATAGTGATATCACGATTGAGCTAGTCGGCAAAATTGTGAGCCTCCGTAACAATGTGATTCGTATGAGTATTGATCATATTGATATAGAAAGTATCGGACATCTTAAGCGGTTAATTGAATTGAATGTCGGTGATGATGAACTCCTACATAGAGACATCGAACACCTGTCAGACTTGGGTGAATACACCTAACCGAGCCGTATGTCCAAACAGATCATAATTTCTATCCCCTCGTCATCTGGGGAGCAACTTTTTCACGTTTCAAGAAAAGCCCTTCTTTTTACTATTATTGGCTCAATCAGTGTGCTTGGACTCAGTACGATGATCGCTTATTACAGCTGGTATCAACACAGTTCCTCCCGCTCTCAAGTGGCTCAATTACTCAAACAACTCCATCAAACCGAGCAACAATATCAGCAGCAAGTGGATGAAACTCACACCCTATCTCAGGAACTTGAAGAGAAGCGCGACCAGCTCCATACCTTAGGCAAACGAGTTTATGATGTAGAATCGGTACTCGGTCTAGCTGATGACACACAAGCAGAAGAAAACAACCTACTCAGTCGACTGGATGCCGCGGCTATCGACTCTGCAGTACGAGCTACTATGTTTCGGATGATTCCCAACGACGCGCCAATGGATTACCTTCGTATCTCCTCCTCCTATGGTAAACGAACTAACCCTATCACGGGTAAACGTCATACCCATACGGGGATCGATTTGACCTGTAAGCGTGGCGAACCCATCTACGCCCCCGCTGATGGTGTTGTCGAAACAGTTCGTCCAAGCACAAAAGGCTTTGGTAACTTTCTAACTTTGAGGCACTCTTTTGGCTTTGTGAGTTCTTATGCCCACTTAGCTAAGTTTAAAGTTCGCAGCGGACAGTTCGTCAGTAAAGGCGATCTGATTGCAGCTTGCGGCAATTCAGGTAACTCAACTGGCCCACACCTGCACTACGAAGTTCGCTTTCTCGGCCGTGCACTCAATCCGCAGTACATGATGGACTGGACACCAGAAAACTTTAATTACCTGTTTGAAAAAGAAAAGAAAGTGAAATGGGCACCACTGGTTAAGCTAATCAACAACACAGTTAGATTGCAGGTTAACCTGACTCATCAGCCCTATGAGGATCAGTCGGTCCACACAGTAAAGAACCGATGAAGGGTAGATTAATCGACAAAAAAGAGCTGCCTAGGACAGCTCTTACAATATCTGGTTAGGAGTTATAGGTTAGCCACGATGAATGGAATCATTTGCTTGCTTCAGTAGATTCTGGCTTTCATGCATAAACTGCTGCGAGTAGTCACCAAACCACTCACTCACTTTATTGAAGCTCGTAACAAACGCCTGCTTATCCTTACCATCCAGCACTTTTAGAGCTTCGCCAAAGCATTGATGGAAACGTTTGATCATCTCGATATTTTCATCGGAAGAAAGGATAATATCACCGTAAAGGTTAGGATCTTGACCAAACAGTCGACCAACCATCGCCAGCTCTAATCGGTAAATGGGGGAGCTTAACTGTAGCAACTTCTCAATGTTCGGATTTTCACGGCTCAAGTGTAGGCCGTAAGCAAAAGACGTAAAGTGACGCAGAGCCTGAATCAAAGTCATACCATGATCGTGCTCTGAGGCATCAATCTGGCATAAGCTAGCACCCCAAATAGAGAATTGTTTCAGTAGCCACTGGTAATGCTCTTCACCGCGGCCATCACAGTACACAATCACCTGCTTTGCCAAGCTTGGAACATCGGGGCCAAACATTGGGTGAAGACCAACAACCGGCCCTTGGTGGACACTTAACATGCCTTGAAGAGGCTTAGACTTAATAGAAGTTAAGTCACACAAAATACAATCTTTTGGTAGGTTACCCAGCTTTTCAATCACCCCCTGCGTTAGGTGAATCGGGACAGTTACGACAACCAACCCAGCCTCTGCCAACATTTCATCTGCTTTGTCCCAGTCCTGACTACCCAGCACTTTGACATCATAGCCAGACAATTTGAACATACGGCCAAATAGCCCACCTAACTGGCCGTTACCACCCACAATCACCACAGAGCGCAATTCGGGGTTTAAGCACTTAAAACCAGAATCTTTTTCACTAGCGTACGATTCACGCATGGTGCGACGAAGAATGTCTTCTATCAACTGAGGCGGTACACCTTTCTTCTCCGCTTCTTCACGGCGTGAAGCTAACATGGCCGCTTCACGATCTGGTGCATAAATCGGCAGGCCGTGTTCACTTTTCACTTCACCGACCTTCTCAACCAAAGCCAATCGCTGCGCTAATAAATCCAGAATCTGTTTGTCTACTGCGTCAATTTGATCACGCAATTCATTCAATTCAACGGCCATGATGTTCCTTGTTACTCTTCTCTTTTAACCTTTCAGACGGTCTTCCAAGAATGGGACCAGCTCTGTGTGTGCGTGACGCAATAGTGCCTCAGTTGTATCCCAATTGATACAGGCATCGGTAATAGATACGCCATATTGCATGTCATTGAGAGGAATATCCGACGGCTGGTTACCTTCATTAATATGACTCTCAATCATTAGGCCGATAATTGATTTGTTGCCTTCGCGGATTTGATGGATGACGTCCTCTGCGACCAAAGGCTGGCGGCGAAAATCTTTGCGTGAGTTGGCATGGCTACAATCCACCATCAGAGAGGCATCAAGACCAGCTTTCGCCATATCCTGCTCACACTCAGTCACAGAGACTGAGTCATAGTTAGTTTGCTTTCCACCACGAAGAATCACGTGGCCATTTGGGTTGCCTTGGGTAGTGAGAAGCGCAACTTGGCCTTCACGACTGATACCCATAAAGCGATGACTTGATGACGCAGCCTGCATAGCATTGATGGCTGTTGCCAAGCTACCATCAGTACCGTTCTTGAAGCCGATTGGCATCGAAAGGCCGCTCGCCATTTCGCGGTGAGTCTGAGATTCGGTAGTACGTGCACCAATTGCCGCCCAACTGAATGTATCAGCTAGATACTGAGGACTGATCGGATCCAACGCTTCTGTTGCGAGAGGAATTTCCATTTCAGCAAGCTCGATCAGAAGTTGACGCCCTACATGCAAGCCGTGCTCGATGTCGAAAGTGCCATCGAGATGCGGGTCATTAATTAAGCCTTTCCAGCCCACCGTAGTACGCGGCTTTTCAAAGTAAACACGCATAACAATGTAAAGTTGATCACTGAGCTGTTCAGATAAGGCTTTGAGTCGCTTCGCGTACTCTTTAGCTGCATCAATATCGTGAATTGAACAAGGGCCACAGACCACCAACAAACGGTGATCTTTCTTATGGATGATGTTGGCGATAGTCTGGCGAGACTCTTGAATGAAGCGACGTGCATTATCGCTCAAAGGCAGCTTAGTTTTCAGCTCTTCAGGTGTAATAAGAACTTGTTCTTCGCTAATATTTATATTGCTCAACTCACTTTTTTGCATAACTCAAACCTGTATTTATTTTTTTACACCCAATTAAATGCATCTCTAATGGGCTGCGAATAAACATAAAATAACAGCCTAAAAACAAATTTCAAGGTGTACACATTAAAAAACACACCGTAAATTAAATTTTACATAGTTGTCATTTGAGCTAGTTAGCTGAAAAACTTCGACTCGAGCATATTTTCTTCCACTTATCTTTTCTAAAATAAGCCTATAGCCCAGCATATTATTTCACTCATGGATCTCATTCTTTCCCTACTTCAGCAGATGTGTGTCTACTTAGTCCTTGCTTATATGCTAAGTAAAACCCCCATTTTCCTGCCATTGCTGAGTATCTCTAATCGCCTAACGCACAAACTCAGTGTCTACGTACTGTTTTCCCTGTTTTGTGTCATGGGGACGTACTTTGGTTTGCAGATCAATGATGCGATTGCCAATACCCGAGCGATAGGAGCCGTGATGGGTGGTTTATTTGGTGGGCCTGTAGTTGGGTTCTTTGTCGGGTTAACAGGTGGTTTGCATCGCTACTCACTTGGCGGCTTTACCGACCTTGCTTGTGCTATCTCGACCACCGCAGAAGGTTTGATTGGTGGCTTATTACACACCTATCTGCTCAGGCGGGGCAAAGGTGCCCAACTCTTTAACCCAAGCGTGGTATTTGCAGTCACCTTAGTGGCGGAAATCGCCCAGATGGCGATCATTCTGATCGTCGCTAAACCATTTGATCAGGCATATTCATTAGTCTCTGCGATTGCGGCACCAATGATCATCGCAAACTCAGTCGGCGCAGCGCTGTTTATGAGCATACTGCAAGATCGAAAAACTATCTTTGAAGAGTACTCGGCGACCTTTTCACGCCGAGCATTAAACATTGCTGAGCGTTCGGTCGGTATACTCGCTTCGGGTTTCAATACCCATAATGCCGAGAAGATTGCGCGTATCGTGTATGAGGAAACCAACGTAGGGGCGGTTTCAATCACAGACAATGAGAAGATACTTGCCTTTGTCGGTATCGGCGATGACCATCACAAACCTGAAACCCCTATTTCATCACAAAGCACATTAGACGCCATTGCACGTAATGACATCATTTACCTCGATGGCAAAGACAAACCTTATCAGTGCTCCCTGTCTAAAAACTGCAAACTAGGGTCTGCTCTGATTATTCCTTTGCATGCAGGTGACAAGGTTATTGGCACCATTAAGCTGTACGAGCCTAAACGTAAGCTCTTTTCAACCATTAATATGTCCATGGCTGAAGGCATCGCTCAGTTACTTTCCAGTCAGATCTTGTTTGGTGACTATCAGCAAAAACGTACCTTACTTTCCCAAGCTGAAATAAAGCTGCTCCATGCACAAGTCAACCCACACTTTCTGTTTAACGCACTCAACACGATTAGCGCCGTGATTCGACGCGATCCCCCTAAGGCGAGGGAGTTGATTCAGCATCTGTCACATTTCTTTCGCAGCAACCTCAAACAAAATGTAGAAACGGTTACCCTTAAAGAAGAATTAGCGCACGTTAATGCTTATCTCACCATAGAAAAAGCGCGCTTTACCGACAGGTTAGAAGTAGACGTTGACATTGATTCCACTCTACTGGAGAGAAAACTGCCCACTTTTACTCTTCAACCCTTAGTGGAAAATGCTATCAAACACGGCATTTCAAATCTTCTGGAAGGGGGAAGAATTCGGATTTACAGCCAGAAGTTGCCCCAAGGCTATCGGTTATGCGTTGAAGATAATGCGGGCAGCTACACACCACCTGCGGATCATCAAGGTCTGGGAATGCAGATCGTCGACAAGAGACTGACTAACAAATTTGGCCCGGCTGCATCGATCAGTATCGAAGTGACGCCACACCAACTGACTCGAATGAGCTTCCTCATTCCCGAGAAAAATATCGATTAGGAAACAAACATGCTTTCTGCTTTAGTCATAGATGACGAATTATTTGCTCGAGAAGAGCTGACAGAGCTGCTTGAAGAATCAGGAAAGGTCACCGTCTTGGAGCAGGCAAGTAATGCTATTGAAGGCTTAAAAAAAATCAATCAACTCAAGCCCGATGTAGTGTTTCTTGATATACAGATGCCACAAATCACAGGCATTGAACTACTAGGTATGCTCGATCCAGACACCATGCCGAAAGTTGTGTTTGTCACCGCCTACGATGAGTTCGCTATTCAGGCGTTCGAAGACAACGCATTCGATTACTTGTTAAAGCCCATTGATACTTGTCGATTAGAGAAAACCATTAAACGACTGCTTAGGTCCGTCACTCATAATACTCAACAACAAATCTCTGCTCTCACACCAACCAGCTTAGATCAGGTACCCTGTACCGGACTCAATCGGATTGTCATCATTCCAACTCAAGATGTAGAGTTTGCCTACAGTGATATCGGTGGTGTGCACGTCCAAACAGCAGAGCAGAAAGCCACTTCACAACTAACACTCAAAGTACTGGAAGAGAAAACCCCGTTAGTGCGCTGCCACCGCCAGTTTTTGGTCAACATCAAAGCCATAAAAGAGATCAAATTACTTGAGAATGGGCTAGCAGAAATCATCACAGTCAGTGATCACCCTATCCCCGTTAGCCGTCGTTATTTGAAAAACCTCAAAGAGATGCTTGGCTTCCACTAAAAAGAGCCGCGATTGCGGCTCTTGTTCACTCGTTACTTTCAACTTATCCAATAACGCGTTTCATGGCTTCGGATGCCTGCTTCCACTCGTCACTGCTACGCAGATCAGACAAAGTGAAAGATTGTTTCTTTAATAGCTGACTAGCTTGTGGCGTTTCCATTACAGGCAGGTTATCCAACACTTCAATCTGCGCATCACGCTGATTACACACTAGTACCATATCACAACCCGATGCCAGAGATTGATGCGCACGCTCGGCAGGGCCACCCATCACAGACGCGCCTTCCATCGTCAGGTCATCAGAGAAAATAATGCCATTGAAGCCCAATTGTTTTCTCAGTACATTCTTAAGCCAAAACTCAGAGCCACTGGCAGGCTGGTCGTCATAATGAGGGAACACCACATGCGCAGGCATCATGGCATCCAGCAAGCCAGCCTCGATCTGAGCTTTAAAAATCGCCATATCCTGTTCGAGAATGGTGTCTCGCTGATCATAGGGGGTTTCCAGATGCGAGTCCGCAATCACACCACCATGGCCGGGAAAGTGTTTACCTGTCGTTGCCATGCCCACTGCTTTCATGCCGCGCATGTAGGCATTGCTGTGACGAATGATGGTATCGACGTCTTCACCAAATGAGCGGCTACCAATCGCCTTACACTCATGGCCTTTATCGAGTACCGGAGCAAAGCTTAGATCAATGTCATGAGCAATCAACTCAGCTGCCATCAACCAGCCACCTTGCTCAGCCAACTTTTCACCATCATTGTGTTTAGCGTACGCTTCTGCCGCAGGGATCAGAGAAAAGCCTTCCTTGAAGCGTTGAACTCGCCCTCCCTCCTGATCAACGCCAATCAAGATGGGACGCTTCGCAGCCTGGCGAATCGACTTATTCAGTGCTAATAATTGCTCATTATCGTGGTAATTTCGTGCAAACAGAATCACTCCACCAACCGTTGGATGCTCAAGAATATTTTTATCTTCTGCGCTCAGTTCGCAACCTTCTACATCAAGCCATAAAGGTCCCATAATTATTCCTTACTGTTTTAAAGCCGCTACGGCGGATTTACTTTGTTCAATTAATTGATCCGCGCTCTCTTCCTGCTGAGTCACAGCAATGAAGAGCAGATCGGTCATCAAAAGCTGGCTATCACGCGCGGTAATGGAAGAGCTTCGAATCTGCTCTTCATCTGCGGCGGTCATCAGCTTAATGTCCGCGTATTTGTCCAATGGTGTAGGGGCAAGCTGGCTAATGATAATCACCTTGGCCCCCTTACTACGAGCCAGCTGAGCAATGCTCAAAACTTCTCGACTTCGCCCTGAGTAAGACAGCGCCACCAATACATCGTTTTCACTCAATGCCGCCGCATTTGCCACCTGAATATGCGTATCGTATTCACAATGGACGGCATGACCAATTTTGGTCAGTTTATAGCTCAAGTCCTTTGCCACCAGCGAAGAAGCCCCTACTCCAGCGATTTGAATTTTACCCGCTAGATGCAAATATCCCGCTGCCCGCTGAATGGTTTGTTCATCATTGAGAGCAACGGTTCGGTCGAGCGATTGCTGCTTGCTTGAAAGGAGTTTAGCCATCACCAGCGTCATGTTATCACTACGTGAAATGGTGCCATGAATCGCTTTTTTTGAACTTGGCTGGTACGCCAATTCACTCTCATACAGGCGGACTTTTAAATCGGAAAATCCGCTGTAGCCGATCTTTTGACTGAACTTAACTATCGTCGACTGGCTCACACCAATTGCTCTGGCTAGCTCTGGAGAAGAAAACTGTTTGACCTGTTGAGGGTATTCGAGCAGATAACGGGCGATCTTGTTATCAGCAGGCGACAATTGTGGTAGCAATGCTCGAATTCGGGCTAAACCTTTCATCTTCCCTCTCCTTTTATATGGTTTGCAGTGTACTCAGGGCTGTGAGGCTGGGGAATAGTTATTCCAAGTTAAACCCGTATTTGGAATAGGCTAACGCTTGAACTGAGAACAGGATCATAGAATCAAAGCGGTCATTATTCCACCATAGAATAGATTTAGGAATGAGTTATTCATATCAGCATACTGCTAAAAAACGATAAATAGATTCCCTACATGATTCAAGCTATGGAGCTGCGATGAATTCTTTATTTACCTCTCTAGACTGGTTAGTGTTCGCCTTATATTTTGCGATCATTGCCTACACTGGCTGGCATTTCAGCCGAGTCAAAATCACCTCGACGAAGGACTACTTCCTCGGAGGAAATAGTATGCCTATGTGGGTGGTGGCAGTCTCTGTTCTAGCTACCTCACAATCTGCCGCGACCTTTTTAGGTGGGCCAGATTCCAGCTACCGTGGCGACTTAACTTACCTTGCAACGAACATAGGCGGTATTCTTGGCGCTCTATTTGTGGCTTGGGTGCTGATTCCTCGTTTTTACCAAAACAAAGTCTCAACCGTTTATGAGTTACTCAAAGTTCGTTTTGGTGAAAGAACCAAGCAACGGGCAGGCTTGATGTATCTTGTCGGGCGTGTGTTTGCTTCTGGCTCTCGCCTGTACATGGCCGCTATTGCCGTTTCTATGATCCTGTTTACCAATATTGATCCTGCCAGCGTTATTGCTTCCATCGTGATATTGGTTGTTGTCGGTCTCGCCTACACCTACATGGGGGGGATTCGCTCTGTTATTTGGAGTGATCTTATTCAGCTGATTGTGTACGTTGGTGCTGCTGTGGCTGTCATCATTTACCTGCTTGGACAAATTCCCGCCGATCTTAGTCAGATCATGCAGGTCTTAGAAAATCCAGGGCCGGATCAGGCTTCAAAGCTTACCTTATTCGATTTCAGCCTCGATTTCTCACCTGCTGGTACATTTAGCTTCTGGGCCTGTATTACTGGCTTTGTGCTATTGAACATCGGTGCGTTTGGCCTCGATCAGGATATGACTCAACGTGTGTTAACCTGTAAGAATGCCAAGCAGGGCTCACAGGCCATGATCAATTCGATCATCTTTTCACTGCCAATTGTTCTGATTTTCATGACCATTGGTTTGCTATTGTACGTATTCTATCAACGTCCGGACCTAATGGGAGGAGAAGGGCAAGATGTAGTACAGAACTTCAATGGCGAGAGTGTCACCATCTTCATGTATTACGTTCTTAATGAGATGCCTGCGGGTCTACGTGGCTTAGTCACAGTAGGTGTGGTGGCTGCCGCGCTTTCAACATTAAATTCGGGGTTGAATTCAATGTCTTCTGTCGCCACTCAAGATCTTTACAAACCTTGGAAAGAAGCCCGTGATGGCAAACAAGATGATGCGCACTATGTCAAAGTTGGCCGATTGGGTATGGCAGCCGCAGCCATAGCACTTGGCAGCATGGGGATCCTGTGTTTTTACTGGCAACAATACACAGATATGCCACTACTTGCTTTTGCTCTCAGCGTAATGGTATTTGCCTACACAGGATTACTTGGCGTCTACTTCACCGCTTTGTTTACTGACCGAGGCAGTGAACGTTCCGTTGCCATGGCACTGGTGGCAGGCTTTCTAACCACACTGTTACTTCAAGCTTATGTCTGGGATAACACATTCGGCTTACTGAACCCTGACTGGGTTGGGCTGAGCCTAGCGTTTCCTTACCAGCTGTGTATCGGTACTTTCGTTTCATTTGCGGTCTGCCTATGTGGCAAAGCACAGCCACAAGAGCAACTACAAGCGGCTCGCTTATGATTACGCACTTACTCGCTATAGATGGAGGCGGAACGAAAACCGCCTTACGTCTAACGTCAATAGACCCCCTAATGACGGACCCGATTTTTACTTTGACTCTGGGTCCGTCATCTCTCACACAACAAGGGGAGCAAGCTCATCAGCAACTACATCAAGCGATTGAGGCTTGCTTACAGCAAGTAAAACTGGCGGCCAGTCATGTTTCTATTGTGATTGGTGTCGCTGGGGCAGGTAACGCGAAAGCAAAGCTTGCTCTTGAACAATCATTGCAAATCTACCCTCATTGCGTAGTCACAACAGATGCACATATTTCACTGCTGGGCGTCAATCACGGTCAGGCCGTGAATTGCATTGCCATTGGTACAGGCAGCGTCGCCACACAACTGGATGCCGATGGGCACAGTAAGATGTATGGCGGCTGGGGGTTTCCAATTGGCGATCATGGCGGAGGTGCCTGGCTGGGACAACAAGCCGTTCAAGCACTCATTGAAGCGCTTGAACAAGAAACCTCCCACCCACTCACCGACTATTTGACCCAACACTTAGGTGGCCAACGGGGAGAGGTTTTACAATGGTTAACCACGGCCAATGCTTCACGCTTTGCTCAGCTTGCTCCTGCCGTATTGGACCACGCGCAACAAGGTTGCCCAGTAAGCACAACAATCGTAAACAGAGGCCAACAGCATATTGATAGCCTGGTGGCAAAGTGCTGTGATAATAACAAGCTAGACATCGCTTTTTTAGGCAGTTTGGGCGCATACTATCAACAACATCTCAGCTCCAAATGGTCCTCAAGACTCATCACTCCTAAAGGCGATGCACTTGACGGTGCGACTCTGCTAGCCAGACAACAGGTGGAAAATTACAATGAGTAAAGAACTTTATATTGGCATCATGTCTGGTACCAGTTTGGACGGTATTGATGTCGCTCTAATTGAAGTCATGAATGGACAGATTCAGTTAATCGACAACCAAGATTACCCGATTCCGTCATCAATAAAGCAACAGGTACTCGACATTTGTCTGGGTCAGCAAACTGACCTACAACAAATTGGGGCGCTCGACCATCAGCTAGGCCACTTGTACGCCGAAGCAGTATTGGCTTTGCTTGAAAAAACAGGCCACAGTAAAGAGCAAATTACCGCGATCGGTAATCACGGTCAGACGGTTTTCCATCAGCCAACTGGAGAAACTCCGTTTACCACTCAGCTTGGTGATGCCAATATCATTGCAACACGAACCGGCATTACGACCATTGCGGATTTCAGACGCAAAGATATGGCACTGGGCGGACAAGGGGCGCCGTTGGTTCCCGCTTTCCATCGCGCTTTATTTGAATCAAACGAAGCCAGTACAGTGGTGCTCAACATTGGTGGTATCGCCAATATTTCCGTCCTTCGTCATGACCACCCTGTCATTGGCTACGATACGGGGCCAGGTAACATGCTAATGGATGCTTGGTGTGCGAAACACCGTGGTCACCCGTATGACAAAGACGCATTGTTTGCCCAGCAAGGTAATGTAGATTCAGATTTACTCAGCTCCTTACTCCAGGAGCCATACCTTGCAGCGAAAGCACCAAAAAGCACAGGGCGAGAGTTATTTAACCTACCATGGTTAGAAGCGATTCTCAGTCACCACAACTGCTCAGTTGAGGATGTTCAGCGTACCTTGTGTGAATACACTGCACGAACTATCAGCCATGAAGTCGACAAATACACTCAAGGTGAGCAACCACGGCTATTAGTATGCGGTGGCGGTGCCAACAATCCTTTATTAATGGCACGCCTTAAAGCCTTACTTCCCGGATGGAGTGTGAGTCCAACAGACTCACAAGGTGTCGACAGTCAAAATATGGAAGCGATGGCATTTGCTTGGCTTGCTTATCGCCGTATTCACAACCTGCCAAGCAATTTGCCAGAAGTCACCGGAGCAAGCCAAGAAGCTTCTCTTGGTGTGATGTACTTTGCCGATTAAATAAGGACGATTATGACCAACGATGCACTTATCGCAGCGCTTTCACATCTGGTTTCTGAAGGTCGTAACCCAGACACCATGGATATCGACTTGCTGCCTTCTCTGGAAATCGTTAAAAGAATTAACCAGCAAGATAAACTCGTTCCTCTCGCGGTAGAAAAAGTCCTGCCTGATATTGCTCAGGCTGTCGATAAAATCACTCAAGCCTTTCAATCTGGCGGTCGCTTAGTATACATGGGAGCGGGAACCAGTGGGCGCTTGGGAATTCTTGACGCCTCTGAATGCCCACCGACGTTTGGTGTCTCTGATCAAATGGTGATCGGACTGATTGCTGGTGGCCCAGAAGCGATCCTCAAAGCCAAAGAGGGCGCAGAAGATTCACCGGAACTTGGCGTTGCGGATCTCAAATCTATTGAGTTTAGCGAGAAAGATGTGGTGGTAGGTATTGCGGCCAGCGGGCGTACCCCTTATGTTATTGGCGCACTGGAATACGCTAATGATCTAGGGGCAACAACAGTGGCGTTATCGTGCAATCCAGATTCGGTCATTGCTGAAGTCGCTCAAATCGCCATCAGCCCAGTCGTTGGCCCAGAAGCACTCACTGGCTCAACACGACTGAAGTCAGGTACCGCGCAAAAACTGGTACTCAACATGCTAACAACAGCAAGCATGATTCGTTTGGGTAAAAGTTATGAAAACCTGATGGTGGATGTCAAAGCCACCAATAAAAAGCTGGTTGCCCGCGCAGCGCGAATTGTCATGCAAGCCACAGACTGTGATAAGCAACAAGCCATCACAACACTTGAGCAAACTGATTATGACGTGAAACTCGCCATCTTAATGATTCTCACTGGGCTGGATGTCGACAGCGCAAAACAACAGTTAAGTCGTCAAGAGGGTTTTCTCAGAAAGGCAGTGGAAAACCACAGCAGCTAGAAATCTTACAAGTAAAATAAACAAGGCTTGGCCTCAACCAAGCCTTGTTTCATCAATAATACTTATTAGCGTGCTCATCCCAGCCACGCTTCCACTCCATGCGAAACTTCTGCGCCTCTTCAGTGCCCTCGCACACACCTTCATAATACTGCCCCGTTAAACCAATCTGATACGCAAAGTTAGGATTGCAGTATTCTTGGATTCCTGTCAGGTAGCCCTGATCATAATCCCCTTGTTTAACACTGCCTAAGCTGGCTAGCTCTTTAAAAGAACGCTGAGTGTGACCTCGGACACCATCTTGATAACCAATTTCGTACCAGTCTCCTTCCTCAGCCAATTGTTCTGGGCTTGCCGCACAGGCAACTAACGTAGATACCAACAACAAAAAAATGAGTTTTCTCATTGTTTTTCCTTGTTTTTATTAAAGCTATCTTAATCAAAACACTAAATGACCAACTTTGCCACCGAGATCGGTTAAAAACCGCTTAATGGTGTCAATTACCACTGGCGCCGCCATACGACCACTCAACTCAAATTCGGATGAGTCTTGCTAATCAGAAGCGTAATATCGACGCTGAACTTATTAAATTATCACTAAGGAACGAGTGCTATGTTGTGGTTTCTAACCTGTGTTGCCGCTCTTATAGGCGGATACTTCCTCTACGGGGCTTTTGTTGAAAGAGTCTTCGGCATCAATGAAAAGCGCCAGACACCAGCTCATACCCAAGCGGACGGTGTGGACTACGTCCCTATGTCGACCAAGAAAGTCTATCTCGTTCAGCTTTTGAACATCGCAGGCGTAGGCCCGATTTTTGGTCCAATCATGGGCGCGCTTTACGGCCCAGCGGCCATGCTATGGATTGTCATTGGCTGTATTTTCGCTGGTGCCGTGCACGACTACTTCTCCGGCATGCTGTCGGTACGTAACGGTGGCGCTTCTGTGCCAACAATCACAGGCCGCTATCTAGGCAATGGTGCAAAACACTTTATGAATATCTTTGCCATTGTCCTATTGCTTCTGGTCGGTGTGGTATTCGTTTCAGCACCTGCAGGAATGATCACTAACCTGATCAACGACCAGACTAGCTTGTCTGTCAGCATGACGACCATGGTCATTGCTATTTTTGCTTACTACATCATCGCCACTATCGTTCCTGTCGACAAAATCATCGGTCGCTTTTACCCACTGTTTGGCGCTCTATTGATCTTTATGTCGGTTGGCTTGATGACAGCAGTGGCACTATCTAGCGAGCACACCGTAATGGGTGATTTCCAAGTAACGGATATGTTCACTAACCTCAACCCGAACGACATGCCACTGTGGCCAGCGCTATTTATCACCATCGCATGTGGTGCTATCTCTGGTTTCCACGCTACTCAGTCACCTTTGATGGCTCGTTGTATGGAGAATGAGAAAAACGGTCGATTCGTTTTCTACGGCGCCATGATTGGTGAAGGTGTGATTGCGCTTATCTGGTGTGCGATTGCTCTATCTTTCTTCGGTAACCTTGATGCGCTTTCTGAAGCTGTGAAAAACGGCGGCCCAGGTAACGTAGTATACAGTTCTTCATTTGGCCTGCTTGGTGTATTTGGTGGTGTGATTGCCTTCTTAGGTGTCGTGATTCTACCAATTACATCCGGTGATACTGCGTTCCGCTCTAGCCGTTTGATCTTGGCTGAATACTTCAACATGGAACAGAAAACGCTACGTAACCGCCTACTGATGGCTGTCCCTCTTTTCGTGATTGGTGGCATCCTAACTCAGGTAGACTTTGGTGTTATCTGGCGTTACTTCGGCTTCGCTAACCAGACAACAGCAGTTATGATGCTGTGGACGGCTTCAGCTTACCTACTTCGTCACAACAAGCTGCACTGGATCACTACGATTCCAGCAATCTTTATGACGACTGTCGTGGTGACCTTTATCCTAAACAACAGCACGCTAGGGTTTGGTCTACCAATGAACGTTTCTACCATCGCTGGTATCTTGTTCTCACTCGCGACAACGGCCTACGTCATCAAAAAGTCTAAAGGCAAAGGGGAAACTGACCTAGCAGATGAAGACAAGCCCAAAGTGGCGACGGAAACCGCTTAAGCCTATAGACTGGCATATTGATTAAGGCTCCTAAGGAGCCTTTTCTTTTGTCTGAAAACTGCTTTACAAGTGTCGATGAGCAAAATGCTCACGCTAGCGAAAAATCAGATTAAAACCAACTTTCTGCATTTAAATCGGATGTAAAAAAGGCGACGTAATGTCGCCTTGTTATCCTTCCAAGTCTCTAGTCGACCTGTTTAATCTGTAGCTCTTTTGGTACTTCAAAGAACATGTTTTCTTCACGGCCGAGTACTTCTTCTACCGAACGTGTGCCAACAAGCTCTTTGATGCGTTCCAGAATCTGATTAACCAGCTCTTCTGGCGCTGACGCCCCCGCCGTAACACCCACTTTCACCTTATCGTTAAACCATTCGGGCTCGATATCTTCCGGGCAGTCTGTCAGATACCCTGGAGTGCCCAGCTTTTCAGCCAGCTCTTTGAGACGAGTCGAGTTAGATGAGTTTTTAGAACCGACAACAATCACGACATCCACATCCGTTGCCATTTCACGTACCGCATCCTGACGATTCTGCGTGGCGTAACAGATATCGTCCTTACGTGGCCCTTGAATCTCTGGGAATACGCGACGCAGCTCGGTAATGACATCAGCAGTTTCATCTACAGACAATGTCGTCTGACTGACATAATGAAGATTACTCGGATCTTTGACTTTCTCTTTAAGAGAGACCACATCCGCTGGCGTCTCAACTAGGTACATACCACCCTCTTCGCTGGCATACTGGCCCATTGTACCTTCGACTTCAGGGTGTCCGGCATGGCCAATCAGAACCACTTCCATATGACGGCGGCTTGCACGAGCCACTTCCATATGAACTTTGGTTACCAATGGGCAAGTCGCATCAAAGACCGTCAGATCGCGTTCTTTTGCTTCCTTACGAACCGCCTGAGAGACACCATGAGCAGAAAAGATCACAATATTGTCATCGGGCACTTCATGAAGTTCTTCCACAAAGATAGCGCCTCTTTGTTTCAGCCCCTCGACCACAAATCGGTTGTGCACGACTTCATGACGAACATAAATCGGTGGCTGGTACATTTCTAATGCACGCTCAACAATACTGATCGCGCGATCAACACCAGCACAGAAACCGCGTGGGTTGGCTAAAAGAATTTTCATTTCATTGCTCATAGTGATTATCTTATCGCTTCAGGTCGCTATTCTACTGACAAAATTTCAACTTCAAAAGTCACATCTTGCCCTGCTAGCGGGTGGTTAAAATCAACCGTCACTGAGTCACCGGCAATTTCAGTAATGATTCCAGGGATTTCCATACCATCAGGACCAGAGAAGGCCATGATTGTGCCCACTTCCACTTCCGCATCACCAACAAACTTCGCCCGATCCATATAGTGCACATTGTCTGGATTAGGAGCACCGAAGGCATCTTCCGCTTTCAGTTCAATAGCCTTTTGCTCACCCACTTCAAGTCCCAACAGACACTGCTCAAAATTTTCACTCAAGCTACCATCACCGATGACTAGCTTAGCCGGCTTACCCATGTTGTGTGTACTATCGGCTACCGAACCATCTTTAAGCTTGATAGTAAAATGCAGTGTAACTGCGGATTCCTGGACAATTGTGGTCACAATAGTGTTTCCTTGTTATTGAAGATATCGGCTTCTATTCAATAGAGGCATCGTTATATTAAAAAGCGCTCTCTGAATCAACAGACAGCGCTTAGGGTTATTCGATCATTATCAGCTTACGCTTTTTTTTCAGCGTCTTTTTTACGAAATCCATCAAGAATAATCATTGCAGCGCCAATACAAATGGTACTGTCTGCCAAATTGAACGCTGGCCAGTGGTAGTCACCCCAGAAAAAGTCGAGGTAATCGACAACATAACCGTGTACCACACGATCAAATACATTACCCACCGCACCACCGATGATCATGGCATAAGCCACATTATTCCATTTCTCTTTTGCTGGCAGTTTACTCATCCAGTAAGTCAGCATAGCGGTTACCGCAAACGCGATACCCGTAAACAGCCAACGTTGCCAGCCAGCCTGATCGCTCAGAAAGCTAAATGCAGCACCGTAATTATGTACATAAAGCAGATTAAAGAAAGGCAACACCTCAATGCGGTTCGCCCAGCCATAACCCATGTTATCCATCACAAACAGCTTAATACCGATATCCGCTAGAAAGATAACCAATGCTAGCCACAACCAGCGCACGCCTGATTGCTTCAAAGTGAATGCTTGTTCGCTCATACGATTCCTAAAAGTAACCCCAGTCAGTACTGGGGCTATATTATCTCAATAAAGTTCAACTTCTAGTTGCTATAAATTACGCGAAGCGACGTGTTTCACCTTCGCCATCAACGTTAGACACACAACGACCACAAATCTTCTCGTGACCTTCGATTGTGCCTACGTCTGGAGAGTGGTGCCAACAACGGTCACACTTCTCGTTTTCCGTTGCTTTCACTTCAACAAACAGACCTTCAACATCGGTTGCTTGTGCCGCCTCTGACTTCTCGCTTAGAGGCTTCACAACCGCGGCTGACGTCAGTAACGCAAAGCGTAGCTCATCTTCAAGCTTGCTTAGTTTCGCTGCTAGTGCATCATCAGCATAAAGCGTCACTTCTGCTTGCAGAGAACCACCAATGGTCTTCTCTTTACGAGCATCTTCTAGCAGTTTGTTTACACCGCCACGAACCGCTTGGACTTCAGCCCAAAATTCGTTGTTAAGCTCTTCACCTTCAGCTAGACCAAACAGACCTTCGTACCACTCGCCTGTGAATACAAACTTATCGCGTTCGCCCGGCATCTCGTTCCAGATCTCGTCTGCAGTGAACGACATGATTGGCGCCATCCAACGAACAAGCGCTTCTACGATGTAGTAAAGCGCAGTCTGACAGCTACGTTGAGCGTGGCCGCCACGTTTCGCTGTGTACTGACGATCTTTAATTACGTCTAGGTAGAATGAGCCCATTTCGATAGAACAGAACTGCATTAAACGCTGTGTTACTGCGTGAGTGTTGTACTCACCGTACGCTTTCACGATCTCTTCTTGAGCAGCCAGTGCACGACCTACAGCCCAACGGTCTAGCGCCACCATTTCTTCAGCAGGAACAAGGTCCGTTGCTGGGTTAAAGCCGCTTAGGTTGGCAAGGAAGAAACGCGCAGTGTTACGGATACGACGGTACGCATCTGCAGAGCGTTTTAGGATTTCATCAGAAACCGCCACTTCACCCGTGTAGTCCGTTGAAGCAACCCATAGACGCAGAATGTCAGCACCTAGCTTGTTAGTCACATCTTTGGGCGCAACCACGTTACCGATAGATTTCGACATCTTACGGCCTTGACCGTCAACTACGAAACCGTGAGTAAGCACTTGCTTGTATGGTGCTTCGTCTTTCATCGCGATAGATGAAATGAGTGAAGACTGGAACCAACCACGGTGTTGGTCAGAGCCTTCTAAATATAGGTCTGCCGACGCGCCCTTTTCTTCATTAGGGAAAATGTACTCTTCACGAGCATCAACCACTGAATAGTGAGTCACACCTGAGTCGAACCATACGTCTAGCGTATCCAGTACTTTCTCGTACTTATCCGCTTCTTCACCGAGTAGGTCAGAGATTTCTAGATCCCACCAAGCTTGAATGCCTTTCTCTTCAACTAGCAGAGCTACTTTCTCTACTAATTCGCTTGTATCTGGATGAAGCTCTGCTGTTTCTTTATGAACAAACAGAGCGATTGGCACACCCCAAGTACGTTGACGAGAGATACACCACTCTGGGCGACCTTCAATCATACCTTCAATGCGGCTTTGACCCCACTCAGGCATCCATTCAACACCTTTGATTGACTCAAGTGCTTTTGCACGTAGACCTGCTTGGTCCATAGAGACGAACCATTGTGGCGTTGCACGGAAGATGATTGGCGTTTTGTGTCTCCAACAATGTGGGTAGCTGTGCTCGTAAGCATGGTGATGTAGAAGCGCGCCTTTCTCTTTTAGCGTCTCAACCACTGCATCGTTCGCTTTGAACACATGCTGACCAGCAAATAGCTCAGTATCCGGCAGGTAAACACCGTTTGAACCTACTGGGTTAGCGACTTCTAGGTTGTACTTGTTACCGACCGCAAAGTCTTCTTGACCGTGGCCAGGTGCTGTGTGAACCACACCAGTACCAGAATCCGTTGTTACATGATCGCCAAGGATCGCAGGAACGGAGAAGTCGTAGAATGGGTGATTAAACTGAGATAGCTCAAGATCGCTACCTTTGGCAAAGCCAAGGTTATGGAAGTGCTCGATACCCGCACGATCCATCACGTCTTTAGCGAGTTCAGAAGCAACGATGATTCGCTCTTTAGAATCACCTTCAACTTGGATCAAGACATACTCTAGATCATCACGTAGACAAACTGCGCGGTTTGCTGGCAGTGTCCATGGTGTGGTTGTCCAGATAACGATGGAGATATCGCCTTCACCTTCGTGACCTTCGTTCAATGAGAACTTAGAGAGAAGCGCTGCTTCATCGGCCGCTTTAAAGCGCACGTCGATCGATGGCGATACTTTATCTTTGTACTCGACTTCTGCTTCAGCAAGCGCTGAGCCACAGTCTGTACACCAGTGAACAGGTTTGAAACCTTTCAGTAGGTGACCGTTATCAGCAATTTTACCTAGAGCGCGAATGATGTTTGCTTCGGTAGCAAAATCCATAGTGCGGTAAGGCTTGTCCCACTCACCCATGATACCAAGGCGTTTGAAGCTCTCTTTTTGACCTTCAACCTGGCCCGCTGCGTAATCACGACATTTCTGACGGAACTCAGCCGCGGTCACTTTTTGACCTGGCTTACCCACCTTTTTTTCTACCATTAATTCAATAGGTAGACCGTGGCAGTCCCAGCCAGGAATATAAGGCGCGTCAAAACCTGAAAGTGTTTTGGATTTAATAATAATGTCTTTAAGAATCTTGTTTAGTGCGTGACCAATATGAATGTCACCGTTGGCATATGGAGGGCCATCGTGTAGAACGAAAGATTTTTTGCCTTTCTTCGCTTTACGGATTTCGCCGTAAAGGTCTTCTTTATACCAACGCTTAAGCATTTCTGGCTCGCGGTTCGCCAGATTGCCGCGCATCGGAAACCCTGTTTCAGGAAGGTTCAGGGTATCTTTATACTCACTCATCGATTCTTAATTCCGTTGTGTTGGGCGAATGTTAGACATTATGCCAAGCGGTGGACTAGACCGTTTAGCTATTACGCTGACGCAGCCACACCCTTGCTGCTTCAGCATCCAATTCAATTTGTTGTTTCAATGCTTCAAATGAGTCAAATTTATGCTCATCGCGAAGCTTGTGTAAAAGTACGATTTCTAGCTGCTTGCCATATAAATTGGCTTGAAAGTCAAACAAATGTACTTCTAGTTGCTGGCGAACCCCGTTCACGGTTGGACGGTTGCCAATATTTGCTACGCCCCCAATCGGTTTGCCTCCAAGGCCTAGAGCCTCAACGACATAAACGCCTGATACAGGTGACACGCAACGCTTCAGTGGGATATTCGCTGTAGGAAAACCAATGGTTCTTCCTAACTTACGACCGTGTGATACTCGACCACTGATGCTGTAATCTCGACCCAGCATCTCTGCTGCTGAGTGCAACTCATCACTTGCTAAGGCTTCGCGGATCGCTGTACTGCTGACACGCAATTGCTCGAGACAGAAACTTTGTGTGCTAACGACTTCAAAACCGTATTTTTTACCGGCTTCTCTGAGCATATGGAAGTTGCCTTTTCGGCCTTTACCAAAGCAGAAATCATCACCAACAACGAGAAACTTAACACCCAATCGCTTCACCAACAAGTCGCTAATAAACTCATTTGCCGTCTGATTAGCAAAGCGCTTGTTGAAATTAACACAAAGTAAGCGTTCTATACTCAATTTACTCAGCTGGACAAATTTGTCTCTCAATCGAGTTAGTCTCGCCGGCGCTCTCTCTTTTGCAAATAACTCCAAAGGCTGAGGCTCAAACGTCATGACCGTTGCAGGTAAGCCTAATTTAGCAGCCTGCTCAGACACTTGACGCAGTACCGCTTGGTGACCTAAATGCACACCGTCAAAGTTTCCTATCGTCAGGACACACCCAGCATGATGTGCTTTGATGTTGTGAATACCTCGGATCAATTCCATTGGAAGCTTCTAATTCCTGTCTTCTTTATTATTAGCAAAGTGTGAAACTGACGGATTATATACTAATCCCCCTTATTCTGTCGCTGCTTTTAGATCTTTTAAACGCACCCCTAACACAGCAAGTGTGAGCAGATAAACGACGGCTCCCAATCCGATCAAGATTGTCAGTGAAGTTACCCGCTCAAGCAGGCTCCACATAAGCCATACCGACATCTCCTCTAACTGCCAAAGAATGGATGTCACCATCAAGCCCCCAGCCAATGCCAGCTTACATATGAAGATCAGGGTCTTGCGCGTCAGTGTATAGACCCCAGCAACATGTAACCCACGATACAGCAGCGACATATTGACAAATGCTGACAGTGCTGTAGCGATAGCCAAACCAACATAGCCATAGAACCAAGCAAAAATAGCATTAAAGACCATGTTGGCTACCATCGCAATGATGCCATATTTGACCGGTGTTTTCGTGTCTTGGCGAGAGTAATAACCGGGAGCTAACACCTTGATCAGCATAAAGTTAAGTAATCCTGAAGCATAAGCAATCAGCGACAACGATGCGAACTGTACGTCCTGAGGACTGAACTCACCACGCATAAACAGCACCATCAACATTGGCTTTGCCAATACCATCAAGCCAAGCATTGCAGGTATTCCAAGTAACGTTACCATACGCACGCCCCAATCCATGGTTTGGGCAAAGCCATCACTATGATCATCGACATGTTTACGCGACAACGCTGGCAGTATCACAGTGGCAATCGCGATGCCAAATAGTCCAAGAGGAAACTCCAACAAGCGATCTGAATAGTAAAGCCAACTGATAGAGCCAGTCTGAAGAAAACTGGCAATAAAGGTATCAAACAACAAATTAATCTGACTGACTGAGACACCAAATAGAGCGGGAATCATCAAGGTACGGATTTTGACCACTCCGGGATCGCGCCAACCCCATTTAGGTCTCACCATAACACCCGCCTTAATAAGGAAAGGGATCTGAAATAGAAACTGGACCAAGCCGCCTAAGAACACCCCAATCGCTAAGCCAATTTCAGGCTGAGTCATATTCGGCGAAATAAACCACGCCGAGAGGATGATCATAACGTTGAGAAATACCGGAGTAAAAGATGATACCGCGAACTTACCCATGGTATTGAGAATCGCACCAGATAACGCGACAAAAGTAATGAACCATAGATACGGGAAGGTAATTTTGAGAATGAAGCTCGCCAGCTCAAACTTTTCAGCCGATGGCCCACCATTCAACCAATCAAGAAACCAGCCAAAGCCAAATAATGCCGTTACCACACCAGAACCTAAAACTCCCAGCACAGTTACAATAGAGACAAGCACACCTAAGGTACCTGCAGCTCTGGCAATCAGTTGCCTCGTTTTATCCATGTCACCCGCGGCGTGATACTCCGTTAAAACAGGGACAAACGCCTGAGAAAATGCCCCTTCAGCGAATAGGCGACGTAAAAAATTGGGAATTTTATTGGCAAAGAAAAAGACATCGGCACTCGCGCCAGCCCCCATTAAATTCGCCACTACCACATCGCGTACTAATCCAAGCACACGAGAAATCAAAGTCATAGCACTAACAATTAGGCCAGACTTGAGCAGACGTTTACTCACAGCTACCTCGGGAATCCTGCAATACTTTCAATAAGGCTCCACTCTATGACAGGAATGTCAGGACTAGAGAAGATTAGTATTAGCAATGAAAAAAAAATACTGATAGAATCCCCGCCATCTTAACCGTGAAGACCTTTCTAATCCAAAATTTGTTTGGTTCCGATTGGTTTTTGCACAAATCATTTGACATTTAGGCGCAAATGAGGGATATTCCTCGCCCTTAAATTGTCACCGAACTAAAGTTTTTGGGAGTTAGACCCTTGGCAAATAGTAAATCTGCTAAGAAGCGCGCTATCCAGGCTGAGAAACGTCGCCAGCACAATGCTAGCCGTCGTTCAATGATGCGCACTTACATGAAGAAAACTGTTGCTGCTATCGAAGCAGGCGACAAAGCTGCTGCAACTGAAGCATTTGCTACAGTTACACCAATCCTAGACCGCATGGCAACTAAAGGCCTTATTCACAAGAATAAAGCTGCTCGTCATAAGTCTCGTTTCGCTGCTGCAATCAAAGCTCTTTAATAGAACTCTGATTTCCCAGTGAAAAAAAACCGGCTCAGGCCGGTTTTTTTATATTTGAATTTCACAAAGTGAGTACCCAATATCTAACGATGGTAGGTTAATCCGTCATTTCACTGCAGTATAAGCTGTGTAGTAAATGGATCATTGATTTCACTTCTTCACTGCTTAGTGTGTAAAAGACCGTTTGTGCTTCTTTGCGTGTATCAACTAAGCCATCACGGCGCAACCAAGCTAAGTGTTGCGACAGCGCTGACTGACTTAATTCGAGCTTGCTGCACAATTCCCCCACAGACAACTCTTGGTTATGTAATAAACATAAAATCTGCAAACGTCTCTCGTTCGCCATCGCTTTAAGTAGTACCACCGCTTTGGCAGAATTCTTTTCCATTTCTTGTAAATTCATCGGCTAGTACCCCTTGAAACAACAAAACATCAACAAATCTCAGCCTGTAATTAATAAATTGATACATTTATAGCTGATACTAATCTATTTACATCCAGTAATCTATTTGTAGAAATGAAAAAGGTTCTCACTGAAAGAGATTCGTGAAGTCTGCATCACAGACATTCTTCACTGCTGGGTGTTGAATCATACGCTCAGCGAAAATCACGTAATATTCTTCTTTAAGCTCATCAATATGACCGATCAACTGCAAAGGTAAATCACTTTCGACTTCCGACACATATAAAGAAGGGGCAAGAAAAATAACATCGTGATGGTAACGAGCAAAAGATTTCATTAAAGCGACATCATCAAACTCACCAAGAATGTTTGGTTGAAGCCCCTGACGATCGAACCACTGCAGAACTTTCCGCCCCATTGCCGTTCGACTCCCCGGTATCAATAATTTTCGCTGTTCAAGCACTGCAGGAAATTTTACCTGTTCAACACTTCGGCTAGAGAAGAAGCTCATATTGCACTCCCCTAACTTCTTGCTGTATAAGCCGGGACTTTGACTGGAGTCAACAGGGCAATCGGACAAGATCATATCCAGTTTATGCTGAGATAACTGCTCAAGTAGCATTTCATGGGTCGATTCAAAACAACGTAAATGGATACTGTTATCAGGAGGAACTGTGGTCATTAGAATTTTACTGACTAACCTTTTTGATAAGGCATCAGCAACTCCTACATCAAACAGTATATTGGATCGCTGGCTATAGTTGACAATATCCAGCATCTCGTAGCTTAAGCCAAACATTCGGTCAGCGTATTTAAATACCAGTTGACCAAGCTCGGTTGGCTCGATACTTCGACCATTTCTTTTGGTCAGTTTACCGTCCATACGCTCTTCAAGCGCTTTGATCTGCCCAGTTACCGTCTGAGGAGTGAGGAATAACGCATCAGCAGCTTTGGTCACTGATCCCTGCTTACATACCATCCAGAAGTAATAAAGATGGTTGTAATTTAAATGCGACATGAAAAATCTCTCTGCTTTATATATGGCTATGGTTATAGCAGAAGCTTCAAATGACAACAATCTTTCGAAAAAACCGACCTCATAACAAAAAAAACAAGATTTTACCGATAAGTAATAAAAGTTATATGACAAAGCCATACTAGGAAGCTTGTTACAGCATGGTCAATTTGTGAAATGACTCCATTTTCCAACACTCTCAGAAAACCTCAGAAAAACCAATAAAACCTCTTACTTTTCAATATCATAAAGGCAGTGAAAAAGTAAATAAACATTGAAAATTGCGACGGAGAGATAAAAAAAATCCCATTACACATAACTGTAATATTAATGAAATATTTCCCCTCTACTATCGCCCACAGTTTCAACAACCGACCAATACAAATTTATACGGTCCACGGAGAAAATTATGAACCAAGCTACTACTACAGCGGCGCCGATATCGAGCACTACTCGCTGGTTACGCTGGGCTAACTTGGCATTCATGTTATACCTACTGCTTCTGGCAGTATCTATGGTAGGCAGTGGCTTTAAATGGGCGACAGGCGATCAAGCTAAAGTTCTCTTCGAATTCGCTTCTCATCCAGTAGCAGGCCTGATGATAGGTCTTGTCGCAACCGCTCTTATCCAATCTTCCAGTACAGTAACATCGATCATTGTTGGCCTTGTGGCAGGCGGTTTACCAGTAGAAACCGCGATCCCTATGATCATGGGTGCCAACATAGGTACCACTGTCACCAACACCTTGGTCTCACTAGGTCATATCCGCAATAAAGAAGAGTTTAAACGTGCTTTTGCAAGCGCAACCATTCACGACTTCTTTAACCTTCTCGCGGTCGCAATCTTCCTACCACTCGAAATGATGTTTGGTATCCTTGAGAAAATTTCTCACTGGCTAGTATCACCATTCCTCGCGACTGGCGATATGAGTATGAAAGGCCTGAACTTCATCAAGCCAATCACAAAGCCAGTTGTTAACGCAGTAAAAGAGCCGCTAGCAACCTTTGGTGATACTGTAGGTGGCGTACTACTTATCGTGCTTGGTATTGCAACCATCTTCGTTGCTATCACTGTGATGGGTAAACTGATGAAGAGTCTAATGGTTGGCCGTGCTCGTGAAATCTTAAAGAGCGCCATTGGTCGTGGCCCTATTCACGGTATCTTTTCTGGTTCAGTCGTCACTATACTGGTTCAATCGTCTTCAACCACTACCAGCCTAATGGTTCCGCTTGTAGGTTCAGGTGTATTGAAAGTTCGTGATGTCTACCCGTTCACACTAGGCGCCAACATCGGTACATGTATTACCGCACTATTGGCAGCAACAGCAGCATCAGGTGAGTTCGCAGTATTCGCTCTGCAAATCGCTCTAGTACACCTAGCGTTTAATATCCTAGCAACTGTGTTTATCTTTGGTATTCCATTCCTACGTGAATTACCAGTCAAAGCCGCTGACGTCATCTCTGATATGGCAGTGAAGAACAAAGCTGTAGTGGCTGGTTACCTTATTGCGGTATTCCTTGTACTGCCAGGTAGCATCCTAGCGCTGACTGCTTAATTCGAAGAACCATCGCTTATTCAAAGCCCGCAACCTAGGTTGCGGGCTTTTTGCTTGTCTAAGCTTCGCTGATGAAGAAGGATACGGGAACGAATTTCATCCTGCGGAGAAATAAAGAGCTAAGTTGTGGTTAAGTAAACAACACTAGTTTTCAACAAGGCGACGCTCGATCCCACTTTCCAGTACCAAAGCGCTCCATAAGGTGCCGCCCGTTCTTTCTCGTATAAAAAAGCCGCCCAATTTTAGGCGGCTGTTTAACAACTCGTGCTGATTACACTGAGAATGGATATTGAATTGGGTCATGATGCTCGTAGCCCTCAACCCAAAAGTCATCCAATGTGACCCAAGTTTCCAAATCTTCTAGAGACTTGATATCCGGGTTGATATGGAACGTAGGTGATGCCAAAGGCTCTCGCTTCAACTGAACGTCACGCATCAACTCAAGCTGATCTTCATAGATGTGAGCATTAACTATCTTGTGGTAAGCCAGCCCCGGTTTTTTACCTGTAATCTGAGCCATAATAGCCAAGAACACGTACACCTGAACCATGTTGAAATTCAGGCCAAGAGGCACATCACATGAGCGCTGAGTACTGTTGAGATACAGAGTATCACCTAATAATGAGAAATGATGGCTATACATACAAGGACGCAAGCACCCCATGTGAAATTCACCGGGATTGTAGAAGTTCAAGATTTCACCTCGATCATCCACACCTCGAGTCAAGTCATCGACAATCTTACGCAGTTGATCGATATGACCACCGTCTGGTTTCGCCCACGCACGTCCCTGAACGCCATAAACGCGGCCCATGTCGTCCTCACCTTTTCGATAAGGATTCTTAAGCCAAGCTTGGTTTAGGTTTGCATTCGCATCCCAAGTTTTGGTACCGAGCTTACGAAAAGCTTCCGCGCTGTCGTAACCACGAATATAACCGAGTAGCTCAGCCACCGCAGCTTTCCAAAAGCTTTTACGTGTTGTCACTAATGGGAACTGGTTGTGGCCAACATCGTAAGTCAGATCAGCGTTGATGACCGTCAGGCAGCGTTTTCCTGTACGTTCATTTTCAATCCACTCACCATGCTCAACGATACGCTGACAGAGATCCAAATACTGTTTCACACCAAGTCCTTACTTCATTTGTTGTGGGATTTCATCTTTGTAGTGACCACGCTTGTAAGCCCAAACCATCATCAGGATACCAACGATAACCATAGGCAGAGACAGGATTTGCCCCATTGAGATAAATCCGCCAAACAATCCCAGATGGGCATCAGGCTCACGAACGTATTCGACAAGGAAACGGAATGTACCATAACCCGCTAAAAATAGCCCTGATACTGAGCCTAGTGGGCGAGGTTTTTTAATAAACCAATTGAGAATGAAGAACAGCACAATACCTTCTAAGAACATCTCATAGAGCTGGGAGGGATGCCGAGGTAAAGGCCCGCCATTAGGGAAAACGATCGCCCACGGCACATCGGTAACCCGTCCCCATAACTCACTGTTCATAAAGTTGCCTAAACGCCCCATACCTAAGCCAAACGGTACAAGCGGTGCAATGAAATCAGCGACACCAAAGAAGGTACGGCCATTCTTCTTGGCATACCACAACATCGCAGTAATGACACCCAATAAGCCACCGTGGAATGACATTCCACCCGTCCATACTTTAAATAAGTAAAGCGGATCTTGTAGGAACAAATCGAAGTTATAAAAGAGCACGTAACCCACTCGGCCGCCAATCACGACGCCAAGAAAACCGGCAAACAATAAGTCTGACACTTGCTCGCGTGTCCAGCCGCTGTCTGGCTTATCTGCACGGCGATTTGCCAGCCAAAGTGCAAAAGCAAAACCAACCAGATACATCAGCCCGTACCAGCGAATGGACAGGGGTCCAATCGCAACTAAAACGGGATCGATATTAGGAAATTCAAAATATCCCTGAGACATAAAACTATACTCTTTTGGTATTTAGATAATTAGGTGAGATTCCACTACAGCAACATAGTTCCAGCAACAAAGAGTAAAAATACTGCAAAAATTTTCTTCAATGTTGCGGTGGGTAATGAGGTGGCAAGTTTGGCACCGACACGGGTCGTCAACATTGAAGTCGACGCAATCGCAATCAGCGCTGGCACATAAACATATCCCAAGCTGTAAGAAGGCAACGATTGTGCCTGATAACCATGCAAGATGAAACCAATCATACCGGAGATGGCAATAAAGCAACCACAAACTGAGGAGGAGCCAACCGCTTTACGCATTTCAATCCCATGTCGGTTCAAAAACGGGACAGATAAAGAGCCTCCACCGATGCCCGCTAGGCTCGAGACCATTCCAATCCCGGTGCCAATTGTCAATGTTGCCCCATTACCCGGCATGACTCTCTGGCTCTGCCCTTTGATGGAAAACAACATTTGTATGGCTAAACACAGCACAATCACACCAAACACCTTAGGCAGATACTGAGAAGGGATCCATTCAGCCACATTGGCTCCAAGAAAACCACCAACAACCACACCAGGCATCAACCACTTCACTACATACATGTCTACGTTACCGAGCTTAAAGTGGTTTAAAGCAGAAGAACCGGAAGTGACAATAATTGAGGCAAGAGAAGTCGCCAAGGCGATTTGCATACTGATAGCAGGGTCAATGCCTGCCATAGGTAGTAAAAAGAGCAAAGCAGGTACAACGATTAATCCGCCACCAATGCCGAGAAGCCCCGCCATAACCCCAACAATACTGCCTAGAAGGAGCAGCAAGACCACAAATTCAATATTCACGTTTTTCCTTATCGTTTACCTGCGCGGATAAAACCTGCAAAGCCTTTCTCTTCAAAGAAAGTTTGCATCATTGTATAAATATCATTGCCATACGGTTGCATCAATGCTTTGTCAGCAAGTTGCCTTAATTCACCACTGTCAGTGTGGCGCAGCAAGTATTTGACCTTAGCCACGTTGGATGTATTCATACTCAAACTACGATAACCCAAGCCAACCATAAGAAGTGCGCCAATAGGGTCGCCAGCCAATTCACCACAGATACAAACTGGCAATTGCAGTTGCTGGCATGTCTGCTGAATATGATCTAAAGCCATAATCACTGCGGGGTGCATCGATTCGTACACATCAGACACCCGTGCATTATTACGATCAACGGCCAGCAGATATTGGGTTAGATCGTTGGTCCCGATAGAAACAAAGTCGACTTTCTCTGCAATCAAAGGCAGCAAATAAATCATCGACGGCACTTCAATCATCACACCAATCGCAGGCATCTCAACCCTATCATCCAACTCTGAGACTTCCTGATAGGCACGCTCGATGAGATCGATCGCACCATCCAGCTCTTGAGCACCAGACACCATAGGCAGAAGTATACTCAAGTTATTGTGCTCAGCACTGGCACGCATCATAGCCCGAATTTGCATTAAAAAGATATCTGGATGATCTAGAGTAAATCGAATGCCCCGCCAGCCTAAAAATGGGTTATCTTCCTCGATAGGTAAATAAGGTAAAGCCTTATCTCCACCCACATCCAGCGTACGCATAACGACACGTTTATCGGGGTATGTGTTAAGGACAGATTGATACTGCAACGTTTGTTCATCTTCAGAAGGGAATCGATGTTGGAGCAAAAAAGAAATTTCAGTCCGATACAAACCTACGCCATCAACCCCTTGGTTCACCGCGATATTGGCATCCGCGCTTAAACCAGCATTAAGCATCACCTCGATACGAACCTCATCACTTGTACAAGCCGGCTCAAGAATTCGTTGGTTAACCATGCTCGCCAACTCACTCTCTTCATGAGCTAGCTCACGGTATTCTCTGAGTAGCTGCTTCCCCGGAGAAACAAAAATCTTGCCACTGTAGCCATCGACAATACCACGCTTGCCATTGATTGGCTTAGGGTTAAGCGTCACCCCCATCACAGCTGGGATCCCTAAAGCTCGCGATAAAATCGCTGCGTGGGAATTCGCGGCCCCTTCTAGAGAGATCACCGCTAGCAATTTTTCTTTAGGGATAGAAGCCAGTAAAGTCGCCGTGAGTTCACGCACAACCAAGATAACGGGTTTATCGATCTCGGGTTGATCTTTTTCTGTATTGTGGAGAAAGAACAATAAGCGCTGCCCCAGCTCTTTTATGTCCTGTGCTCGCTCTCTGAGGTAGACATCCGACATACGAGCAAATCGGTTAGAGTAGCTCTCAACAACTTGTCTTAACGCCCAATCGGCACGGTCCCCTTTTTGGATCTGTGCTTTGAGATCTTTGCGCAACATCGGATCGTTCAGCAAGTGCGTAAACAAATCGAAAATAGCCAGAGTGTCTTTGTTAATTTCACTATCAAGCTTCTTACGCATTCGACGGAAATCGCTCAGCGCATCTTCAATTGCCAGCAATAACCACTCTTGTTCACGGTCAACATCTAAGGTTGATGCGGGATACACCTCGGTCAAATCTGGTTGAGTATCATCCCACCAAAACTCACCAATCGCGACCCCAGACGAGGCTGGCACACCTTTGATGGCATGTTGCTTTTTCTCTAAGCGCCAGTGACCTTGCGTTTGAGCATGAGCGATGATCACCGCTAGCTGGGCCGCCAGAGTCACCAGAAAGGACTCTTCCATCTCATCAAACTGACGGGGCTGCTTTTGCTGTACAACCAGAACGCCTAAGACTTGCTTGCGATAGATAATAGGCGTGCCAAGAAAACTTTGATAAACCTCTTCGCCGAGCTGGGAAAAGTATTTAAAGCTAGGATGCCGAGAAGCTTCAGCAAGGTTGAGAGGTTCAGCGCTACGTTTGACCAAGCCGACCAAACCTTCGCTGAAATTGATATGAATTTTATTACCTTTAAAACGAAGGCCTTGAGTTGCCATTAACTCAAGGCGTTGCATTTCTTCATTAGCGAGATAGACAGTACAACACTCCGTGTTCATGGCGCTGCATGTTTGCTTTACTAAAACCTTTAGTGCCTGATGCACATCTTCGACTTTAGATACCCGTTCAACTATGTCCCTTAGTTGAGAAAGCATGTCTATCCTCTTTTATGTTTGCGTTTACCTTTCGCTCTGCGTTCTTTAAATGGCATTGCGACAGAGGCAAATTCCTTCATGGCTCGACGATAAACATCACGCTTAAAGGATACGACTTGCCTGACTGGATACCAGTAACTCACCCAACGCCAACCATCAAATTCAGGGGAATTCCCTCGCTGCATATTAATTCGTGATTCATCACAATCCAGACGAAGAAGGAACCATTTCTGTTTTTGTCCGATACAGACAGGTTTCGAATCCCAGCGCACTAATCGTTTTGGTAGTTTATACCTTAACCAATGACGGCTAGTGGCTACAATTTTTACCTCTTTTTTAGTAAGACCAACCTCTTCGTAGAGCTCCCGGTACATTGCCTGCTCAGGAGTTTCACCGTCGTCAATTCCTCCCTGAGGAAATTGCCATGAATGTTGCCCGTATCGTTTAGCCCAGAAGACCTGACCATGGTTGTTACAGATTACAATTCCCACATTTAAGCGGTAACCATCGCCATCTATCACTGGCCAACCTCTAATAAATTCTTAATTACAGTGATTTTTCCACATATCCCCAGATGTAGCAAACTTACTAGTGTGACTGATACGTAAAATATGGCTTAACTTGCCTTTCATGAATAACTTTTAGCCTAAAGCTAGGTTATACACACAAAGGTGAGACTCAGGCCACATTTATACACCTTTTCTGTGTATAACCATGTGTAGAATCTTAGTGAAAGTGATCGTTGTTTATCCATTACACCTTAAAACTCGATAAAACCTTAAATCAAAAACCAAAAAATAAAAATAAAATCAAAAAGATAAGAAAACAATGATAATTTACATCATGCTGTAATGATCAAACAGACAATCCCAAACACGATCGGTTAAAGATCCATCAGCACTATATTTATCCACAAAAAAAATAACAAATACAATTAGCGTTGGAAAATTCAAGTAAAAATTCGCATTAAAAGCACTGTTTATTCATACAACATGGAAAAATTACAACTAGCACACGACTAATTCTGTGGATAACTCATTAAACGATGATCTTTTCAACTCTAAGATCAATTTTTCACCAGTCACATTTGGATCAAATTCCGTTACAATGACCATCACATTTGACCAAGCCGATAAACCCACATGAAACCTGAACCCAAGTCAGAAACAGAGCTGCTTGACCGAGCAAGGGAGATTGCTGGTATCAGTTTTCAAGAGCTTGCCGCAGAAGCTGAGCTTACCATTCCACCTGATTTGAGAAGAGACAAAGGCTGGGTTGGACAACTACTCGAATGGCATCTGGGTGCCATAGCGGGTAGCAAGCCGCAACAAGACTTTGAACAACTAGGCATAGAGCTTAAAACAATCCCAATCAGTCATAGCGGAAAACCCTTAGAAACCACTTTTGTTTGTGTCGCACCATTAATAGGAGTTCAAGGTTTAACTTGGGAAACCAGTCATGTCCGCAACAAGCTATCACGTGTTCTTTGGGTGCCCGTACAAGGAGAGCGAGAAATTCCATTAGCCGAACGTCGAGTTGGCTCACCTCTTATTTGGTCACCAAACCAAAGCGAAGAATGTCAGCTCAAAACGGACTGGGAAGAACTGATGGAGATGATCGTTTTAGGAAGAGTCGAACAAATTACAGCGCGCCATGGCGAAGTCCTTCAACTAAGACCAAAAGCAGCCAACAGTCGTGTTTTAACCGAAGCCTATGGAGCGAGCGGCAAACCTATAATGACGTTGCCGCGCGGATTCTATCTTCGTACTCAGTTTACAGCCAAAATTCTTGAACAACACTTTGTCTAAATTAGTGCGTCGTTAGTGACAGCTCTACATCATGATAAAGTGGTGCATCCCCTGAGCCACATTCGTCATAGGCATTATGTAACCTGAGATAAGCCCTTTCGACACCAAGCCGCAATAGCTCCTCTTTAACAGAGTCTAATGATTCGAAATGAATCGTCTCATCATCTTGCTTAATAGGTTCCAATTTGTGCTTATACTCCACCGCGAGAAGGTAGTGTGAGAGATCTGAGCAACCAATGACAAACACTTTAGGTGGTTGATAGCTGTCTTTATGGTGTCCATGAATCCATTTATCTAATTGGCTTTTTTGCATAGCTTACCTCCGTATTTAAATTCTAGTTAACTACGCAGATTTTGCGAAATTGTTATCGTTCCCGTTTCATCTCATGTGACGATGCCCTATATTGGGATAACAAAGAGATATTGAGTAAGGAAGTTCAATGCAATACAACAAGTTACCGCATTCCACTCTTGAAATTAGTAAAATCTGTCTCGGTACCATGACATTTGGCGAGCAAAACACTGAACAAGAAGCATTTAGCCAGCTTGATTATGCGCTTGAACGTGGTGTGAATTTTATCGATACCGCTGAGATGTATCCGGTTCCACCTCAAGCAAATACTCAAGGTCTAACCGAGCAGTACATTGGTAACTGGCTGAAAACATCGGGAAAGAGAGAGAAAGTCGTACTGGCCACCAAAATTGCAGGGCCAAGAAATGTTCCTTACATCCGTGACAATATGAGCTTGAATAGACGTAATATTCATCAAGCAATAGACCAAAGTTTGCAGCGGCTGCAAACTGATTACGTTGATCTGTACCAACTGCACTGGCCTCAACGTAAGACAAACTGCTTCGGGCAACTCAATTACCCGTATCCAGATGAGCAGGAAGAAGTCACGTTAATTGAAACTCTCGAGAGTTTGGCGGAACTGATTAAAGCCGGTAAGGTTCGCTATATTGGTGTATCGAATGAAACCCCTTGGGGCGTTATGACGTTATTACGTCTGGCAGAAAAACATGAACTGCCACGTATTGTTTCCATTCAGAACCCATACAACCTGCTTAACCGCAGTTTTGAAATTGGCTTATCTGAAATTAGCCATTATGAAGGTGTTCAGCTTCTTGCCTACTCACCATTGGCATTTGGTTGTTTGAGCGGCAAATACCTCGATAATGCACGTCCACAAGGTGCAAGATGTTCGTTGTTTGAGCGCTTCGTGCGTTACTTTACACCGCAAGGCATCCAAGCAACGCAAGCTTACGTCAACCTTGCCAAAGAGCATGGGCTCGATCCTGCTCAAATGGCCTTAGCATTTGTTAATCAACGACCGTTCGTCGCCTCCAATATCATAGGAGCAACAAACCTGGAACAGCTCAAGTCTAATATTGACAGCCTTGATGTCGTATTAAGTGAAGAATTGCTTCAGGGACTTCAAGAGATTGGCACGACCTATTCCAATCCTTGCCCTTAACGAGAAACCAGCGACTGCATCAGTAGCTGGTTGATAATGTTCGGGCCAGCGAAGCAGACTGGCCCTTTTAATTACGTCGGTATTCGCGCACTGAGTACTCGACGAAGATGACGAATACGGCGTTCAGCTTTTACGCTATCTGGCTCTGTATGACCGACAGGGCGACCGTCTCTTTCTAAACCTATATCACGTAATAAACGCTCATTTTCCCATGGGATATGGAAGGCACTACGTCGAACTCGACGCTTCCACTCACGCTCCTCACGACGTAGGTCAGCTTTCACCAATAGCGTAGCAAGTTTTAGATATACAGAATGGCTCATGATAATTCTCCAGTTGGATGATAGACAGCTGGGAAAAGATCAACGAATAAACTGACAACAAAATGAGGACACTTTTAATTCGCTGCTTTTCCGCAGCCAATTAAAAATAAAAGGATACGGACTAATTACATTACTCGGGTAGATCTAGGATCACATGCAGCAGACTTATCTTGTTTAGTCGCCATGATCGCTGAGTGATCGCAAGACGCAATGTTCAATGAAGTAGCTTTGAAATGTTTCATTGTGCGCCTCCTAAGTAACGTATTAATCCAAATAGAAAAGTATTTCGGTTTATGAGCGTGTGCTCATGGTTAAATTCTATGCATCAACGATGATATTTCAACCACTTTGTTAGATAAAATTTAAATACAAGGTATTAACCTAAAAACACCCCAATAGAGCTTAATGATATAAGACATTCCACTAAGCAATATCAGATTAATCGACATATTAACTAGAGATAATATAAATACACACCAGTTAGCGTGTGACTTTATATAGCTAAAACAATTATTTATACCGTGGTGTCACTAATGAGGTTGTGCTTATTTAGCAATCGGTACATGGTCGCGCGTGATACACCCAACTCTTTTGCAGCCATCGACACCTGCCCAGAATGGGACTCTAATACCAGCAATAAAGCATCGCGCTCACTACGCTCACGAATACTCTTGAGGCTACGTTTACCATCGCTACGTTTAGGTAAATCTAGGTGTTGCTCATCCAACATCACCGTTTCAGACATCAAAACAATGCGCTTAATTTGATTCATTAACTCGCGAACATTGCCCGGCCAGTGGTAGCGAGTCAGAGCGCGGGTCGCTTCCTCAGTGTAGCTGCGAGCCTGAGCATTGTATTCTTTCGAATATTCCTGCAAGAAATGACGCGCCAATATCGCAATATCCCCTGCTCGTTCTTTTAAGCTTGGCACATTGATGCGCAAGACATTGATGTAGTGATAGAGTTCTTCATTGAAATCACCATCGATCAAGGCTTTTTCAATATCTGCCGAATTTGCCGCTAGGATACGCACATCTACTTCTTGGCGACCATTTATCGTTTCTATCGTACCTTCCTGAAGGAAGCGCAATAAATTCAGTTGCTGTGATTTAGGTAAGGTCAGAATATCGTTGAGCAGTATGGTGCCGCCATTGGCTTTCTCAAGAATTGAAGGCTCTGAAACATCATCACGATTAATACCAAACAAATCACTTTCAAGACGCCTTTCTGACATTGCACGGCAGTTTACTGAGATAAATTCTTTCTGCGCACGTGAAGAAGTTTTATGAACCGCTCGAGCCACAGTCTCTTTACCAGTACCACTCTCACCATAAATAAGAATACTGACATCAGTAGGACCAATACGCTTGATCTGGTCACGTAAACGCTTCATGGGGATCGACTCACCAATCAATCCCATATCGTTATTGCTGCCATAATGTGGCCAGACTTTTTTCTCTAGCTTAAGCATTCCAAGTTGATGACCAATCGTGCCCAATAGCTGAGCATCCGGAATCGGCGCAGTGAAGAAATCGATACAGAAGTTAACAATAAACTGGCAAATGGTATCTGAGCTTAACTGCGATTCACGAATAAATGCGAGCCAACGGACTTGCTTGTGTGTGCTAACCAAATTCGCAATACCATTGAGGCTGAACTCATCATGGCTAAGATCGACGATGCCAATACAAGGCCCTGTTTCACTGAACAAAGCATCTGCTTTGCGTAAATCTGCACATTGAGTGCAACGCCATCCAACTTGCTCTAACACCGACAGCCAGGGCTCGTACGTACCACCGACAACGACAAGTGAACCAGGAATGGAGTCCATTCGGAACTGATTAGCCATGAAATGTATCCCTATTGATTCAAATTTTAATGCAATGCCCAGAGGCACATGAAATTCAGCCGTTACATTATAGAGACTCGGCAAGATAATCTGTCTCATCTATAAGACTAGCCAGTGAATTATATAAATTCCAAACAACAATTCGAACAACATTCAAAGTGAATATGCATTTCCAAGCACAAAAAGAGAGATTGAGCCAAAGCTGCTGTGCAATCTTCCTTGATATTGCAGGCATCAGAAACGAAAAAACCGGTATAAGTCTCACCTATACCGGATTCATTGTAAACACGACTTCTATTAAGCCATCACGTATTCTGTCTGTTGTGTGTGATAGCGACGTACATCTCTTAATAGCATTAGCAACACCACAATACTGAGGGCAATATTGGATAATGGGTAAGCAATCCAAATACCCGGCACCCCCATCAGTTTCGGCATAACGTAAAGAAAAGGCAGTTGAATCAGCATATTACCTATAGTAACAAACATGGCTTTACTGCCTTTGTTAATCGCTTGGTAGTAGGCGCCTGTCACTACAAGGAATCCATCTAAAGCCAAGGCAAACATATGTAAACGGACACCTAATATTGTGTTTTCAATCAGTTTTTCATCGGAAGAATTAAATACCGAAACAAACTCGTTCGGAAAAATATTCAGCAATATGACAAAAACTAGGCCTAGCATCACAGAGCTCACCATTGCGACCTTAAGCAGCTTGCGAATGTTTTCTTGATGACGAGCACCATGGTTAAAACTCACCAAAGGCTGCATCCCATTGGCAATACCTTCCGCTGTTAAGTAGTAAACTGTAACGATGTAACCTAATATCGCGTAGGCACCAATCATGAGTTGATCGCCATACTGAGCAAATAAGCTATTATGCAATGCCACCATCACTGAACCATAGGCATACATAAAAAAGCTTGATGTACCAATAGAAAATATCTTTGGAACCAGTGCTACTCTCAATTTCAGCTCATGAAACCGAAGACGTAATTTGGCTCTCTCGGAAAAGAAGTACCCCACGCCCAACAAAGTGACCACCATTTGGGCAATCCCTGTCGCGATTGCTGCTCCTGTTAATTCCCACTCAAGCAAAGCAATAAATAAGTAGTCGAGTATGATATTGATCACCGCTCCAACGACCATCAACAAAGTCGCGAGATTTGGGCTATCGTCGTTACGCAGCAAAAATGGCATCGCTATCGAACCAAGTGTAAACACACTGGCACCAATCAAAATATGCAGATACTGCAATCCCAATTCGAAAACTCGCCCTTGCGCGCCTTGCCAATACAAAAAGTCATCCGCAAAGAAAAACAGCACACCTGATACCACAGGCGTGAGCGCAAGTAGCAACACTAAGCCTGTCGCCAAGGTTTGCTTTGCTCCTAAGGTATCCTTTTCCCCCTGACGAATAGACGTCATCGCTCCGGTACCCACTCCCACCAGCATACCAATACCAAGAATGGAACCAATAACCGGCCAAGCAACGTTGATGCCTGCTAATCCATCGGCACCGACGTAGCGGCCAATAAATACACCATCAACAACTTGGTAAAGACCGTTAACCAACATAGCGGCCACGGTTGGAATGGTGTATTTCCAAAATTGTTTATATATGGACGTTTGCATTTTCTCACCACAAGTTAGCCATGCTAACTAAATAGTTAAATTGAAAGGCAGTTTTCCCATTAGCCTTTCAATGATTTTTCCAACAAAGACACGAGCTGTCCTGCTTCTTTGTCATTTAATTTACCCTTCATCGCTTGAGCAATATGTTGATATACCACCTGCTCTTTAGATAAGTCTTTTAATACCTGCTCACTAAGTACAACTCGCTTTGAGCGTGCATCCTCATGACAAGCCACACGTACAACCAAACCTTTCTTTTGTAGCCGAGCCACCATGTTTGACGCAGAAGGTTTGGTGACTTTCATCTCGTTAGCCAAATCGGTAATTCTGACCCCTTCCGGATGCTCTTCAATGGCCCGCAGATAATCATACTCGTTGAAACTCAATAACGATAATGGGTCTTCTTTTGCGTGCACACGCCACGCTTTAGCACAAAAACGCTCCAGTTCTACCAAACAATTCTCTAGTTCCATAACAAACCCAGAATATAGTTAGCAAGGCTAACTATATTAATCTTAGAGTAGATTTTTGGCAATAAAAAACCGCTGCAAGGCAGCGGTTCCAATTGAAATATCTAGTGACTACTTTAAACGGGCCTGTTTATTTTGGGAATCAGCCATCCCCTTTTGATGCGCGTCATCATAGATGCCCTGTAGTTCGAGAAATGCGTAGCGATGCTCAACATACTCAAAGACATTGAAAGAAATAGCCAGTTTATAGAATGATATCGCTTTCGCTAGACCTTCATCGGTTCCTTGAGCTTGATAACGTTTACCTAAATAGAAATAAGCTTCCGTCAAGCGCTGAGCCAAAACAGTACGCTCCTTACTGGCTTCCGTGATGGCTTTAAAAGCCTCTCTCTCGGACACCTCACCTAAAACAATCCCGACTAAAAACCACCCCCACTGGTTGTCACGGTCCGCGTACCTAGACAGTAACTCTTCTTTCGCAACATGAGGGGAAACTTCAGACTTGACTATATATAACCAAAGCGCTCGGAATGGGTCACTGGGGTCTTGATCATAATGTAACTGCATGTCTTCAAGCGCTAGTTCAATTCGATCACCATAGTACAAAGCAATAGCACGATTTCTTGCCGCATATGAGTTATCAGGAGCTAACTCTAAAGCAGAATCAAATGCATCATATGCAGCATCAAAGTTTCTATTCTCTGTGAAATAGACTCCTAACAAATTGAAGAGATCCGCCTGAGCAGGGTAGATTGCCAATGATTGCTCATAATCCAATCGAGCTAAGTTTCTCAGGCCAACATTATCATAATGATTTCCCCTTTCGTTAAGAATTTTAGCTCTCGTTTCATTGGGTAAATCGGGGCGCTGTAGCAGTTGGCTTAATCGGGCTATCTGTACTTCTTGTTGCAAAGTAGGCTGTAACGCTTCAACCATCGGCGGCAATATCCAATCAGGCTGCTGATCGAATACAGACGCACAACCGCCCGTCACTAACAATGCCAAACTAAGTGTTGCGGTTTGAAACCATTTCACAAATAAATACTCCTGTTGCTGAGCCTTTAACCCAGACTGGTCCGCATTAAAAAAGGGAGCGTAATGCTCCCTTTATAACATGCTTTTAGCACAATAGGCTAATACGCCATAGTTGACTAAATTATGCGTCAGCTACTGGTTTTTCTTCCGTTGCTTCTTCAGTCTTTTCTACAGCTTCTTTCATGCTTAGACGAACGCGGCCTTGACGGTCGATTTCAAGCACTTTCACTTGAACTTCTTGACCTTCAGCTAGGTAGTCCGACACTTTCTCTACTCGCTTGTCAGCAATTTGAGAGATGTGTACTAGACCATCTTTACCTGGCAGGATAGTTACGAATGCACCAAAGTCAGCTAGACGCGCTACTTTACCTGTGTAGATGCGGCCAACTTCAACTTCTGCTGTGATCTCTTCAATACGACGAATTGCTTCTTTCGCAGCAGCGCCTTCAGCAGAAGCAATCTTAATAGTACCGTCGTCTTCGATTTCGATAGTTGTACCCGTCTCTTCAGTTAGAGCACGGATAACGGCACCACCTTTACCGATAACGTCTTTGATCTTCTCTGCGCTGATCTTCATTGTGTGAATGCGCGGAGCGAACTCAGAGATATCTTCACGAGCACCAGAGATAGCTTCATCCATTACAGATAGGATGTGCTTACGTGCACCTTGCGCCTGGTTAAGCGCAATTTGCATGATCTCTTTAGTGATACCTTCGATCTTGATGTCCATTTGAAGAGCAGTGATACCCGTGTTAGTACCTGCTACTTTAAAGTCCATGTCACCTAGGTGGTCTTCGTCACCAAGGATGTCAGAAAGAACAACGAAATCGTCGCCTTCTTTAACAAGACCCATTGCGATACCCGCAACAGAAGACTTGATTGGCACGCCAGCGTCCATAAGAGCTAGAGATGTACCACATACAGAAGCCATTGATGAAGAACCGTTAGATTCAGTGATTTCCGATACAACACGGACTGTGTATGGGAACTCATCAACAGAAGGCATTACTGCAGCGATACCACGCTTAGCTAGTTTACCGTGGCCGATTTCACGACGCTTAGGAGAACCAACAAAACCAGTCTCACCTACACAGTATGGAGGGAAGTTGTAGTGTAGTAGGAAGTGATCTTTCTTCTCACCTGTTAGTTCATCAATGATTTGAGCATCGCGCTGCGTACCTAGAGTCGCCGTTACTAGCGCCTGAGTTTCACCACGAGTAAATAGTGAAGAACCGTGAGTACGTGGAAGAACGCCAGTACGTACGTCTAGCGCACGAACCATGTCTTTTTCACGACCGTCGATACGTGGGTTACCTGCGATAATGCTGCGACGTACAACTGTCTTCTCTAGATCGTGGAAGATAGTGTGAATTTCTTTCGTGTTCGCTTCAGGATCTTCAGCAAGTAGCACTTCGTTTACTTCTGCCGCAATCTCATGGATGCGGTCGTAACGAGCCATCTTCTCAGTGATTTGGTAAGCTTCTACTAGCTTAGCTTCTGCAAGTTCAGCAATCTTGTTTACAAGCGCAGTGTTCTCTTCTGGAGCAACCCAATCCCAAGCAGGAGTAGCCACTTCCGCTTTGAATTCGTTGATCGCCTTGATCACAACTTGTTGTTGATCGTGACCGTAAACGACAGCAGATAGCATCTCTTCTTCAGTTAGGTTGTCAGCTTCTGACTCAACCATTAGAACAGCGCCTTCAGTACCTGCAACGACTAGGTCTAGCTTAGAATTTTCAAGCTCAGTGTTGCTTGGGTTAAGCACTAGTTGACCATCTACGTGACCAACACGCGCTGCACCGATAGGACCGTTGAACGGGATACCAGAGATAGCAAGTGCTGCTGAAGTACCAATCATCGTCACGATGTCAGGTTGAACGTCTGGGTTTACAGACACAACTGTCGCGATAACTTGAACTTCGTTTTTGAATGCGTCTGGGAATAAAGGACGGATTGGACGGTCGATTAGACGAGCCGTTAGCGTTTCGCCTTCAGATGGACGACCTTCACGCTTGAAGAAGCCACCTGGGATTTTACCTGCAGCGTATGTACGCTCTTGATAGTTTACTGTTAGTGGGAAGAAGTCTTGACCTTCTACCGCTTCTTTTTTACCAACTACAGAAACGAATACTGCTGTATCGTCCATAGTCACCATTACTGCTGCCGTCGCTTGACGTGCGATAACGCCAGTTTCTAGAGTAACCGTGTGGTTACCGTACTGGAACGTTTTAACAACTGGTTTTTCGAACATTGTTATTCCTTGTTTCTAAACACATCATATGAATGTATTTAGAGTGTATTGATTGATACTCAAGGCATTACAAATCGCGACTAGTAAAAGTGAACTGAGATAGGCTGAATTCACTTTGAATAGTCGCGACCTTTTGGTCGACGTGGTTGACTGTAATGCTATGAGCTTTGTGAACAGACTCTGATCTTTTATTAAAGCATCGAGAGCATGCGGGCGTATTATAGCGGGATTAATTCTGTTTGGCTAAGTTATACCAACCAAAATAAGTAACTGGCAACAAAAAAGGGGCTAAAAGCCCCTTTTTCGACAAACTGCTCTATGCAGCCGCTAATTAGCGACGTAGGCCTAGACGCTTGATTAGGTCGTGGTAACGATCTAGATCTTTACCTTTTAGGTAATCTAGAAGCTTACGACGACGAGAAACCATACGTAGAAGACCACGACGGCTGTGGTGATCGCCTTTATGCGCTTTGAAGTGACCTTGTAGGTGGTTGATAGAAGCAGTCAGTAGAGCTACTTGTACTTCTGGTGAACCTGTGTCGCCTTCGCCACGTGCGTAATCAGCAACGATTGCTGCTTTAGTTTCTGCATTCAGAGACATAATTCTCTCCTAATAAGAGTAGGTTAAACGTTGTGCCAGCCAATCTCTGATTCAGCCGACACGAGGAGCGCGAATTATAGGGGATGAGCTCGGGTTAAGCAATAAGTATTTGGGGAGAACCACTCCAGCACCTATTCTTAACGATTAGGAAAACTCGCTTGAACAATAATGTCAGCCATTCTCAGTAAACAAACTCCGTACAACCCTACCGAGGCTTACATGAAGTCCATTCCGTTATGCCCCTTTTCTGTTACACTTAGCCTATCCAAACCTACCTATTTGAATTAACAGGATTCCTTATGAAAATCGGCATCATCGGTGCAATGGAGCAAGAAGTCTCTATTCTTAAGCAAGCTATTGAAAACTGCCAAGAAGCGTCTAAAGCAGGCTGTACTTTCTACGCAGGTCAGCTTAACGGTGTAGAGGTGGTGCTACTTCAATCTGGTATTGGTAAAGTCGCGGCTGCGATAGGAACCACTATTCTGCTGGATGAATACCAGCCTGACGTCGTGATTAATACAGGTTCTGCTGGTGGCTTTGACTCTAGCCTTAACCTTGGTGATGTTGTGATCTCAACGGAAGTTCGTCACCACGATGCAGACGTGACGGCCTTTGGCTACGAAATGGGGCAAATGGCTGGTCAGCCAGCGGCTTTCATGGCAGATGAAAAATTGATGGATGTCGCTGAAAAAGCACTGGCGAAAATGGACGACAAACACGCCGTACGTGGCTTAATCTGTACTGGTGATGCATTTGTCGCAAGCGCAGAGCGTCAAGCCTTTATTCGCAAATACTTCCCTTCCGTTATTGCCGTTGAAATGGAAGCCTCAGCGATTGCTCAAACCTGTCACCAGTTCAAGGTACCATTTGTTGTCGTGCGTGCTATCTCTGACGTCGCAGATAAGGAAGCGGGCATGAGCTTTGATGAGTTCCTGCCATTAGCGGCTAAGAGCTCATCAGAGATGGTAGTAAAAATGGTTGATTTGTTAAAAGCTTAATCCTCTAGAGAGTGACTGATATTCATGGAAGAACTTTTTCATCAGTTGTACTCAAATGGAGCGCTCCTCGTATTATGGGGCGCTTTGTTGTTTCACCTTATCCTTCCTTTCCCTCGAGAAGCCCACCCTGCTATTTTATGGCATAAATTTGCTGAGCAACTGGCTGACAAGGTCAACACCAACTCCAGTTATTCGCAGAGTATGATCTCCGGTACTTTAGCGTGGTTGTTGATGACCATTCCCATGCTTATCGTGTTGATCGCCCTAAAACCTCTTGTCTGGCAAGCTCAGCTGTTTGAGCTGGCTCTGCTCTTACTTGCCATTGATTGGCGCAACACCGATAAATTCACCGCACATTTTGTCGAAGCACTCGCAAGAGAGGATAAAGAACACGCAAGAATGCTGCTCAAGCCAATAGTAAATCGCTCAACCGACTCACTATCGCTACTCGGCTTAGGTAAAGCGGGCGCAGAAACCTTAATCATGTCCTACGGGCGCAATGTCGTCGCTGTCCTTTTCTGGTACGCCATCGCAGGGGGGATTGGTGCCTTCATTTATCGTATGACCGTAGAACTGGCTCGCGCTTGGTCTCCATCTCGAGAGAAATTCTCTCCTTTTGGTCTACCTGTTATCCGTGCTGTCGCGGTATTAGACTATATTCCACTTCGCCTATTTGCACTGGTCATAGCGTTAGGAAAACGAACCAGTGAAGTGTTTGCACTGTTGAAACAGCAAGCAAGTAGTTGGCCACTTCCAGGACCATCTTGGCTGATCATTTCAGTGGGTGCGAAGCAAGAACTATCGCTCGGAGGGCCTGCCATTTACGACGGGAAGAAATCAGTGCGAAGTAAGCTAGGTGGCAGAATAGCCCCTTCTGCGATCCACATTGCTCAGGTACAACGCTTACTGGCTTGGCGGATGTTTGCTTGGATATTAGTGCAGAGTGCGATCATGGGTTTAATCTATCAAGGCATTTAAATAATGACACGACTGTCCCTTATTTTATTTCTACTATTTCCAACCTTCAGCCACGCCGAGCCAGCCAAACGTGTAATCAGTTTGGCCCCCCACGCGACTGAAATGGCTTTTGCAGCTGGTCTGGGGGATAAACTTATCGCCGTGAGCGAGCATAGTGATTATCCCGAACAAGCAAAGGAAATAGAAAAAGTTTCTAACTATCAGGGAATTAAGCTAGAGCGCATTATTGCTCTTCAACCAGATTTAGTCATCGCATGGCCTGCTGGTAATCCACCAAGAGAGCTTGAGAAGCTCAAACAGTTTGGTCTCAATATTTACTTTTCCACCACAAATTCACTGGACGATATTGCCAAAAATATTGAGCAATTGAGTAAATATGCAGAAAATCCATCGATTGGGATCGAAGCCGGACAGCTATTCAGAGCTCAGCTTGCCGAATTCAAACAACGCTATCAAACTGAAATTCCGGTTTCGTATTTCTATCAGCTTAGTGAACAACCCATGATTACTGTTGCAAAACGAAGTTGGCCAAGCGAAGTGTTTTCCTTTTGTGGCGGCATCAATGTTTTTGAGAGCAGTTCAGCACCCTATCCGCAAGTGAGCACAGAACAAGTCGTTTTAAAAAACCCGGATGTTATTTTCACTTCACAATCGGCCATAGCTAACACTCATCCATGGAATAAATGGAATCAGCAGCTTTCTGCCGTGAAGAACCATCACGTTTGGTCTCTCAACTCTAACTGGTTGAACCGCCCGACCCAAAGAACGCTCAACGCGATCGAGGAAGTTTGTGAGCACTTCGATACAGTGAGACGAAATCGCTAACTTCTATGCGCTCTGTTACCATACAATCCGCGTCGTTTTTGTCACTCAGTCTACTGAGCCTTTGTAAGAGATATTAGCCCCGTGAACTCCATGCTGCTTTATAGTGTCGATTTATTCGGCACCGCTATTTTCGCTGTATCAGGTGTACTACTCGCTGGCCGCTTAAAAATGGACCCTTTTGGTGTCGCCGTATTAGGCAGTGTGACTGCCATCGGTGGAGGTACAATTAGAGATATGGCTTTAGGCGCAACCCCTGTCTTTTGGATCACTGATACCAACTATTTGTGGACCATTCTCATCACTTGTCTGTTGACCATGATCATCGTCCGTCGCCCCAAACGTCTGGCTTGGTGGATTCTTCCTGTCTGCGACGCGATTGGCCTAGCCGTTTTCGTTGGTATTGGTGTGGATAAAACCATGACCTATCAAGATTCAGCTTTGGTTGCCATCATTATGGGTGTGATTACCGGGTGCGGTGGAGGGATCATTCGTGATGTTTTAGCTCGCGAAGTTCCTATGGTGCTGCGCAGTGAAGTGTATGCGACGGCCTGTATTATCGGTGGTGTTTTTCATACCACAGCACTCGCCATGGGCCATGATTCCGACACGGCTTTCTTGGCTGGCGTATTTTCTACCCTATTAATTCGTTTAGGCGCTATTCGCTGGCACTTGTCTCTGCCAACATTTGCGCTCAATCGTTAATTAAAGCGTTTAAACATAAAAAAGGTCACCGAGGTGACCTTTTGGCTTTGAGCGATAAATTACTTTTGCACTCGACGCAGAACGTCTTTCAGTAAATCGAAGTCATTGGCTAAGTCTTCAGAAAGCAATTCCATCTCAGCGTGTTTTGCGAGCGGTCCTGGTAGAGCGATATCTGAATCAAGAATCTCATCAACAACTTCTTTGAATTTGGCCGGGTGAGCGGTGCAAAGGAATAACCCTGTTTCCCCATCTTGCAACTGCTCTTGAAGGACGCGGTATGCAATTGCACCATGCGGCTCACAAAGATAACCAAGCGAGTACAACTCTTTGACTGACTGCGCACTTTGCTCATCTGAAACCGCACCTTTACCTAATGTCTCTAGGCCCCACTCTTTCACACGGCATAGCTCTTCAATACGCGGCCAATTGTTTGGCTGGCTTACATCCATCGCATTCGATGTGGTTGCCACTGTTGGTTTTGGCTCCCAGTTACCTGTCTCTAAGTAACGTGGTACGGTATCATTAGCATTTGTTGCCGCAATAAAACGTTTAATTGGCAGGCCAAGTGCTTTCGCCAGTAGACCTGCGGTTAAGTTACCAAAGTTACCGCTTGGCACAGAAACGACCAAGTTTTCGCGCTCTTCCTTACTCATTTGCGCTGCGGCCTCAAAGTAGTAACAGATTTGCGCCATCAAGCGACTAATGTTGATTGAATTTGCTGAGTTCAGGCCTATCTCTTCACGCAGTGCCGCATCATCAAACGCCTGCTTAACCAGCGCCTGACAAGCATCGAAGTCACCATCGATTGCTACGGTGTGAATATTTTTACCAAGCGTGCAGAATAATTTCTCTTGCAGTGGGCTGATCTTGCCTTTCGGGTACAGAATCATCACATTGATGTCTTCCATACCGTAAAAAGCATGCGCGACTGCGGCGCCCGTATCGCCAGAGGTAGCAGTCAAAATGGTAATTTTACCACCGTCTGAAACCGCAGCTAAGGATTGCGCCATAAAGCGGCCACCAAAGTCTTTAAACGCTAGAGTTGGACCATGGAAAAGTTCAAGAGCGTAAACGCCTTGTTTGACTTCATTGATTGGTGCCGGAAATTGGAATGCCGCATCAACCATAGAGTGAACTTTATCTTGCGCCAGTTCATCACCAATCAATGCAGACAAAATCTTGGTGCTACGAGAAACAAAGTCCTCTGCTAAAAGTGTATCCACATCATCAAACCTTGGCAGTTCTGACGGGAAAAAAAGGCCTTGGTTACGGCCTAACCCTTGGCGAACGGCTTGACCAAAGGAAACTTGTTCATCATTTTCTTTTATATTGTAAAGCTTCATAGCTCACTTCCTGTAACGATTGAGCCCTGCTTGTCTAAACGACAAACATGGACAAATCCTTCTTGATTTTGTACGTAATTTTGTTCTAACCAGCGAGCAACTCGCTCAGCGACATCTTTCTCTTTGCAAATACTAAATAGCGTCGGGCCACTTCCTGAAATCCCGGTTGCCAAAGCACCTGCTGTAGCCGCGTATTTACGTGCATCAGCAAAGCCCGGTAGCAGTTTCTCACGATACGGTTCAGCGATCACGTCTTTGATCATCTTAGCCGCCAGCTCTGGCTGATTGGAATGACAAGCATGAATAAAGCCCGCCAGATGTCGGCCATGAGCAATGATATCCTGACGACGATACTGAGAAGGTAGGATCTCACGTGCTTCCGCTGTTGATACCTTAATGCCTGGATACGCCATCACCCAGTACCAATCGTCAAAGCAAGGAACTTCTTGGCTGATAATGCCAAGCTCTTCAAGCATTAGTTGCACACCACCAAGGTAGCATGGAGCGACGTTATCATAGTGAATGCCACCAGAGATCTGCCCTTCCATTTCACCCATTAACGCCAATAGCTCAGTTTGATCCAATGGATTGCCATGGAATTGGTTTAGCGCATCCAGAGCCGCGACAATCGAACAAGCACTTGATCCTAACCCAGAGCCAATCGGCATGTTTTTCTCAAGCGTCATATCTAGCGGTAACAGAGTCACGCCCTTTTTATCCAACTCTCTCGCAAAAACTTGCCAGCAATCATAAACGATATTTTCTTTAGGATTTTCCGGTAACTTAGAAACAAAATTGCCTGCCGTTTTGAGGCTAAAAGACTCCTTTCCAGCTTTCACCATCACGCGATCACCCAGCAAGGTGCCATCAATAGGCGATACCGCTGCCCCCAACACATCAAAACCAACGCTCACGTTACCGATTGACGCTGGAGCGTAAACCACCACATCCATACCACTACTCATCCGTCTTAAACCCCTAGCTTCCATCCTAAAGTACGCATCACATCCGAGAAAACCCCAGCCGCCGTCACTTCTGTACCTGCGCCATAACCACGCAGCACCAATGGAATAGGCTGGTAATAGCGACTATAGAAAGCGAGTGCATTTTCACCATCCTTGATCTTGAACATAGGATCATTTTCATCCACAGCAGCCATACTAACACGACATTGGCCGTCATTGATTTCACCGACATAACGCAGCACTTTACCTTCTTGTGCGGCCTTGGCAGACAACTCTTGGAAGTAAGCATCCGCCTCAGGCAATCGCGCCATAAACTCATCTACGCTGCCTGAATCATCAAAACCTGGTGGCAATGCTTGATCAACAATCACATCTTCCAGCTCTAAATTCATACCAGCTTCGCGTGCCAGAATTAGTAGCTTACGAGCGACGTCCATACCAGACAGATCATCACGTGGATCTGGCTCCGTAAAGCCATTGTCTTTCGCAATATTGGTCGCCTGACTTAGCGTCATACCTTCATCAAGCTTACCGAAGATGTATGACAGCGAACCTGACAGAATCCCGCTAAAACGCTCAAGTTCATCCCCTGCGGAAATAAGGTTTTGCAGGTTTTCGATCACTGGTAGACCAGCACCAACTGTTGTTTCATACATTAACTTGCGACGTGAACTACGGGCGATATCGCGTAGCTGGTGGTAATACGCCATGCTCGCTGTGTTGGCTTTTTTGTTTGGTGTGACAACGTGGAAGCCCGCCGCCAAGAAGTCCGCATACTGATTAGCGATAGATTCCGAAGAAGTACAATCCACCAGAACGGGGTTGATAATGTGGTTGCGCTGGACCAGAGAAATCAACCGTGCAAGGCTAAACTCTTCGGTTGCGTCGTTCATACGGTCACGCCAGTGTTCTAAGGGTAGACCTTCACTATCGAGCAGGAGGCCTTTGCTGTTCGCCAAACCACACACTCTTAGAATGATGCCTTTTTCCGCCAGTTTCGCTTGCTGACGTTGGATTTGATCTACCAGTTCACCACCAACACCACCAACACCGACTACAAACACATCCAAGAAGTGTTTAGAGTTAAACAGGTTCTCATGACAAGCTTTGATCGCTTCAGAAATTTTATCTTCAGGAATCACAGCAGAAATTGCACGTTCCGATGAGCCTTGTGCGATAGCAACGATGTTCACGTTCACTTCGGCTAAAGAAGAGAAGAACTGAGAGGCGACACCACGGGAAGTACGCATACCATCGCCAACCAGTGTCACAATGGCTACATCGTCCATAAACTCAACTGGCTCGAGCAGACCATCTTTGAGCTCCAATTCGAACGAGTCGCTGAGCGCTTGCTGAGCGATGGCTTTATCTTCCGCTTCGATACAGAAACTAATGCTGTACTCAGAAGAGGACTGGGTAATCAACACAATCGATACGCCCGCTGAAGACATAGCACCAAACACACGACTCGCCATGCCAACCATGCCTTTCATGCCTGGGCCAGAGACGTTAACCATAGTCAGATCACTGAGCGTAGTGATGCCTTTGATCGCTAGATTATCTTCACCCGTATCTTGACCGATTAATGTACCGGCTCCTTGAGGATTAAAGCTATTTTTGATCAAACATGGGATGTGGAATTGGGCAATTGGAGCGATGGTTTTCGGGTGAAGAACAGAAGCACCAAAGTAAGACAGCTCCATCGCTTCTTGGTAGCTCAACGATTTGAGTAAACGCGCATCATCGACTAAGCGTGGGTCACAGTTATATACACCATCGACATCTGTCCAAATTTCACAACAATCAGCACGTAAACACGCAGCTAAAACCGCCGCCGAATAGTCTGAGCCATTACGCCCTAGAGTGACGAGTTCACCCTCTTCGTTACCCGCGGTAAAGCCCGGCATGATGTTAACGTGCCCCTGTGGTAATGGATTCTGACGGAAATTCTGAGTCGAGACCTCAACGTCAACCATCGCCTCTAAGTGTTCACCGTTTGCGTAAAGGTATTTAACTGGATCAATCAGGCTGGCAGGTTGACCTTTTGCTTCCAATACCGCTTTCATAAGCTGAATGGAAACACGCTCACCTTTACTGATGATGCGAGCATTAACGTTATCTGGACACATCCCTAATAAATCGATGCCATGAACAAATTGGCGTAGCTGAGTCAGAGACGTTTTGACTTGATTGTCATAGCCAGAGCCATCAATGTTAGGTAAAACTTGCTTGATATCCTGATACAGATCGCGAAAAGAATCTTCCAACTCCGCGATTTGTAACTCCGCTTGGCCATTTTTCAGTGCTCCCTCAATCACGGCCACGAGTTTATTGGTTGTCTTACCCGGTGCTGAAAGAACCACAGCGACCTCTTCCTGCTGTGCATTATTAGCAATGATATCTGCTGCTCGCAAAAAACGATCAGCATCTGCTAATGATGAACCTCCAAACTTTAATACACGCATCCCTTTCTCCAAATGTCTGTAAATTGGTATAAAAAAAGGCCTGTATCTTGTGGGATACAGGCCTTTTCTTTGAATTTCTTTCGCTTAGCAGCCTGCCCCAACATGTGTGATGTCGGTAATAATAATGGTTGTGGTCATTACTACTAGGCTATGGCTGTACATATATATTTTTTGTTGCGATTGTGTGTTTGCTTACCCATACGTTTAACCTATTTGTTTAGCATGAGTCAACGAAAAGTTTTTATTTTTTGTTTACACTTCGTTCGGCTCGTCTTCTGTGAGCCAGTTCAATAAGTTACCTTTTATATCTAAAGTATAAACAAGATTGCATATTAGCTAATTCACGAAATTACTGAAAAAGTGACTACCAGAGCTGAGGTTTTATGCTTTAATTGATCTTGCGGTGGATAAGTAACAATCAAGGAGTGGCAAATGAAAACAACACTAAGCCTTTTGCTTACTCTTGTTGCGTGCTCATCGATGGCAACAGAGCTTCCAGCTTTACCATCACAGCAAAAAAACTCTCCGCACAAGTTGTTCCTATCTAGTGAAGCTAACCAACACGATTTTGATACTTGGAAAATTGATGGTGGCTACTCATACAATGTTTTCGATAATATCGATCTTTACGTTGGGGCTAGAGTCAATCAAGGGAATCACATCAATGAAAGTGGTTTTTTAAGTGGTGTTAGCTATCAGATAACGCCAAGAGTCTCAGTAAAAAGTACTCTGCACTCCTACAATGAAGACAGCACTGAGGGAGGGACTGACAAAGTCATCTCAGCCGAAGTATCTAGCCGTATGAGGTTAACTGAAAACCTTGATCTTCACGCCACCCTCGAACATCAAGAGTGGCAACAAGAACTAGAAGTTGGTATCGGCTTTCGATTCTAACTCCAATCCAATAATTCAGTAGACATTAGCACCCCATTCCAATCGGCGTAGACATAATCGCCAGGCTGAATCATTTGGTTATGAACCGTCAGTGTCACATTTGTATCGCCAGCTCCTCGCTTCTCCGTTTTAAATGGGCTAGTCCCTAAAGCTTTTACACCAAGTTCCATTTCAGCCATTGCAGCAGCATCTCGAATAGCACCATACACAATTACGCCTTCCCAATGGTTATCAATTGCAAGAATCGCCAGTTGATCACCAAGTAAAGCTTTCTGACAGGAGCCATGCCCATCGACAATCAAAACTTTTCCTTTGCCGTTCTGACTCAACGTTTCCCTAACTTTAGAGTTATCGTGATAACAACGAACGGTCACTATCTCCCCCCAAAATGCACTTTTCTTACCAAAAGTATGCAGTGGGATATCTAATGAGGTGACTTTATCTTCATGCTTATCACATATATCCGGTGTAATATCTTTCATTTTTCCTCCATGAATCTGGCTTTAAATCCTTACCTGCATCGACATTGCCATTGCCCCAAGTTGACCTTAGTCGCATCAGCTAAACATGAGAGCAAAAACAGCTCGTCACCTACCACATAATAGATTGCATTCTGTTTATATTTACGCCCTAACAGCAGAGCTTGTTGTTGCTCAATATCGACAGCGAAACTCTCTTCAGCCCAAGCAAAACTTTCATCTCCCACTAATACTTCAACAAAGTAAGTATGGCCAAAATCTTGGGCTAAGTCGTGATTATTTCGATCATTTTGTGGCTTCGACAACCACTGACTCGCGGGATTCCACGCAGTTATAATCGCAAACCTTGTTGTACTTGGTTTGCGAGAAAACTTGAAATAAGGATCTGAATATTCTTGCCAAAGTTGCGCATCTATCATCATGTAAACCACAGTTTTACATTTGTTTTAGACTATTAATATTTGTTACATTCGAACTCTTGATATAAATCAACAAAGTGCATGGAATTAACATTATGACGTTGTTAGCATGCTGTTAACATTATAGAATCCGCCTCAAAGACTAATAGAGCGTGTGAGGAAAAGGGACCTCAAGAAGCGAATTGGGACCAAGGAAGGCGGGCAATCAAAGAAACAATGTATTTTTACAGTCTTTGGTTTATTATCAACATCACATTACCTGTATGTTAGGTTTTTGCCTAGAATTTATTCTATTAGCACAATTTTTTCACAAGTTTAGGTACCGCCAATGCAAACCCCGCACATTCTTATTGTTGAAGATGAGCAAGTAACTCGTAACACTCTAAAGAGTATTTTTGAAGCAGAGGGATACGCTGTTTTCGAGGCCAGTGACGGTGAAGAGATGCACCAGGTGCTGTCTAATAACCAGGTCAACTTGGTTATTATGGACATCAACCTTCCAGGTAAAAATGGCCTTCTGCTGGCACGTGAACTGCGCGAGCAAGCGAATGTGGCATTAATGTTCCTGACTGGTCGTGACAACGAAGTTGACAAGATCCTTGGTCTTGAGATCGGTGCAGATGACTACATTACCAAGCCATTTAACCCGCGTGAGCTAACGATCCGTGCCCGTAACCTACTAAATCGCTCTATGAGCACCAGCGTGGTCACGGAAGAAAAACGCAGCGTTGAAAAATACGAATTCAACGGCTGGGTATTGGATATCAATAGCCGCTCACTAGTGAGCCCAAGTGGCGATGGCTACAAACTGCCTCGTTCTGAGTTCCGAGCCCTACTCCACTTCTGTGAAAACCCAGGCAAGATCCAGACACGTGCTGACCTGCTTAAGAAGATGACTGGTCGTGAGCTTAAGCCACATGACCGTACTGTCGATGTGACTATCCGTCGTATCCGTAAGCATTTTGAATCAGTCTCAGGTACACCAGAAATCATCGCGACAATTCATGGTGAAGGTTACCGATTCTGTGGTGATTTAGAAGAATAATCACCAAAACGAAGAAAGAAAAATGGAGCCAATTGGCTCCATTTTTTGTTTTTTCTTTGTCGGCTGCGACTTAAATGGTAACAAGTTATGAACAAAGCCTGACTCAGGCAGAGCTCAATAACGCGCTGCCTAATGTGTCTTTTTAGCCTTTGCCGCCCTTGATTGCGTCAATGATCTCAGTCGTTGAGCAACCATCTTCAAAGTTGAGTACTTTAACTTCACCACCATTGGCAATCACTTCTTTACCACCCGCAATCTCTTCAGGCTTGTAATCACCACCTTTGACAAGCATGTCTGGCAAAACTTCTGAAATCAGGCGTTGAGGCGTTTCTTCGCCAAACGGGACAACCCAATCAACCGCACCAAGGCCAGCCAGAACCGCCATACGGCGATCTGTCGGGTTAACCGGGCGACCAGGGCCTTTCAAACGCTTCACCGATTCATCGGTGTTCACAGCGACAATCAGGCGGTCACCCAATTCAGCAGCATGGTTCAGATAAGAAACGTGTCCAGCGTGCAGAATGTCGAAACAACCATTGGTCATCACTACCTTCTCGCCCTTCGATTGTGCGTTCTTCACCGCTTCAATCAGCGCTTGCTCAGTGATAACACCAAAATCAGTGTCTTGACTGCCATGAACCGCTTCAGCTAGTTCAATGGTTGATACAGTGGATGTACCCAGCTTACCAACTACGACGCCTGCTGCTGCATTTGCCAATGCGCAAGCTTCATCAAGGGGCTTACCCGCCGCCACTGATGCCGCCAGCACAGAAATCACGGTATCACCTGCACCCGTTACGTCATAGACCTCTTGTGCAAGAGTTGGTAGGTGGAATGGTTCCTGCCCACGGCGCAGCAAGGTCATACCGTGCTCACTTCGCGTCACCAATAATGCATCAAAATCGAACTCTTCAATCAGCGCTAAGCCCTTCTCAACCAAGTCTTGCTCAGATTTCACTTTCCCCACAACCAGCTCAAATTCAGCCATGTTAGGGGTCAGTAATGTTGCGCCACGGTAGCGTTCAAAATCCGCACCTTTAGGGTCAATAAACACAGGTACCTTAGCTGCGCGTGCTTTCTGAATAAACTGCTGAACGTGCTCCAATGCACCTTTAGCATAATCAGACAGAACAACCGATTTCACTTTTGGCAGTGCCTGCTCCATACGATCTAAAATCAGCTCGGCATCGGTATTTTCAAATTTGTCTTCGAAATCTAGGCGGATCAGCTGCTGACCACGGCTCAAAACGCGAAGTTTAGTAATGGTTGGATAGTTTGGCAGAGCCACAAAGTCACACTTTACTTTCAGTGCAGATAGCGTCTCATTAAGCACTTTAGCTGGCTCATCAATCCCAGTTAAACCCACGATATGCGCATGGCCACCCAAAGAAGCAATATTCATTGCCACATTCGCTGCACCACCTGGACGCTCTTCGTTATTTTCTACTTTTACTACAGGAACTGGGGCTTCTGGGGAAATGCGTCCAGTCGGGCCATACCAGTAACGATCAAGCATGACATCACCGATGATCAATACACCAGAATCACTATAGTTCGGTAGGATTGGTTTCATTATGGGTCTCCAAATTCTAATTCGGGCAAGAGTTTAACACAGGGGATAAGGACCCTAAACCTATTCTAACCACTCATGCCAAAGCGCTTTAACCAGCTCTCGCTCTTTGAGAAATTTTTCTTCAGCCACATCGGCCTCAAGATTCAATAAATTGCGATGATGAATTTGATCGCGCATCGTTGTGTATGCCTGAGTCAATGCCATCGCAGGAGCTTCATCCATAATGCCTTGTGCCATCATGGATTCAAAGATTCTGACGTTATCACTCCATCGAGTCAGCTTAGGTTTTTCATGGCTGTACCTTAAGACTAGGTACTGAGCAAGAAATTCCACATCGGTAATACCACCGGGATCTTGCTTAAGCATAAAGCGACCTGCTTTTTTCCCACCAAGGTGCTCTCGCATCTTGACTCGCATCTCCGTGACATCCTTTTTGAGCTTTGACTCTTCTCTTACCAAACTCAAAATATTATGTCTTGTCTGAGAGAACACGTGTTGCAGTGGCTGATCCCCATAGATCATTCGTGCTCTTACCAGTGCCTGATGCTCCCAAGTCCACGCCTCTTTATGCTGGTATTCATCAAAGGCATCTGCAGGACTAACCAACAACCCTGAAGCACCTGAGGGGCGCAGTCGGGTATCCGCTTCGTATAAGATGCCTGACGCCGTTCTTGTTGAAAATATATGAATGATGCGCTGGGCCAAACGTAAGTAGAATTGGCGACCATCAATCTCTTTTTTCCCATCGGTATAGGCATGAACTGGGCAATCATGCATAAACACAATATCCAGATCCGAGTTGTACCCTAGCTCCCAGCCGCCTACTTTGCCGTAACCAATCACAGCAAAACCTCGACCCTCTCTATCTTTTAGATGTGTTGGCTCACCATATTTCTCCGCCATTTGCAGCCACGCCTGATTGACAACCGACTCCACAATAGCCTCTGCCAGATAAGTGAGGTGATCACTCACTTTCATAACAGGCAGTACTCCTGCAATGTCTGCGGCAGCGATGCGTAAAATACAGATCTGCTTAAACTGACGCAGTGCTTCCATCTGTTGCTCCATATCGTCTTCCGGGATACGAGCAAGGAAATCACGCAGTTCAGTACGGTAGCTTTCCAATGGTACGGGATTGTACAACTGCTGGGGATCAATCAGCTCATCAAGCAGAATCGGATAACGTCCAAGCCGCTCAGAAATCATCGGGCTGGCCGTGCACAATCTAACTAGCTGCGTCAACGCTGCAGGGTGCTCATCCAATAACTCCAAATACGTTGTTCTAGTCACGATCTTATGCAGCAAATGTAAGACACGGGGTAAGCCATATTTGGCATCTTGATGAGAATAGATCGCCGCAAAGATCTTTGGCATTAAACGGTTCAGAACTTCTCGACCACGAGGCCCCAGTGTCTTCTTCGCAAGATCTTGTTTAAATTGAATAATGGTTGATGCCATTTCAGTAGCATCGCCGCTCGCAATATCCTGCTCAAGTACCGCTTCAATTACATCTGGCTTCTCCGCCATATCCCACAGCTCATGAAAATGCTTGGCGACCTCGGAGCATTCCTCTTCTTCATCGCCAATCAAACTATTGAATACCTGATGGACATTGCGCATATGCTGACGCACTTGCTCGATCAGTGAAGTCCAATCCGAGAATCCCATGGCAATAGCAAGTTGAAGCTGTTCAATCTCACTTTCTGGTAGAGTTTGCGTTTGTTTATCAGCCATTGCTTGAAGCAGGTTTTCCAAGCGACGAAGGAACTTGTACGCATGTTTGAGATTACTCACTTCTTCACTGGTTAGTTGCTCCAGCTCTTCAATTGCATCGAGAGTCATCAGTAATCCTCGGTGGCGCAGGTTTGGCTCACGGCCTCCTCGAATCAACTGAAATACCTGAGCGATAAACTCGATTTCCCGAATGCCGCCCGCTCCTAGCTTGATATTATTTGTCAAACCACGACGACGAACTTCACTGCTGATCATTGACTTCATGCGCCGTAGTGACTGAATCGCACTGAAATCAATATAACGACGGAAAACAAACGGGCGCAGCATCTGACGTAATTCCTGATATTGCGGATACATCTCACGCCCCATTACACGCGCTTTGATCATCGCGTAACGCTCCCAATCGCGTCCTTGCTCTTGGTAATAGTCCTCTAACGCCGCGTAACTCATCACCAACGGGCCACTGTCACCAAAAGGACGTAACCGCATATCGACGCGATAGCAAAAACCATCAAACGTCTGCTGGTCGAGCGCTTTGATGATGCGTTGTCCTAGGCGAGTAAAAAACTGAGCATTGGCAATACTGCGACGAGCGCCTTGAGTGTCACCGTTTTCTGGGTAAGTGAAAATAAGATCAATATCTGAGGAGAAGTTCAGCTCTCCGCCACCAAGCTTACCCATGCCAATAATCAACATTGGCTGCGCTTCACCCGCTTCATTACAAGGAGTTCCCCACAAATCACAACACGCTTTGTATTGCCATTGGTAAGTCTCAAAAATCATCGCCTCCGCCAACTGAGACAAGTGCTCTAGGCTTTGTTCAAGCTCCCAACTGCCTATGAAATCTCGCCATGCAATGTATGTCATCTCGCGATTACGAAACTGTCTGAGTACTCGGTGACCTTGCATTTCATCACTGCATCCGGCCAATAACTCTTCCAGACGCTGTCGATATGCTTCGTGCCGAGACTCTGCCTCCAACATCTCAGGCAAATGTTGATGCAAATACTCATCTTGCTGCAGGGTGTCGACAATAAACTGACTCAACCCAGCCACATAGCTAAGCTCCTTACGATAAGAGTCAGGCCACTCTTGAATAGCCTGATGTTGCAGTAGGGATTCCAGAGCCGTCTGAGAAACAGAAGCAAGACTTGCGGGCAATTGCATGGTTCTTCCTTGGTTCGATAAATTCTTTGATAGCGTTTTATACCAATAAAAAACGCCCACTAACACTGAGTGGGCGCTGATTCATAGGACTTGTGACTATTAGACTTTAAAGGATGTGATCTTGGCATCTAAGGCTTCAGCATTTTTCTGCATGATCTCTGAAGTTTCAAGTAATTCTGATACCACTGTCACCGACGCTTCCACCAGTTCACGAACGTTCGTGAGGTTTTGATTCATCTCTTCTGCCACACTACTTTGTTGCCCTGCGGCGGTCGCTATTTGGAAATTCATATCGTTAATTTGGTTGACTTGCGTGACGATACCATCCAACTCACTACCGGCATTGGTGACCAAATCCACGCCTTCAGCCGCCTCAACCACACTTTTTTCCATCAGCTCAACTGCTGAGCTCGCACTGGATTGCAGCTGAGTGATCATATCCTGAATTTCTACTGTCGCGTTCTGAGTACGCTGGGCTAGGCTGCGAACTTCATCTGCTACGACGGCAAATCCGCGACCCGCTTCCCCCGCCCTCGCTGCTTCAATCGCAGCATTGAGTGCCAACAGGTTTGTTTGCTCTGAGATGCCTTGAATAGTGCCAACCACACTGCCGATTGACTCGACACTCTCCTCAACCTGATTCACAGCCTGTGCTGAAGCGGAAATATCTCTCGATAGTTCGCTGATTTTATGAACGGTATCCTGAACAAACCGCTGACCACTTTCCGCCTGACCGGAAGCATTCTCAGTCAACGAAGACGCATTTTGCGCATGATCCGCGACGGTTTGGACCGTTGATGACATCTCACTCATCGCCGTTGCCAATTGGTCAATCTCGTTAAACTCTTCTTGCGCTGACTCTTTGGTTTCCGACATGCTCAAGGTCATGACTTCTGTTAAGCCTGCCAGTTCCTGTGATGCTTCAATTTGCAGTTTGATCATGTCCTGCAGTTGCACTCGCGTCTTTTCCAATTCACGAGCCACGTCACCGTATTCATCCTTACAGTCCATTTCAATTGGCACCGATAAGTTACGATCTGCCATTAATTTGATCGCATCACTAAGATATTGAGTTTGACGTAACATGATACGTGCAGCGAATAAAAGCAAGACAACAAACACAATGATCATAGTGGCCGTTTGCCACGCCACCTGCACCATGTAAGCCTCATAGTGTTCCTGCGCAACCTGAACATTTTTCGTAGCGGCGAGAAGAGAATCATAAAAAGTACTCGCATCCCATAGTTGCTTGCCGATGATCAAAATGGTACTGAACACCATCAACATCACCATTTTGGGAACCAAACGAATATCCGTTATCACTCGTTCCCATGGCTTAAATGCCATCTTGGTCATTGTTAGTTCTCCGCTAAGTCTTATATATTTGTTTTTCCTGATCACATTCAGGAGGCTGTACACTGCCGCTCGTGACTATCGATAGATAGCGAATACATATTTATTTTGAGCCTCGTATGAATATAGATGATATCAAATCTGATACAAAACCAATGAGCTTACTGTCACTAATCCTGTCTTTCATGGCACTATTTGTGATCTCTGGCCTGCTGTTCTTCCCACTCAGCACTCAAACGCGACAAGTTCTTATCGGCTTAGACTTTATTATCTGTAGCGTCTTTCTCCTTCAGCTAAGCGTAGATTTGATCCGCTCTACAGATCGCATGCAATTTATGAAACGACACTGGATTGACTTCATCGCCAGCATCCCAATGATCGAGCCACTACGCTTTGCTCGGTTATTCCATATCCTGCGCGTGATTCTGGTCATCCGTTCGAGCAAACTTCTCATCAAGCAGCTACTTGTGAATCGTCGTGAAACGACTCTGGCTTCTATCCTATTATTGATGGTGGTCTTGCTCACCATAGGCTCAAGCATGATGCTATTCGTGGAGGGAAAATCACCGGAGGCCAATATTCAAACGGGAGGGGATGCGATGTGGTGGGCATTGGTAACCATCTCTACCGTAGGCTATGGCGATCACTTTCCGGTGACTGATGCAGGAAAAATCCTTGCCTCAGGTCTGATCATCTGTGGGGTGGGTATTTTTGGTATGATTTCCGGTTTGATCACTTCGCTGATCACTTCACCTACTGAAGTCCAAGCCAAACGCTCTGAGAATAAAGAACGCTTACTATTAGAGTTGGTAGAGAAACAAAACGAAATCTTGCACCGCTTAGAGCGCTTGGAACAGCAAACTCAACAAAAACGGGAGCCATAAGGCTCCCGCTTCCACCCTAGTACGCCGCTTAGTCTTGCCAATAGGGTTCCGCTTCAATACAAATGATGCGCGTTTGCTCCATGGCATGGAGGATTGAACGCTCCTGTCGAGACAACCAGCGTTGAAGCTGTTCTTGCTCCTCGCCTTCCAGTTTATTCACCATCTTGTCTAAAGTACGCAGTTTCAGTAGATCATCGATACCATGTAGCAAATCGCTCCAAGGCAAACGGAAGCTATTGCGCTCCTCGAAGTCAAATAGACTCGCAAAACTGACTCCGGTGTATAGGTTGCGCATCAGGCGATACTGCTGATCGATATAGTCCTGACTGCTCAAGGCACGCTCTGGCGGAAAAGCTTCCATTAACTCAGCCCAAGTGCGATCCAACTGCTTGACAGAGAAAGGTTCAATCGTCAGTGACATCTTATCGCGCGCTTTCTCATCGAGAAATGGTTGCCAACCACGCGTTAAAATCCAACGACTTAAATCCAGTAAGAGCCCTGTGTATCTGGCCGAATTTAACAGGGTCAGTATTTCTTCACGAGCAGGCAACGCTTCCTGAATCACTTTGAGTTCTTCAAGCAGAAACTTACGCGCATCGAGTTTGCGCAGTGCATGGCCTTTATCGTCGAGCAATGCTTCAAGGTAGTCATAGTCATGTAACCACTCTAGCTCTTGCTCAAGCCACTTAAGTTCTTGACGTACTAACGCACTCGCTCGGCGCGGCACCACGCCGCCATATACAGTCAAAACTTGACGAATAAAACTGATGGCGTTTTTAATCTCATGTAAGGCTTCGACAGATTCACGTTCAGCATAAATTTGTTCGTGATAATGCCAATGAGATAAACCATGTTCCAGAGAGTTGATAAAGCAAGACTCCACAGTGTCGTATTTATCTGTACTCACCAACGCCATAGGCTTCACTTCATCTCCAGTATAACCACTAGCAAGGCGATAACCTTTCGCCGCTTTACTCAAGTTACCTAGGCGCATGCCCCCCTCTTCAGAAAAACGACGGGCTAAGGTAAATAAGGCATCGGTTTGACCGGATTTCAGTTCCAGTTCCACTTCGCAAATCGGATCTTCTTTATCACCAGACTCTACATTACCTTGGTCAAACGCAACTTCGATTTGGCTGCCATCAGGCATCGCAATCAACCATTGTTCACGAGTAAAATTGGTAGAGAAAAGCGGGATAAGTTCAGATTGGAGTGTGTCGGCGTCTTTACCAGTTGGCCAGATATCTGACGGGTGAAGAGAAAGAAGTGGCTCGTTACTGTCATGTTCAGCGTTAAACTCTGGTCGTTGATGTAACCCAGCGACGACACGCCCGGAAGTCTTGACCGTCTGAACGTAAACATCATCAAAACGACGGATTCTTAAGCCAATGTCATGCTGACGTAACCAATTGTCGGGAGTATCAAAGTAGGTATTTCCTAGCTCACGACAACTGTGCTGAAGTACTTTTGCTTGGGCGATTTTATTTCGCAAAGTCTCTGAAAAATCAGGAGAAACAAAAAACTTCAGTTCTATCTCGGTTTCCATAGCTATACCTTTTAAAACAGATACGAACAGGATATTGCCAATTTTCGCACTGGGCAAGAAAGAAATATCGCCGTAATGATGATCTAAAACAGTTTTAATGATGGATTTAATGCGTTACCATGCGCGCCTTTATAGCCATCGTTCAACATTTCACCACGAATGGTGTATGTTATTTTTAGGTTATATTAATTAGGTTGAATGACCATGCCAGTAAATACAATTATGGGGTTATTTGCAAAGTCCCCTATTAAGCCTTTGCAGCGCCACGTTGTGTGTGTTAACGAATGTTGTTCTCATCTGGTTAATTTCTTTGAAGTCAGTTCAAAGGGTGACTGGGAGAAAGCTTCAGAAATTCGAGCACAGATTTCTCACCTAGAGAAAGAAGCTGACGTACTTAAGCGCGAAATTCGCCTTAAACTTCCTCGCGGTTTGTTTATGCCAGTAGATCGTAGCGACATGCTTGAACTGCTGACTCAGCAAGACAAACTGGCAAACCTAGCAAAAGATATTGCGGGCCGTGTGTACGGTCGACAATTGACTATCCCAGAACCACTCCAGGAAAACTTCATTGCGTATGTTAAACGTTGCCTCGATGCAGCGAATCAAGCGCAAAAAGTCATCAACGAGCTCGACGAGTTATTGGAAACGGGGTTCAAAGGCCGCGAAGTAACACTTGTGGCTGAAATGATCCACCAACTGGATGTGATTGAGGACGACACAGACGCGATGCAGATTCAACTTCGCCAACAACTGATGGTGATTGAAGGCGATCTGAATCCGATTGATGTGATGTTCCTTTATAAAATTCTTGAATGGGTAGGTGGCATAGCAGATCAGGCGCAACGTGTTGGTGCGCGTCTGGAACTCATGTTATCTCGCTCATAAACAAATAAGTTAACCAAATAACGAAGAGCATCTTAATAGCACTCCCCTGATAGGCGTTAAATAACGAGGCGCCGAAGGGGCTTTGTCGTGCCTAATTTGCTCCGCTTGTTATCAACAACTAGGTATTACGATGGATATCCTTGCGAACTACGGCACTGTCCTGATTATTATTGCAGCAGCTTTTGGATTTATGATGGCGATTGGTATTGGCGCGAATGACGTGGCCAATGCAATGGGTACATCGGTAGGCTCTAAAGCTCTCACCGTAAAACAAGCGATCATTATCGCGATGATCTTTGAATTTGCGGGGGCATACCTTGCAGGCGGTGAAGTAACCGACACTATCCGTAAAGGCGTAATCGAAACGTCACTTTTTGCTAGCCAGCCGGACGTTCTTGTCTTCGGTATGATGTCAGCCCTACTTGCGGCAGGTACATGGCTACTCCTTGCTTCTTACATGGGTTGGCCTGTATCAACTACTCACTCGATCATTGGTGCCATCATTGGTTTCGCCTGTGTGTCTGTGGGTACAGAAGCTGTCGATTGGGGCTCAGTTCAAGGCATCGTTGGTAGCTGGATCATTACTCCAGTCATCTCAGGTTTCTTTGCGTACGTGATTTTTGTCAGCGCCCAGCGCCTGATCTTTGATACCGAGAAGCCACTCTTCAACGCTAAACGTTTCGTCCCAGTTTATATGTTCATCACTACCATGGTGATTGCTCTGGTAACGATCAAAAAAGGCCTTAAGCACGTTGGTCTGCACCTTTCTGACGGCGAAGCATGGATGTGGGCAGCTGCGGTATCTGCACTGGTTATGGCGGGCGGTTACTTCTACATTCAGAAGAAATTCTCAAGCCGCGAAGATGATCACGGTTTCGCTGGCGTAGAAGGTATCTTCAGCGTACTTATGGTTATCACAGCATGTGCAATGGCATTCGCTCACGGTTCAAACGACGTTGCTAACGCGATTGGCCCTCTGTCTGCAGTTGTATCTACCATTGAACACATGGGCGAAATCACAACTAAGAGCACCATCGCTTGGTGGATTCTACCTCTTGGCGGTTTCGGTATCGTTGTTGGTCTGGCGACGCTTGGTCACAAAGTAATGGCAACTGTTGGTACAGGCATCACTGAACTGACACCAAGCCGCGGTTTCGCAGCTCAGCTAGCAACAGCGTGTACTGTTGTTCTGGCATCAGGTACTGGTCTTCCTATCTCGACCACACAAACACTAGTTGGTGCGGTATTAGGTGTTGGTTTTGCTCGCGGTATCGCAGCATTGAACCTAGGTGTTGTACGTAACATCGTTGCATCTTGGATTGTGACCCTGCCAGCAGGTGCACTACTTGCGGTTGTGTTCTTCTACGCAATTCAGGCAATGTTCATCTGATGAGCAAGTCAATGATGTGTTAACACACTGTCATTATTGACTCAAATCCACAGAAAGGGAGGCTCAGCCTCCCTTCTTTGTTGCAGTGACTGGGGAAACTACTTACTATTTGGCACTAGCAAGTTATAGACAAAAGACTGTTAAAGGATTTACCGTGAAAAAACTGGTTTGCTTCGTTCTAGCATCACTGCTCGCTGTTCCAGCAGCAATGGCTCAAGACCGATACATTTCTGATAAGCTATTTACCTACATGCACTCTGGTCCTAGCAACCAATTCCGCATTATCGGCAGTGTCGATGCCGGTGACAAAGTGAAGCAACTTTCGACCAACCGAGATACTGGCTACACCCAGATTGAAGACGCCAAAGGTCGCAAAGGCTGGGTAGAAAGCCGCTTCGTCACAAGACAAGAAAGCATGGCGCTTCGTCTTCCTAAACTAGAGAAAGAACTGGCAGATGTTAAAGGAAAGCTTGCCAATGCTCGATCTAGCGCTGACCAAGAAAAAGCAGGTTTAGCTGATTCACTAGAAAACCGTAATCGCCAGATTGCCGACCTTGAGAAGAGCTACGGTGAAATCAGTCAACAACTGACAGCCTCACAAGAAGAAGTCCGTAATCTACGCGCTAAGCTGGATACGCAGAAAGATGACCTACTACTGAAGTACTTTATGTACGGTGGTGGCGTAGCGGGTATTGGATTACTATTTGGCCTGCTCTTGCCACACATTATCCCACGCAAAAAGCGCTCTCCATCTGGCTGGGCTTAAATACAGAACATCAAAAAAGGTCGCCTTGGCGACCTTTTTTATTATCCTTTCCAGTCATACAAAGCTGGCACTTCAATCACCGAGCCTTTAAATGAAATCGCACTGTGTTGCGGTTCAATGTGCTGCAACTGAATGTCATTGCTAATCCAGTCACCTTCGCGATATTCGGTCCCATTGACTTTCACCCAACGTTTGTCTGGGTTGCTTGAGTAAACGTGTGTCTGGAAATTCAGCGGTGGTAGCTTTCCTTGCCACTGGCGGCTGTGTATCGCTAGATCGGACGCCTCACTGTCATCATATTTCGGCTCTGGGTTTGCACTCGACTCCAGTGCAGATTCAACCCGCATAGCCAGTTCAGGTGATAAGCCAGATAAATCTAAACCATCCAATAGTGTACTGTTTTGTGACTGAGCAGGCGGCTGAACGCGCGGCAGAACAGGTTCTTGAGGTTGAACCACTGGTGGTTGAGTTTCTTCGCTTGCCACTTCTATATGACCAGTGTCAGCCTTAGCATATTCGTAAGTTTCACGAAGCTCGCTAAATGATGGGTAAGGCAAAGTCTGATACGCAAACGGGACTTCTAGCACTTGAGGTTTCGCTTGATGGCTCGCCTGCCATTGCCCTCGTTGCTCGAGGTAACTCTGATATGTACTTAGAGCTCCCGTCACCAACGCAGGGGCAACAATAACCGTAGCTAACAACCAGCCTGATACCGTCCGTCGAGGTCGCACATCATTGACTGATTGGTAATGATTCACGCCGTTAAATGTCTGATGGTTTTGCTCAGAGTGGTCTAAAGCCTGCAGTACTTTTGACATTATGCTTTCTCCTCTGAGGCAGTTAACGAAGGGGCATGCTCTTGAGATAACTTTTCAAGACGCTGCAAGGTTCTTCGTCCGGCAATGCCATCCACATGGAGTCCCTGCCATTGCTGGAAAAGCTCAACCTTACGCATCAGTTCCTGATCATAAACATCGGACTCTCTTTCGGGCTCACCCAGAACTTTAGACAAACGATCATCCAATTCAGCGATCGCACGTCCTGACATATTAGGTTTCAAAGTCTGATGCCAGTAACCTTGCCAGATCTGGTGATACTGCCCCTGCCATAATTCCTTGAGCTTGGTGATCGGCAATTCAATTCGCTCCGTTCCTAACAATAGCTGAGCAGAATCCTGTGTGAGCTTATATAGCACGGCATAACTTTGCAGGCCGTCTTTGCTGAGAGACAAAAGTACGGGAACATTAGCTTGTCTGAGCGTATTCAGCGTGCCACGTGATTGAGTACAACGGAACGCACTTTGATCACTTTGCTGGCAAAGACGCTCAGCCACAGACGCATTCAGCCCCCACACATGATAAAGCTCCGCAATACCCTGCTGGAAATCCGTTGCACGAGCAAGAGTGGACTGTAATTCAACAGGAAAAACTTCCTTTTCTATCGCTTCCACATTTGACGCTGGATACGCTTCACTTAGGTGCGCTTCAATCGACGCACTGAAAAGCATTGGAGCTAACCAATAACTACCGACAGCCAGTACAGCTCCTACGGCAGCAGCAATACCCAGTGGAGAACGCTGTGGCAATGAAGGCACTGGTTGAGTGGGCTGATGATACGAGGTTTGAAAACTCATCACCTCTTCACAAGCCACTTCAACGCTTGAATGGCTCGGTACCGCTTCTCCGATGCTGTAAGCTCGTTTTAAAGCTGCATCACAAATCAGATTAATCAGGCGTGGAATACCCAACGACTGCAGAGCAATATGCTTGAGCGACTTAGCTGAGAACAAACTCGCTTCGCCACCCGCCAGTTCAAGACGATACTGAATATAACTGGCGGTTTCTTTGCTATCCAATGGCAACAGGTGGTATCGCCCCGTAATACGCTGCGCTAGCTGGCGCAATTGAGGCATCTGCAATTTCTGTTGTAACTCTGGTTGGCCAACAAGTAGCACTTTGAGCAGCTTCTGGTTGTCCGTTTCAAGATTAGTCAATAAGCGCAACTGCTCTAGCACTTCAGCGGACAAATGCTGTGCTTCGTCGATGACCAGCAAAGTCTGAATACCATTCGCATATGTACTGAGCAGAAATTCATGAATCTTCTGATTCAGTTGTTTGAGCGTTGCGCCAGATTGATACTCAATCGAAAATTCATCGCAGATTGCTTCAAGCAACTCTATGCTTGAAAAGGTAGGGTTGAGGATTAGACCAGGCTGAGTATCCGTACCGAGTGATTTCAGCAATGCGCGTGCAACGGTTGTCTTCCCGGTACCAACTTCACCAGACAACATCGCAAAGCCCCCACCCTCGCCAAGGCCTGCTTGTAAGCGAAACAGCGCTTCTTTGTGCCTTTGGCTTTGGAACAGGAAACGAGAATTCGGCACAATCGAAAACGGCAGCTCTGTGAATCCAAAATGTTGTTTATACATACTTCTCGTCTCTGGGAATTTACCGATAAGAAAAGTACCATTGCTGGCATGAATAGCCAATTCTAAAATCCGAATTTAAGAGAGACATCTGTGCAAATATTTCTGGTTGGTGGTGCAGTCCGCGATAAACTGCTGAAAATCGACGTTTACGACCAAGACTGGGTCGTGGTTGGCGCATCGCCTCAGGTATTACTGGACCAGGGGTTTGTTGCTGTTGGAAAGGACTTCCCTGTGTTCCTACACCCTAAAACCAAGCAAGAGCATGCCCTAGCAAGAACCGAACGCAAAACTGGCTCAGGCTACAAAGGCTTTGATTGTTATTTTGCTCCTGATGTCACCCTTGAAGAGGACCTGATTCGCCGAGACCTGACTATCAATGCAATGGCAGAAGATGAGCAAGGTCGGATTATCGACCCTTACGGCGGCCAAAAAGATCTCAATGATCGCGTTCTTCGCCACGTTTCAGATGCTTTTACAGAAGATCCTCTTCGCGTACTTAGAGTCGCGCGCTTCGCGGCGAAATTGCATCACCTTGGTTTTGCCATCGCCCCAGAAACTCAACAGCTAATGGCTCAGATTGTCGAGTCTGGAGAGCTAACTCATTTAACGGCTGAACGTGTGTGGCAGGAATGGCACAAATCGCTATCAACCCAAGATCCACAGATTTTTCTATCGGTCCTGCGTGACTGCGGTGCCCTCAAAGTGATACTTCCTGAACTGGATCGCCTGTTTGGTGTACCTCAACCAGAAAAGTGGCACCCGGAAATCGATACAGGCATTCACAACCTTTTAGTGGCGAAACAGGCTGCCCTACTCAGCCCCTCTCACAGAGTACGCTTTGCCGCGCAGATGCACGATTTAGGCAAAGGAGTGACACCAAAAGATGAGTGGCCGAGCCATAAGAAGCACTGTCACACGGGCCTTAGCATAATCAAGAAACTGTGTGAGCGAGTTCGTATTCCGAATGAATATCGCGATCTTGCCTTAATGGTGTGTGAACAACACTCTAATATCCATCGAGCAGCAGAGCTTAGAGCCGATACCATTATCAAAATCCTCAATGGCTTTGATGCATGGCGAAAACCTGAACGTTTAGAGGAGATCTTGTTATCTTGCATGGCTGACAGCCGCGGTCGTACTGGCTTCGAAGATATTGAGTACCCTCAAAAAGGTATTTTTGAGCAGGCATACCAAGCAGCACTGGCGGTTAACGTTCAAGACATCATACAAGATGGATTCAAAGGCGCTGCGATCCGAGAAGAAATGGAGAAACGCCGAATCGAAGCCGTTCGGGCAACAAAAGTTTAAGCATTGCACTCAAAGAGAAGTAGGTCATGTAAAACTGAGCATTAGTACCTTCGGACTTATCACGGCCTGGTCTCTTCCCTAAAAACAAAAACGCCTCCGAAACCGGAGGCGTTTTTAAAGCTTTAAGCTAATAATTCAAGCTATGAATTACTGACCTTTAACTTCTTTAAGACCGTTGTAAGGAGCTTTAGCACCTAGAGCTTCTTCGATACCGATTAGTTGGTTGCTTTCTTTTAGGTGTAGCAGCAACACGGTCAGAACGGCTCATTGCCCATAGAATTCTAAAAGTTCTTAGAGCCTTAAACACAAAATGCCCCACTAAAAAGTGAGGCATTCATTAAAGCATTCAAACTATGAATTACTGGCCTTTAACTTCTTTAAGACCGTTGTAAGGAGCTTTAGCACCTAGAGCTTCTTCGATACGGATTAGTTGGTTGTACTTAGCAACACGGTCAGAACGGCTCATAGAACCAGTCTTGATTTGACCTGCAGCTGTACCTACCGCTAGGTCAGCGATAGTTGCATCTTCAGTTTCGCCAGAACGGTGAGAGATTACTGCTGTGTAACCTGCGTCTTTAGCCATCTTGATTGCAGCTAGAGTCTCAGTTAGAGAACCGATTTGGTTGAACTTGATTAGGATAGAGTTAGCTACGCCTTTCTCGATACCTTCAGCAAGGATCTTAGTGTTAGTAACGAATAGGTCGTCACCAACTAGTTGAAGCTTGCTACCTAGTAGTTCAGTTTGGTGCTTGAAGCCATCCCAGTCAGATTCGTCTAGACCATCTTCGATAGAAACGATTGGGAATTGGTTAGCTAGCTCAGCTAGGTAGTGGTTGAACTCTTCAGAAGAGAAAGTCTTACCTTCGCCTTTCATGTTGTAGATGCCAGCTTCTTTGTCGAAGAACTCAGATGCCGCACAGTCCATCGCTAGAGTCACGTCTTTACCTAGTTCGTAACCAGCAGCTGCAACAGCTTCTGCGATAACTTCTAGAGCTTCAGCGTTAGACTTAAGGTTAGGGGCGAAACCACCTTCGTCACCAACTGCAGTGCTGTAGCCTTTAGACTTAAGAACTTTAGCTAGGTTGTGGAATACTTCCGCACCTATACGTAGACCTTCTTTAAGAGTCTTAGCGCCAACTGGTTGGATCATGAACTCTTGGATGTCAACGTTGTTGTCTGCGTGCTCACCACCGTTGATGATGTTCATCATTGGTAGAGGCATAGAGAACTGACCAGCAGTACCGTTTAGTTCAGCGATGTGCTCGTATAGAGGCATGCCTTTAGCCGCCGCAGCAGCTTTAGCGTTAGCTAGAGAAACCGCTAGGATTGCGTTAGCACCGAACTTAGATTTGTTCTCAGTACCGTCTAGCTCGATCATTACTGCGTCGATTGCAGCTTGGTCTTTAGCGTCTTTACCAACTAGAGCTTCAGCGATTTCACCGTTTACCGCTTCAACAGCTTTAAGAACACCTTTACCTAGGAAACGAGCTTTGTCGCCATCACGTAGCTCAAGAGCTTCACGTGAACCAGTTGATGCGCCAGATGGAGCAGCAGCCATACCTACGAAACCGCCTTCTAGGTGTACTTCAGCTTCTACAGTTGGGTTACCACGTGAGTCGATGATTTCACGACCTAGAACTTTAACGATCTTAGACATTAATGTTTCCTCTCGTTCAAATATAAATGTCAAATTTAAAAGGCAGCAGCACAACCTTCAACCTTCGCCACTGCCCGTATCCTTTTTACTTCTCTAATTCGCCGCGTTGGAATTCACCAGCCGCTTTTACGAACCCTGCGAATAGTGGGTGACCATCGCGAGGTGTCGAAGTGAACTCTGGGTGGAATTGAGCCGCTACAAACCATGGGTGAGCTGGATTCTCAATAACTTCCACAAGTTTCTTATCTGCTGACAGGCCTGACACTTTTAGGCCCGCTTTTTCAATTTTTGGACGCAGATTGTTGTTCACTTCGTAACGGTGGCGGTGACGTTCATGAATCGTCGCGCTACCGTAGAGTTCACGAGCTTTAGTCCCTTTCTCTAGGTGACATAGCTGCGAACCAAGACGCATCGTACCGCCTAGGTCAGACTTTTCGGTACGTTCTTCAACTTTACCTTCGCCGTCTACCCACTCTGTGATCAAACCTACCACAGGGTACTTGGTCTCTTTGTTAAATTCTGTTGAATGTGCACCTTCCATACCCGCAACGTTACGCGCGTATTCAATCAGTGCCACTTGCATACCCAGACAAATACCTAGGTAAGGAACCTTGTTTTCACGAGCGTATTGCGCCGCACGGATTTTGCCTTCCACCCCACGATCACCGAAACCACCAGGTACCAAGATAGCATCTAGACCTTCCAGCGCTTCTTCACCTTTGGTTTCTACGTCTTGTGAGTCAACGTACTTAATCTTAACGCTCAAACGGTTCTTCAGACCTGCGTGTTTCAGCGCTTCGTTGACTGACTTGTAAGCATCCGGCAGTTCGATGTACTTACCGACCATACCAATGGTCACTTCTGCCGTTGGGTTTGCTTCTTCATAGATAACCTGTTCCCACTCAGTCAGATCAGCTTCAGGAGCAGAAATGCCGAAACGAGAACAAACTAGGTCGTCAAGACCTTGAGATTTGATCAATTGAGGGATCTTGTAGATTGAATCTACGTCCTTCATAGAGATAACCGCTTTTTCTTGCACGTTACAGAAAAGAGCGATCTTCTTACGCTCGTTCGCTGGGATCATGCGATCAGAGCGACAAACAAGAATATCTGGTTGGATACCGATAGACAGCAGCTCTTTAACTGAGTGCTGGGTCGGCTTAGTTTTCACCTCACCTGCTGCGGCAAGGTAAGGAACCAGTGTCAGGTGCATGAACATAGCACGCTCACGACCTAGCTCTACAGCCAACTGACGGATTGCTTCCATAAATGGTAGAGATTCGATATCACCAACGGTGCCACCAACTTCAACGATCGCAACGTCGTGGCCTTCAGAGCCTGCAATAACGCGGTCTTTGATTGCATTAGTGATGTGAGGGATAACCTGAATGGTTGCACCTAGGTAGTCGCCACGACGCTCTTTACGTAGCACGTCAGCGTAAACACGACCGGCGGTGAAGTTATTGCGCTTAGTCATCTTAGTGCGAATAAAACGCTCGTAGTGACCAAGGTCTAGGTCAGTTTCGGCACCATCTTCCGTAACGAACACTTCACCGTGCTGAGTTGGGCTCATTGTGCCCGGATCAACGTTGATGTAAGGGTCAAGCTTCATCATAGTCACTTTAAGACCACGAGCTTCAAGAATAGCGGCAAGAGATGCTGCTGCAATACCTTTACCTAGAGAGGATACAACCCCGCCAGTAACAAAAATGTAATTTGTCGTCATGTTTAACCTGAAATTGGTTGAATGAGGGAAATGGATTTCTTCTGGACGGGAGATAAATATACCAGAAGACCCTTATCGCCACAACGTGAAATCTATCACACTGTAATTTTTTATTTTTTGCTTCAAATCAAATTCGATCGGCAAGATACACTATGATTACGGCTTCGATTCGCGGCGTTTTACTTCGTCCCACATGCTATCCAATTGTTGTAAATCAAAATCTGTCAGTTGCTTACCTTGCTCTGCCACCATAGCTTCAACACTTCTAAATCGTTGAGAAAATTTTAAGTTTGCTTTGCTTAAGGCCGATTCAGGATTTTGCCCTAAGTGCCGACTTAAATTGACGGTAGCAAACAGTAAATCACCTAATTCCAACTCAATTTTCGATTCATCAGGGGAAACTTGAAGTGCCTCTGCCATCACTTCATCAACCTCTTCTCTCACTTTGTCGACCACAGGCCCTAATGAATCCCAATCGAAGCCAAACTTGGCGCACTTCTTCTGAATCTTTGTCGCACGCGACAAGGCAGGCAGAGAATTCGGTATTGAGTCTAGAATACTTTGTTCCATTCTGCCTACTTCAGCTTTTTCTTTGGCTTTTTCAGCTTCCCAGTTGGCGTTGATTTCTTCGTCCGATTCAAATTCAACATCAGAAAAGACATGGGGATGACGACGAGTAAGCTTTTCATTCACCGTGTCGACCACCTCTGAAAAATCAAACAAACCCTGTTCTTTAGCTAGCTGACTATAGAAAATAACCTGAAACAATAAATCCCCGAGCTCTTCCTTAAGGTTTGGCCAATCGCGATTGTGGATGGCATCTACAACTTCGTAGGTTTCCTCAATGGTGTGAGGAACAATCGTGTCAAAGCTTTGTTTTAGGTCCCACGGACAGCCATTCTCAGGATCACGAAGCTGTGCCATGATCGCTTCTAATTGTTCTATCGGGTGATTCATGTTCTCTTTTCCTTTAAACCTTTCTATCTAAAGAAAAAGGTGAGCGGTACAACCACTCACCTTTGTTATATGTTTATCAATTCTCTAAATAATTGAAGCTGTAGCTAGGCGGCAAGCGAGCGAGACTCCTGAGCATAGCTTGCCTATGTGATGGAGCGAGTAAGCGCAGGCAACAACGCTATCAGCTTCAAGTATGACGAGAATTTTAGCCTAAGCGTTTAACACTCATAACATCTCGGATCTGCTCTACTCGCTTCGACACACGCTGTAGAATTTCGATATTCGTCACCTCAAGATCAAAGTCCATAATCGACAACTGCTTACGGTAGTCAACACGACTCTTCATGCTGGTGACTTTGATTTTCTCGTTGGCAAACAGCGTCGTGATGTCTTTGAGTAACCCACTGCGCTCCATGGCTTCTACGCGTACCGTCAGTATATAAGACCCTACAAAACCACTACCCCACACAGTATCTATGATACGTTCTGGCGCGTGATGACGCAGCTCTTCCAGTTGTTCACAGTCCGCTCGGTGGACAGAAATCCCCCGCCCTTGTGTGATATAACCAGAAATCTCATCACCCGGAATAGGCTGACAGCAACGTGCAAGGTGCGTCATCAAATTATCTACACCTTCAACCACTACGGCATCTTTCTTCGGACGACTTTGCGCAGGCGCTTTAGTTTTTGCTTCCTGCAGTTTTTCGAGCGCCTGCTGATCTTCTTCTTCTGCGGTTGGCTTGTTCACCAAGGCATTGATGTGATTAATGATCTGGTTAATACGCAAGTCGCCGCTGCCAACACCGACGTATAGCTCATCGGCACTGTTAACATTAAAACGTTTCAGCGCATATTGCTCTGCATCTTTCAGTGTTGCACCGATTTTTGCCAGTTCGACTTCAAGGATCTCTCGACCCGCTTCTAAATTCTTCTCACGTGATTGTTTGCGGAACCAAGCATTGATCTTGGCACGAGCACGGCCAGAAGTGACAAACCCCATTGACGGGTTGAGCCAGTCTCGCGAAGGATTGGGTTCTTTCGCCGTGATGATCTCGACCTGATCACCCATAGAAAGCTTATGAGTAAACGGTACGATGCGACCTGCGACTTTCGCTCCAATACAGCGATGACCAACTTCAGAATGAATGTGATAGGCAAAATCAAGCGGTGTCGCGCCCATCGGCAAATCAACAACATCCCCGCGCGGGGTAAAGGCATAAACGCGATCATCAAAGACCTGACTGCGGACTTCATCAAGCATTTCGCCCGAATCTGACATTTCTTCCTGCCAATCAAGCAGTTTACGCAGCCAAGTAATTTTCTCGTCGTAGCCACTTCGACCACCACCACCTTCTTTGTACTTCCAGTGCGCAGCAACCCCCAACTCCGAGTCTTCATGCATGTCTTTAGTACGAATCTGGATTTCGATGGTTTTTCCTTCAGGGCCAAGGATCACAGTATGAATTGACTGATAACCATTTGGCTTGGGGTTTGCCACGTAATCATCAAACTCACTTGGCAAATGCTTATACTTAGTATGCACCACACCTAGGGCGGCATAACAATCCTGAAGCTTATCAGCAATGATTCGAACCGCACGCACATCAAACAGTTCATCGAATGCCAAGCTCTTCTTCTGCATTTTGCGCCAGATACTGTAAATATGCTTCGGACGGCCACTCACTTCCGCATTGATGCCTGACGATGTAATTTCATTCGACAGGTCATCCACAAAATCTGTGATGTACTGTTCACGGACGATACGACGCTCAGACAGCTGTTTGGCGATTTGCTTATAAGTTTCTGGCTGTTGATAACGGAAAGCATAATCTTCAATTTCCCATTTCAGCTGACCGATACCTAAGCGATTAGCCAAAGGGGCATAAATGTTTGAACACTCTTTTGCCGCGGCTTGACGAACTTCATCCGGGGCCTTCTTCACCTCAATCAAATTACAAATACGCTCGGCAAGTTTGATCACCACGCAGCGAAAGTCGTCAACCATCGCCAGTAGCATGCGGCGCACATTATCGACCTGAGCAGAAGCGGCGCTGCCTTCCATTGTGACGTTGAGTTGGCCCAATGCCGCCATTTCTTCAACGCCATCAATCAATTTAATCGTTTCCTTACCGAAGTCCTCCTCCAGCGCTTCACGTTGATACGCACCGCTAGAAACGACGGGGAACAATAAGGCGGCGACTAGCGTTGCTTTGTCCATGGAGAGAGTAATGAGGATTTCGATCATTTCACGGCCACGCCATAATAACAGTGGGCCTTGGTCGTTATTTTCAAGAATCGTTTCGCAATGGCGATACACTTCTTTAAGACGCTTCGCGACTTTTGTGTCCTGCTCTAGGCTAGCAATCCAATTATCTAGATCAAACTGTTCGTCTTGGTTCAAATGTGCGCTTCTTACCGCAACCATTGTCTTCGTCCTGTTAAACTTTTTTCTTCGACCTACCCCGCAGTGAGACTGCGCTTGAGAGAGTAAGTTCGTATTAATCCTTCACAAAAAGCGCCATGGATTCTAAGTGACTGGTGTGTGGAAACATGTCTAGCATTCCCAATCGTTGTAACTTGAATCCCTGACTTAGCAAGCTCTGAGAATCTCGCGCTAGAGTAGCAGGATTACAAGAAACATAAACGACTCTTGTCGCACCTAGCGATGAAACTTGCTCGACAATACCACTGGCGCCAGCTCGTGCCGGATCCAGCAGTATTTTATCAAACTTTTCTCTCGCCCAGAGCTGACCAGACATATCTTGTTCCAAATTCGCCTGATAAAACTGTGCATTCTCAATCTGGTTCACTTGAGCATTATGAGTGGCTTTACTAACCATCTCATCGATCCCTTCCACGCCCGTCACACTCTTCACCTGCTTAGCAATAGGGAGGCTGAAATTCCCTAGCCCGCAAAACAAATCTAACACTCTGTCTTGCTCAGATAACGCCAGCCAATCCAACGCCTGAGCCACCATCTGCGCATTCACTTGTTGATTCACTTGAATGAAATGGTTTGGTTCAAACGGAACAGTCACACCAACTTCCTGATAAACACCCGCCTCACCGCTTTCTAGCACCAGTTGTTCATTGTTTGGCATTAGATAAAGCGTAACTTTATTGAGCTTGGCAAATTCAAGCAGTGCAGTATGATCTTTATCTTTCAGTGGCTTGAGATGACGTAAAACCACAATCCGCGTGTTGTCAGCTTTTACCAACTCGACATGGCCGATGTTCTCTTGTTGAGAAAAGCGTGATAACAGCGCATATAACTCAGGCAATAACTCATCCAATTCCGGTGTCAAAACGGGACAATGAGTTACGGTGACGATGTCTTTACTCTGCTTCTTGCGAAAACCGAACTGCAGTTGGCGCTTTTTTTTATCCACCATGACACTGATTCGGGCACGGCGTCGGTAACCTTTTGTATCCCCCACAATAGGCGCATCTAGGTTCAGTGTTTGCCCCGCAAATTTACTCATCAACTGGCTCAATGTTTGCTGCTTATGCGTTTGTTGATGCTCACTGCTCAAGTGCTGCATGTTACAACCGCCGCATTGCTGATAGTGAGGGCAGAAAGGCTCAACACGCTGTTCACTGGGTGTCTGAATTTTGATTAAAGATGCGCGAGAAAATTTACTTTTGCTTTCTGTTAATTGTGCGATGACCTGCTCTCCAGGCAATGCACCATCGATGAAAATTGGCTTTTTGTTCTGGTAAGCAATTCCGGCACCGTGGTGATCGAGTTTTTCGATCTTCAGCGATTGATGCTTAGTATTGAGTTGAGTTTTCTTTTTCGGTTGGAAGAAACGCGCCATGCTTTGCTCTGTGCCTTTTAACTATTGCTCTGTATTGATGTTCAGGCGCACCTTTTCAGGCCTGAATCATTGTCTGAGCCGAACGAGTTTATTATGCTTAAGGATTCGACGGCTTCTTCTATTTGTGGAAGTTATTTTCCCATATCCACACCACGATGTTTAGATAATAATGACAAGATATGGCTTACGCGCCCGCGTTATTACCCTCACACTCGCACCGACGTTGATCATTGGCCTGTTACTGAGTGCATTTTTCTCTTTTAACCGCTATCACGATCTCGAAAAACAGGTTATCAATTCAGGGTTAAGTATCATCGAGCCTCTGGCGATTGCCAGTGAAGAGGGATTGAAAAACAACAGCCGCGAATCTGTCCGTCGAATTATCAGTTATGCGCATCGTAAAAACTCTAAGTTCGTCCGCAGTATTGCGGTTTTCGATTACAACCACGAATTATTCGTTACTTCTAACTTTCATCCGAACTTCGAATCTCTGACGTTCCCGGGCAATGCGCCAATTCCACTACTGGTCACTTCTGACTTACAGGAAAACACACTGATCCTACGTGCGCCGATCATCGCTGAATCAGGGCTGATATCAACACCAAAAGGACAAAACACCAACCAAGCTCTAGGCTACATTGCGGTAGAGCTGGATCTTTCTTCCTTACGTTTGCAACAATACCAAGAGATTTTTTCCGCCTTTCTGGTTCTACTCTCTGGGCTAGGGCTATCCGCGATGTTCGCTTACCGATTGATGCATGATGTCACGCGCCCGATTTCTCACATGAAAAACATGGTCGATAGAATCCGTCGTGGACATTTAGATGTGCGAATTGAAGGTAAAATGCATGGAGAGCTCGATTCACTCAAAAATGGTATCAACGCAATGGCAGTTTCGTTGTCAGAATATCATGTGGAAATGCAGCATAGTATTGATCAGGCGACTTCCGACTTGCGAGAAACGCTTGAACAGCTCGAGATCCAAAACGTTGAATTGGATATTGCCAAGAAACGAGCCCAAGAAGCCGCGCGAGTGAAGTCTGAGTTCCTCGCGAATATGTCTCATGAGCTACGTACACCATTGAACGGTGTGATTGGCTTTACTCGACAGATGCTCAAAACCAAGCTGACTAACAGCCAAGCGGATTATTTGCAGACCATCGAAAAGTCAGCTAACAACCTGCTCAATATTATCAATGACATTCTGGACTTTTCTAAACTGGAAGCAGGCAAGTTGGCATTGGAAAATATTCCATTTGAGTTTCAGGAAACGCTTGAAGAAGTTGTGAGCTTGCAAGCCACCAGCGCCCATGAAAAAGGCCTCGAATTAACCCTTAAAGTGGATCCTAAAATCCCTGCAGGCCTGGTCGGAGACCCGCTACGTATTCAGCAAGTCTTGACTAATCTGGTAGGCAACTCGATCAAATTTACCGAGCGTGGCAACATCGATATCAGTGTTGAGCTACGCTCACAGAAAGAAGACTCAGTCGAGCTTCAGTTTATGGTGCGAGACACCGGCATTGGTATTTCAGAGCGCCAGCAATCACAATTATTTCAAGCATTCAGCCAAGCAGACGCCAGTATTTCTCGTCGCTACGGTGGTACGGGGCTTGGCTTAGTCATTACCCAGAAGCTGGTCAGCCAAATGGGGGGAGAAATCAGCCTAACCAGCCGCTTGCACCAAGGTTCCACCTTCTGGTTCACTCTGAGATTGAACGCCACGGATATGCCCGTGAGCGATTTGATCGAAACTCAGGTTCTCAAGCAGAGAACACTGCTGTTGGTAGAGCCAAATATGCAAGCCGCTTCTGTCACTCAACAAACTCTTGTACAAGAGGGCTTGATTGTTATCTATCGCTCTTCCGTGCCTGAAGAAGCCAACCAATACGATTATGTGCTACTGAATCTTGCGCCAAATAAAGCCAACGAGCCTGAACTAGTCGAGCAATGGGTGAAACAAGCACAGCTATGTGCTCCTCAAGTTGTGGTCGGTATTCCAAGTACGGCTCTGGCATTGTCTGATCATCTGATTCAGACCCATCATGTCCATTGTATTACTAAGCCATTATCTCGTCGCAAACTGCTGCAAACACTGGCAGCAAATCAAGAAAGTTTACCTGTTATAGAAGCAGAACCCGCCTACAATGAAACCCTGCCACTTACCGTTATGGCCGTCGATGACAACCCGGCTAACCTCAAATTAATCAGCGCCCTATTAACAGAGCGGGTCGAAAAAGTCGTCACTTGTACTAATGGCTTAGATGCCGTGACTCAAGCCGAAGCTCAGCATTTCGATATCATATTAATGGACATTCAAATGCCGCACATGGATGGTGTGACCGCTTGTGGCAAAATCAAGCAAACACAACTGAATGCCAGCACTCCAGTGATCGCTGTGACAGCCCATGCTATGAGTGGCGAACGTGATAGATTACTAGGAGCGGGTATGGATGATTACCTGACCAAACCGATTGAAGAGCATGTACTGCAACAAGTACTGATGCACTGGAATCCATATACTTCTGAAACACAAATGGAGAAGATCGACTTACCTTCTGATATCGAACCTGATGAACACACTAGCATGCCTATCATTGAGCACGACAACATCATTATTGACTGGCAAGCAGCGCTTAAACAGTCCGCAAACAAGGAAGACCTTGCTCGCGATATGCTGCAAATGCTGATCGACTATATTCCCGAAGTCAGCGCAATCGTTGAAGCGGCGTTGGAAGAGGAAAATGTGGACAGTGAAAACCTCATCCACCATGTACACAAACTGCATGGCAGTAGCTCTTACTGTGGTGTCCCTAGATTAAAGAAAGTCTGCGCGACAATAGAGAAAGCCCTACGTTCAGGCGCCAGTATTGAAGATATAGAACCAGAGCTGTTTGAGCTACAAGATGAAATGGAAAAGGTCACCGCAAGTGCGGCGCCTTATTTAGATTCGTAGATAACAGTAGCCACGGCATAGTGACGCTCATCGGAAATCGACAGGTGGATATGCTCCACCTGTTTTTTTTGAGCAAATTCCAATGCTTTGCCAGATAAAGACAACAGTGGCGCGCCATGTTCGTCATTGGTAATGGTGAAGTCATGGAACGTCACCCCCAATGCAATACCAGTGCCCAATGCTTTTGATGCGGCTTCTTTAGCCGCAAAGCGCTTAGCTAAAAACCGCCCCTGCTGCTTAAGCAATTGGAATCGTTGTAGCTCAACATCCGTCAAAATACGTCGAGCAAACGCTTCTCCACTACGAGTTAGTGCTTTCTCCACTCGCTCGATTTCTGCAATATCTGTCCCTAGACCAACGATCGCCATTGTGGTTATTTACGCGCTTCAACCATCAGTGCTTTCATGTCTGCCACCGCCTTATGCAAGCCATCAAATGCTGCACGGCCGATGATAGAGTGACCAATGTTCAGTTCGTAGATCTCTGGAATAGCAGCAATAGGGGCCACGTTGTGATAAGTCAGGCCATGGCCTGCATTTACTGTAATACCCAGATCCGCAGCATAGCTCGCACCCGCAGCGATTTTCTTTAGCTCATCCTGCTGATCAGCATCATTTTCTGCATCCGCATAATGGCCAGTATGAAGCTCAATGTATGGCGCACCACACGCTTTAGCTGCATCAATCTGTTCGCGGTCAGCATCAATAAATAGGGACACTTTAATACCTGCGTCCGTCAATGTTTTAGTGGCAGCTTTAATCTTCTCTAAGTGACCAGCCACATCTAGGCCACCTTCTGTGGTTAATTCTTCACGTTTTTCCGGTACAAGGCACACGTATTCAGGCTGAGTTTGCAGGGCGATCTCAACCATTTCATCCGTCACAGCCATCTCAAGGTTCATACGAGTTTGGATAGTTTCACGCAGAATACGTACATCACGATCAACAATATGGCGGCGATCTTCTCGCAAATGAATGGTGATACCGTCCGCTCCAGCACGCTCTGCCACTTCTGCTGCATGAACCGGATCTGGGTACTTAGTACCACGAGCGTTACGTAATGTCGCAATATGATCGATGTTAACACCCAGGTAAATTGAACTCATTTTCCAATACTCCGTGATTTGGGCGCTAAAATTTGCATAAATAGCTCCCGACTCTTTAATGGTTTGCCGCCAAGATACGGCTTTAATGCTATACGTGTAAAGCGTTTTGCCGCTTTAAGTTGTTCTTTTGTGGTGAACCTTCGCTCACTAATCGCAATCAGTTCATTCCCCAAAAAAGTTAAGTTATCGCATCGGACAGAGGCGATAAAACCCTTCTGCTCCCGATAGCGATAGGTCATGTCTGGATCAATCGCATCTCCAGTGCCCGCACAATGTAAAAAATCAACACCATACCCCATGGCTGACAGCATAGCTAACTCGAAACGTCGCAATGCCGGTTCTGGATTATCACACTGAGCTAACTCAGTCAGCGCATGAAGGTAATCATGGAATAAAGCTGGCATCGGTACTTCTGCCATCAAGATACGTCCAATCAACTCATTTACGTACATCGCTGAATACAGGTTGATTCCGCTAAGAGGCAATCCAAGGCTGATAGGTTCTGCTTGGCGCAGTGTTTTCATCGAACCTTTCCCAGACCATTTAAGAAGTAAAGGTGTGAATGGTTGCAATGCCCCTTTGAGATTGGATCGTTTGCTGCGCGCCCCTTTTGACATCAATGTGACGCGTCCAAACTCCTCACTAAAGACATCAAGAATTAAACTCGACTCACTGTAAGGACGACGATGAAGAACAAAGCAGCGCTGTAAGCCTTCTGAAGTCATAGATAATGCCAAATCAATGTTACATAAAAAATAAGGAGCCTATAGGCTCCTTATGCTAACTCATGTTGGAGCGAAGTGAATTCGCTGCCAAACTTATAAATCGTCGATGTAGCCAAGTGAACGCAGTGCACGTTCATCATCAGCCCAGCCGGATTTCACTTTAACCCAAGTTTCTAGGTACACTTTACGACCAAACAGCTCTTCCATGTCCAGACGTGCTTCACGACCTATTGTCTTAATTTTCTCGCCGCCTTTACCAATCACCATTTTCTTCTGACCATTACGTTCAACCAGAATCAATGCATTGATATGGAAACCATCGGTTTCAGGATTGTAGTCAAAGCGCTCAATTTCTACCGTCACCGAATAGGGCAACTCTTCTCCAGTGAAGCGCATGAGTTTCTCACGCACAATTTCCGACGCCATAAAGCGCTGAGAACGGTCAGTAACATACTCTTCTGGGAAGTGATGGGTCGCTTGCGGTAGGTGCTCACGAACATGCTTACGCAGCACATCGATATTTTTGCCTTGCTTCGCGGAGATAGGCACCACATCAACGAATTCCATCTTTTTCGACATATCCATCATGTGCTGCATCACGTCGTTACGATCTTGTACGTTGTCGACTTTGTTGACGCATAACACCACTGGGAAGTTCGACTTCTGCAGCTTAGTCAGCACCATTTCGTCGTCTTTGGTCCAATGTGTGCCATCGACCAGAAAGAACACCAAATTCACATCACTCAGAGATGAGTTAGCCGCGCGGTTCATTAAGCGGTTGATCGCGCGCTTTTCTTCAATGTGAAGGCCAGGAGTGTCGACGTAAATCGCCTGATAATCGCCTTCAGTGTCAACCCCCATTATACGGTGACGCGTTGTTTGGGGCTTACGAGAAGTGATCGAAATTTTTTGCCCAAGAATTCGATTGAGTAGTGTTGATTTACCCACATTAGGACGACCAACAATAGCAACAAAGCCACAATGTTGGTTTTCCGGTGAGCTCACTTCACCACTCGATGAGAAAAACGCATCGATATCGAACTCGTTGTTATCTGTTGAATCAGTCATTGCTCAGTTGCTCTAGTGCTAGTTCTGCAGCCGCTTGTTCTGCCTTGCGGCGGCTGGTGCCTTTACCTATTACAGGTGATCCGACACCTGCGACTTCACACGACACAGTAAACTGCTGGTTGTGTGCTTCACCTTTAATATTAGTCACTGTGTAGACAGGAAGTGGTTTTCTTCGTCCCTGCAGAAACTCTTGAAGACGTGTTTTCGGGTCTTTCTGAGAAACACCCGGTTGAATCGCTTCAAGGCGTTGCTTATACCAGCTAAGGATAATGCCACGTACCACTTCAATATCACTGTCTAAATAAATGGCACCAATAATGGCTTCAACAGCGTCAGCTAAAATTGAATCACGACGGAAACCACCACTCTTCAATTCACCTGGACCTAATTTTAAGTGATCTCCCAGTTCGAATTCTCGACCGAGTTCCGCCAGCGTGTTACCACGAACAAGTGTCGCGCGCATACGGCTCATATCCCCTTCATTGACTTTAGGGAAACGATGATAAAGATCGTCAGCAATGACAAAACTTAAAATTGAATCGCCCAGAAACTCAAGACGCTCATTGTGTTTTCCATGAGCGCTACGGTGAGTCAGCGCTAAATTAATAAGCTCAGCATCATTGAATTGATAGCCGAGCTTTTTCTCTAGTTTGGCAATAGGAGAATTCATGCTCTCTCAATAATTTTATTTCATTTCTCGTTCAAATGGCGCGACTACTTGAGCCAACGCCACCCATCACGAGAAGTTAGTTAATACCACCGATGCGGTTGAATCTCACACCAGTTGGAATCCATGATGGTAAAACACTATCTGCATCACGTTCGAACTCGAAGCTGATCCAGATACCAACCGCTTTACCAACCAAATTTGCCTCTGGAACAAAGCCCCAATAACGGCTGTCAGCACTATTGTCACGATTATCACCCATCACAAAGTACTGACCTTCAGGTACCACCCACTCATTTACACCACTGCGAGGCTGGTAAGCCGAAACACGGTTAGGGAGTAATGGGTTAACCAAAATCTGGTGTTCAACCTCCCCCAGTTTTTCGTTCAGTTGAATCAGAGGTACGCCATCTTGGATAAATGGGCTTTCTTCCACATTTGATAAGGGAACCTGAGTACATTGGCTCTCACCTTTAGGCTGAATACATACTTCTTTCTTATTGCTGTAGCGAACCGTATCACCCGGTAGGCCAACAACGCGCTTGATGTAGTCAATGTTTGGCTGAGGTGGGTATTTGAATACCACGATGTCACCACGCTCTGGCTTACCCGTTTCAACCAGTTGTGTACGCCACACTGGGTCTTTCAGACCGTATGCGTATTTCTCAACCAGAATAAAATCCCCAACCAGTAAGGTCGGCATCATTGAGCCTGAAGGAATTTGGAACGGTTCGTAGATAAACGAGCGCAATACCAAAACAGCCGCAATGACAGGGAAAATTGAAACACTGTTTTCAATCCACCATGGCTGCTTTTCCACTTGTTCAGCAGTTGCAGTATCCAGTCCGTTTGTCTGAGCTTCAACTGCAGCGAGTTTAGTCTGACGTTTCTTCGCAAACACCAGCTTTTCCAGCACCCAAACAATACCGGTCACCAGAGTGACAATAACCAAGAACAGTGAAAATGTATTTGCCATTGACTTCCCTTACCTCAAAAATACGAAAGTGAAAGAGCCGAAACCCTTTCACTTAACAAGTTCTTATATTGAGTCGTTACCCAACAAATTAATCTTTACCTACGTGTAAGATCGCTAAGAAGGCTTCTTGAGGCAGCTCTACGTTACCGATCTGCTTCATACGTTTCTTACCTTCTTTCTGCTTCTTCAGTAGCTTCTTCTTACGGCTCACGTCACCGCCATAACATTTTGCGATTACGTTCTTACGTAGCTGTTTAACCGTTGAACGCGCAATAATATGGTTACCAATCGCCGCCTGAATCGCAATATCAAACATCTGACGTGGAATAAATTCTTTCATCTTCTCTACGAGCTGACGGCCACGAGTCTGAGATTGATCTTTGTGCGTAATCAATGCCAGTGCGTCCACTTTGTCACCATTGAGAAGTACATCCACACGAACCATGTTAGACGCTTCAAAACGCTGGAAATTGTAATCCAGAGACGCATAACCACGAGACGTTGATTTCAGACGATCAAAGAAATCGAGTACCACTTCCGCCATCGGAATATCGTAAGTCACAGCAACTTGGTTACCGTGATAAACCATATCAACCTGAACACCACGCTTCTCAACACACAAAGTAATCACATTACCTAAGTAATCAGAAGGTACAAGGATGTTACAACGTGCAATCGGCTCACGAATTTCTTCGATATCATTCACAGCTGGTAGCTTAGCCGGGCTATCAACGTAAAGAATCTCGCCATCCGTTTGCTCTACTTCGTACACTACTGTTGGCGCTGTAGTAATCAAGTCGAGATCGTATTCACGCTCCAGACGCTCTTGGATGATTTCCATGTGAAGCATGCCGAGGAAACCACAGCGGAAACCAAAACCTAGAGCGGCTGAGTTTTCTGGTTCATAGAACAGAGACGCATCGTTTAGGCTCAGTTTACCTAATGCATCACGGAAGTTTTCGTAGTCATCCGATGAGACAGGGAATAGTCCGGCGTATACCTGAGGCTTCACTTTCTTAAACCCTGGCAGCGGCTCTTCACAACCATGCTTTGCTAGCGTTAGCGTATCACCAACAGGCGCACCTAGGATATCTTTGATACCACAGACAACCCAGCCTACTTCACCCGTTCGCAGTTCTGTCGTGTCTTCCTGCTTAGGTGTGAAGATACCAAGACGATCCACACCCCAAACTTGGCCAGTGCTCATCACCTTGATCTTATCATTCTTCTTCAGAACGCCATTTTTAATACGGACCAGAGAAACAACACCTAGGTAGTTATCAAACCAAGAGTCAATGATCAAAGCTTGCAGTGGTGCTTCAGGATCACCTTCTGGTGCCGGAATCGCAGAGACAATGTTTTCTAGTACGTCTTCAATGCCTAGGCCCGTTTTAGCTGAGCAGCGCGTGGCTTCCATCGCATCGATGCCAACAATTTCTTCGATCTCTTCTGCTACTCGCTCAGGATCCGCGGCAGGTAGATCGATCTTATTCAGAATTGGCACCACTTCCAGATCCATTTCGATCGCGGTATAGCAGTTAGCCAAGGTCTGAGCTTCAACACCCTGACCAGCATCAACCACCAGCAACGCACCTTCACATGCAGCTAGAGAGCGAGACACTTCGTAGGCAAAGTCAACGTGCCCTGGAGTATCGATGAAGTTCAATTGGTAGGTTTCACCGTCTTTAGCGGTATAGTTGAGTGTCACACTTTGAGATTTAATAGTGATGCCACGCTCACGTTCAAGGTCCATGGAGTCCAGAACCTGAGCTGCCATTTCACGGTCACTCAATCCACCACAGTCTTGGATCAAACGGTCTGATAGGGTCGACTTACCATGGTCGATGTGGGCGATAATCGAAAAGTTACGAATGTGCTTCATGATTTGGTGTGACTAAACTCTTTAAAATAGGGACATAAGAAAGCCGTCTTGTGACGGCGTTTCAATCAGGTTGGCAGATTCTACCCAATTTCTGTGCACTTCGCACTAGCTAATTGGTTCTCCCAAAACCCGAAGTAATATAACGTCTCGCAGTGACTGGCGCTCAAAATTGGCGGCTAGAGTTTTTGCGCCATAAATGCCTGCCACAGTAAAGATAGCAGATGTCAGGATAGCAATACCCTCGCCAAAACCAAACGCTGGCGCTAATAGCCACTGTCCAACAACAGCGCCTAGGATCATGGCAAACAACGGGACTAAATAAACCACCGCGGCAGATTGCAGGAGGCTTTTTTCCGGCAAGCCAATTTCCACCACTTGGCCTTCTTTAACTCTTTTACTGGTCACTAGATGCCAATGCAGAGACTTGTTTCCCACCGCTTTAGATACAATACCAGTACCACAACTTTTTTGTGACGAGCAGCTACTGCAACTTGTCTGTTGCTCGCAGCTCAGCTCAATATCATAGCCAGATGGGCCAGCTCTCACTGAAGAAACGGTTGCCAACGCCGTCATCATTGTGCTGTACCCGCTTGCTTATCAATGGTGACAGACTGAGCAATACGTTTTGCTGTAGCGGGAGGAATATCCCCAATGACAGAAATCTCTTTGTTGCCCTTAACAAAGCTATGAAGCGTGCGTCTACCTTGACGAACCAGCTGCCCTTTAAGTGAGTAATTGTCACTTTCAGACACATAAATAGAAAAGCTGAACAAACCATCACTGTACATCTGTGTCTCCACCATACGATCAGTATTTGCCATTCGATAACGGTTCAGCTCTTTGGACTCAAAACCTTTGGGAATCCAACCAACCGTCCAAAAACTTTTCTCAAGTTCACCTTTAGGTAAAGACAGGACATCCGGTAATTTAACGGTATTCAACCCACTCAGGATATCGGAAATCTGATCATTCACGCTGTAAGAAATCGTACGAAACTGCTCAAGCACTTCGCCATCACGGTCCACCAGATCAGCCCTCAGAGGCAACTTAGTTTGTTCATCAACCCACAGAATGTAGGAGTAGCGTAGTCCATCTTTTGGCGCCACTCTCAATACCTGACAGGCCGTTCCTGCCTCACGCGCTCGACCAACTTGAACAAAGTCATAGAACTCGCTCAATTCATCCACATTGGCATCCAAAAGAGGGATAGTTGGGGCGACCATATTACCCGATTCAATCGTAAATGGCTCAACGCCAGGCTCTATGTAGCTGACCTCATCACCACGACGAATGACTTCTCGTACTGGGCCGCTGAGGTAAATAAGATGGGCAAGTTGCTGTTCTTCATCACGAGCGTGACGATACAACAAAGGTTCGATGCTGTTTTTCTTAATCAGGATATAAGACAGTTCATAATTGAGATGCTGACTGGCTTCGTTCATTTGATGCAACAAAGCCTCTGCAGGTTTGTCTTCTGCAAAGGCTAGTGGCGAGCTCAAACTGAACAGTGTCAGCGCACTGATCAGAAATTTTCTCATTCAACTACCGTTTCTGGGTTGTCATTGTGCTCTGCGGTACTGTCGCTATTTAAACGCAACTGTAACTCATAGTCCTGAAGCATAGCGTTAATACGACGACGTTGCTCCTGAACATTTGCTTCGCTCGTTGCTGATGGTTGTTCAACCGATGAGCGCGTTAAGCTCACTGGCTCTGCGCTACCAGTAAATGGGATAGTTTGTAGCACTGGGAGTTGCTCAGTATCCTGTTGGCCCGATTCACTGCCACCATACTGCTGGACACCGAGAATCACCGCCAATGACACACATGCTGCAACAGCTACTTGACCAAATTGACTGAGCCAAGCAGGTAATTGGCGACGAGCTTGAGAAGGCGTAGGCTGAGCTTCAGTGCGTTGCTCATTGATGTCTGTGACTTTACCTGAGGTAAACGTCGAATGCACAGGCTCATCTTCTAAAGCAAGTGCAACACTATCGGCAATGTTCCACTCCGGTTTTTCCGGTGCTTCACCTCGCATCACATCACCAATCAAATGGTAATTTTTCCAGGTTTTCAGGCTACCTTGGTCATGCTCTAATTCACTAATTAAAGCTTTATCAACCAACTCTCCATCCATGAGTGCTGAAAGTTTTTCTTTGTCAGCCATTCTTTTCACCATTAATGTTACTGGTACTAGCGTTGCAAAAGGGGTTGAATCTTTTTCTCAACCGCTTCACGGGCTCGGAAGATACGTGAACGTACCGTTCCAACAGGACAATCCATCACCGCAGCGATTTCTTCGTAACTCAAGCCATCAAGCTCGCGCAACGTCATTGCAGTTTTTAAGTCATCGGGTAGTGCTTCAATCGCACTGAAAACTACTTGCTTCAATTCCTTGGACAACGTTAAGTTCTCAGGGTTCGATATTTCTTTTAATGCACTACCAGTTTCGTAATATTCAGCTTCTTCAGTATCCACATCTTGCGCAGGCGGTCTTCGGCCTTGAGCAACAATATGGTTTTTCGCAGTATTAACAGCAATTCTATATAACCAAGTATAGAAGGCACTTTCGCCACGAAAGCTTGGTATGGCGCGATATGCTTTAATAAATGCTTCTTGTGCTACGTCAGGCACATCTCCCGGATTGTTGACGTAGCGGGAAATAAGGTTACACACTTTATTTTGGTATTTAGTGACCAATAGATTAAATGCTTGCTTATCTCCATTCTGAACTCGCTCAATTAACACCTGATCGGTCAGCTGCTCGTTCATTCGAGCGGGTACTCCTATTGTTATTAACCCCTATCTTGTCAGATATGAGCATTAATTATGCAAAATGTAGTATTGACACCACTGCTTACTTGAGCACTATTGTGACTCAGCAATAAATATAAAGTTCAAACTTTCTTCGAATTTTATTTGAGAAGTGATGACCCTATAACTTCTGTCCCAGATTGTGGGGACGAAAGAACTTAAAAGCAATGTTATTTACCAAGAATTGCATTCATTCCAATGCTACTATAGTGAGCTAACTCTGATATTTTCAGGGTTCATGTTGCAATTTAAAAATTGATTTAGAGAGCGAGGCCGCTCTATTACTGACGCTAAAAAGTTGGATTGGCGCCAGTACAACTTAACTCGGGAATTTAAAAGTTTTATGAACGCAAACCGTGAACATCAATGTGATGTGTTAGTGGTAGGTAGTGGCGCAGCCGGTCTGTCTTTAGCGTTACGTGTAGCAGAACATGGCAAAGTCATTGTATTGAGCAAGGGGCCGAGAAGTGAAGGGGCAACTTATTATGCTCAGGGCGGTATTGCTGCTGTTTTTGATGAGTCAGACAGCATTGAATCTCATGTTCAGGACACACTTGTCGCGGGTGCTGGTCTGTGTGAGCAAGAAACCGTCGAATTTATCGCAGAGAACGCGAAAGAGTGTGTTCAATGGTTAATTGATGGTGGTGTACCTTTTGACCGCGAAGACGGTGATAGTGATGACCAACCTCGTTATCACCTCACACGCGAAGGTGGACATAGCCATCGCCGTATTTTGCATGCTGCAGATGCGACAGGCATGGCCATGCAGACTTCATTGCAAGATAACGCTCACAATCACCCAAATATTACGGTATTAGAACGGCATAATGCCTTAGACCTAATCTGCGAAGATAAGGTGGGTGGCGATAAAAATAAAATTGTTGGTGCTTACATCTGGAACCGAAACCAAGAGCACGTTGAGACGGTACGGGCCAAGTTTGTGGTACTAGCTACGGGTGGCGCATCTAAAGTATACCAATACACTTCAAACCCTGATGTGTCCTCAGGGGATGGTATTGCGATTGCTTGGCGAGCGGGCTGTCGAGTCGCCAACATGGAGTTCAACCAGTTCCATCCAACTTGTTTGTATCACCCAGAAGCAAGAAACTTCCTTTTGACTGAAGCATTGCGTGGTGAAGGTGCATTCCTACGTCGCCCGGATGGTTCACGCTTTATGCCAGACTTTGATGAAAGAGAAGAACTTGCACCACGCGATGTCGTCGCGCGTGCAATTGACTTTGAAATGAAACGATTGGGTGCAGACTGCATGTATTTAGACATCAGCCATAAACCTGCCGACTTTATCGAAAAGCATTTCCCAACCATATATACCCGCTTGATGGATCTTGGTATCGACATGACCAAAGAACCGATTCCGGTTGTACCGGCAGCTCACTACACATGCGGTGGCGTCATGGTCAATAAGCAAGGTGAAACGGATTTATCTCAGTTGTATGCCATTGGCGAAGTCAGCTATACCGGATTGCATGGCGCCAACCGAATGGCATCGAACTCATTACTAGAATGTGTTGTTTATGCATGGTCGGCGGCTAACGATATCATCCGACGTTTAGACGACGCAGAGCTTCCCCCTTCATTACCTGCTTGGGATGAAAGTCAGGTGAGCTGCTCAGATGAAGAGGTGGTAATTCAACACAACTGGCATGAACTGCGCCTCTTTATGTGGGATTACATGGGTATCGTTCGTACCGATAAGCGTCTTGAACGGGCTTTACGCCGCATCCAGCTACTGCAGCAGGAAACCCATGAGTATTACAGTAACTTCAAGGTTTCTAACAACTTACTTGAGCTACGTAATTTACTTCAAGTCGCGGAACTCATGGTTCGCTGCGCTATGGAGCGTAAGGAAAGCCGAGGTTTACATTACACTCTCGACTACCCAGAACTGGCACCAAATAGTGGCCCCACAATTTTGGAACCGAAGAAAATCCAGTCATAAATCAAAGGGGGAACTTAATGTTCCCTTTTTAACATCACTAGTAATTGTCGGTAGTGCTCTTCTGCAACACTATCTCGCCAGAGAATACGTTTTTGCCCGCTTTCGAACCATATCAACACACCAAACATAGCCAAGCTCAGCACACTTTTTTTAATATCTAACGGTTTTCCGTCAATCTCACATGAGCAGGCAGAAGAGAAGGTTAAATGGCCTTGTACAGGTTCAGTAATCCATGTTGCTTCACTGTGGTATTGAATCAGTCTAATAAGGATAAATACTGTAGCAAGCAGAGGTAGATCAGAAGAAATAACAAGGCAACAGGCCAACATCAGGAAAGTAGCATTAGCCTGTTGAAATAGAAATGACTTGGTGGCGAAGAGATTAACGCACTTTACTGAGGTTGTGGGCAACAATCTTATCGACCATGGATGCATGACCTAAGTTTTCACTACGACCATGACCCATGATCCAAGTAAACAAATCGGGGTCGTCGCACTCAAGTAACGACACAAAATCTCTTTGCTCATTGTCTTGGAGCTCGTCAAAGCACTCTTCAAAAAACGGCATAATCACGACGTCCAATTCTAGCATTCCGCGGCGGCACGCCCATTTGATTCGCGCTTTTTCTTCCGTGGTGTACATTCTTATTCCTCACCTATTCGGTTGTTTGCGCCGAGTGTAACAATCAAAATTGCCCACAACTACTAACTCAGTCACACTCCCGAGCAAGCTAACAGATTTACACCATTTATCCCTATCACTTCAAAGGTTGTTTCCATCACTCTTTCAGCGCTAACATAGCGCTATTCGATAGCATTCAGGTAATCATCATGGAATGGCAACAAGATTTTGCACCTCTTTCTCTCTCTAGTTCAGATTCTCTTCCCGAACTTGTTCTCACCCACTTAACGTCATGGGGAATGATCACCGCACAAGGCGATGATAAAAAATCTTACCTGCAAGGTCAGGTAACCTGTGATGTGGTTCAGCTTGCCGAAGACGAGACAACATTTGGTGCTCACTGTGATGCGAAAGGCAAGGTTTGGAGTGTATTTCGTTTGTTCCACCACCAAGGCGGTTACGCCATGCTACAGCCCAAGTCGGCAATCGAAACAGAGCTGGCGGAATTAAAGAAATACGCCATTTTCTCAAATGTCGAGTTTGCTGAAAGCCACGACGTATTGCTTGGCCTGATTGGTACTAACGCCAATCAAGTCATTGAGGAACTGTCACAGCAAAGTGGAGATGTGCGTGCTATCGAAGGTGGCACGGCCCTCAAAATCGACGAACAACGATGGTTGTTAGCCGTTGATAGCGCAACGGCCGCCCAGCTATGCCAGTCCATCAATGCGACCAAGGCTTGCGAAGATATCTGGACTTGCCTAGATATTAATGCGGCGATCCCTGCTGTCAGCAAAGAGCACCAAGGCGAACATATTCCACAAGCGTTGAATGTTCAGGCTCTCGGAGGCATCAGCTTTAGCAAAGGTTGTTATACCGGCCAGGAAACCGTCGCTAGAGCAAAATACCGTGGCATGAACAAGCGCGCCTTACAGATCCTAAGAGGTCACTGCGAATCAGAGCTCAAAGCAGGAGCAGAAATAGAGCGTTCCGTCGGTGATAATTGGCGTAGTGCAGGACAACTCATGAGTCATTATCACTTTAATGATGGTATCGCTATTGGCCTTGCGGTTTTACCAAATAACCTCGACGCCGACACACAATTCCGCTTAAAAGATGTCTCTAACACCACCTTGACTATGCAACCCCTTCCTTATTCTCTTGAAGATGATGAATAAGTTCGAAACCAAGCTCACCCGCTACTTGACCGAGCAGCGGGTTTCTTTCCAGCTCCTCCCGCATCAATCCCCAGCGATTACGATTGATGATGCCGCTCGGCAACGAGGAGTTAGACCTGCACAGATGGTTAAATCGATCCTATTGCGTGATATGGGTAACTTGTATGCGTTAGCTTGTGCACCAGGAGACAAATCAGTTGATCCTAAAAAAGTGCGCTCATTGCTTGACTGCCGACGAATGACCTGTGTGGATTTATCAATGGTGGAAGAGCTTACAGGTTATCAAATTGGCACCGTCACACCCTTACTGCTTCCGATTAACATGCCGATCATTTTTGATAACCAAATCTTAAACGAATCCAAAGTCACCATAAGCAGTGGCTCAAATATGGCAGGTTTAGCCCTCCACAGGGACGACTTGATCCGGCTCTGCAACCCGATCTTTGCCGACATCTGCAGGTGATATAACCATCATTTACCTCTCTTATCACTCATTCTATTTGCATAAAATCGTGATAAGCCACTCAATAAAGCACTCCAATAAAATAAATTATTATTCAAAAATAAAGAATATATAGTCACAGTCAATATTTTAGATTAAGCTTATTTTCGTTGGGTAAAGTACGAGCGAATTATGGTGTATAGCTTGGTATGTTTAGCTGCTGAGCGATTAAATAGTAATAAGCATACAACTCCTTCTCCAACGAAAAAGTGAATCCACTGATTGTTTCAGGACATCCACTTTTTGTGTAATGCATCTGTGACTATTCGCCCGCATTTTAGCGGGCTTTTTTTATACAAAAAATTTACCGTAAGTTGGCATATTATAAAAAAGTTAAACTATTCTTATAAATGTCATAAATCTCCGGTTTACTATTGCGCTGAGTGATAAGCCAAGATGAGTTCCAGAAACAGAACATAACTGAGGTAATTGTCACAATAAAATGGATATTTATCCGCAGTTTTGCCTACAACAACACAAATATCCAAAAAAACACATTTAACTGCATATTCCTCCACCATAATCACATAAAAATAGGCGGAAAATCGTATACTTTGCAGTGCTTGCTAAACATAAGGATTACTCTATGAGACTGTTTAAGCGCTATACACCAAGTATGATTGCTAAACACGTAAGTCGGCTCTTTAAGGGAAGGATTTATATCTACGGTATTGGTAAGTTTGAATTTGATAACGGTAAACTCGTCTTACCGGAAAAGGCTGAGCGACGACATTTCCAGACAGTCAAAGAAGTGAACCAAGAAATAATGAGACTACGCTGCGCATACGCGTAAATAGGAATTAGAAAGGGTTGGCTTTAGCCAACCCTTTGTGATTTACACAAACAACTAAGGTAATGTCGCCTCATGATATTGCGCTAGCGCAGGGAGCTCACCTTTCAATCCAAGAGCACGTTTCATGATTTCATCTTTCGCTCCTGGCAATTGCCCAACCAACGCCATACCAATACCTCTCGCCAGCTTCTTCGCAGGGTTATCCCCAGAAAACAGATCTTTAAATCCTTGCATCGCTGCGATCATTTTCGCGGCTTCAGATTTTCTCCAGCGCTCGTAACTACGGAGATTACGTTTAGCACCAATGTCTTCACCTTTACGCCATAACGTCATCACCTCTTGGGCAAGACTCGCAGCATCCAACAAACCAAGGTTGACACCCTGCCCCGCTAGCGGGTGAATGGTATGAGCCGCATCCCCCACGAGGGCAACTCGCTCTACGGCAAAGTCTCGCGCATAACGCATTTTGAGTGGGAAAGCGAAGCGTTGTCCGACGACTTCACATAACCCTAGTCGAGCATCAAATTCAGCCGTCAGGGCTTTATTGAATTCAGCATCAGACATGGCCACTAAACTGTCGGCTCGATTCGGTTCGGTAGACCAGACAATCGAACTCATATTGCTTTCACCCATAGGTAAAAAAGCCAGCGGTCCTTGTGGTGTAAAGATCTGACGCGCAACTCTGTCGTGCGTTTCTGCTGTCCAAACATTCGCTACAACGGCGCTATGCCCATAGTCCCAGTGCGTTAAAGGAATATCTTGCTGCTTGCGCACCCAAGAATTAGCCCCATCCGCGCCAACAACCAACTTAGCAGTCAGGGACTGACCGTTATCCAACGTTAACCAAGCTTCACTTTCACCAATAGCCATCGAACTGCATTTTGTCGGCATAAATAAGCTAACGTTTGACTGCTGCTTGACCTGCTCAAGCAATGATAGCTGAATCACACGATTTTCAACAATATGCCCCAAGTCTGGCTGGGCTAACTTCTGAGCATCAAACTCAATCCGGGCAAAGCTATCTTGCTCCCATACTTCCATGGCTGAATACGGTGCGGCGCGACGCTGTACGATGCCATTCCATGCGCCTAAGTTACGTAATATATTTTCACTTGAACGGCTCAAAGCTGAGACGCGGACATCTGGTAGTTCAGCCAGTTCACTATCCGGAACACGGCTTTCGATTACTGCTATACGCAGGTCAGTCTCTTTAAACGCCGCCGCCAAAGCTAGACCGACCATGCCTCCACCGACAATTGCAATATCAACGCTTTGCATCATCTAAATTCAATCCTTATTCAATCTGCTAGCGAGAAACTAAACCTAAAGTTCTCGCTAATAAAGGGGCTTTTAAAGCTGGAATATTGTCCATCGCTGCTAAACTGATATTTCGGCCAATACGCAACGAAAGGTAGTCATTGGAAAAAATATGCACCAAAGACGAAGTCAAAGTGATGGTCGCGCGGCGGTCACTTTCACGACGATGCTTAAACTGGCGTAAAACCGAGTATGCACCTGGATCATGCTCATGATTGGCAATCGCTTCGGCTAATGTCGCAACATCCCGGATCCCTAAATTGAAGCCTTGTCCAGCGATTGGGTGCAGCGTCTGGGCAGCATTCCCCACAAGGGCAAATCGGTGAGAGGTGTTCTGAGATCTGTAACGCAGCAGCAATGGATAGTCAGCTCGTTGTCCGACTTTTTCCAGCTTACCCAGTCTCCAACCGAAAGCCTGCTGCAACTCTTCAAGAAATGCGTCTTCACTCAGAGACATGATTCGCTGTGCATCATCTGAGCTTAAACACCAAACTAACGACATTCGCTGTTCGCTCATTGGTAACAAGGCGACTGGACCAGATGCAGTGAACCTCTCAAACGCACGACCTTGGTGAGCTTGAGCTGTTTTGATATTGGCAATCACTGCTACTTGCTCAAAATCATGCTCGTTGAGCTCTAATCCGATTTGCTGGCAACAGGTTGATACCGCACCATCAGCGGCGACTAATAGCTTTCCACTGATCACCTGCTCATTATCAAGAGAAACATGCACTTCTTCCTGCAAACGTTCAACACGGTTCACCGATGCAGGGCAAAGCAAAGTAATATTAGGATCTTGAGCCGCTTTATCATGATACAAGCGACCAATATCCGCTAACTCGACCACATAGCCTAGAGCTTCTACACCCACTGTTTTATGGTCGATGTCTGTCATGCCTGCATGCGAGCGATCAGATACATGAATATGTTCAATGGCGGTCGCTAATTTTGAAATGTCTTCCCACAGCTCGAATTGTTTTAAAATATTTACGGTGCCATATGATAGAGCGATAGAACGGGAGTCAAAGCCTGGGTGAGCTTGGTGATCAGCTTTATAAGGCTCAATAACTGCAATAGAAATCGGCTGTCGAGAAAGTGTATTAATCGCTAATGCCAGCGTCATACCCGCCATTGCACCACCAGCAATTACAACATCAAACTGCTTCATGGGAAGTCCTGATTAGTGGATAGTTGGTGCTTTTTGTTCTGCTGGCTTTTGGCCAAATTCAGAATGAATAGTCAGCGCACAAGCTTTAACGTGCTCAATCACTTGCTCCAATAACAGCGCCTGCTCTTCCATGTCATCATCTTCATCAATGCCAAGCTTGGCAATCTCTTCCAGATCGGCCAGCGCTTCTTTGGCATCCTTAGACGCTTTCTTCAGCTCAGCACCAACTAACCCCAGACCTGAAATGAAGTGATTGACCCATTCTGCGACACCATCTGCTGTGTCAAACAGGCTTGCACTGGCATCTTCATCAGGGATCAACATTGAGATATCCATGCCTGAGCCGGTAAATTCTACGATGGTTGCGTCCAATGTCGCCTGAGCTAATTGCAGTGACTTAGCAGGCCAGCCCATACCATCATTGGTGTAATCAAAGATTAGCGGTTGCCAGCTTTTGTCTGTCAGACTTAACCCACCGCTTAGCATTCCCGCTAAAAGGCCATGCAGTTCCGCAGGGTTCACCGCCAGACCAGCAGACTGAAGTTCACTTGCTAATGTCAGGTATTCTGGAAGATTGCGTTCGCTCATAAAGAGACCCAAAATTTGCTAAATAATGCCAATCCTACCATTTACCAAGAGCAGCGAAAACGAGCGATTACGCAATTGTGGGTAGCTTTTACACAATTTGCCCAATTACTGTGTTATTGCGTTATGATTTGTTCACCTTAGCGGGGAAAAGCTTGAATCTTAACAAGCCTTTTCCTATAGTTTCCCCCTCGGTGATTGTCTGCACATCACCCCTACTAACGCATTTAGAGTCGGTATGAGTAATCAAGCAGTTGAAGTCGAAATTTTAGGTAAGCTAACTCTGGTAAATTGCCCGTCAGGACAAGAAGAGTCTTTGCGTAATGCAGCTCAAAACCTTGATGAACGCTTAAAAGACATGGCTGCAAAAACCAAAATTACCAATGAAGTTCAACTATTGACCTTTGTTGCTCTGAACGTCTGTCATGAGCTCGAAAGCCGTGATACAGTAGATGAAAAGCAGCAGAATGCACTCAATGAGCAATTGGAAAAGCTCAGCGCATCACTGACGGAAGCACTAAGTAAAGTAAAGCCAGGACAGCAATAGCCTTTACCGCCAAACAAGAATTTACCCTGGAGTGTTCGTGAGGGGATTACGTCCCTGAGCCGATAAGCAATACCCAAGGGTTAGTACTTGATAGCTATTGAGCAAGCTCGGCTTGAACCGAGAAGCCTACGGTTATCATTGCTGATCCGCCTTGAACCAGCTGGTTCAAGGGTCAAAATCTCCAACGGCACTCTGGGGTATCCTCCTCGGTACCCAGTAACTATGGGTACTCTTATGACTCTTTCCCGACAAGACTTCAGAAAACTCATCCGCACCAGACGCAATCAACTCAATGAGGCGACGCAGCTAAAAGCGGGAGCGGATTTGATCACTCAATTTGCTCGACTGCCAGAATTATCTTCAGCTCAGCATATTGCTCTGTATCTTTCTACTGACGGTGAGATCCATACCGCTCCATTAATCGCCTGGCTCAGACAGCAAGGTAAAGACATTTACCTTCCTGTTATTCACCCTTTTTCAGCAGGCCAATTGTTGTTCCTTCGATATGATAGCGATACACCAATGGTACGTAATCGCTATAACATTCAAGAACCTAAGCTAGATCAAACGCGTATTATCCCCGTTCAACAATTGGATCTCATTACTACCCCTTTAGTCGCCTTTGATCATCACGGCCACCGACTTGGAATGGGGGGCGGCTATTATGATCGGACGCTAGAGCCTTGGTTTCACCACAAGTCAGGCGCTAAACCTATCGGCCTTGCGCATGATTGCCAACAAGTCGACAAGCTACCTGTTGAATCTTGGGATGTACCTTTGCCAAAAATAGTGACACCAAAGCAGATCTGGGATTGGGAATAGTCTCTGATTGATCATATAATCGCGCCGCAAACGTTAATTTCAAACCTCGTTCAGGAGATGGGCATGACTCAAGATGAAATGAAGAAAGAAGCTGGTTGGGCAGCACTTAAGTATGTTGAAAAAGACAGCATTGTCGGTGTTGGTACAGGTTCTACGGTAAATCACTTCATCGATGCACTCGGTACAATCAAAGACGATATCAAAGGTGCGGTTTCTAGCTCAGAGGCATCGACTGAAAAACTCAAAGGTTTAGGTATTGAAGTCTTCGATTGTAATGAAGTGTCGAACTTGGATGTCTACGTTGACGGTGCTGACGAAATCAACGCAACGCGCGACATGATCAAAGGTGGTGGTGCGGCGCTAACACGCGAGAAAATTGTTGCCGCTATTTCCGATAAGTTTGTCTGTATCGTAGATGGCACCAAAGCCGTTGACGTTCTTGGTGAGTTCCCGTTACCTGTAGAGGTCATCCCAATGGCGCGTTCTTACGTCGCCCGTGAAATGGTAAAACTTGGTGGCGATCCTGTATACCGTGAAGGTGTGATAACAGATAACGGCAACGTGATCCTTGATGTGCATGGTATGCAGATCACCAACCCGAAAGAAATGGAAGATAAAATCAATGCTATCGCTGGTGTTGTGACGGTTGGCTTGTTTGCTCACCGTGGTGCGGATGTCGTGATCACTGGCACGCCACAAGGGGCTAAAATCGAAGACTAATTGAAGACAGTTTCAGTTATTTCATTACAAACGGCACCATTAGGTGCCGTTTTTGTCTTTTATCCTATAAAAATTATTCCTTATTCCGTAATTTTCTTACCCAAAGTGTATTTTTTTTGTTAACTTAGTGAACAGAAGACGCACAAGGAAAACGTTTGCGTCAGGCTTTTTGCTAATAAAACGTTTGCTTTAATAACATTACACCGCTTGTGCGCCAGTTAAGCCCCAAATTTCCATTTTAAGGACGAAAACAATGGCCAAAGTTTCACTGGAAAAAGACAAAATTAAGATCCTTTTACTTGAAGGTCTTCACCCATCTTCGGTAGAGGTGCTTCAGGCTGCTGGTTACACCAATATTGAATACCACAAAGGCTCGTTACCGGAAGACGAATTGCTAGAAGCAGTGAAGGATGTTCACTTCATCGGTATCCGTTCCCGCACTAACCTATCGCAGGAAGTGATTAACGCAGCAGAGAAGCTCGTAGCGATTGGTTGTTTCTGTATTGGTACCAACCAAGTCGATCTTAATGCAGCCGCTGTTCGCGGTATTCCAGTGTTTAACGCCCCATTTTCTAACACACGCAGTGTAGCGGAATTGGTTCTTGGTCAAGTCCTGCTTCTACTGCGCGGGATTCCAGAAAAGAACGCCCTAGCACACCGTGGTATCTGGAAAAAAAGCGCCGACAACTCGTACGAAGCACGAGGTAAACGTTTAGGTATTATCGGCTATGGCCACATCGGCACGCAGTTGGGTATTATCGCGGAAAACCTAGGGATGCGTGTTTACTTCTACGATATTGAGAACAAACTATCACTTGGTAACGCCACTCAAGTGCATACCATGAGTGAACTACTAAACAAGTGTGATGTGATTTCTCTGCACGTTCCAGAAACCGCGGGTACCAAAAACATGATGGGTGCGGAAGAATTTGCTCGTATGAAACCGGGCTCAATTTTCATCAACGCCGCACGGGGCACTGTGGTCGATATTGAAGCACTTTGTCATGCGATGGAATCAGGCCACCTTGCCGGGGCCGCGATTGACGTATTCCCAACCGAGCCTAAAACCAACGCAGACCCATTTGAGTCACCATTGCAAAAGTTTGACAATGTTATCCTGACACCACACGTCGGCGGCTCAACACAAGAAGCGCAAGAGAATATTGGTGTTGAAGTGGCAGGCAAGCTAGCGAAATACTCTGACAATGGTTCGACACTTTCGAGTGTTAACTTCCCTGAGGTTTCTCTGCCTGAGCATCGTGATTGCTCACGTCTACTGCATATCCACAAAAACCGCCCTGGCATCCTGACGCAAATCAACACCATTTTTGCAGAAGAAGGTATCAACATCGCCGGTCAGTATCTACAAACCAATGCGAATATTGGTTATGTTGTGATCGACGTTGAAACCAGTCGCTCAGAAGAAGCGCTGAAGAAACTCAAAGGGATCGAAGGGACACTACGCGCACGTATCCTTCATTAAACTTTCGCCTTCCAGAAAAGAGCCACCGTCTGTGCGGTGGCTTTTTGTTTCTGCTTCATAAATCCAGCCTTTCTTATTCCCTCTCTAATTAATGTTCTCTTATGAACAAAAGCTGTTCGATAGAAAAGTTTTCGTTCGTAACCAAAAGTGCGTAATCCGGAATCGACATCGAAATTTTCCCTTCTAACTTTCTGTATTTAAGTAAAATTTAATACTTATGCAACATTTATCACAGAAATTAATACCATTATTCATACAATGCCCAACACTTTCGAACGAAATAAATTTTGCTCGTTCACTTTCCTTTACCTTACCATCGCACAATAAAAATGAGGTCCTCATGTTTGGAATCTTCAAACCTAAGGCGCACATCGATCGCTTATCTTCAGATAGCATCGACGGCACCTATTCCCGATTACGTTGGCAACTCTTTATCGGTATTTTCGTCGGCTATGCTGGCTATTACCTAGTCCGTAAAAACTTCAGTTTGGCAATGCCTTACCTAATTGAGCAAGGATTCAGCCGTGGTGACCTTGGGGTTGCACTTGCTGCTGTATCAATTGCGTACGGTTTATCCAAGTTTTTAATGGGCAGTGTCTCTGACCGCTCTAACCCTCGTTACTTCCTCAGTGGCGGCTTACTGATGTCGGCATTGATCATGTTCTGCTTCGGCTTTATGCCATGGGCAACAGGCAGTATCACGGCAATGTTCATCCTGCTTTTCCTCAACGGTTGGTTCCAAGGCATGGGATGGCCTGCCTGTGGTAGAACCATGGTGCATTGGTGGTCACGCAAGGAACGTGGTGAAATCGTTTCAGTATGGAATGTGGCCCATAACGTGGGTGGTGGTTTGATTGGTCCTCTCTTTATCCTTGGACTTTGGGCATTTAATGACGACTGGCGCACCGCTTTTTACGTTCCTGCTTTTTTTGCCACGTTGGTTGCTATCTTCATCTGGATGACAGTTCGAGACACTCCTCAATCTTGCGGCTTGCCTCCGATTGAAGAATACAAAAATGACTATCCAGATGATTACGATAAATCGCATGAACAGGAAATGACGGCGAAAGAAATCTTCTTCAAATACGTTTTTTCTAACAAACTGCTTTGGTCAATCGCCATTGCAAACGCATTTGTCTATTTAATTCGTTACGGCGTGCTTGACTGGGCTCCCGTTTACCTCAAAGAAGCGAAAGATTTCACGGTTGATAAATCTTCATGGGCTTACTTCCTTTACGAGTGGGCGGGTATTCCAGGAACGTTACTGTGTGGTTGGATTTCCGATAAGTTGTTCAAAGGGCGCCGTGCTCCAGCTGGCATCTTATTCATGGCACTCGTCACTATTGCTGTATTGATTTACTGGTTCAACCCTGCTGGCAATCCTGCTGTCGACATGATGGCACTCGTCGCAATCGGCTTCCTGATTTACGGCCCAGTAATGCTGATTGGCCTATACGCTCTCGAGTTAGCACCGAAAAAAGCCGCAGGTACCGCAGCAGGTCTAACAGGCTTGTTTGGCTATCTTGGTGGTGCGGTTGCCGCTAATGCGATTCTAGGTTATACCGTGGATCACTTTGGTTGGGATGGTGGCTTTGCCATTCTTATCGCTTCTTGTATCGCATCCATCGTCTGCCTAGTGTATGCATTTGTTGGCGAACGTGATCACCATAAACAAAAAGACAGTGAAAAAGCGGCACTCGCTTAATATCTATAACAGAGGTAGCCATGCTACCTCTATATCAATCAAGGAAAGAACAATGAAAACAACGTCAGTTTGCGCTACGTTTCTGGCTCTTAGCCTATCAACCAGTGCCATAGCTCATCCTCTGGTCATCGCTCACCGGGGTGCTTCAGGTTACCTACCCGAGCACACTTTAGAGGCTAAGGCATTAGCTTATGCAATGAAACCGGACTACATTGAGCAAGATGTCGTTATGACCAAAGACGATCAACTGGTTGTTTTACACGATCATTACCTTGATCGGGTCACCGATATCGCAGAGCGCTACCCTGATCGTGCTCGCGCTGATGGCCGCTATTATGCGATTGACTTTACGCTCGCCGAAATCAAAACATTGAAGGTGACAGAAGGGTTCAATATTGACGACAATGGCAATAAAGTCGCGGGTTATCCAACCCGTTTTCCGATGTGGAAGTCCGACTTCAGCGTCCCTACACTGGCCGAAGAAATTGAGCTGATTCAAGGGCTCAACAAGACACTTGGTTACGATATTGGTATCTACCCTGAAATCAAAGCCCCTTGGTTCCACCGTCATGAAGGCAAAGATATCTCTTCCGCAGTGCTTAAGTTATTAAAACAGTACGGCTATGACAGTCAGGATGACAAAGTGTACTTGCAATGCTTTGACGCCAATGAGCTCAAACGCATTAACGATGAACTCATGCCTAGTATGGACATGGATCTCAAGTTAGTGCAGCTGATGGCTTACACTGACTGGAACGAAACCATGGTCTACCAAGGTGATACGGCAGCCCCGTACAGCTATGATTGGATGTTCGAATCAGGCGCAATGAAGGAAGTTGCCAAGTACGCCGAAGGTATTGGCCCTTGGAAACCAATGCTGGTCGATGATAAATCAACCAAAGATAACATTATTATCAAGCCGTTGATGAAAGAGGCAAAAGCAGCAGGCCTAGATGTTCACCCATACACTTTCCGAGCAGACCCAGGCCGTATTCCAAGTTACACGGATAGCTTCGAGGGCATGATGGATATCTTCTATAATCAAGTCAAAGTAGATGGTCTGTTTACCGATTTCCCAGATAAAGCGGTCAACTTCCTTAACAAATAATCCCTAAACAAAAAAGCCTTAGTCCATGACTAAGGCTTTTTTTAGCAGCTTGTATCAGCTTAAGGCTTCAGCGAACGCTCACCGCGTGCAATCCCTACCACACCACTTCGGGCAACCTCAATGACATCAGTCACTTCTGAAATCGCTTGAATGAACGCATCGAGCTTTTCACTAGTACCAGCCAGTTGAACCGTGTATTGAGAGGCGGTGACATCAACAATCTGACCACGGAAGATATCCGCTGTACGCTTTACTTCGGCGCGAGCAAAACCGCTGGCTTTCACTTTGACCATCATCAGCTCACGCTCAATATGATCAAGCTCAGTGACTTCCTGAACTTTGAGCACATCAATCAACTTATTGAGCTGTTTCTGGATCTGTTCAAGCTGCATATCATCGGAAATCGTTGTGATGTTCAAGCGCGACAGCGTTTCATCATCTGTCGGTGATACAGTTAGTGACTCAATGTTGTAGCCACGTTGTGAGAACAGACCTACCACTCGGGATAATGCCCCCGGTTGGTTTTCCATTAGCAGTGAAATAATGTGTCTCATATTATGTTCTCTCCGTTTTGCTTAGCCACATCTTGTCCATACCTTCGCCTTTGATTTGCATTGGGTACACATGCTCAGTTTCATCAACATTGATATCAACAAACACTAAACGATCTTTCATTTCTAATGCTTGTTTCAAACCAGACTCAAGCTGGTCTGGAGTTTCAATGCGAATCCCCGCATGTCCGTACGCTTCAGCAATCGCAACGAAGTCCGGAACGGAGCTCATATATGAGTTAGAATGCCTTCCTTGGTAAACAATGTCTTGCCACTGTTTCACCATACCTAGGAAACGGTTATTCAGGTTAATGATCTTGACTGGGATATCATATTGCAGCGCCGTTGACAGTTCCTGAATGTTCATCTGGATACTACCATCACCGGTCACCACTACCACCTCTTCATCAGGCTTAGCAAATTTAACCCCAAGGCCAGCTGGCAGACCGAAGCCCATCGTGCCGAGACCACCAGAATTAATCCAGCGACGTGGTTTATTAAACGGATAGTAAAGCGCTGCAAACATCTGGTGCTGACCCACATCAGAAGCAACGTACGCATCGCCATTCGTCAGCTTGTGTAGTACTTCAATCACCTGTTGAGGTTTAATACGCTCAGGCGTGGATTCATAAGACAGGCATTCACGGTCACGCCAAGTCTGGATATCATCCCACCAGCTTTGAAGTGCTTCGCCATCATTGGTCGCGCCTTGCTCTTCCAGCAGTGACACCATACTCGCCAGCACTTTCTCAGCTGAGCCAACGATAGGCAGGTCTGCTTTGACGTTTTTCGAGATAGATGACGGGTCAATATCAATATGCATTACTTTGGCATTCGGACAATACTTTTCCAGATTGTTGGTGGTTCGATCATCAAATCGCACACCGATACCAAAGATTAAGTCTGCGTTGTGCATGGCCATATTGGCCTCATACACACCGTGCATCCCCAGCATACCAAGAGAATTTTTATGCGTACCCGGGAAGGCGCCTAGCCCCATCAAGGTACTAACGACAGGTAAGTTTAACGCCTCTGATAGCTTCAGAATCTGCTCATCGGCTTCTGAAATAACCGCGCCACCACCGACATAAAGCACAGGTTTTTTCGCTGCAAGTAATGCTTTCAAAGCTTTTTTGATTTGGCCTTTATGCCCCGATGTGGTTGGTTTGTACGAACGCATTGAGATAGTCGCAGGGTATTCATATGGCAGTTTGATCTGCGGATTCATTACATCTTTAGGCAGATCGATAACAACTGGGCCAGGGCGCCCTGTTGTCGAAATATAGAAAGCTTTCTTCATGATTTCAGGAATATCTTCTGCTTTCTTTACCAAGAAGCTATGCTTAACAATCGGACGCGAGACACCGACAATATCACACTCTTGGAAGGCATCATTACCAATCAGGTTGTTAGGTACGTTACCTGAAATCACGATCATTGGAATTGAGTCCATATACGCGGTCGCAATACCTGTCACAGTATTGGTCGCGCCTGGACCTGAGCACACCAGAACTACGCCTGGTTTGCCAGTTGCACGGGTATAGCCATCTGCCATATGGGTAGCGGCTTGTTCATGACGAACTAGGACGTGCTTGATTTGATCTGTCTTAGCATGAAGAGCATCGTAGATATCCAAAACAGAACCGCCTGGATACCCGAAAATTTGTTCAACATCTTCTTCGATCAGAGATTGAACAACCATCTCCGCACCGGACAACATTGCTGCCATATTATTCTCCTCACCAGTTTACCAATTAATAAGGTCAACTAATTGGGCTGGTTTTACATAGTCTAGGGCTTATTCGTAGCCTAAATCGAAATACTTCCACTTTTCGGCTATGTCTTGTTCTGTCGTAACAGAAAACAAGTTCACGCAACAAATGTAACGTTTTCTTATCAAAGGATCTAATGCGACTTAACTCTCATTTTAAACAAGATGCTACTTATCAAACTAATATAAGGAAGGAACACCAAACACACAGAAACAAATAGATAGTTTGCAAAATTAACAGTAGAAATACAGAATAAAATATTATCCAGTAATGCACTTTTACAACATTGAAACCAACCTATCTCGTAAAAGTGAGGTATAAAAAATCCCTCATCAGCCACTAAAGCTAGATTGAGGGATTTTTAAGCACTTTAAAAATTAACCTGTTCAAGAATCACTTTTTTACTGCATTATCAGTGTACATTTCTTCGATTTCATCTTGGTATTTGTCATTAATGACCTTACGCCGCAGTTTTTGAGTAGGCGTCAACTCCCCTTCGTCCATCGAAAATGCTTTGGGTAGCAGCTTGAACTTCTTCACCTGTTCAAACTTGGCAAGCTCTTTTTGTAGGTCATTCACTCGCTTTTCCAACATCTCCACCACTTGATGATGCTTAATCAGTTCAACACGATCATGGTACTTGATGTTCAGTTCTTTCGCGTACTCCTCCAGACTGTCGTAGCACGGCACTATCAATGCGGAAACGAACTTGCGCGTATCCGCAATCACGGCGATCTGCTCGATAAAGTGGTCTTTACCGATTGCTCCTTCAATCATCTGAGGCGCAATATATTTTCCACCAGACGTCTTCATCAATTCTTTGATGCGGTCGGTAATAAACAGATGACCATCCTCATCAATATGGCCCGCATCACCAGTTTTGAGGAAGCCATGCTCATCAAAAGTCTTCGCCGTTTCTTCCGGCATCTTGTAATAACCACGCATCACCATAGGGCCACGCACAAGAATTTCATTATTCTCGCCGATTTTCACTTGTGCACCGGGCATCGCCGTCCCAATAGAGTCTGGGTTAAAACTATTATCCCCCCAACAGGAGACCGTGGCCGTAGTTTCTGTCATGCCATAGCCCAGCTTGACGTTGATCCCCATTGCATGGAAAAAGCGACCAATTGTTTCATCCAGTTTCGCTCCACCACAAGGCATAAAGTTAATTCGTCCACCCAATAGTGCACGTAACTTAGAAAGCACTAACTTATCGGCTAACTGATGAGATTTTTTCAAGACTAAGGATGGTTCTCGCCCTTCCTGAGCACAAGCCGCCATTTTGGCCCCCATGTTCACAGCCCATGTGAACAAAACTTTGCGAATCATGGGTGCTTTAGCGACTTTTTCATGAATCGCGGAGAAGATCTTTTCGTAGAACCTCGGAACCGCACACATGACTGTTGGGCGAACCTCACTCAGTGCTTCACGCACCTGCATGGTATCTTGCAAATAGCAGTTCGTCGCACCACGGTAGAGCACATAGAAAGTCCACGCTCGTTCAAACACATGTGACAAAGGAAGGAAACAAAGCGAAACATCGTCTTGGGTTAAGCTCAGGCGCGAATCATGTCCTTCTAGTTGAGCGGCAATATTACGATAATCCAGCATGACCCCTTTAGGCTGACCTGTCGTGCCAGAGGTGTATATCAGAGTCAGAAGGTCATCAATATTAGCGTTGGCTAAACGCTCATCTAACTCGCTTTGCATTGCACCATCTGCGGCAGCTAAAAATTGCTGCCAAGTACGGACAAATGAAGGTAAACCCGTACTAATATCGTCAGACATGACCACAATCAGTTCCAACTGTGGACATTGTTCAAAAATAGAGATGGCCGCATCCAGTTGCGCTTGTTCACCGACAAAGAGAATACGAACATCGGCATTTTGCAAAATATAAGAGGATTGAGCCGCTGTATTGGTTGGGTAGATAGGCACAGTCACAGCACGAGCTTGTAACGCCGCAATATCTGCGATTGTCCACTGCGGCATATTGTTGGCAAAGATACCGATTTTATCTTGGACTTTAATATTGTGCGTCAACAACGCCAGTGATAAAGCATCCACCTGCTGGCCAAACTGCTTCCAGCTAATGCCATTCCACATATCGCCCACTTTGTGTTTGAGAGCAATACGATCACCACTCTTGGCAATCTGTTCACGAATTCTTTTTACAACATGAAAATCTAAGTTGGTCATCTCTTCTACCTTTAGCTTACACCTGTAAGCTTTTTCAGCGCACAAGTGTACATTTCAGTTCGTAAAAGGCAACTGACGGGTATCAAACTTATCAATTAAATAGTAAAAAACCTTGAATGCCTTATCGACACCCAAGGTTTCATTCTTCTCTTAAATAACAGCTAATTAGTCTAGAGCAACGACTTCACCGCAGATCATCATTAGCTGGTCACGTAGCCAGATATGACCTTTGTCTTTTTCGCTTGATTCATGCCAGCTTAGGAAGCCGCTAATTTTGCTATTCTCGAATGGAAAATCCAACACTTGTAACTGATCTTTGTTCGCTGCGTTTTCTACCATCCAGCGTGGTGCAATCGTAACAAGTTCAGACTGACCTACAACATAAAGAACATTGCTCAGGCTGGTGCCTTCATAGTATGCCTGAACATCTAAGTCGCAATATGCTTGCTCTGAGAAGCTACGTTGACCATGTACGCGAGACAGTTTCGCATGACGTTCACCTTTCAGAAGGTCTGCCGTTACGGCTTCTTGGATACGTGGGTGAGACTTAGACGCCACTACCACTAGCTCATCTTGGAAGATTTCTGTGCTTGAGAAACCTTGCTCATCAAAGCGAGCGTAATCAATCACAAAGTCGATTTCTTGGTAGCGCATTCTTTCAGCCAGTTGGCGATCAAATTCCGCATCAAGGTGAAGTTGAACATTAGGAGCCTGATCATGAATTGTCGACATAATCTTTGGTGCAAAGCGCATATCACATGGGCTGCAAATCGCCAGTTTGAACAAACGCGTTGATGTTTCAGGCGAGAAAATAGAGCTTGGCAGCTCATTACGGATAAGTTGCAGTGCTTGGCGAACAGGGCCAAATAGCTGGCGTGCACGCTGAGTCGGCTGAATGCCACGTCCCTGACGCATAAATAACTCGTCATTAAACATAACTTTTAGACGTGCTACAGCATTACTAACTGCGGGTTGAGACATGCCAAGGTTATGAGCGGCACGGGTAATATTTTGCTCTTGCATTACTGCATCAAACACAGTGAGAAGGTTTAGATCTACTCCACGTAGAGTGCTTTCCATTCGGTAGCTAGCAATCGCACTCATAGACTCTTTTTTATCAATCATCAGGCAAGCCTCTTGTATTCGTCAATGTAAATGGTTCTTAAAATGAATGTTGGTTGGGAATAGATAACCCAGATCTTGTTATATTTATCCGTCAGATGTGTTCTGGCGGATTTCTACTATCAACGAATCAATCAATGATTAGCAACAAGATTGATAATTAATCAGTATTTTTTACTTAAGTCATAAAATTAAACTTATTAATCATTAACTTACGACATATGTAAAAAAGTATAAATCTCTCATACTGTAAGGATTTAATGGATCAATTAAGTCTATGGGGGAGTGTGAAGAGTCAGACCGGAACTATTTGCAAGAAAAATAATTCCATAGGTTGAAACAAAAACAGCATCAATAATTTGATGCTGTTGAAGTCATGAAGACATAATAGTGAGCTAAATATTAGTAACGTAACTAGGGAAATCAACTTTATCCCAGAGACTCTGAGTCAACTCCATCTTATTCTCCCAGTCCTCTTTGAGCAGCCAATCTGCAATCGCGTCAGCCACATCGGGGTAGCTGACACTTTCAGCCTGCTCTTCATCTAACCAACGACGTACAACAGAGGCATCAAGCATCTCCATACAGCTGGCTAATCCCAGCTCCTCCAGTGTTGCAACATTGCTCATCTGTTCAAATTGCCCGCTGAGTGGTTTGAGTAATAACTTCTTACCTAGCGTCAACGCTTCAGAGGGCAACTCAAAACCACCATTGGCAATGACACCATTACAACGATTAAGCGAATATTGAAACCCTTGGAAACTGAGTGGCAAATAGTGAACATTGTCGACAATCTGTTCTTCCATCACCTCAGGATGAAAGCAAACAAATCGCTGCTGTGAGAAACGTAGCAATAATTCGGCAATATCATGAATGCTCTCGAACGGCAGATATACGAGGACAAAATCTTCGCCTACGACGTGCTCTTTATGGGTATGAACGATAGGAGGAAGAATGGGCTGATCAAAATGATACCAATGTAAGCCGATATGATGCTGCGCAGGCGCAAAGTACTTGACGATTTTTTTGTCTAGCCAGCTTGCTCCCCTGAGTGGCACTGAGTAACGAAATGCATTTTGATGGCTAATGCTGATAGACGCTTTACCTCGCATTTTCGCCGCCCAAGCAGACACTGGCTCAAAGTCATTCAGCACTAAATCAAAGTGATTTAAATCAAGCTGCTTCACTTCTTGGTAGAAGGCTAATAGGTTATTACTGAAACAGGTTTTTTGATAGCTGACCTGACCATTTTCAGTTACGAATGTTAAGCCACGCCGTGTTTGATAATCACCAAACGCTTCCATGGAGAAATACTTATCGGCGGCGCGGCCAGAGAAAAGGAACTCAACCTCAATACCACGCTTCTTAAGTGCATAGCTCATCGCTCTCGCACGAGCGATATGACCATTACCTGTTCCTTGAACACCGTAGAGGATTCTCATTCGTTACGCTCCCATAATCACAGATAGTGCCATTTGCGCGCAGCCAATACCCAGCAGAGCCCCCAACACCACATCAGTCAAAAAGTGTACGCCGAGTAAAATACGCGAAGTAGCAATCAACGTAGCCCAAGCAAAAGCAAACAATTCGAGCTCGACATAAAAGACACTGATCAATGTAGCCATTAAGAAAGCGGCGGCGGTATGGCCTGAAGGTAAGCTATAACGATCTGAAGGGGTGATGAACGAAGTGACCAACTCAGACAGCTCTTCCGGACGGCGACGCTTGAAGACATTTTTCGCTGCCCAATAAATCGGAAGCTCCACCACAAAAGCAAGTAAACCAGCCAGCAGAAAGAGCGTGCCTGTTTCCCCACCTAGCCCCCAAGCGAGCAAACCAATAACAGCATACAAATGCCCATCCCCTGTATGCGATATCGCTTTACTCAAGCGGGAAAGCGGATAAGAGAATTTATGTTGCAAGCAAAATAGTGAAAACGCCAGATCAAACTTGGCAATAGGCTCGATTGAACGCATGACCGGCTCCTTGTTACCGCGGTTATGCCTTCAAACTTAAGAGACTGAAATGACAAATCAGTGAAGCTTTGAGGTTGATTCAGTTACATTGTCAAAATCCAATCTAACGATGGGTACAAGAGTGCACGACCACTTTTCTCTTGTTATTTGATCTTGTCGTCCACAATAGCGCGCGAGGGGTAAACCAAAGATGTAACTGGCGAACAGGCCTTACCATTGATTGCTTCTATGCTTGATTGGCTTAATCCAGCAAATTCACTATGAATAATCCCACTATTTCTTTTCATTTACTTATTGATGAATAAAAAAACAACTTAAGGGTTGACGTGCACTGTGGAGTGCGGTACTAATTTGTTAACTTAATTTTGTGGTTTATTTAACGCCCTTACAGGAACCGTTAACAATGATGAAGCGTTTTTCTATCCTGCTGAGCCTCCTCCTTATCGTGACCAGATCGCGCGGGTAGGCTGTGGAAGAAAAATAACCACAACAAGATTTCACAAACCCGCACACAGATGCGGGTTTTTTTATACCTAGCTTTTTATAGCTAAGCGGAAGAAAACGATTTACTGCGTACAAAACACAAACATCAGGAAGGAAGCAACATGAACGATCAAGTCATAATATTCGACACCACATTACGTGATGGCGAACAAGCGTTGTCAGCAAGCTTGACAGTTAAAGAGAAACTGCAGATTGCCTATGCGCTGGAAAGACTCGGCGTTGATGTGATTGAAGCCGGCTTTCCTGTGTCTTCGCCTGGTGATTTCGAGTCAGTACAAACCATCGCCAAACACATTAAAGACAGCCGAATCTGTGCCCTTTCGCGTGCCGTTGCGAAAGACATCGATGCCGCGGCTGAAGCTTTAAAAGTTGCTGAGCAATTCCGAATTCACACCTTCATTTCTACTTCCACTGTTCATGTTCAAGATAAACTACGCCGCAGTTACGATGATGTCGTAGAAATGGGAGTCAAAGCAGTTAAACATGCTCGTCAATATACGGATGATGTCGAGTTCTCATGTGAAGACGCAGGACGCACTCCAATTGACAACTTATGTCGCATGGTCGAAGCGGCAATTGATGCAGGTGCTAGGACTATCAACATCCCGGACACAGTGGGCTACACAGTACCCAATGAGTTTGGCGGTATCATTCAAACCTTATTTAACCGTGTTCCTAACATTGATAAAGCCATCATTTCTGTTCACTGTCACGACGACTTGGGCATGTCGGTTGCGAACTCGATTGCTGCCGTGCAAGCAGGAGCACGCCAGATAGAAGGAACGATTAATGGTATTGGTGAGCGTGCCGGTAACTGTTCTCTAGAAGAAATAGCCATGATCATCAAAACTCGTCAGGAATTCTTAGGGGTTCACACGGGTCTTAAGCACGATGAGATTCATCGCACCAGCAAATTGGTCAGTCAGCTATGTAACATGCCTATCCAGAGCAATAAAGCCATTGTTGGTGCCAACGCATTCAGCCACTCTTCCGGCATCCACCAAGATGGCATGCTAAAGAATAAAAACACCTATGAGATCATGACGCCCGAGTCAATTGGCCTTAAGAATCAGGCATTGAATTTAACCAGTCGGAGTGGTCGCGCCGCAGTGAAAAGCCACATGGATAGCATGGGCTACAAAGAGGAAGAATACAGCCTAGAGGCTTTGTATGAAGATTTCTTGAAGCTTGCAGATCGTAAAGGACAAGTGTTCGACTACGATTTAGAAGCCTTGATGCACTTCTCAAACCTTCGCGAAGAAGACGATTTCTACAAGCTAAACTACCTAAGCGTTCAGTCCGGCAGCGTCATGGCAACCACCAGTATCAAATTGCAATGTGGTGATGAAGAGCAATGCGAAGCCGCGGTAGGTAATGGCCCAGTTGATGCTCTATACCAATGTATCTATCGCGTGACAGGTTATGATATCGTGCTAGATAAGTTTGATCTGACAGCTAAAGGCGAAGGTGAAGACGGTTTAGGTCAAGCAGACATCATCGCTAACTATAAAGGCCGAAAATACCACGGTACCGGTGTTTCCACCGATATCGTAGAAGCTTCTGGTCAGGCGCTATTGCATGTAATCAACAGCATTCACCGTGCCGACAAAATTGCAGAAATTAAACAGAAAAAAATCGCAACAGTATAAATAGACTCCAGGGACGAGAGTCGTTCCCCTGGAACCAAAATAAAAAATTAAAGGATTACCATGACAGACAAATCTTACAAAATTGCCGTGCTACCAGGAGACGGTATTGGCCCAGAAGTAATGCAGCAAGCACACAAAGTGCTAGATGCCATCGAAAAGAAACACTCTATCGAATTGACTCGCGATGAACACGATGTTGGTGGTATCGCTATTGACAATCACGGTTGCCCACTTCCGGACAGCACAATCAAAGCCTGTGAAGAATCCGATGCCGTATTATTTGGCTCTGTTGGTGGCCCTAAATGGGAACATTTACCACCAAATGATCAACCGGAACGTGGCGCTCTACTCCCACTACGTAAGCACTTCCAACTTTTCTGTAATTTACGCCCAGCGCAAATTCACAAGGGTCTAGAGGCGTTCTCACCACTGCGCGCAGATATTTCTGGCAACGGCTTTGATATTGTCGTGGTACGTGAACTGACTGGAGGAATCTACTTCGGTCAACCAAAAGGCCGTGAGGGTGAAGGCGCAAATGAAAAAGCGTTTGATACTGAAGTTTATCATCGTTTTGAAATTGAGCGCATTGCAAAGATTGCCTTTGAGTCCGCGCGTTTGCGTGACAAGAAAGTATGTTCTATCGATAAAGCCAATGTTCTGCAGAGCTCGATTCTATGGCGAGAAGTAGTCGAAGAAATAGCTAAAGATTACCCAGATGTCGAGCTATCACACATGTATATCGACAATGCGACAATGCAGCTCATCAAAGATCCAGCCCAGTTTGACGTTATGCTTTGCTCAAATATTTTCGGCGATATCATTTCTGATGAATGTGCCATGATCACTGGTTCTATGGGCATGTTGCCTTCAGCCTCTTTAAATGAGAGTAAATTCGGCCTCTACGAACCAGCAGGGGGTAGTGCACCAGACATTGCAGGTAAAAACATCGCCAACCCAGTTGCGCAAATCCTCTCTGCCGCACTCATGCTGCGGTACAGCTTAGGTGAAGAAGCTGCTGCTCAGGATATCGAAGTTGCTGTATCCAAAGCCCTTTCTGCTGGAGAGCTGACAGCGGATCTAGCAGGTAATAATCCAGCACTTTCAACTGCAGAAATGGGCGACAAAATCGCCGAGTACATTCTAAATTCATAATAATTATTTGCTCCTGATAAGCCGTTGTCAGGAGCAACACACAGGACAGTAATAATGGGCAAAACACTATACGAAAAGGTCTACGACGCACACGTTGCTGTGGCCGCAGAGGGTGAAAACCCTATCTTGTACATCGACCGTCATTTAGTGCATGAAGTGACCTCTCCACAAGCTTTTGATGGCTTGCGCGAAAAAGGCCGTAAAGTACGTCAAGTTGGCAAGACGTTTGCCACCATGGACCACAACGTTTCCACCCAGACGAAAGACATCAATGCCTCCGGCGAGATGGCACGTATCCAGATGGAAACACTATCGAAAAACTGTGAAGAATTTGGTGTCACCCTGTACGACATTAATCACAAATACCAAGGCATTGTGCACGTTATGGGCCCAGAGCTAGGCATTACGCTTCCGGGCATGACGATTGTCTGTGGTGACTCACACACAGCAACCCATGGTGCATTTGGCTCGCTAGCTTTTGGTATCGGTACGTCAGAAGTGGAGCACGTTTTAGCGACTCAAACGCTAAAGCAAGCGCGCGCCAAAACCATGAAAATCGAAGTGAAAGGTAAGGTTGCACCGGGCATCACAGCAAAAGATATCGTACTTGCTATCATCGGTGAAACCACGGCGGCTGGCGGTACGGGATATGTGGTCGAGTTCTGCGGTGAAGCGATTACCGATCTTACAATGGAAGGTCGCATGACAGTCTGTAATATGGCTATCGAATTGGGGGCGAAAGCGGGTCTAATCGCACCCGATGAAACCACATTCGAATACATCAAAGGCCGCAAGTTCGCACCACAAGGTGAAGATCTAGACGCGGCAATTGAATACTGGAAATCACTAAAAACGGATGATGATGCAGAGTTTGATGCGGTTGTCACACTTAACGCAGCAGACATTAAGCCTCAGATCACTTGGGGAACAAACCCAGGTCAGGTCATCGCTGTCGATGAGCCAATCCCTGCTCCTGAAAGCTTTGCGGACCCTGTAGAAAAAGCATCAGCAGAAAAAGCCTTAGCCTACATGGGGCTAGAAGCAGGCAAAGCGCTATCTGACTACAAAGTAGATAAAGTTTTTGTCGGCTCTTGTACGAACTCTCGTATCGAAGATATGCGTGCCGCGGCTGAAATCGCCAAAGGACGCAAAGTCGCTGACAACGTACAGGCGCTTATCGTACCTGGCTCTGAACAGGTAAAAGCGCAGGCAGAAGCTGAAGGCTTGGATATCATCTTTAAAGACGCCGGCTTTGAGTGGCGCCTACCAGGGTGTTCTATGTGTCTGGCAATGAACAATGACCGCCTAGGTCCACATGAGCGTTGTGCATCAACCTCAAACCGTAACTTTGAAGGTCGCCAAGGCCGTGACGGTCGTACCCATCTAGTGAGCCCAGCGATGGCAGCGGCAGCCGCTATTGCTGGTCACTTTGTTGATATTCGTGAATTGGACTAAGGAGAGAACAAATGTCAGGTTTTAAACAACACACAGGCTTGGTTGTTCCTCTAGATGCAGCGAATGTCGATACCGATGCTATTATCCCCAAACAATTTCTACAAAAGGTTTCTCGCCTAGGATTTGGTAAACATTTATTCCATGATTGGCGCTTCCTTGATGATGCAGGTGAGCAACCCAATCCAGAATTCGTAATGAATGCTCCTCGTTATCAAGGCGCTTCGATTCTTCTTGCTCGTGAAAACTTTGGTTGTGGATCATCCCGTGAACACGCGCCTTGGGCACTAGCAGATTACGGCATCAAAGCAATGATCGCACCAAGCTTTGCCGATATCTTCTACGGTAACTCTATCAACAACCAGATGGTACCAGTTCGTCTCACAGAGCAAGAAGTCGATGAGATCTTCCAATTTGTTGAAGCCAATGAAGGCGCGCAAGTAGAAGTTGATCTAGAAGCCAACGTGGTTCGCGCAAATGGAAAAGAATACACATTTGAGATTGACGAGTTCCGTCGCCACTGTCTATTAAACGGTTTAGATAACATAGGCTTAACTCTTCAACACGAAGACAAAATCGCTGAATACGAAAATCGCATTCCTTCGTTTCTTAAATAGTTGAGAAGCGTAAAACTAAACCGTTTGTAAAAGCGTAAGCTGAAAGTAATAGAGCAGTCACTGAGTGACTGCTCTTGTCACACGCAACGTGGGCTCCCGAAAGGCGCACATAAAAAAACCAAGACTCTCAACTTGAGAATCTTGGTTTATATTTGAGCCTTAATTACAGTATGAAACTCTGTTTTCTGGATTAAGTTACTCTACCGTTACCGCTTTTGCCAAGTTACGTGGTTGATCTACATCTGTCCCTTTGATGAGCGCGACATAGTACGATAGCAGCTGCATCGGAATCGTGTAGTAGATAGGGGCTGTGATTTCGCTTACGTGAGGCATAGTGATGATCTTCATGGTTTCATCAGCTTCAAAGCCCGCATCCGCATCCGCAAATACATACAGCAAGCCACCACGAGCACGCACTTCTTCAATATTCGACTTAAGTTTTTCCAGCAGTTCATTGCTCGGTGCGACGACAACGACTGGCATGTCAGCATCAATGAGTGCTAGTGGACCATGCTTCAATTCACCTGCTGCATAAGCTTCAGCGTGAATGTAAGAAATCTCTTTAAGTTTCAACGACGCTTCCATGGCAATCGGGTAAAACTCACCACGACCAAGGAACAAAGTGTGATGCTTATCCGCAAAATCTTCCGCTAAAGCTTCAATATCTTTCTCAAATGAAAGTGCCGAGTTGATCTGTTTTGGCAATGCATGCAGCGCTTCAACGATCTCTTTTTCTTTCTCTTTGCTTACACGGTTTTGCTGCTTACCAAGTGCCGTCACTAGCATTAGCAGTGCTGAAAGCTGGGTGGTGAAGGCTTTAGTAGATGCAACGCCGATTTCGACGCCAGCACGTGTCATGAAAGCAAAATCAGACTCACGAACTAACGAAGAGCCTGCAACGTTACAAATCGTCATTGCCGCCATGTAGCCTTTCTCTTTGGCAAGGCGAAGCGCTGCCAAAGTATCTGCTGTCTCACCAGACTGAGAAAGCGTGATCAGTAGGCTGTTTGGACGAGTCACAAATTTACGGTAGCGGAACTCAGATGCAATTTCGACATCACAACTTACACCAGCAATATCTTCAAACCAATAACGCGCAGTCATACCCGCATTATAAGACGTACCACACGCAACGATCTGGACGTGTTCAACTTTGCTCAAAATCTCAGCGGCATTGACACCAATCGCTTCCGTCACCACAGAATCAGACGTCAAACGTCCTTCCATTGTGTTAATCAGAGCAGTAGGTTGCTCATAGATTTCTTTTTGCATGAAGTGGCGGTACTGGCCCTTGTCACCCGCATCGTGCTCTGCGTTTGATTCAATCACTTCACGCTCGACACGCTCACCAGAAAGATCAAATACGTTCACTTCACGACGAGTTATTTCTGCCACATCGCCTTCTTCCAGATACATAAAGCGACGAGTGACATTAAGCAGTGCAAGTTGATCTGAAGCGAGGAAGTTTTCACCGACACCGAAACCAATCACGATCGGGCTACCAGAGCGAGCAACAACAATGCGTGAAGGATCTTTGCGATCAACAGCAACTGTACCGTAAGCGCCTTCAAGCTGCTTTGCGGTCTTTTGCACGGCTTCAAGTAGTGATTCTGCAGTACGAAGCTCCCACTCCACCATATGAGCAATAACCTCAGTATCCGTTTGAGACTCAAATACGTAACCACGAGATTTAAGTAGCTCACGCAGCTCTTCATGGTTTTCAATGATGCCATTATGGACAACAGCAATATCACCTGACATGTGTGGGTGCGCATTAGCCTCTGAAGGCTCACCGTGTGTCGCCCAGCGAGTGTGGGCGATACCTGTCCCACCGACCACTTCCGCTGCGTCCACAGCATCCGCCAGTTCCTGAACTTTACCCAGACGGCGAAGGCGAGTCAGATTAGAGTCACCATCGACTACAGCAACACCTGCAGAGTCATAACCACGGTACTCAAGGCGACGTAATCCTTCTACTAAAATTTCAGCGACATCTCGTTGTGCAACAGCACCGACGATTCCACACATATTCAACTCCAATTTGTTGATTCCGATAGGCAGCAAGCAAAGGCCAAGTTCGGAGAAGTAAGATTAAAAATTCGTTTTAACGTTATGCACAAAGGACTTTGACACCATGAGATTCGATTTTTGTTTTTAGCTCTTGGTCTAAGTCTTTGTTAGTAATTAAGATATCGATGACATCCCAAGCGAGTTCTAAGTTAGGTATCTTTCTGCCAATCTTTTCCGATTCGACCATCACTATCACTTCACGAGATACTTCAGCCATCACTTTACTTAGGCCGACCAATTCATTAAATGTTGTCGTACCTCGCTCTAAGTCAACGCCATCAGCACCAATAAATAGCTGGTCAAAGTCATATGAGCGTAGTACCGACTCCGCCACTTGTCCTTGAAAAGACTCAGAATGTGCATCCCAAGTCCCGCCCGTCATCAATAACGTAGGCTCACTTTCAAGCTCATTAAGCGCGTTCGCCACATTGAGTGAGTTGGTCATCACAACCAAACCACGCATACCATCCAGTTGCTTGATCAATGAAGCAGTGGTACTGCCACTGTCGATCACAATGCGATTGTGCTCGCGGATCAGCTTGGCGGCCGCTTGGGCGAGTTCATTCTTACGAATCGAAACATTTTCGCTCAATTCATCGCTGACGACTTCTTTTGGTAATGCGATAGCACCACCATAGCGACGCAGTAATTGGCCATTTTTCTCTAAAGAGGCGAGATCCTTTCGAATTGTGACTTCAGAAGTCTCAAACTGGAGAGACAAAGCCTCAACACTGACCTCTCCTTTCTCATTCACTAGATTAGAAATTGCGTGTCTTCTTAGTTGTGTGTTTCGCTTCGACATCTAATTTATTCTTAAATATTTCGGTTCGAAACAAATTATAGTCAAATCGAAACTTTTATGTCCATTTATTTTGAACCAAAAAATAAAAAAATAGCGGCAAAACCTTGTCCTAAGACAATTCTTAACCAGTGATATTGGAATGAATCAGTGGTAGAATTCGCCACCGAAAAGAAAAAAAATTACAGAATTGACCGTTATTTTTTTGCAACTAACCACCTATATCCTAGGTTAGTCACAAAAATTCTGAGTATTATCCAGACAGTTTGGTCATAAAATGACTAAACTTGTTGAAAGACTTTCAGTTCTGGAGTCGACAAAAACAGTGATGTTCTCTTATATACAGAAGGCGCAAGATGCCAATCGGGAACCCTCGACTTCAGCGAGATAAATGACTTTCAAATTGTAACTATTATTGACCGGAGAATATCTTCCATGAAAAAGACCAAAATCGTATGTACGATTGGCCCTAAAACTGAATCTGTAGAGAAGCTAACTGAACTCGTAAATGCAGGCATGAACGTAATGCGCCTAAACTTCTCTCACGGTGACTACCAAGAGCATGGCACTCGTATTGCGAACTTCCGTAAAGTAATGGAAGAGTCTGGCAAGCAACTGGCTATCCTTTTAGATACTAAAGGTCCAGAGATCCGTACTATCAAGCTAGAAAATGGCGACGATGTTGATCTGGTTGCTGGTCAGGAGTTCACTTTCACAACTGACACTTCAGTTGTGGGCGACAAAGACAAAGTAGCGGTAACTTACGCAGGTTTCGCAGCAGACCTTAACGTTGGTAACACGATCCTAGTGGACGACGGTCTAATCGAAATGGAAGTACTAGCAACTTCAGAAACTGAAGTGAAATGTAAGGTACTGAACAACGGCGCACTAGGCGAAAACAAAGGCGTTAACCTACCTGGCGTTTCAGTAAACCTACCTGCTCTATCTGAAAAAGATAAGAACGACCTTAAGTTTGGTTGTGAGCAAGGCGTTGACTTCGTTGCAGCCTCTTTCATCCGTAAAGCGTCTGACGTAAAAGAAATTCGCGAAGTACTTGCGGCTAACGGCGGTGAAAACATCCACATCATCTCTAAGATCGAAAACCAAGAAGGTGTTGATAACTTCGATGAGATCCTAGAGCTGTCTGACGGTATCATGGTTGCTCGTGGTGACCTAGGTGTTGAAATCCCAGCGGAAGAAGTGATCTTCGCTCAGAAGATGATGATCGAGAAATGTAACCGTGCTCGTAAGATGGTTATCACAGCAACTCAAATGCTTGATTCTATGATCAACAACCCACGTCCTACTCGTGCAGAAGCAGGTGACGTAGCGAACGCTGTGATGGACGGTACTGATGCTGTGATGCTTTCTGGTGAAACAGCCAAAGGTAAGTACCCTGTTGAAGCAGTTACTATCATGGCTCAGATCGCAAACCGCACAGACGCAGCACTAAAAGCTGAACTTGGTTCTCGCCTAGACAGCCCTCGTCTACGTATCACAGAAGCAGTATGTAAAGGCGCGGTAGACACTGCTGAAAAGCTAGCAGCTCCACTGATTGTTGTTGCAACTGAAGGCGGTAAATCAGCTCGTTCAGTACGTAAGTACTTCCCAACAGCAAGCATCCTTGCACTGACTAATAATGCAAAAACTGCTGCTCAGCTTGTACTAACAAAAGGCGTTCGTCCTGTATTGGTTGATTCTATCGATAGTACTGACGCGTTCTACGTTCTAGGTAAAGAGCTAGCGCTAGAGTCAGGTCTAGGCAAAAAAGGCGATATCGTTGTTATGGTATCAGGTGCTCTAGTCGCTTCTGGTACAACTAATACAGCTTCTGTACACGTTCTGTAAGAACTGAATAAAAATTCATATTTATAAAAGAGGGCTCTAGCCCTCTTTTTTTATCCCCTCCCCTTGTCTCACTATTCAGCACGCTGTATTATCGACCAAAGTATTGCGTACCATTAAATTCACCGCGGTTTTATATAACGCGGTATTTATGCATATGAGGAAAGGAAAGTGTCTAGCCCAACGTTGACTGATAAAGTCTCGAAAATGATCTACCAAGACATCCTAAGTGGTGAGCTCAAACCAAACCAAAAGCTTGTTGTCGCAGATCTAAAAAACCGATACCGCGTGGGGGCCTCACCAATCAGAGAAGCACTTGTGCAACTCTCATGGACGAAGTATGTAAGTTTAGAGCCACAAAAGGGCTGTTGGGTGTCGCCAGTATGTGTTGATGAACTGGCTGATCTCTACGAAAGCCTACGCACTGTCGCCGCCGTATTGTTGAAAAAATCGATTCGTTCAGGAGGAGAAGAGTGGGAGCTGGAAGTGCTAACATCATTTCATAAGTTATCGCGAGTCAGCCTAACCAATGATGAATTCGACTGGAAAGAATGGGAAGAGCGTCTGCATCAATTCCATATCGCCCTGCTCGAAGGTGCCAATTCACGCAATATGTTTGAGTTTTTCACAGATCTTATCAACCAAATTAAGCGTTATCGCTACTTTGCGCGTAATAACGGCCTAGACCCACGTCAATTTGAAATCGATGAGTGTGAAAAAATCATGAAGTTGGTGCTGGCCAAAGAAACAGAACAAGCTGCCGAGCAATTTGATCGTCACCTTCATCGTTCAATGGAACAAATCCAAACCACCATTGAGCACGCGGCTTAATCCTGAAAAGAGAAATCGAGCCTCGGCTCGATTTTCAAGCAATCTCATCACTGCTTTTACACACAGAGACTCGATTTCGCCCTAGCGTCTTAGACTCGTACAGAGCAATATCTGCACATTTATAACAGCGAGTGCTATCTGCCGTCAGATCCGTCAACCCAACACTGACAGTGACAGGGACATCTGAAGCCATTTCAACCGCAACTCGCACCCGGTTCAGCGCCTGCTCTGCTTCATCAATACTGCTATGCGGCATGATAATCGCGAACTCTTCACCGCCAATACGAGCAATAAAATCCGTCTCACGCAAGGTCTCAATAATAATAGCGCCTACACGGCTTATCACTCTGTCACCTTCATCATGACCTTGCTCATCATTCACTCGCTTAAAGAAGTCAATATCCAGTAACGCCAAGCAAGTGTCCTGCACCTTAGGGTAGCGTTGCGTTAACTTGGCACTGCGGCGCAGTTCTTGCTCAAATTTCCGGCGATTCCAGAGCTGCGTCAATTCATCCTTCTCACTCAAAATACGTAAACGCTCTTCAAGTTCCTTACGCTCTGAAATATCCACCAGCGAGGTAATGTAGTAACTGACTTTTTTTCCTTTCGCCAACACACACTGCACTCGCATTATTGCTGTCACCTTAGAGCCTGTTTTGGGATTCTCAATGCTGACTTCATCCTCCCACGTTTGGCTAGAAGTCGCTTTCTTGAACAAGGCAAGCATGGAAGCAAACGTCTTCTCTCCTACCAATGTTTGAATTATATTTTTGGAGGAGATCTCTTTTTGGCGATAACCTGTCAGCTTTTCAAACTCATGATTAACAAGCACGACTCGGTGGCGCTTGTCTGAGATCACCACGGCTGACATACCACTTAGTGCAGCTCTGGCTAGCTGACTTTCAAGGCTGCGTTTGCGATAGTAAACCAAGATACAGGTTGCAGGAATCGTAAAAGCGAGCACCACCAGCAGTACAATCGAAGCTTCTTTTACTAACAACTGGTAGTCTCTTTCACTGCGGGCTTTGAGCTCGTCACGACTTAAATCGATTACCAGATACAATTTATGGCGAGGGGATATCTGCAGTAGATTGAATACCACCAGATGATCATTTTCTATCACATAACCTGACTTTTTCGTTTGCATGGTTTGCCAAGTCTTAGGGTAGAGACTCGCTAAGTTATGCTGACTACGACTGGCTAATAAATTACCAAATAATTTACTCGGATCGTCACTCACCGAGTAAAAACCTTTTTCGCCAACAAGCTCTGGACGAAAGAAGTCATCAGGCGAATAGTTAAGACGAGAGCTCAGATACCAAACATCAATATTGAGGATCAAATAACCTACTCGTTCTTCTCCAACTTCAACGGGCGTGATCAAACGCAAGGCGGGTTTATAAGGATAAACCAGTTCGCCATTTTCCATCTCGAGGTCAATGCCCCATGCACCAATCTGATCATCTTTCAGCTGTTGAGCGTAGCGGAAATAACCACGATGCGATTTGTCTTGCAGTTGGTCTACAATGCTGGCGCGATTGCCACTCAGTAAATAGTTAAGTCTGAGTTTCTCATAGCCAGAATTATCAAGGAAACGAATTTGGGTATACCATTTTTGGTTAATAGCAACCGATGACCAAATTTCTTCCACCACCTGACGATTATCATCATTCGGCACTAAGATATAATCGTACAAACTTCGACTATGCGAAAGAAGTTTAATAATGGAAACAAACTGACTGCGGACACCCTGATACTCACGCTCACTGTAGGCCAATTGATGCATGGCCTGCTTAGCTGTTAACTCGACAGTGTCTTTTTGGAGGCTTTGGTAGCGCTGGGCATAGTAAGCGAACACCACTGACACCAACACAATAGTGGTAATGCACAAGTGCCAAAAGATGTTTTTTTGTTGTCTCACTACCACTGCTCCTAAATCGAAGGCGGGGCAGTATATCACCGAATAAAAAAGTGGTTAAGAATAACCCGAACGGCAATTGATAATTTTATAAAGCGCCTTAGTTATTACTAAAAAAGGCGCTTTTGATGGTTAATCTAACTGGTAAATGACGTCAACTCGATCACGAATCACAATTGTTGAATCTTGGTAGGTATTAGACTCCGCTTTCGCATCCATCGCCATAGAACGCATGAGGACGGGCTGAGAACTTGGCATATTATAATCGATTCGCCATACGCCATTGATATCTTTACCAAAACCAGAAGCTAATGACTCAGCCTTGCTGTTAGCGTCCTTAATGGCCGCTTGACGTGCTTGTTCTTGGTACTTAGCCTGCTCTTTGACCTTTAATTGAATATTTTCTACCTGATTGATACCGGAGTTCAACGCAATATCTAGGTACTGATTAAGATTAGCTAACTCATCAACCGTCACGTTGACCGTTCTCGATGCACGATAGCCTACCAGCTCAGGTTTGCCATCTTTCGGGTAATGGTATTGAGGAGAGATATAAAGGTTAGAACTTGTGATGTTATCCGCACTCATGCCTTCATCTTTCAGCTCAGACAAAAAGTCAGAGACAACTTTATCCACCGTCTGCTTAGCTTGCTCTGCCGTCATTGTGGTTTCCACCACACGAACTGTAAATTTTGCCATGTCTGGCTTTGCTACGACTTCACCATAACCGGTCGTTGCTAGGTGCGGGAAGTTAGGTGTATCCGCATAAGCACCGATACTCACTAAGCCTGAAACAGCAATCGCTAGGCTAGAAACTCTCTTCATTATTGTTCACCTTATTTAACTAGTTACATACATCATAGCGTTTAGATACTAATTGAGGAGCCTTGTTCCGTGTTCTGACATAACTTTGACCAAGCACTAACTCGATAATACCTTTTTCGCATAAGTGACAATGGCTTGCGTGACTTCTTCCAACACACCAGACTCTAACTGCCAGTGATGCCAATAGATGCGATAAGAGCTTAAGAAGCCAGGTAATATATCAACTAAAGTCCCCTCCTCCAGCTCGCGTTTAATTTGGAAGCTGGGGATCAAGCAATATGCCACTCCTGCAACAGCCATTTTCACGAACGCTTCAGAACTGGCTACTCGATGTGTTCTCACGTTGTCTGGCAAAATATTAAAGTGTTCTTTGAGAAATTGCTGATGCTGTTCATCATGTTGATCGTACGCTACGGCTGGGGCTTGAAGCAAAGAGTCATAATTTACACCATGAGAAAAATAACGCGCAACGAACTGTGGATTCGCTACACAGACATAATCGACCCGACCAAGGTAATCAGCCTGACAGCCAGGAATCGGTCTTGATTCTAGGCTGATCGCTCCTGTGACTTCACCACTTTTCAGTTTTTCTATCGCTCTAACCTCATTAAGCACAGCAAGCCTGAGCTCAATGTTACGAGTGGTTAGTACCTGCTGTAATGACGGTAGTAACCAAGTAGCCAAACTATCGGCATTGGTAGCAATAGAAATCGCGAGTGGCCGCTCTGAATCACTATTGGTTAATTCTGGAACCAGCTCACTTTCTAGCAATTGTACCCTATGGTAAAGGCCCAGCAGCTTTTTACCAACTACAGTCGCGCGAGGCGGCTGCTCACGGACGAGTACTGGCTGAGCGAGAAATTTTTCGAGCTGTTTAATACGTTGTGATACCGCAGACTGAGAAATGTAGAGCGATTCTGCCGCTCGTTCAAAGCTACCTTGAGTGACCACAGATTCAAGAGCTTCAATCCATTTGTAATCTAATCCTCGCATCGCCCTACCTAATAAGAAAAACTGATAATATATTAAAATCATTAATTATACTTATAACTTTACTGTCTCTATTCTCAACACTCAAATTGTCAGCTCACTTGGAGAGAAAAACGTGAACTTATGGGTGTTATTACAAGGCTTTGGGCTCGGTGCCAGCATGATCATTCCTATTGGCGCACAGAACGCTTACGTTCTTAATCAAGGTATTAAGAGAAACCATCACTTAACCACTGCAACGATTTGTAGTGTTCTCGATGTGATATTCATCTCACTCGGTGTTTTCGGTGGTGGAGCTTTGTTATCACAAAACAAAACGCTACTGACCGTAGTGACTCTGGGCGGTATTGCATTTTTGACCTTCTATGGCTTACTTTCACTCAAAAGTGCACGACAAAGTGACCAGATGTCAGAGTCAACACATCAAGTGTCTGCTCGCGGCCGTCGTGCCGTGATCCTTGGGGCATTAGCTGTCACAGTACTCAACCCACACCTGTATCTTGATACTGTCGTCATCCTAGGTTCAATTGGTGGTCAGTTCGAAGGACAAGACCGAATGGCCTTTGCTCTTGGCACTATCTTGGCCTCATTCGTGTGGTTCTATACCTTATCGATAGGCGCAGCTAAACTTGGTCCGACACTGTCAAAACCAAAAGTAAAACAAGGGATAGACATTGCGATAGCACTAATGATGTTCTCCATCGCATTCATGCTGATCAACGAATTAATAGCTCAACACGGATAGCAACATGGATAGACTTGAAAGTATTTATCAATACAATACAGCACTTCTTAAGCGGCTTAATGTTCAATACAAAGAGTGGCGACATAAGCCAATTCTAGATTTTGCCACCGATTTACGCGTCGGTGAGCAACTAGGTTGGACAGGTACGCATAGTAAGAGTCTGTTTCTTAAGTTCAAAGGCGCTGGACACGCCCTATTTCTAACTCACAAAGATGCGCGTTTAGACAGTAAAGCAATCAAACAAAAACTGGGAAAACGCCCGTCTATATGCAGTGATGAAGAAATGATGCAGCAGCTCGGTTGCATGCCCGGTGCCGTATGCCCCTTTGGGATGCCTGAAAGTATCGAAATTCTAGTCGATCGCTCGCTATACCATCATCCTGAAATTCTCTATACACCCGGCTACCCAGAACGGACCATAGGTATTCAAGGGGCTGTCCTGCCGACTTTGCTTAACGCTCTGCCAAACTCCATCACTGAAATGTAAAAAGCGAGGCTAGAAGCCTCGCTTTTGCATAGATGAAACCGATTAAGATTCAACCTTATTTAAATGAACATCCATCTGCGGGAACGGAATTTCAATACCTTCGTTATCTAGACCTTCTTTGATAGCTTGCATTAGGTCGAAATACACCCCCCAGTAATCGGAAGTTTTAACCCATGGGCGAACAACGAAGTTGACCGAGGAGTCTGCCAGTGTATGGACACCAACCTGAATCGCAGGTTCTTTAAGGATTCGCTCATCCGACTCACAAATCTTTGTTAGTAGCTCTTTGGTTTTCTGCAAATCAGCGTTATAAGACACTCCGATTACCAAATCAATACGGCGAGTTTCGTGACGCGAGTAGTTAGTAATTGGGCCTCCAATTACACTACCATTCGGGACAACAATCATTTTATTATCCGGTGTTTTCAAAACCGTTTGGAAGATTTGGATAGACTCAACGCTACCCGCTACTCCACCTATTTCGACATAATCACCAGATTTAAATGGACGGAAAGCAACAATCAGTACCCCAGCAGCAAAGTTAGATAATGATCCCTGAAGCGCCAAACCAACCGCTAAGCCTGCCGCACCGATAACAGCAACTACAGAGGCGGTCTGCACACCGATACGGCTGAGTGCCGCAATTAGTACAATCACAAACAACAAGTAGCGCACCAAGCCATGGATAAATTCAATAACCGCCTTATCCATATTTTTCTTTTTCAGCATCTTTGCAACGCTGTTCGCCACCATCTTAGTAAAAATATTACCGATGAATAGAATAAGGATGGCTGCAAGTACATTCACGCTATACTGAATCAGCAAGTCAGAATTATTGGTAATCCAAGATTCAGCCTGCGCCAAGCCATCAACTAATGGAGTTTCAATCTCCACCGACTCTCCTGCCATAATATATTTCCTCTATAAGTTCTGGCGATCCTATGAATCACACTGCTTTCTATCACGAATAGGCGATGGTGCCCTTATTGCTCATCTGATATAAGTCAGATTTTTGGCACCATATATCAGTTATGACAATACATAAAGTGAAGTTTATGCAAAGAATGCAAAAACAAAGGGTTATAGCAAACTGATATAGACTCGTTACAAGATACGCAATGGTTTATCTTTTCGCCATTATTTTTAGTGCGCACGCTCCCATTCATAAAACAAATCGCTAAATACAAAAAAACCCGTTCTAAGAACGGGTTTTAGCATTAACAGAGTGCTGATTTGAGACGAATTATAGTACGTCTACTGCGTTTAGGTCAGCAAATGCTTTCTCTAGACGAGCTACCATTGAAGCTTGACCAGCACGTAGCCATACGCGTGGATCGTAGTACTTCTTGTTTGGCGCATCTTCACCTGTTGGGTTACCGATTTGACCTTGTAGGTAATCACGGTTTTCAGCTTCGTACTGACGGATACCATCCCAAGTTGCCCACTGAGTATCAGTATCGATGTTCATTTTGATAACACCGTAGCCGATAGACTCTTGGATTTCAGCTTCAGTAGAACCACTACCACCGTGGAATACGAAGTTTAGAGCGTTTGGTGCGATACCGAATTTCTCTGCACAGTATGCTTGAGAGTCACGTAGGATAGTTGGAGTTAGAACAACGTTACCTGGCTTGTAAACGCCGTGTACGTTACCAAAAGATGCTGCGATAGTGAAACGTGGGCTAACTGCACTTAATTTCTCGTATGCGTATGCAACGTCTTCTGGAGAAGTGTAAAGCTCAGAAGCGTCCATATCAGAGTTATCAACGCCGTCTTCTTCACCACCAGTACAACCTAGTTCGATTTCTAGCGTCATGTTCATCTTAGCCATGCGCTCTAGGTATTTAGCACAGATTTCGATGTTCTCTTCTAGAGATTCTTCAGATAAATCGATCATGTGAGAAGAGAATAGTGGCTTACCCGTTTGAGCAAAGAACTCTTCACCTGCGTCTAGAAGACCGTCGATCCATGGTAGAAGTTTCTTAGCTGCGTGGTCAGTGTGTAGGATTACTGGAACACCGTAAGATTCAGCGACTGCATGAACGTACTTAGCACCAGCAACAGCACCAAGAATTTGAGCACCTTGGCCTTCTAATTTTAGGCCTTTACCAGCGAAGAAAGCGGCACCACCGTTAGAGAACTGAACAACAACAGGCGCTTTTACTTTTGCTGCAGCTTCAAGTACTGCGTTAACTGAGTCAGTACCAACAACGTTTACTGCTGGAAGCGCAAAGTTGTTTTCTTTTGCTACTTCAAAAACTTTCTGTACGTCATCACCAGAGATAACACCTGGTTTTACGAAATCGAAGATCTTAGACATGGATGTAATCCTATTTATCTGTCGTTTTAAAAATAAAACTTGTTAAGTTTAAATTCTTGCAAACGTTTGCTCACAACGTGCGCCATTCTAACAAAGAATAATGTGACTTGCAGCAAACAACAAAGCGGGAGAGACTCCCCCGCTTTGGTTTAATTACTTAGCGCGCTCTTCTAGCATCGCTACGGCTGGTAGGACTTTGCCTTCCACAAACTCAAGGAATGCACCACCACCCGTAGAGATGTAAGAAACGTCAGCTTTAATACCGAACTTATCGATAGCCGCTAGCGTGTCACCACCACCTGCTACAGAGAAACCTGCAGACTGAGCGATTGCTTCTGAGATACCTTTTGTACCAGCTTCGAAGTTCTTGAATTCAAATACACCTACAGGACCGTTCCATAGGATAGTTTTTGCATTAGCGATGATTTCAGCTAGTGCTGCAGTTGATTCTGGACCTAGGTCGAAGATCATGTCGTCATCAGCCACTTCTGAAACGTGCTTGATTTCAGCTTCTGCGTTTTCATCAAATGCTTTCGCACATGCAACGTCAGTTGCTACTGGGATTGAACACTCTTTCATTAGCTTTTGCGCTGTTTCAACTAGGTCCGCTTCGTATAGAGACTTACCTACGTTGTGGCCATCAGCTGCGATGAATGTGTTTGCAATACCACCACCAACAACAAGTTGGTCAGCAACTTTAGATAGAGATTCTAGAACGGTTAGCTTAGTAGAAACTTTAGAACCACCTACGATAGCAACCAGTGGACGCTCTGGGTTGTCCATTGCTTTACCTAGGGCTTCAAGTTCAGCGGCTAGAAGAGGACCAGCACACGCAACAGGTGCGTTCATGCCAACACCGTGAGTAGATGCTTGAGCACGGTGAGCCGTACCGAATGCATCCATTACGAAGATGTCACAAAGCGCTGCGTATTTCTTAGATAGCTCTTCTTCGTTCTTCTTCTCGCCTTTGTTGAAGCGAACGTTTTCTAGAACAACAAGCTCACCAGTGTTCAGCTCTAGGCCTTCTAGGTAATCTTTTGCTAGCTTAACATCGCAATCTAGTGCGTCGTTTAGGTAATTAACGACAGGTTGTAGAGAGAACTCTTCTGCGTATTCACCTTCAGTAGGACGACCTAGGTGAGACGTAACCATAACTTTAGCGCCAGCTTCTAGACAGTGCGTGATCGTTGGTAGAGATGCTAAGATACGTGCATCAGAAGTCACTTTGCCTTCTTTCACAGGTACGTTTAGGTCCGCACGGATAAATACACGTTTACCTGCTAAATCCAGGTCAGTCATCTTGATTACAGACATGATGTGTCCTCTCAAATATTCAAAAAGTAAAGTTTTTAGAAGCTCGGCGACCCTGCCAAGCTCAATAATTCTTCAAACTGATTTAGATATGGAGATTATCAATATTTATTTCAAGGCTGGAAATAAACATTTCTCCATCGCCACCTGTCTACAACAGCCCTAAGATAGTTGGCGTTGCAGCGTCAAGCATGACGGGGAGCGGCTTGCATCGCGAGGGCCGTATCTAACATACGGTTCGCAAAACCCCATTCGTTATCACACCAAACCAGCATTTTAACTAAATGGCCATTACTGACTCGGGTTTGAGTACCATCAACGATCGCACTATGGGGATCATGATTAAAGTCGATGGAAACAAGCGGCGCTTCAGTATAGTCAACAATGCCCTGTAATGTACACTGAGATGCGTTAACAATGGTTTGATTTACGTCATTAACTTTCACATTTGTATTAATTGTGACGCTTAAATCCATCGCTGTGACGTTTACAGTCGGCACTCGGACTGAAATTGCCTCAAATTTGTTAGAAAATTTCGGGAAGATTCTTTCAATACCCTTATGCAACTTGGTGTCCACAGGTATGATCGATTGGCTCGCGGCTCGGGTACGTCGCAGATCTGAATGGTAAGCATCAATAACTTGCTGATCATTCATTGAAGAGTGAATAGTAGTGATGGTTCCTGACTCGATGCCAAAGGCTTCATCTAATGCCTTAATTATCGGAACAATACAGTTAGTCGTACATGAGCCGTTTGATACCACCTTGTGTTCCGCTTTCAACGTGTCGTGGTTCACACCATAGATAATGGTATTGTCGAGATCATTGGCACCAGGGTGTGAGAATAAAACTTTCTTAGCTCCTGCTTTGATATGCTCTTGACCATCGGCTTGCGAGCCAAATACGCCAGTACAGTCCAAAACTAGGTCAACTTCTAAATCACGCCATGGCAGCAAGTCGATTTCCGCCAGGTGGAGAATGCGAATGGAGTCAAACTCTCCACTTTCATGGTGAACATAGATATGTTCTTGATCGTTCGTAATCTTCTTACCAAAACGGCCATGACTCGTATCATACTGCAGCAAATGGGCCATCGCATCAGGCTGTGCCAGCTCATTGACTGCTACTACTTTAATCTCTTGACTCTTGCCACTTTCATAGACTGCTCGTAACACATTACGCCCAATACGTCCAAATCCGTTGATCGCAACTTTTAGCATGATTCCATCGCTCTACATCTTTTTCGTGTCACAAATAGTACCTGATAGATTTATAAAACTCATCCGGTTCATCCTATCGGGTCAAAACAAAAAAGCCGAGTCACGAGGACTCGGCTTTCATAGCTAACCACAGTTAAGCCAATAGCTCTTTCGCTGTGTTTACTACGTTTTCAGTCGTGAAACCGAACATCTTGAATAGCTCACCTGCTGGTGCAGATTCACCGAAGGTTGTCATACCGATGATCTTGCCACCGAAACCAACGTACTTGTACCAGAAGTCAGCGATGCCCGCTTCAACAGCGATACGAGCTGTTACGTCAGAAGGCAGTACTGCTTCACGGTAAGCTGCGTCTTGCTTGTCGAATGCATCCGTTGATGGCATTGAAACAACACGTACTTTCTTACCTTCCGCAGTTAGTTCAACCGCAGCGTTCACCGCTAGCTCAACTTCAGAACCGGTCGCGATAAGGATAAGCTCTGGCTTACCTTCACAATCTTTCAGGATGTAACCGCCGCGAGCGATGTTTGCCACTTGCTCTTCGCTACGCTCTTGCTGTGCAAGGTTTTGACGAGAGAAGATTAGCGATGTTGGGCCATCTTTACGCTCGATTGCCAGTTTCCAAGCGACTGCCGATTCCACTTGGTCACATGGACGCCATGTACTCATGTTTGGCGTTAGACGTAGAGAAGCCATTTGCTCAACTGGTTGGTGAGTTGGGCCATCTTCGCCAAGACCGATAGAGTCATGCGTGTACACTTGGATGTTCTGAACTTTCATCAGAGCAGCCATACGCATTGCGTTACGCGCGTATTCCATGAACATTAGGAAAGTTGCACCGTATGGTACGAAACCACCGTGTAGAGCAATACCGTTCATGATAGCCGTCATACCGAATTCACGCACACCGTAGTGGATGTAGTTACCTGACGCGTCTTCAGCTGATACCGACTTCGAACCAGACCACATGGTTAGGTTCGAAGGCGCAAGGTCAGCCGAGCCACCTAGGAATTCAGGTAGCATAGCACCGAACGCTTCTAGTGCATTTTGAGATGCTTTACGTGATGCAATGTTCGCAGGATTTGCTTGAAGGTCAGCAATGATTGCGTTTGCTTTCTCTTCCCACTGTGCTGGCAATTCACCGTTTAGACGACGCTTAAGCTCTGCCGCTTCTTCTGGGTACGCAGCTGCGTACGCGTCAAACTTCGCATTCCACGCTGCTTCCTTAGCTTCGCCTGCTTCTTTTGCATCCCACTGTGCATATACATCTGCTGGGATTTCAAACGGACCGTGTTCCCAACCTAACTCTTTACGAGTTGCTGCAATTTCGTCAGCGCCTAGTGGTGCACCGTGACAGTCATGAGAACCAGACTTGTTAGGTGAACCAAAACCGATGATGGTCTTAGTACAGATTAGAGTAGGGCGCGGGTCAGCTTTCGCTGCAACAATAGCGGCATTGATCGCTTCTGGATCGTGACCGTCTACTGCAGGGATTACGTGCCAGCCGTATGCTTCAAAACGCTTAGGTGTATCGTCAGAGAACCAACCTTCAACGTGACCATCGATAGAAATGCCGTTGTCATCCCAGAAAGCGATCAGTTTACCCAGACCTAGTGTACCTGCTAGCGAACATGCTTCGTGAGATATACCTTCCATCAGACAGCCGTCACCCATGAAGGCATAAGTGAAGTGGTCAACGATGTCGTGGCCTTCTTTGTTGAACTGTGCTGCTAGAGTCTTCTCAGCTAGCGCCATACCCACAGCGTTCGTGATACCTTGACCTAGAGGGCCGGTGGTTGTTTCGATACCCGGAGCGTAACCGTACTCAGGGTGACCCGGAGTCTTGGAGTGCAGTTGACGGAAGTTCTTTAGATCATCGATGGACAGCTCGTAACCCGCAAGGTGAAGCAGAGAGTAAATCAGCATAGAGCCGTGGCCGTTTGAAAGCACAAAGCGGTCGCGGTCAGCCCACTCTGGGTTAGCTGGATTGTGGTTTAGGTGGTCACGCCAAAGAACTTCAGCGATATCCGCCATCCCCATAGGTGCGCCTGGGTGGCCAGAGTTGGCTTGTTGTACGCCGTCCATGCTAAGAGCACGGATTGCATTTGCTAGATGTTTACGGGAAGACATGTCTGCTCCTGAGTGCGTTAAGCGAAAAACTAATTTTGGTGGGCGATTATTCTCTCAAAGGCGCCTGAGCTCTGCAAACGTTTTACAGTCTGAATACAGGGGATTTCCGCCTATTTTCCACCATTTCTATCAAAGTTATTAATATTTAACTCTTTAGAAGCAAACGTTTGGATATGTATTAAATTAAAAAAGAGCTTGTAATTCAAACAATGAAAATTAGAATAGACGTCTAGATGTAGATACACCTACAATTATTAATATTATTCAATGTCAGTGATTAAACACATTCACTGACTCTAAACCAAATTAAAGTGGAGCTAACATGGCTAAGCACCTGTTTACTTCTGAGTCGGTATCAGAAGGCCATCCAGATAAAATTGCAGATCAGATTTCTGATGCAGTTCTAGACGCAATCATCGAGCAAGATCCAAAAGCCCGTGTTGCGTGTGAAACCTACGTAAAAACTGGCATGGTGATGGTTGGTGGTGAAATCACTACATCAGCATGGGTAGATATCGAAGAGTTAACTCGCCAAACCGTTCGTGATATCGGTTACGTTCACTCTGACATGGGTTTTGATGCCGATTCTTGTGCGGTACTGAACACCATCGGTAAACAGTCTCCAGATATCAACCAAGGGGTTGATAAAGCGGATCCAAAAGAGCAAGGTGCGGGTGACCAGGGCATCATGTTTGGCTACGCGACGAACGAGACCGACGTACTAATGCCAGCTCCAATTACGTACTCTCACCTACTTGTTCAAAAACAAGCGGAAGTGCGTAAAAACGGCACACTTCCTTGGCTACGTCCTGATGCAAAATCTCAGGTAACCTTCCAATACGACCAAGGTAAGATCGTTGGTATTGATGCTGTTGTTCTTTCGACTCAGCATTGTGATTCAATCTCTACTCCAGACCTGCGTGAAGCGGTTATGGAAGAGATCATTAAGCCAGTTCTACCATCAGAGTGGCTAAACAAAGACACTAACTTCTTCATCAACCCAACTGGCCGTTTTGTTATCGGTGGCCCAATGGGTGATTGTGGTCTGACTGGTCGTAAGATCATCGTTGATACTTACGGTGGTGCTGCTCGTCATGGTGGTGGTGCCTTCTCTGGTAAGGATCCATCAAAAGTTGACCGCTCTGCGGCTTACGCTGCACGTTACGTTGCGAAAAACATCGTTGCGGCTGGCCTTGCTGACCGTTGTGAGATTCAGCTTTCTTACGCAATCGGCGTCGCTGATCCAACGTCTATCATGGTGGAAACATTTGGTACTGAAAAAGTATCTCAAGACATCATTGTTGAAGCGGTACGCCAGCACTTCGATCTTCGCCCATACGGCCTACAAGAAATGCTGAACCTACTTCAACCAATCTACAAGAAAACAGCGGCATACGGCCACTTCGGTCGTGAAGAGTTCCCATGGGAAGCGACTGATAAAGCTGCACTTCTACGCGACTTCGCTGGCCTTAAGTAATTTAAATTACCGCACTAATTTGCTATTCAAGGGCTTCTGGGGAACCAGAAGCCCTTTGTTTTTGTGCGCAAAAATCAAACAACAAATTTGTATTTTTTTGTCATGGGGTCAATAGTTAACAATATGTTAAAAGAGCAAACTCAAAGCTAAGTGAGTTTCTTCTAACAAGTCAAACAGATGCGCAGCTTACCCAGCAGTCGCAAAGCCGAGCATCGAGTTCCATGTCACCTTGAAATAACGGGTGGCCTATGACCGAGAATCGATCAAGGAGGATGTATGCCTCGTACGGTGAATCCACAAGACTTCAACGAGAAACGCAAGGAAGTCCCAGATAACGAATACGCACGTACTATCCCGTGCAATCAGCTCAGCATATCGGCCCCGTTTCATTGGCTATCACTAGGGCTACACGATTTTGTTCGCATGCCACTGATCAGTGCCTTTTACGGTTTATGTTTTATGGCAGCAGCGATTGGTATTGTTTTATTAGTTCAATGGCAAGGCACACACTTAGTCGTGATGCCTAGTTTGGTCGTTTATATGTTAATTGGTCCTTTCTTAGCTCTAGGACTCTATGACGCTAGTTGGGAACGAGAAAAAGGCCATAACGCTAGCTTGATTCACTCCATGAAAGCCATTGGACGCAATTCTTCATCACAATGGGCGTTTGCTGTGATGCTTGCCGTGTGTATGATTTTCTGGATGCGTATTGCCGCGCTGCTTCATGCGCTTTACCCGTCCGTTCAAGGTGCTCCATTAACCGATTTCCTACCCTTCCTTGTTATCGGCTCTTTAGTCGGCATGGTACTGGCAGCAATTGTGTTTAGTATTTCAGCCTTCTCCATTCCTCTGATGATGGAACGACGGGTTGATATGATGACAGCTGTGTTCACCAGCTTTAACGCGGTCAAGTCAAACATTCCTGCAATGATCGTATGGGCCGGCGTGATCTGTGGCGGTATTTTAATTGGCTTTGCGACTTACGGAATCGGCATGTTATTTACGATGCCCATTCTTGGCTACGGTACTTGGCACGCCTATCATGAAACCATCAAGAAAAAGCACCATTAGCACCAACTTCTAATCCAGTATATGATTCGCCCCTTCAAAGTAAGGGGCGAATTTTTTCGAATCATTGATGGATAAAGAACTCAGCTATCGCACACAACAAATCGTCGCTCATTGTATCACTCAAGCCCAGAGTGCTTTTCAGCGTTCATTCTCTTTCCCTTCTGTCAGCTACAAACTACGGGGGAAAGCCGCAGGCAAAGCCTACCTCCAGCTCAATGAAATTCGTCTCAATCCAACTTTATTTATCGAAAACCAGCAAGCCTTTTTCGATGAAGTGATTCCGCATGAAGTCGCTCACTTGGTGACCTATCAAGTCTATGGCAGGGTCAAACCTCACGGTAAAGAATGGCAATCGGTCATGGAAAGCGTATTCGGCGTCCCTGCTCGTACTACACACAGTTTTGAAATAACTTCCGTACAAGGGAAAACCTTCGAGTACCGCTGCGGATGCCAGATCTATCCGCTAACCATCAGACGTCATAATCAAGTTCTACGTCAGCAAAGCAGCTATCGCTGCCAGAACTGCCAACAAACCCTTACGTTTACTGGCAGACAACTCTCATAACTCAACGTACTATCAGTAAAACCCCCAACAAATGCATGTTAGACTGCGATAAGTCATACTTTTCTAATACTTATCGACATGAAACTTCGTGCATTTTTTATTTGCTTGACCTTACTTATTGCTTCATCTCAGGCACTCTCTGCCCCTCCATCTTCGTTTTCGAAAGCCAAAAAAGAAGCGCTAAAGATATACGCGGATCATCCCACAAGCTTTTATTGCGGATGTGATATCACTTGGCAGGGAAAGAAAGGTATTCCTGATTTAACCTCATGTGGCTACTCAGTAAGAAAGCAACAAAAGCGTGCCTCCAGAATTGAATGGGAGCACGTAGTACCCGCATGGCAGTTTGGCCACCAACGACAATGCTGGCAGTCTGGTGGTAGAAAGAACTGCACCAAAAACGATCGTACCTTTCGCTTGATGGAGGCAGATCTACATAACCTCACACCAGCTATCGGTGAAGTTAATGGTGACCGATCTAATTACCATTTCAGCCAGTGGAATGGCGTGGATGGCGCCACCTATGGTCAATGTGAAGTGCAGGTTAACTTTAAACAACGCAGAGTCATGCCGCCAGATCGCGCTAAAGGATCGATTGCTCGTACTTACCTTTACATGGGTGAGGAATACGGATTTAAGCTGTCAAAACAGCAAACCCAACTCATGACCGCTTGGAACAAGCTTTACCCAGTAGACACATGGGAGTGTGAACGTGAACGCAGAATATTCAAGGTTCAGGGCAACCATAACCCTTTCGTTTTTCAAGCATGCCAAGCTTTGTAATAAGCATTAATGAATTCTAGATCTATGTATAGGCTGCCCCTTGTTTTTTAGCCATAAAGCATCCATGTTAGGGGTTCATTCTCAATTGTCTTCTCGGATACAAAGCTGATGCGAATTCCTCGAATTTATCACCCTGAACCTATCACCCAACTTGGCAGTTTAGCGCTTAGTGAAGATGCAGCAGGCCATGTAGGCAGAGTCTTACGGATGAAAGTTGGGCAGGAGGTTCTGCTTTTTGATGGCTTTGGCGCTGAGTTTCCTGCCGTGATTGAAGAAGTCACCAAAAAGTCCGTCACGGTGAATATCACTGAACGTGTTGAACGCAGCAGCGAGTCACCGCTGGACCTGCATTTAGGTCAGGTCATTTCTCGCGGGGAAAAGATGGAGTTCACCATTCAGAAGTCCGTAGAACTGGGCGTTAATACCATTACTCCACTGATTTCTGAGCGCTGTGGCGTCAAGCTGGATCAAAAACGTTTCGAGAAAAAGCTCGCCCAATGGCAGAAAGTTGCCATCAGCGCTTGCGAGCAAAGTGGACGCAATATCGTTCCGCAAATCCGCCCGATCATGCAGTTAGAAGACTGGTGCGCCGAAGACTATGACGGCCTCAAGCTCAATCTTCACCCCAGAGCCAAATACTCAATCAATACGCTACCAGCGCCGGTCGAGAAAGTTCGCCTGTTGATTGGCCCCGAAGGTGGCTTATCCGCAGAAGAGATCGAGAAAACCCGAGAATATCAATTTGAAGAGACTCTGCTAGGCCCACGCGTATTACGCACAGAGACCGCAGCTCTTACCGCAATTACTGCCCTTCAAGTTCGCTTTGGCGACCTTGGTTAAACGGAGAAAAACCATGATCAAATTAGGTATCGTGATGGACCCTATCGAGTCCATCAACATCAAGAAAGACTCTAGCTTTGCCATGATGCTTGAAGCGCAGCGCCGCGGCTACGAAATCCACTACATGGAAATGCATGATCTGCACCTAGACCAAGGTGTTGCTGTTGCAGACACCAAAGTGGTGGAACTCAAAGAAGATCCAACGGGCTGGTTCCAGTTTAAGTCAGAGCAAACTATTAAGTTGTCAGAGCTTGATGCGGTATTGATGCGTAAAGATCCTCCGTTTGATACTGAGTACATCTACGCAACCTACATTCTTGAGCGCGCAGAAGAGAAAGGCACGTTAATCGTCAACAAACCTCAGAGCCTGCGTGACTGTAACGAAAAGCTGTTCACAGCTTGGTTCCCAGAACTCACCCCAACCACGATCGTGACCCGCAAAGCAGAGAAGATTAAACAATTCCGCGAACAGCACGGAGATGTGATCTTAAAACCATTAGATGGCATGGGTGGTGCATCTATTTTCCGAGTCAAAGAGAACGATCCAAATGTTTCTGTGATTATCGAAACCCTGACTAACCACGGTCAAAACTATGCGATGGCACAAACATTCGTTCCTGATATCAGCAATGGCGACAAAAGAATTCTGGTTGTAGACGGTGAAGCAATGCCATACTGCCTGGCACGTATTCCGGCAAAAGGCGAAACGCGTGGCAACCTTGCGGCGGGTGGTACCGGTGAAGCCCGACCACTGAGCGAAACAGATAAACAGATCGCAGCGGCTGTAGCGCCTACACTTAAAGAAAAAGGTTTGATCTTTGTAGGCCTAGACGTCATTGGTGACAAGTTGACTGAGATTAATGTAACCAGCCCAACTTGTATTCGCGAAATTGAGGCTGCGTTTGATATCTCAATCACGGGTAAATTGATGGATGCCATTGAGCGCCGTCTCAATAAGCAGTAATTTACCCACAGGATCATTGGGCGATCATGTATTGCCCACTATACGCTGGAGTAACTATGAATTTAACCAACCACTTTTTAGTTGCTATGCCGGGGATGAAAGATCCCTACTTCCAACGCAGCGTTATCTATGTGTGTGAGCACAACGATGATGGCGCAATGGGTTTAATGATTAATGCTCCAATCGACATTACAGTAGGGAAAATGCTCAAACAGGTCGACGTTGAAGCGGCTCAACCGCAACTGAAAATCGGCAGTCTTGAGAAACCAGTTCTCAATGGCGGTCCGGTGTCAGGAGATCGCGGTTTTATTCTTCACCAACCAAAAGATCATTATGAGTCCAGCATTCAGATGACTGACTGTATCTCTGTTACAACTTCTAAGGATATTCTCGCAGTACTCGGTACAGAAGCCGAACCACCAGAGTACATTGTTGCATTAGGGTACTCAGGTTGGGAAGCTGGCCAGTTGGAGAACGAGCTTTCGGAAAACTCTTGGCTAACGATTGAAGCTGACCCTGATGTCATGTTTAACACACCAATCAATGAACGTTGGCAGAAAGCCGTGCAGATGCTTGGCATCGACGCGTCTCAACTGTCCAGTGATATTGGTCACGCATAACCTCACTACTAAAATTTATGTCTAGAACAATTATGGCTTTTGACTTTGGCACTAAAAGTATTGGCAGTGCCATTGGTCAGGAGATTACAGGCACGGCATCACCGCTGAAAGCCTTTAAAGCCAACGATGGCATTCCCAACTGGGACGATATTGAAAAGCAGATCAAAGAATGGCAACCCAACCTGCTGGTTGTCGGCTTGCCAACGGACCTTCACGGCAAAGCTCTGGAAACGATTACTCCTAGAGCGAAAAAGTTTGCTAATCGTCTTCACGGCCGTTTTGGCCTTCCTGTCGAGCTGCACGATGAGCGCTTATCCACTACAGAAGCTCGCTCAGATCTGTTCAGTATGGGCGGCTACAAGGCGCTCAGCAAAGGGAATGTCGACTGTCAGTCAGCGGTCGTTATCCTTGAAAGCTGGTTTGAAGCGCAATACGGCTAAGCGAGAAAACAGAAAGGGTTGGCACATTGCGCCAACCCTTTACATTTCAGCACTACAAATAGAGCACGATAGAAAATATCTATAATCCTCAAACGGCTCTAGTCCATATCAATCTTCACATCTGCCAGCGCACCACCTCCGAAGCTTTCACCTCGTTGAGTCTTGAGCATAATACGCAGGTCATTGGCTGAATCCGCACTGTGCAGCGCATCTTCTTCAGTAATTTTGTCATTCACCACCAATTGGTAAAGCGCCTGATCAAACGTCTGCATACCCATTTCCTGAGATTTCGCCATGGTTGATTTGAGTTCATGCAGATCACCGCGTCGAATGAGATCCGATACTCGTGGGCTGTTGAGTAAGATTTCAAAAACGCCATGACGACCTTGGCCGTTTTTATCTCGAATCAACTGCTGGCCGATAACACCTTTAAGATTCATGGAGAGATCAAACAAGAACTGCTCTTTTTGCTCTTTCGGTACAAGATGCAGAATCCTTTCCAAAGCTTGGTTAGCATTGTTAGCGTGCAACGTCGCCATACACAGATGGCCCGTTTCGGCGAAGGTCATCGCGTACTCCATGGTCTCTCGCGAGCGGATCTCACCGATCAAGATCATATCAGGAGCCTGACGCAAAGAGTTCTTCAGCGCGACTTCATAACTTTCTGTGTCTAAGCCAACCTCACGTTGCGTGACGATGCATTTCTGATGTTCGTGGACAAACTCAATCGGGTCTTCAACTGTCAGAATATGGCCGCTGCGCTCAGTATTTCGATAGCCGGTCATCGCTGCCATTGTTGTGGATTTACCAGAACCTGTGGCACCCACAACTAACACCAAACCACGCTTGGCAATGGAAAGGTCTTTCAGAGTTTCGGGCAGTTTTAAGTCATCAAATGTAGGTATGGTGGTTTCGATTCTACGAATCACCGCACCGGGTAACTCTCGCTGGTAGAAAGCGGACACACGAAAGCGACCAAAATCCCGCACTACGGCAAAGTTCGCTTCTCGACTGTGGCTATACTCACTCTGGAGCTCTTCATCCATGGTGCTGTGGAGTAACTTCAACACTTCGGCTTCCGATAAGCTTTCCCCACGCGGCCTCAACTCTCCATCAACACGATAAAGTATCGGCGCACCAACAGTGATGTATAAGTCTGACGCTTTCTCAGTCAGCATACCTTGCAGATAAGCATTGATATCCATCATGACCTTCCTCAGAACAGACCTTGCTCAACTTCAATTTTCTTCGACACTTCTTCAGCATCAACCAGACCTTGAGCAATCAACTGTTTCGAGTGCTGCTCCATGGTCTGCATACCATGTGCTGCACCTGTCTGGATCACAGACTGCATTTGCGCCACTTTATCTTCGCGGATCAGGTTACGAATAGCAGGCGTTGCCATCATTATTTCATGACAAGCCGTTCTCCCGCCTCCAATGCGCTTGAGCAATTTCTGCGCAATCACCGCACGCAGAGACTCAGAAAGCATGGAACGCACCATGCCTTTATCGCTGCCCGGAAAAACATCAATAATACGGTCGATAGTTTTCGCCGCCGAACTGGTGTGCAAAGTACCAAACACCAAGTGGCCGGTTTCAGCAGCGGTCAGCGCTAGACTGATCGTTTCTTGATCACGTAACTCGCCTACCAGAATAACATCAGGGTCTTCACGTAGAGCACTGCGCAGCGCGTTATTAAAACTATGGGTATTACTATGAACTTCGCGCTGGTTGATCAGACATTTGTTATTGGTATGCACAAACTCAATCGGATCTTCAATTGTAAGGATATGCTTGTTATGGTGGCGATTAATATGATCCACCATTGCTGCCAATGTCGTCGATTTACCAGAGCCCGTTGGCCCTGTGACCAAAATCAGGCCTTTTTCCATGTTAGCAATACTTTCAAAGATGGCCGGTGCATCCAACTGCTCTAAAGTCGGGATATCGGTTGGAATGGTGCGGAAAACCGCCGCACAACCTCGTGACTGATTAAAAGCATTAACCCTGAAACGGCCAACGTCTGGCAGCTCAAAGGAGAAGTCGACTTCGAGACGCTCTTCAAATTCACTACGCTGGGCATCATTCATAATGTCGAACACCAAACGATGCACTTCAGAATGGTTGAATGCTGGTACGCCAAGCTTTCTTACTTCACCATCAATGCGTACCATGGGAGATACACCAGCAGAAAGATGTAGATCTGAAGCATTATGCTTTACACTAAAATCCAGTAATTCAGCGATATCCATTTAAAATCCTTAATAAAGTTAGCTATGAGTAGTATTCAACAAAACATTGAACAGATCACCTCACAGATTGAAGCGGCACAACAAAAGTGTGGACGCCCTCTAGGCTCAGTGCAACTTCTGGCGGTGAGTAAAACCAAGCCTTCTGAAGCCATTTTAGAAGCGGCTCGCGCCGGTCAGGTCGCTTTTGGCGAGAATTACGTACAGGAAGGTATTGATAAGATTGCCTATTTCTCAGAAAACCACCCTGAATTAGCCCTAAAATGGCACTTTATCGGCCCAATCCAGTCCAACAAAACACGCCCTGTAGCCGAGAATTTTGCTTGGGTACATACCGTGGATCGAACCAAAATCGCACAGCGACTTAACGATCAAAGGCCGGAAGAAATGGCGCCGCTGCAAGTTCTTATTCAAGTTAATACCAGCAGTGAAAGCTCTAAATCTGGCGCCAGCGATGACGAAATCTTTACTTTGGCAGAGTTGATTTCTTCCCTGCCAAACCTCACCTTAAGAGGATTGATGTCAATACCAGCGAATGTTTCCGATTACCAGTCTCAGCTTGCCGCTTTTCATCATCTAGCTGAACTAAAAAACCGATTGGCGCAGCGCTATCCGCATCTCAACCTCGATACGCTTTCTATGGGTATGAGTGGTGACATGGAAGCCGCGATTGAAGCAGGAAGTACCATGGTCCGTATCGGTACCGCTATTTTTGGCGCGCGTGACTACAGTAATAAAGCTTAATTAGTAAGACAGGAAGAACAGACTCAATGGAACATAAGAACATTGCCTTTATCGGCGCAGGTAATATGGTCAAGGCTATCGTCTCTGGATTGGTATCTGGGGGATATCCCGCTGAAATGATCACAGCGACAGCCCCATCTGAAACTCGACGACTACCGCTGGAGAAGGATTTCGCCATTAAGACCACCAGCGACAACCTAGCCGCTGCCAGCGAGGCGGATGTCATCGTTCTTTCTGTAAAGCCACAAATGATGGCAGAAGTATGTAAACCGCTTCAATCGATCGACTGGTCAGGTAAATTGGTTATCTCGATTGCTGCAGGCATCAGCAGCCAGCGTCTATGCGAGATGCTCAAGCACAACCTAAATATCGTTCGCGTTATGCCAAATACACCAAGTCAGCTTGGCTTAGGAATGAGCGGCCTATACGCCCCTTCTAATGTTTCTGAGCAAGATAAAGCGTTTGCCGCTGAGCTCATGGAGTCATGTGGCAAGGTCTGCTGGGTGGAGCAAGAGTCCGGCATTAATAACATCATCGCGGCAGCAGGTAGTGCTCCAGCTTACTTCTTCCGCTTTATGGAAGCGATGCAAGCTGAAGCCATTGCCCAAGGTTTTGATAAAGAGACAGCTCGTCTTTTAGTGCAACAATCAGCCTTAGGCGCTGCAAGCATGGTCGTCGGCAACCCAGAGACAGAATTATCGACACTGCGCGAAAACGTCACCTCAAAAGGCGGCACAACGGCAGAAGCGTTACGCACATTCAACGAACACCAACTTTCAGATATAGTAGCGAAAGCGATGCAAGCCGCCGTAGCACGTGCTGAAGAGATGGAAAAACTGTTTTAATTAGATTGAGCTATAGCTCTACGAAATAAGGGTAACCTATGAATTCAATAAGTTTTCTGATTTCCACCCTGTTTGATCTCTACATCATGGTGGTGATCTTACGTATTTGGTTGCAAGCTGCACGTGCAGACTTCTACAACCCATTCTCACAATTTATCGTCAAAGCCACTCAACCAGTGATTGCACCGCTGCGCAGGATTGTACCTTCAGTTGGTGGTATCGATCTGGCCACTGTACTCTTTGCCTATGTGCTGTGCGTACTGAAATTTGTCGCTCTGATCCTGCTTGCCTCCAGTGGTGCTGTTTCCTTCAGTGCAGAGTTTTTCTACCTTGGCCTGCTATCCCTCATCAAAGCCGCTGGTGGCTTACTATTTTGGGTGCTACTTATCCGAGCTATTCTGAGCTGGGTAAGCCAAGGACGAAGCCCTATCGAGTACGTATTTCACCAACTAACTGAGCCTATGCTGGCGCCGATTCGTCGTGTGATTCCAGCCATGGGTGGCTTCGACTTAAGTGTGCTGGTTTTGTTTATTGCTCTGCAGTTTGCCAACTTCCTAATGGGTGATCTCATTGGTCCCGTTTGGTTCCAGCTATAATGGCAAAAGCCGCTTGGTTAGAAGGTGATGATCTCCTACTCAGGCTCTACATTCAGCCCAAAGCAAGCAGAGATAAGCTGATTGGGCTGCATGGCGATGAAATAAAAATCGCCATCACAGCCCCGCCTGTAGACGGAAAAGCCAACGCTCACCTGAGCAAATATCTGTCCAAACAGTTCAAAGTAGCAAAAGGGCTAGTCACCATAGAGAAAGGGGAACTCGGGCGACATAAACAAGTCCGAATCCAGTCCCCAACTCATATCCCCGAAATAATAAAGGCCATCTTGTGATGGTCTTTTTATTTATAAAAACATTGAAAATGTATAACCAAATAAGACCACGGGCACACAAATACATAGAAGCACTTGGTCATTTTTATGTGGTTACACACTTACTGAAAATAAGTAACGTTTCTAATTATAGAATTGCTTAGAACGAATACTGGTAACTCTATAGTTATTAAGTTATTGAACATTAGTGTTCGGGTGTTTTTTGATCATCACTCAATTTTCAAAAAATTATGCTAATTAACAACTGAATACCTCAGAAATACTATGAGGCACTGGTAGGATTCAAATTACTGTTGATAACCTTTTGTTCTTTTTTAAATGCATAAACCTGAATATCCATTCCCACCCCCAACGTCCGCCTACTGGAAAAGTCACAGTACCTCAGTGAGCTATGATGAGGCTGTTTCTCTATACGAGTCTCAACAAGGCGTTGCCAAGACGATGCACGTAACCCAATAAAGTCACCTGCGAGTCAAGCTTTAGAAGCCAAGAGAATAAACCGTATTGCTGAATCATCTAATGCTACACCTGCAACACCTTCACCCCAACAGACTGCTTTTGCAGAAACACAATCAAACATGGCGTGGCCTCCTTATAACCCTTTGGCTCCTGAAGGCGAGAAAGATCTATCCAGCAAACTAAAAGAAGCTCTTGAACGCAATCACATAAAAGTTCATATCATGACTATCTGGGATACGATGGTCTATGTTGTGAATAACTGGACGGCCAGAACAGAAGACGGGGAGATATTCAGTACAAAAATCATCGAAACAATGAATGAAATTCGAGGATATCTGGACAACGGTAAAGAAATTCTTCACGCAGCATACTTAGCAAAAGCCTTAGGCGGGTTAGGTATTGTGGCGAAGGAAACCAAGACTAAAAATGGAAAGGCTGCGATTATCATCTCTAGCGTATGGAATGATAGTAAAATGCACTACGCAACAGTAAATGGCGTTAACATAAAGAAAAATCATCCTTACCTTATGGATAACCCGAAAATGCACCAATTAGGCTTTACTCGGAAAACAAAAATTCGAGGTGCATTAAAGGCTGGAGCTTTGTCCATCGTTATTAGTGCAGCAATAGCTACAGAACAGCTTGTAAATAATGATGAATACCACATGACCGACTGGTACGGAGAGATGGGAAGTGAATTGCTAAAATTGGGAGTGGTGAGTGTCATTGCCTTAATTGCAATCCCGTCAAGCTTACCAATATTAGTAATTGCCGCACTAGCCATTGTTGTTGGTCTTGTAGTTGATGAGGTTTGGGAAGAGTATAAAGTTCAAGAGAAAATAACAACGGAGTTAGAAAGTGCCACTGAAGTATAGATATCTAGGAATGTGCTTTTTCCTACTTTTCAGCTTGTTTATGTGTTGGTTTTCCTACAGCAATATATACATTGGGTTTCAAGAAGACATTGCCCAAAAACTAGAAGTAATCGAGGTGTCTTTTAGTAGTGGGATAACTCTATATTCAAGTGTTCTATTTTTGGCCTACTCCATAGCCTTTTTGTTGTATAACTTTAGAAGAAGAAGTGAGCCAGTTGAATTGTGGGCCACCTTATCTAACAACAAAACAACAATAGTAATAATCGGATTGTTAGCCGTATCAATTCCATGCGGATACATCTACAAAGAATACAAAGAGAACGTACTCATAAAGAATGGCTATTCTTTTGAAAAAGTACGAGAAAGGCGCGGCCTATTTAAACTTGATTACGATGTGTATACGCTAGAAACCAATAAATGATAACAGCCCGCTCTTGAAGCGCAATGTAGATCAGATAAGGATCGGTTGACCGATCCTTCTGATGAGAGACAATCGGAAATCTGTTTATAGGTTTCCGATTTTTTATGTCTATTCAACACTTCTTTGCCGACTTCCTTGAAGAAAACCCTGTTGATGTTGCCCAACTC
>NZ_JAKEUU010000005.1:0-139025 GCF_022398215.1 Vibrio sp. Isolate24
ATGATGAAAAGCGGCGCCATTTTTCATTATAGAAAGCCAGTTGATATCCAAATTTTGGCCGATACTCTAGCGGACTTTAGTCAATACTTCCTAGAAAAGCAGGAAGAGGGGAAAAAAATATCCACAAGCGACTTGGACCAGTTTGGAATGTTAGTCGGCTCCTCAAGGCCAATGCATAACTTGTATCGCACCCTCAGACGAGTGGCGAAAACAGAGGCCAACGTATTGATCATTGGTGAAAGCGGTGCTGGTAAAGAGCTCGTCGCGCAGACTATCCACCTTGCCAGTGATAGAAAGGAGCAGCCTTTTATTGCCATTAACTGCGGCGCCATCAGCCCAGAATTAGTCGACAGTGAACTCTTTGGTCATGAAAAAGGCGCATTTACAGGCGCTAACCGAACGCACCAAGGTGTTTTTAAGCAAGCAGAGGGCGGGACATTATTTCTTGATGAGGTCACCGAAATGCCCCTTGAACATCAAGTTAAATTACTGCGAGTACTTGAAACAGGCGAGTATCGCCCAGTCGGCAGTAACACACTCTGTATTGCCAACACCCGTATCATCGCCGCCACCAACCGTGATCCACAAGTGGCTATTGAAGAGCAATTTTTACGAGAAGACCTCTATTTTAGATTAGCTCACTTCCCTATCAATATTCCCCCTCTCAGAGAACGAGGTAGTGATATTGTCGGCCTTGCTAAACATTTTATCGCTTACCGGAATGCGAATGAAGCCGCTCCAAAAGCGATTACAGCCTCAGCACTAGAAAAAATCGCAGCGCATACATGGCCTGGCAATGTTAGAGAATTAAAACACTGTGTCGAGCGAGCGTTCATTTTGGCGGACGATACGATTAAAGATGAACATCTCATTTTTGATACTCCTCCTTTAGAAACAGGGACAACATTAGAGGAGAGAGTGCCAGCTGGTGTGACTCTAGAAGAAATAGAAAAGGCCGCTATTATTAACACTCTTGAAGAAAATGAAGGCAACAAAAAAGAAACCGCAGAGGACTTAGGAATAAGCATAAAAACGCTCTACAACAAGCTGGATAAGTATCAGAGTTAATTAAGCCATACGCTTGTTCCAAGTAAGGGAAGCTCAACTCTATTGAAGGTGGCGAGGCATGTTACTCACTGACTGCAGCCGTCACCTTCATTATATCAGTGATTGGCTCAGGCTTATGAATGTAGTATCCCTGTGCAAAATGCACTCCTATATCTGATAGACACTGATAAATGGCTTTATTTTCCACAAATTCTGCCACCGTTTTTAAGCCCATCGCTTGGCCTATTTCATGGATAGATTTCACCATTTGGTAGCTGATCTTGTCATGCTCAATATCTCGGACAAATGAACCATCAATTTTGACCGTATCTAAGGGAAGCTCTTTTAAATAGGTGAATGACGAAAGGCCTGTGCCAAAGTCATCCAGTGAAAACTGGAAGCCAAGGGCTCGTAATGAGTGCATCACTTCTATTGTGCCATGAAAATCACGCATCGCAGCAGTTTCAGTGACCTCAAAGATAATACAGCGAGGGTTAAATACGTAACGGTTGAGCATCTTATTGACAAAATCGACCAGACTATAGTCCGAAATGGTCTGTCCCGACAAATTGACTGAATAGGTTCGATCACTGCGGCTTCCCATCGAACTAAACAGGGCAGTCATCACATAGCGATCAATATCCGGCATCATATGATAACGTTCAGCGATAGGCAGAAAAGCATAAGGAGAGATAACTTCCCCTTGTTCGTTTTTCAGACGCAACAGTACCTCATAGTAAAAAGGCACAGTGTTATCTGAAATGGGTGAGATTTTTTGGCAATATAAAACAAATCTTTCTTCTTGGATGGCTTTGTTTATCTCTTCTATCCACTTCACCCCCCGAATATAACTTTCAAACTCATCATTTTTCGCGTCAATGATATGAGTACGATTGCGGCCATGGTCTTTCGCTGCCTTACATGCCGTATTAGCAATACTCAGTAGCTTAGTGAGCTCAGGGGCGGCGTTAGTATAGAAAGGGGCAATACCACTTGATACCGTTATTCTGACCGAGTTCTCATCCAAGTTAAAAGCATAGGCGTCAATATGCTTTCTAACGTCATCGGCGAAGCCTTGCGCTTCGTGTACCGTATAGTCATCAAGTAACACGGCAAATTGGTCGCCCCCTATACGAGCAATCGGCTGACCTTTTGATGTTCGGCTTTTAAGGATATTGGCAATTTTGCATAACACTTCATCACCCAGAGAATGACCAAAAGAGTCATTGATGGTTTTAAAATTATCAATATCAAAAAAAGCCAGCGCTGCATTCTGATGGAGGTGATTGGTTTGACTGACCAGTTCCAAAAACTGTGTTTCAAAAAACTGTCGGTTGTTCAACTGCGTCAACATATCATTATTTTCTCGATACAGCAGAGCGGTTTCATCGCTTATTTCACTAATAACAATAAGTACGCCTTTGAGCATGCTATAACACTGTATATTCAGACTTTGTCCATCAACAACGACGTTTCTAACTTCCAGTTCACTATGCTTACCACTCAGGAGTAATCGATCAATTTTATCTCTTACATCTGGAACATCTGCAAGCAAGCTATAGTAATGACGATCCAAGAAGTCTTTGGGGCTCTTATTCTCTAACCCGAGTAAGCTCAGCGCTGCCGTATTTACTAAGTTAACTTCACCAGATTCAGAAAAAGTGATCAAGCCATTAGGTATTGCACCAACAATACCGGACATGAGTTCAAGTAGCGTGGCGGTTTGTTTTGATGGGTTAGGCATAACGATTCCCTCTTATAACGATGACAGTCGCATCCTTATCTTCGTATGCACAGTCGTTGAAAATAGTAGTGGCGATGTTATATACATCCCACTCGTGCCAATCTTGGTTAGTTAATGGTTCAATATTCACCCCAGAAGAGTGAAGCAGGCAGGTAAAATGATTAGGCCTTGGAATGCGAAGATGGCTCGCCACCCCATGAGTAAAGTGTTTGGTCTCACAGAGCGGTGCACTTACTAAGGTACTTTCATCATAGCTCAGCCAATGTAAAGGGGGGGTATTCATCACGAGGAAGTCAAGATTGTCACGGCATATTCTCATCAGGCTGAGTTTCAACTGCCCGGTGATGTCTTCGTTGTGGTCAAACATGCTCAGGCACTGATCCATGATCATTTCGAGCGGCTCAGCCATATGTTGGGTGATTTCCTCTGCAAGCTTATTGGCAACCAAACGTCCACGCTCTTGAGTCGAGTCGTTATCATCATGGCTATCAATAAGGGCTATAAGGCAGGTATCACCGTGATATTGCTTTACAACATAAGCATTGCCATTGTGAATCTGATTCACTGCAGGATAGGAGATCGCCCTCACTAAAATGTCATCTTCTGAGACAGGTAAAAACTTTCGCAGCGTAATCGAGGTTCCCGTTTCGTCTGATTTATTGATGACCATTTCGTCAGAGCAGCGTTTCGCCACCCCTAGACCGAGGCCTAAGCTTTGGTCTTTAAACGTTGAATAGCCATCCGTTAGCGCTTGTGAGAGATCAGCAATACCTTGACCGTGATCTTCAATGGTGACCTCAATTCCTAAATGGTTAGAAGTACTGGATATAAACATATACCCACCTGAAGCGTAACGAACCGCATTAATGGTTATTTCAGAAACCGCTGCATTAAAAAGGCTGGCTTGGTAATCAGAGATTCCAATTTCTAACGCATGCATCTTACAATGCGATGCGATAAGGTACGCTTCCACTTCATTTGAGAATGGATAAATGCATTGCTCAATATTCTTCATTACTACGAGGAGGGGCCGTCTGTACCAGAGCGTAACCAGATTCTTGGATGCAAAATTTCGTTGCCGCTTTTAAATCTCGTACTATCAGATGGCGGCCTAAAGCAACACCAGCGCTTGACATGGTTCTTGCGATGACGCCTCTTAAGCCACAGAACACGGGCTTCGCCCCAACTAAAACTATGGTATCAGCCGCACGCACTAGCTGTGACGCTACCGATGTGTCTATTGCATCGACATTGGACAGGTCTATAACAACAAAGTCGCTGTTTGATGACTCAACCATATCCGTCAGCTTAGCAGTAATCGCTTCCATCCGAGCTGAGTCTATCGTTCCAAATAACCCCGTATAAATACAGCTATCAAACACTTCAGAGGCCACCATGGGGGACTCACCACCTAACTGTTTACGACTAATGGCTATGTTATCCATAACATTTCTCCTACCAACTGACCTGTGACTGCTATTCCTGATAGCCTCGGAGATCCAAATGACTCTCAGCCTATCTGGATACATAACTTAACTTGGGAAATTTAATTCCCTACTTCTAAAGTAGCGCAAATAACCCCATAAGCAATATGTTTTATAAAACATTGAGGAATCAAAAGAGGAGGCAGTCAAATCGGCCTCAGAGATAATATCGGACACCACTGCGATAAAAACTGCGATGATAATAGTTAGGATTTACCCGTCACCCCACAACCCTTAATCACTAGCTGGGTGATGAATTCAGCGGCTTGTTGGTAATCGCCATTATCCAGCGTGTCTTTCTGCATAACGTTACAGATCTGCCAGCTGAAATCTGCGTAAGTCTGCGTCGCTGCCCAGATGGTGAACATCAGGTGGTGTGCAGGGACTTTATCCATCAGCCCTTCTTCACTCCAGGTCGCGAACTTATCCAAAATCATCTGTGACTGCTTAAACAGCTCCTGCCTGATGTCTTCTGGCAACACCTTAGCTCCTGACATCACTTCATTAGCGAACACTTTAGACGCGTGTGGGTGGTCGCGCGAAATACGCAGCTTAGCTTCTATGTATTGAGTTAAGGCTTCGACTGGATCGTCGAGTTCTTCAATTGGGCGTGAGGCCTCCAGCAACGGCTGAGTCACCGTCTGGAGCACGGCATAATAGAGCTTATCTTTACTGCTGAAGTAGTAGAACACATTAGGTTTAGGGATATCTGCGGCTTTTGCAATATCCGCCATCTTTGTCGCTGCGTAGCCATGGGTGGCAAATTGTTCACTCGCGACATCGATAATCAATCCCTGATTTTTCTGCCTGATACGAGACATTGTTATTCCCTATACATCTGGTGTAACGACATACTAAACAATATGTTAAGAGAGACAAAGTGATGAGGATAAAAAATCCCGAAGTAAGCACACCAGGAGCCTGCAATATGGAGCCCGAGGAAGGTGTAACTCCAACCTGCTGTCTTACGACGGGAACGCGTATAAAAGGAGACGAAAAACTACGCGATTTAGTAATGAATCATTTAGGGGCAGCGACTACGGATTCAAGCCATGAGAGAATCAGCAGGACCGCTACACCATGGAACGATGCGGGAGAGGAATCCACATCGTCCCGACAGGAATTAGTCCCTGATTGAGTGACCAGAGCGTTTCTCAATCGCTTTAATCAGCGCAGAGTGGTCCCAGTTCTGGCCGCCCATTGCTGCACAATCTTCAAACAGCTCCTGAGCATTTGCGGTGTTTGGTAGTGCTACATCCAGCTCTTTAGCGCCAGACAATGCAAGGTCTAGATCTTTCTGGTGCAATGTAATCTTAAAACCTGGGTCGAATGTGCCTTCCACCATGCGCTCGCCATGCACTTCAAGGATCTTCGAGTTGGCAAATCCGCCAAGCAGTGCCTGACGTACACGCGCTGGATCGGCGCCCGCTTTTGACGCAAACACTAAGGCTTCAGATACGGCTTCAATGTTCAACGCAACAATGATTTGGTTCGCGACTTTACACGTCTGGCCCGCACCATTTTCACCCACTAATGTGATGTTTTTGCCCATCACCTTAAACAGAGGAAGCGCTTTATCAAACGCCGATTGCTCACCACCGACCATGATGCTTAATGACGCATTAATAGCACCCACTTCACCACCTGATACTGGCGCATCGAGATATTGCGCACCACTTTCGTTGACGCGTGCCGCAATCGCCTTGGTGGCGATTGGTGAAATCGAGCTCATGTCGATAACCAGTTTGCCTGCTGCGCCACTTTCGTTTAGGCCAGCTTCAACACCGTTCTCACCGAACAGTACGTCTTCTACCTGCGGTGTGTTTGGCACCATCAGGATAATCGCGTCCGCTAGGCGAGTCGCTTCTGCTGGTGAATGACAAACCAGCGCACCAGCTTCAACAAGTTCAACCGGTGGCGGGTTGAAGTGATCAGTCAACACAATGTCGTGACCCGCTTTTTGCAGGTTGATCGCCATTGGCTTACCCATGATACCTGTACCGATAAATGCAATTTTCATAATATGTTCTCCGTAACGTTAACCGCACTTAGCGGTATAGGTTTAGCCAATCTAAGCCTTCAGTTGTGGTGTTTTTTGGCTTGTATTCACAGCCCACCCAACCTTGGTAACCCAATTCATCCAGATGTTTGAGGACAAATGGGTAATTAATCTCACCAGTTCCCGGTTCATGACGACCTGGGTTGTCTGCCAACTGCACGTGGGCGATCTGGCCGATGTTGGCACTCATGGTTGGCGCTAAATCCCCTTCCATGATCTGCATGTGGTAGATGTCGTACTGAATGAACAGATTGTCACTGCCCACTTCTTTAATCACTGCTTTGGCCTGCTCAGTAGTGTTGAGGAAAAAGCCCGGAATATCACGAGTGTTAATCGCTTCAATAACCAGTCGAAGCCCCGCTTCCTGCAATGCTTGAGCGGCGTATCTGAGGTTAATGACAAAGGCTGCATGCGCATCCTGTTGGCTGACACCAGCAGGGATAATCCCCGCCAGACAGTTGACCTGCGTGTTGCCCAGCACCTTGGCGTACTGAATGGCTAACGCAACGCCTGACTGAAACTCTTCGATGCGTGACGGGTCACACGCAATGCCGCGGTCGCCAGCATCCCAATCACCCGCTGGAAGGTTGAACAGCACCTGTGTCAGGTTGTTTTGCTCCAGCTTCTGTTTGATTTGCTCAGCATCAAATGCGTAAGGGAAGAGGTATTCCACACCGCTGAATCCAGCCTGAGCAGCAGCGTCAAAGCGCTCAAGGAAATCAACCTCGGTAAATAACATGGATAAATTTGCAGCAAACTTTGCCATAGTGATGTCCTTTTTCTTGCAGCCCTTTCGGGCTGCTTCAGTATTTTGCGATAAACAGATTATTGATTGGCTAGCGCGGTTGGTGCGTCATCGATGCTGTCTGCCAGAGATTCAAACTCGTTGATGGCATCAATCTCTACACCCATAGAAATGTTGGTCACGCGCTCAAGAATCACTTCCACCACAACAGGTACTTTGTGTTTGTTCATCAGCTCTTTCGCTTGTGCAAACGCGGCCTGCATCTGTTCTGGGTCAGTTACACGAATCGCTTTACAACCTAAGCCTTCAACCACAGTCACGTGATCAACACCGTAGCCATCAAGCTCAGGCGCATTTTGGTTTTCAAACGCCAACTGAACACAGTAGTCGATATCGAACTGGCGCTGTGCCTGACGAATCAAACCTAGATAGGAGTTGTTCACCAATACGTGGATGTATGGCAGGTTGAATTGAGCGCCTACTGCCAACTCTTCAATCATGAACTGGAAGTCGTAGTCTCCCGAGATTGCCACGATGTCGCGGTTTGGATCCGCGGCACGTACACCCAATGCTGCTGGTGTTGTCCAGCCAAGCGGACCTGCTTGACCACAGTTGATCCAGTGGCGTGGTTTGTAAACGTGAAGGAACTGCGCCGCCGCAATCTGGGACAAACCGATAGTGCTGACGTAGCACGTATCGCGGCCAAAGGCTTTGTTCATCTCTTCATAAACACGCATTGGTTTGATTGGCGCGTCAGTGTAGTGCGTCTTACGCAGCATGCTCGATTTACGCTGCTGACATTCCGCCACCCAAGCGCCACGATTAGGCAGTTTGCCGGCATCACGCCACTCACGAGCGACTTCAACCAGCAATTCCAGCGCTGCTTTGGCGTCAGAAACGATACCAAGATCCGGACAGAACACGCGGCCAATTTGAGTTGGTTCAATATCGACGTGAACAAACTTGCGGCCCTTGGTGTAGACATCCAGTGAACCGGTGTGGCGGTTCGCCCAGCGGTTACCAATACCGAACACGAAATCCGATTCCAGCATAGTCGCGTTGCCATAGCGGTGCGCAGTCTGCAAGCCCACCATACCGACCATCAGTTCGTGGTCATCCGCAATGGAACCCCAGCCCATCAAGGTTGGGATAACAGGCACGCCAGTAATTTCAGCGAACTGTTGCAGTAATTCTTCCGCACCAGCGTTGATTACACCACCACCTGATACGATGACTGGGTTTTGTGACTCACACATCATCGCCATCGCTTTCTCAACCTGCGCACGTGTCGCTTTTGGTTGATACGCTTCTAGCGGCTCATAGGTGTCGATGTCGAATTCAATTTCCGTTAACTGAACATCAAGTGGAAGGTCGATTAGAACCGGACCCGGACGACCAGAACGCATTAGATGGAATGCCTGCTGGAAAGCACGCGGCACCTGAGCGGGCTCTAGAACCGTCGTCGCCCATTTGGTGACTGGTTTCGCAATGGATTCAATATCCACCGCCTGAAAATCTTCTTTGTGCAGGCGGGCTCTTGGCGCCTGACCCGTAATACATAAGATTGGAATGGAATCCGCCGACGCTGAATACAGGCCAGTGATCATGTCTGTCCCTGCTGGGCCAGATGTACCGATACAGACACCAATGTTGTCTTGATTAGTACGGGTGTAACCCTCCGCCATGTGCGATGCACCTTCCACATGTCGTGCTAACACATGATCAATACCACCGAGCTTTTTCATTGCCGCGTACATAGGGTTGATGGCAGCGCCTGGAACGCCGAAGGCAATGTCTACGCCTTCCTTTTTCAATACTTCTACCGCTGCTTCGATTGCCTTCATCTTTGCCATGCGAACCTCCATTTCAATTGTATACAATCCAAAGATACTTTGTGTACTATGAATCAATTTCTAAATATAGCAACCCCCATTTGCAACATTTTTTCAACATAGAACATTTACCCTAAGTGGTTGCTAACCCCATAACACAAAGAAATCATTGCTTTACATAAAATATCTTTACGTAAAAATAATTTCTCAGACGAGCAAATGAAAAATAAATGTTAAATACCCTTTGATTGTTTACAAATTTTCCCATATAAGTATTCGTGTAAATAATTTTTGTACACAAAATCGATCAATATTGTTTAAAGGAGACGAACAATGAATTTGAACGATCTAGCCGAAAGAGAAGAAACTGCCTGTCTGGAGGTTGTCGGTCATACAGACAGCCCAGGCTATAAGGAGATTCTGTCAGATGAAGCCCTTTCGTTTCTGACAGTATTGGTAAACCGATTTGGCGCCCGTCGTGACGCTTTGCTGCAAGCACGCGAGGAACAGCAAAAGCAATACGATGCGGGTGCATTACCAGATTTCAGAGCTGACACTCAGGCGATTCGTGATGACAAATCATGGAAAGTGGCAACACCACCGCCAGAGCTATTGGATCGCCGAGTAGAAATTACCGGTCCGGTAGACAGAAAAATGGTTATCAACGCGCTGAACTCTGGCGCGAAAGTCTTTATGTGCTGCTTTGAAGATGCTTCTTCACCGACATGGGAAAACATGGTCGAAGGGCAAATCAACCTCAGAGACGCCAACGCAGGCACCATCAGCTACTTTGACGACAAAAAAAATAAGCAATATGAGCTGAATGCTAACCCTGCCCTACTGATCGCTCGTCCACGCGGCCTGCACCTGCCAGAGCAATCAATCCAATTCAATCAACAAGCGATTCCGGGCTGTTTAATGGACTTCGCTTTGTACTTCTATCACAACTACCAGACCCGAGCGCAACATGGTCTGGGCGTTTACTACTACATTCCTAAGCTAGAAAGCATGGAAGAAGCAAAATGGTGGGATGACGTATTTGCTTTCACTGAAGATCACTTCGGCGTGGCACGTGGCACCATCCGCGCGACCGTACTGATCGAAACACTGCCAGCAGTATTCCAAATGGAAGAGATGCTCTACGCCATGCGCGATCATATCGTGGCGATGAACTGCGGCCGCTGGGATTACATTTTCAGCTACATCAAAACGTTGAAAAACCATCCAGATCGCATCCTGCCAGATCGTCATGTGGTTGGTATGGATAAAGAATTCCTCAATGCTTACAGCCAGTTACTAGTCAGAACCTGCCACCAGCGTGGTGCGTTGGCAATGGGCGGCATGTCGGCCTTTATTCCTGCCAAAGACCCGCAGGAGATGGAACGCGTCACCGCTAAAGTGATTGAAGATAAAGAACGTGAATCACGCAATGGCCACGACGGTACTTGGGTCGCTCACCCTGCTTTAGTCGACTTGGCGATGTCTGTGTTCGATAAAAACCTTGAAGGCAAAGTCAATCAGCTCGATTTTGTCAGCCCTACGCACGAGATTGGCGCAGACCTGCTGCTCAAGCCATGTGAAGGCTCGCGTGATGAAGCTGGTGTACGCAAGAATATTCGCATTGCTCTTTACTACATTGAGGCATGGATTCAGGGCTCAGGTTGTGTGCCTATCTATGGTCTGATGGAAGACGCGGCAACGGCAGAAATCTCACGCGCAAACATCTGGCAGTGGATTCATCACGGCGTCAAGCTGGATGATGGCCAAACCTTCAACAAAGAATTATTCCACACGTGGTTGTATCAGGAACTCGACACTATCAAACAGGAAGTGGGTGAGGCTCGCTATGCGGCAGGCCGCTTTGAACAAACTGCTGACCTTTTCTATAAGTTGTCTACCGCAGAAGAGTTCGCCACCTTCCTGACCTTACCTAGTTACGAGCTTCTGCAAGGAGCCGCGTAAACAAAAAAATCAGGAGATAACATGGGAAGTTTAACTCTAGAACAAGCACTAGCCGTCATTGACGGTACTTTTCAGGCTGGACAAAAGAGCCAAAGCGCCCCTCTGACGGTCGCTGTACTCGACAGCGGAGGAAAGCTGATTACGTTGCAACGACAAGATGGCAGTAGCATGATGCGGCCAGACATCGCAATCGCAAAAGCCTGGGGTGCTCTCGCGCTCGGCTGCTCCTCCAGAAAGCTCGCTCAAGACGCAGACAACCGCCCCGCGTTTATCTCCGCCGTAAACGTTCTGGCACACGGTAATATGGTCCCCGTTCCTGGTGGCTTACTTATCCGTGATGCTGAGCAGAACATCCTCGGCGCGGTCGGTGTCAGTGGAGATATCTCTGACCTCGACGAAAGCTGCGCCCTGCGTGGTATTACTCACGCCGACTTGTTCTGTGATGAGAACGCGGCATAACCCTTCATTAAAAGCGGCTCCGGCCGCTTTTTTATTACCGTTAACGGCCCAACACGGGCAGTTCTGTCAACATTTCCTGAAGTAAATCCGAAAACGCATCAATGACTGGCTGTTTGCGCTCATTAGCAATGTCATCAGGCCGCTGGATCACGCCGTACTGATAGCGAGGCAAATCCAAGATCGGCAGTGCTCGAATCTTGTGATTGTCCATTCCTTTGAGCATGGTGCTGTTGGCAATCGACACGCCAATCCCTTCCGCGACCAGTGAACAAGCGACATCGACAGAGTGCGCTTCAACGACGATTTCCGGAAACAAATTACTGCGAGTAAACCAGTTCATCACATCATGACGAGTACTGCTCTTACGTCCGATCATAACCAGTTTCTGATCGCGCAAGTTGTCAGCGTTGACCGAATGGAATGCCTCGAACTCGTGGCCCTCGGGAAACACACACATCGCAATCCCTGAATCCAGTGCCGTGGAGCGAAACTTAGAGTGATTGCTGATGCGGGTAAACCCAACATCGGCCTGACCGGAATAGACGCTTTCTTCAATCGACTGATAATGGCTGGAAAACAATTCAACCGACACGTCAGGAAATAGCGCCACCAGCTGCTTGATAAGTTTGGGGGCCAGTGACTTGGCAAAGGTATAAGGCATTGCAATCTTGAATACTTGCTTTGCTTTGCGTCCCCTTTTGATTTCCGACGCCTGAGTCTGGAGCTGCTCCATACCCTCTAAAACGTGCAGTGCGTTTGATAACAAATTGAGCGATTCGGGCTTAATTTTCAAGCGCCCTCTGTCTCGTTCAAAGAGATCCAGATCAAGCTCCTTTTCCAGCTGAGCCAACATTCGGCTCACACCAGATTGAGATAAGTTCAACTGCTCTGCCGCCAGACTTGTTGTTCCAGCTTGGCTGATGGCTTTAAGCGCCCGAAGTTGTTTCGCCGTTATATTCATCAGGTTCCATTTAAATAAGTCATTTCTGTCATATATCTATGATTAATTGTCATTAAATTGAAAACCCTAACACAAAAAAATATGTTGCAGAAATGTTGTAGGATAGAATGTGACGAAATGGAGATTTAAAGTGAGTGAAGCTATATCACCAGCTCAACAAAATGTTACTGAACAACCAAAGAAGAAAGGTAACTTAAACCCTGTAATCATCCTGCTGTCTGTCGTTGTGGTAGCAGTACTGATGACCTATTTTTTTGATTCCGGACAGTTTGAACGTAACGGCAAACTGATCATTCCCGGCACCTACCAAGTGCTGGAAAAAGACGTCTCCCCGCTCAACCTGATTGGTATTTACCCTCAAGAAGGCGAAGCTCAAGCCGTCAGTTTGCTTGATGCATTAGTCAGTATTCCTCAAGCCATCACCAAACAAGCTGGCATGATTTTCATGGTGCTGTTTATTGGCGGCATGTTTGGCGTACTCGACAAAGTGGGCGCCATTGAAACTGGCCTTGAGCGCACACTTTCTGCCACTCGAGGTAACGTCTACTTATTGGTACCCATCCTGATGGTGGTGTTTTCCATGGGCAGTACCTTCATGGGCATGGCGAAGGAGTTCTTGCTCGTGATACCTATGGTCGTCGCCATGGCAACAAGACTGGGGCTGTCAAAAATTATCGGTCTGGCGATTGTCACCATTCCGGTTAAAGTCGGTTACTTAGCGTCGATCACTAACCCTTATGCTCTTTCCGTCGCTCAGCCACTGGTTGATGTGCCGATATTCAGCGGTATGGGGATGCGTATTTTCGTTTACGTGGTACTGATGATCATTGGTGTGGCGTACGTGCTGCACAGTATTCGCAAAGAAGCGCGCACAACGGAAATCGTCGCACAATGGGACAACAGACCTCTGCCAATTCGCCATACGCTTGTACTAACGGTTCTGGGACTGGGCATCGCCTTTCTAGTCTATGCTTCGCAAACGTGGAAGTGGAAATACAATGAGTTATCTGCGTATTACATCTCTCTTGGCGTGATTTTCGCTGTCATCGGCGGCTTGTCAGCCAATGACACCATCAACGCTTTCATCAGCGGTATGAAAAAGGTTCTCATCGCAGGCGTATTGATCGGGCTCGCCACCTCTGTCGCCATTGTCCTTGCGCAAGGTAAAGTGCTGGATACCATCATCTACCACTTAGCCGGAGTCATCGGTGAAGGCCAACCAACGCTGGCCGCTTATGGCATGTTCTTCTCTCAGTTGGTCATCGACGTGGCGATTCCATCCACCTCTGGGCAAGCCGCCGTCACCATGCCAATCCTTGGCCCACTCGGACAGCTTTCCGGTGTCGACCCACACACCACGGTACTGGCCTTCCTGATGGGTAACGGGGCGACAAACATCATTACACCGACTTCCAGCGGGCTACTGATCTTCCTTGCGACGGCACAAGTCGGATGGGGACAATGGGCAAGATACATCTTCCCATTCTTCCTCATCACCATTGCGTGTGCTCTGGTATTCCTATCCATCAGCCTACACGTTTACGCCTAAGGACATCTCATGAAAGCAGTAACTGATGTCAAAATCCGTACGCGAGACGGAGAAACACTCGCGACCGATATTTACTTTCCAACCAACAGTGAAGGCCCGTGGCCCGTGGTGATGGAGCGAACACCTTACGACAAAACAGCACCTTCTCGTTCTGAAGTCACGCTGCAAGGGCATAAGGTCTCACGAGAAGAAATGGCGCAGGCGTTCGTTGATAAAGGCTTTGTGTGTGTCTTTCAGGACTGTCGCGGACGTTATCAGTCCAGCGGCACCTTTACCAAGTACATCAACGAAGCCGAAGATGGCTACGATACGTGTGCATGGCTAGTTGAGCAGTCTTGGTGCAATGGAAAAATAGGTACCATGGGGCTGTCATACGCCGCCCACACTCAGCTGGCACTGGCGTGTCTCAATCCTCCGGGGCTGGCGAGTATGGTGATGGATTCAGGGGGATTCTCCAATGCCTATCAGTGCGGTATTCGTCAGGGCGGAGCGTTTGAGCTCAAGCAGGCGACATGGGCCTATCGCCAGGCACTGGTGAGCCCCAAGGCCGAGCAAGATCCTGTGGTAAAAAAAGCGCTGGAGCAGGAAGACATTCGCGAATGGTTTAAGTACTTACCGTGGAAAGCGGGCCAGTCGCCACTGCGCCATGTGCCTGAATATGAAGCGTATCTACTTGAGCAGTGGAAACAGGGCAGTTTCAGTGATTTCTGGAAAAAGTCCGGCATCTACGCGCTTGATAGCTATCAGAACATTGCTGATATTCCGGTGTTGTTGATGTCGAGCTGGTACGACGTATACGTTAAAAGTACGCTGGAAAACTACACGGTGTTGAGTGAAAAGAATCGCTCTCAGACAGCACTGATCATGGGCCCGTGGCTTCATGGAGACCGAAATACCACGCATAGCGGTGACGTAGATTTCGGTCAGGACGCCTCATTTGACGACAACATTGACAGCAACTGGCTGGATTTTCGTGTGAAGTGGTTCCAGCGCTGGCTGCTCAATGATGACCGTCATACGTTTGCCAACGTGCAGGTGTTCCAAATGGGCGGCGGTTCAGGTGAAAAAAGCGAACTGGGCAGGCTTCAACACGGAGGCCAGTGGTTAAGCAGTGATCGCTGGCCGATGAAAAACACCGAAGCTCAGAACTGGTATCTGCACCGACAGGGCCAACTGACTCAGCAAGCACCGGTCACAGACGATCACATCAGCTATCTGGCCGATCCGAGTAACCCAGTCCCCACTGTTGGCGGTGCGTTAACCTCGGGTAAGCCAGTGTTTGAAGGTGGTGCGTACGATCAACGCGAAGATGCTCGCTTTTATGGTACCAAAGGCAACCATCTCCCCCTTGCCGCCCGTTCGGATGTGCTGGTGTTTGAAACCGAACCACTCGCTGAAGATTTGGTTGTATCAGGAAAAGTATCGGCGAAACTGTTTATTGAATCCGACGCGCCGGATACGGATTTCACCATCAAACTAGTTGATGTTTATCCGCCAAGCGAGGACTACCCGCAAGGCTTCGCGATGAACATCTCCGATGGCATCTTTCGTTGTCGCTACCACAAAAGCTGGCAGCAGCCAGGGCTGCTTCGCCGTGGGGTGATTTACGAAATTGAGGTTGAAGCGTTTGCCACTCAGAATTGCTTCGCGCAAGGGCACAAATTGCGATTGGACATTGCCAGCAGCAATTTCCCTAAGTTTGACGTCAACCCAAATAGCGGCGAACCCGAAGGTGAAGCGTATACCAAACAAGTGGCCAAAAACACCATTCACTGTAGCCACAGCTATCCATCCATGTTGACCTTGGAGATACTCCCGAGCTAGAAAATTAAGCCCCTATTGACTTGTAGGGGCTTGGTTTTTCTTTGTCATTTGGTTTCTACCTACAGCGGCAAAATCACCACTGGATGGGCACAATATGACATTACTCGAACTGAGTCTGCCAACCTTTGAGGATCTGATTAATCTGACGCTTCTGGTTTGAGTTCATACCTTTGACCAGTTTATGCTGCACTTCTGCATGCTCCTCGATAATTTTATCAATCAAGGTAAAACCTTCATCTGTGAGCTGCACAGTGACACTACGGCGGTCTTCTTTACTGTGCTCTCGCACAATAAGGTTCTTAGATTCTAATTTATCCAGTCGATTAGTCATCGCACCAGAAGTCAGCATCATAGAATCAATCAACTCGGAAGGAGTCAAACGAAACGGTGATCCACTACGACGCAAAGTTGCCAATACATCAAACTCACCCAGCTTTAAATCATAGCGCTTATGCAATTGCGTGACTTCCGTTTCCATATATTTGGCAATTCTAAGTAGCCTACCCATGATGGCCATCGGCTCAGTATCTAATTCGGGCTTTTCCTTTGCCCATTGATCGACCACTCTATCTATAGCGTCCATGAACAGATTTCTCCACTAACAAAATGACGTGTCGAAGTATCTTAACATAAAGATACTTTACAAACAGAACTTTTAGGCGTACATTCACGCAAAATATCTTAATGTAAAGATAAATAATTATGAATATATTACTGGCAATGATCCCCGCCTTCTTTTGGGGAACAACATATGCGGTAACACAGTTCACTTTGTCCGATTGGCCTCCTCTGCTTTTGGGGGCAATTCGAGCACTGCCTGCCGGACTGCTGTTACTGATGATTAAGCCGTCCCTACCGAAAAAAGGGGACTGGCAAATTTTATTCAGCCTTGGATTGATCAACATTGCGACCTTCTTTGGCTTAATATTTGTGATGGCATTGACTCTGCCTTCAGCAATTTCGGGTGTCGGTATGGTATCGGTACCTGTGTTTGCCATGGTGTATCATTGGGTGGTGAATAAACACCGTCCTAACTACATACAAGCCGTCTGTGGCGCCGCACTGATTGGCCTTGCATGGATGCTGTTCTCTCCGGGCTCTATCAGCCTCAATCCGATTGGGCTGGGGGCTATGCTGGCTGCCATCATGTGTATTGTTGCTGGTAGCTCTCTGACGAAATCACTAGGAAATCGCATGCACTGGTGGACTGTATTGACGTGGCAACTGATTCTCGGTGGCGCGATTTTGTCAGTCGCGGCAGGATTCCAAGCCTTCATCGATCCGGTTCAATACAGCAACGCACTAGATAACTTCTCACTGCGTAATAGCTTAGGTTTATTGTGGGTGGTCGGTCTCAACACAGCGTTGGGATATGGCATGTATGTATGGCTTCTGCAGCGCATGACAGTGGTGGATTTTACCTTTGGTGGCATCGCCAACCCAATCGCAGGCATCGTAACCGGCCTGATATTGCTTGGTGAGTCATTCACGCCCTTCCAATACAGTTTAATGATTGGCATGATTGTGATGTCTCTTCTTCCTCAAGCGATCTTGGCACTACGGCAGAACAAGCCATCACCCACCCAATGTAAATCGAGTTGAGTGGTAAAAAACAAACGCCATGACATCAACATGGCGTTTCACTTTACAATGTAAACACCAACGTGGATCAACAAGGCTCTCCTACTTTCCACCCGCTATATCGATAAACGAACCAGTCACAAACGATGCTTCTTCGGACAATAGCCAGGCTATCGATTGAGCCACCTCTAATGCCGTTCCTCCTCTTCCAAGCGGAATTTGCGAAGCGAGTCGGTCTACACGTCCAGGTTCGCCGCCATCCGCATGCATTTCAGTATAAATGCAACCAGGTCGAACCCCATTCACTCGAATATTGCGCTCTGCTAGCTCAAGAGACAGCCCTTTAGTTAATGAGTCCATCGCTCCTTTTGACGCTGCATAGTCTACATATTCAAACGGAGCTCCGGTTCTTGAAGCCGCAGATGAAACATTAACGATAGCCCCATCAATATCAAGCTGATTGATAAACGCCTTACAGCACAAAAAACAGCTTATGACATTGGCATCCATTACCTTCTTGAATCGCTCTAAGTCAATCTCGCTCAAGGTTGATTGAGTAAACAGAATACCTGCATTGTTCACCAAATGAGTGACCGTGCCATAGCGCTGGGTAACTTGGGCAAACATAGCTTCAACTTGCTTTTGGTCTGAAACATCAGCCTGAATAGCGAACGCATTTCCGCCTGTGGAAGTAATCTGCTCAACCACTTCATAAGCGCGCTGGTGGTTTCTAAGGTAGTTGACAGCGACGGCATAGCCTTGGCTCGCAAGTAGCTTGGCGGTTTCAGCTCCAATCCCTCTTCCCGCTCCTGTAACGATGACTACTTTATCCATTTGATTTCCTTTACTCTTCAATTTCAATTGAGGTGACTTTACAGTGTAAAATCCGTTGGCTCTTGCATCTTCTCTACGCCAGCCATTAAACGCTCTACCAACAAACTCAGCGCTTTAGGCTGATAGCGCCTTTGCTTATAAACCAAGTAGGCTTGTCTAACACTGCGTTGATACTGAGGCAGAACCCGTACAATATTCATTTCTTTATGAACATGCCTGAACGGCAAAGAAGCTACTCCAAGTCCTTTTTCAACCGCACCGCACACCGCCAGAATATCGTTAACAATCAACTTAGGTTTCACGCTCATCACATCGATTAAGCGGTCTTGGTCGTAAACCGAGATATCCAATGCGTGATCCACACTGATCCAATCCAGTTTGCTGAGTTGTTGTAAATCTTCCACATTACCCACTTTTTCTATGTATTCGGGGCTAGCAAAGAAAGCATGTCGTGCTTTAAACAAAGGTCTGGCAATCATGTCGTTCATATCTGCCAAATCGAAGGTAATCAGTAAATCTCTATCTGTTTGTGGTACCGCTTGCTCTTGACTAAGGACTAAATCGAGCGAAACCAGTGGATAATCAACCAAAAACTGTTCAACGACATCACCGACAAAAGCACGATAAAAGTTATGTGGTATCGCGAGTTTTATCTTACCTGAGACTTGTTGAGTATCAGAGACAATTTGTCCAAAGCCAGACTCAATAGACTCCATACCACTCTGCAACAACTCAAACGCCTGTAAGCCACTTTGCGTAGCAACTAGCTCCCTGCCTTTCTTCTCAAGCAATCGAATATTCAGACGTTGCTCTAAGGCTGAAAGCCGGCGGGACATGGTGGAAACCGGCAGCTGAAGCTTCCTAGAAGCAGCAAGCAAAGAGCCTTCTTCGACAACACAACAAAACAGATAGAGATCATCAACATTTCCAAATATGGAATCCATACTTCTAAACCTGCTTATTTTTTTCACTTATGGATAGTTATATCCTTTAAAGCATCAAAACAACAACAACAAGAGGAGAATTTATGAGCCGCAAACATTTTTGGATTTCCACCCTACTTTCGTCTTTGACCATGGCCATCATTATGTCGGGATTAATTTCTGGCTATAAACTGGGGTTTAGTAACGAGTGGCCAGCAATTTGGCTAGATAGCTTTCTTCTGGCATGGCCAGCAGCGCTAACACTTAACTTGACGGTCTTACCGCAAATTAGAAAGTTGTCTAACTGGTTAGCTGGCGCAAACGCTGTCTCGCAGGCTTAAAGCGTTTTAAAAAGCAAAAAGGTGACCTCACGTCCCCTTTCATTTTTATTGGTGCCATTATGGCGTGATAATACCTTGCAACTCTTGCTCTCTTTTAGCCGTTATCCAGTTGAGGCATTGCTCTTTTAACCTTGGCTCGACTGACGCAATCAGGCGACATGTCGCATCGCGATGTTTAATCCACTGCCTTTGCACTTCTCTTACATCATCAGCTTGTGGTTTTAGCACCGCATAGTCTTCAGCTGGCAGTTTAAGCGCACTCATGAGCTTTTTGTATGACGCATTTAATTGGCTGTCTGTTTCACTGAGCGGCGTGGAAACTGCCTCTATATCGCCTTGAATGGCTTTATCTAGCATTGAAAGGTAAAGATCCTTCTGCGATTGAATCGAGTCTATAATCCAAGCAGTACGCCCCGTACCACCATGCATTTCTTCTTGCTGCGCTTTGAGCGTGACATAATCTTCCATCTCTTTATAGGCGAGATTCAACAGAGCTAGGCTCTCCCCAGGCAGTTTTTCAGTTAACGCTGAAAGCTCACTTTGGCGACGTTTCTCCTGCTCTACGGCATCCCTATCAGCGCAATACCCTGCCCCCGCGCCACTGGTCACGTAATGACAAAGGTTAAAAGGCACCACTTGATCATTTTTCCAATGTTTATAGTAATCGGTCACCGCGAATGAGAGCTCTGCAGGCACATCACCACCACGCGTGATCAACCAAAACACCAGCTCTGGATCGGGCTTACCAAACTTTCCTCCCTCTTTTGAAGCTTGCTCAGCTAACTCCCATACATCGTAGAAGGGCCAATCTCCGTCTTCATCCTCTACCTGAAAAGTTTTAAAGAACGTATCAGGGTCACGCTCAGGGACTTCAGCAGCGTAAGTCAGTACTTGCACCTTTTCTTGTTCGCCATAGAGGGACAAACGAGGATTTTTCTGTTTGGCTTTATAGTAAGTCTCTAATGCGCTTTTAGGGTCAGACATTCTAATACTACCAGCGCGGAAAAAGACCTTATCTAGATAGTATTTTAGTGCCTCTTGGTGACCATGCGCCGCGGCTTGCTGCAAATGATAGACACTCTCTTCATCTGGTAAAACGTATTGGTAAGCAAGTCTAAAGTGCGCTTCTGCACTGCCCTGCTCAGCCGCCTGAATAAACAAAGTCTGCGCTTGTTTTTTATCGCCTGCTTCATAGAGCTGCTGCGCTTTCGTCACGAGCTCCAGCTCGGTTGAAGCAGCGGAAAAAGCCAAGCTACAACCTAATACAATCGGAATAAATTTGGTCATTATTGATCCATCAATAACAAAGTGAGCAGAATGAATGCTCTTTCGAGTTTGGTATCAACCATATTTAGGACGATACACGAAAACAAAAAAAGGGATCGAATCGATCCCTTTTTGATTTATCTAATTTTCAGCGCTGCGATTACAACTCAGCGTTGTGGTAAACCTGCTGAACGTCATCACAATCATCAAGAAGGTCTAAGAACTTCTGGAATTTCTCTGCATCTTCACCCGCAACAGGCGTGTGAGTTTGAGGTACGAAAGTGATCTCTTCTACATCAAGAGTCAGGTCTGGGAAGGCACCGTTTAGCGCAGTCTTAGTTTTGAAGAACTCAGTGTGAGGAGCGAAAACCGTAATCACGCCATCTTCAAGTTCAACGTCAGTCACGTCTACGTCTTCCATCATCAGCGTTTCTAGAATGATTTCATCATCGTCGCCTTTGAACTGGAATACTGCTTGGTGATCAAACATGTGTGAAACAGAACCTTCAACACCAATTTTCGCCCCTGTTTTAACGAAGCACTGGCGCACATCTTGGAAAGTACGGTTACCGTTGTCAGTTAGACAATCAACGATGACGCTTGTGCCACCAGGACCAAAGCCTTCGTAGCGCGCAGGAACGTAGTCTTCACCGCCACCACCATTTGCTTTATCGATCGCTTTGTCGATAACGTGTGCAGGAACTTGGTCTTTTTTCGCTTTTGCGATCAGGTGCTTAAGAGACAAGTTCATGTCTGGGTCTGCACCACCATTTTTCGCGCACATGTAAATTTCTTTACCGTATTTGGAATAAACTTTAATTTTTGCGCCCGCTGTTTTCGCCATAGAGGCTTTGCGCACTTCAAAACTTCTTCCCATCGGGATGTTCTCTCTAATTCAATTAAACGCGAAGGATTTTAGCAAAAAACGAGACCATTTCAATTTCTCGCTTTGCTGAGAAAAAGGGTCAGGCGACGCCCATTACTCGTTTGTATTTGGCTACAGATTCAAGAAATGCAGTTCGCTCTTCTTCATTTTGGATCTTGTTTGCCTGCTGATCTATCTCATCAGGACCTGCTTTTGCTTCACGCATTTTCCAAACTAAGAAAGACGCTTGCTTATCAAGCTCAATTTTATTTTTCTCATTGGCAGGGAGTGTCGATAGGTTAATAGACATACAAGGGTTCTGTATCTGTAAAAATATGGGGAGAAAATATAACACACTCGTAAGTTAAATGGGCACTCAAAGCACACACAGTGACTTAATTGAGATCAAAAAAAGAAAAATTAAGGGTGGCTATTTGAGCCACCCTTAAGTCAATTATTACTGTTATCACGACTAGTGTAATATGCCTAGATCCTTCGCTTCCTCAATAGTTAAGCCACTTTCGCGAATCTCTCTTAATGCTTCAATACGACGACGAGCTTCCGCTGACTTAACGCTTTTGGTTGGCTTTTGTGACTCAACTTCTTCCGTGAAATCCCACTTGTCTGTGATTTTAGTCATTTCATCATGGTCAATAGAATTAATGGACATTGTAACCTCCGAACAAACCATGCTAGGGACAGCTAATCTGTAGCAAAAGCTGACTGCCCTTGTTAAGAATTTTAGCTTCATAATGTGATTACGCTAATAGTTCGTACACAGTTAGTGTTTTTTGTATAAATAAGCTTTGCGCATAGCTAACTGGCGAAGTACATTTAAGGGATTACCCCTAAGAATTTTAAGGCGATCAAGCTCTCATTTTTACTGGGTAAACAATCGCTCTATCTTGATACTCATTAACTACAATTACTCCTCAAACATGTTTATCAAGCCACGACTTCAGCCCACCCAATAACACATTCTTCTGCCCTGCTACTTGGTTAATAACTCAACCATGAACCACACTATTGTCTAGAGGTTGATCTGCTCTGCGAGAAAATTGCAATCGAAAAGGTAGATCAAATAAGTTGAAGCACTTGAGCGAGGGCGACATGAATCAATTAGATACGTGGGTGAAGCAAATGGGACTCTGGTATCAATCTCGAAAGCATGATCAAGGAGAGCTTCTCGAGTCATTGATCCTATCACCACCAGAGCAAATTTGGGGACCACGCATCACACAACAACAAAGTAAAGCTATTGCGTGCTGGTTTGATGGTTGCTTGCGTATCTTTGAGCACGAGCGGTACACCTGCCCTAACAAGGCCTACCAATTCTTACAACTTGCCTACAGTAAGCTACAAAAAGTGGTTACTAACTCGACCAGTGAGCTGGTATTGAAACATTGGTGTATGATGCAAATGCAACACCTAACAGTAATAGGTTTGGAGTTTTGTCGCCAACAGACTCATAGCCGTTGGCTAGAGACATCACATCAATGGGTAGATGCTCATGTGCAGTTTATGGCGGCACAAAGTTGGAATGAGTCACGGAACAATGATCAAGGTTCATCCACACTATGCCATTGAACGCTCATAATATGGCAGCGAGTAACGCTGCCATAATCTCCCTACTACGTCATTTTTACTAATCCATCGGCTGCCAATCAGGATGATCTAGCCAATTCAACCCCGGCATATCTGGGTGTGGATCATTAACCAATAACCAATCATGAAGGGTCTGCAATAGGTCAGTGTTGATGTAGTCCACATTAGCTTTGGTTAGTTCACCCCATATTGTGTCGCGTGTTTCGGCATCGTCCTCAGGTGTCGCCCAAAAGCGAATCTTCTGCTTATTTGCATGAGCTGTTGTGATGATTCTCTCCAGTTCCGCAAGGGCCTCTTCTGGCCATTCCCCTGTCCCATCAAAATTACCAAATTGTTCTTGATCAAAATGATCAAAATTATTACTAATCAGCGGCATAAGAGTTGGAGAATACCCTTTATCAAGATCGCTTAAACGCCCATCGACAAACGAGTAACGAGTTTGCTGCTGCTGCATCAACTCTATTGGGCGGTTACCAGAAATGATCGCAGTAACAGGGCCTTGATATACTTTACCGTTTTCGTAGCGACTAAACACATCAGGATATTGCTTAAGGACCTTTTCTACCGCCTGCCAAGTGAAAGCAGCTTGTGTTTTGATGTCGATCAGAAGAACAGCCGTATAGTCCCAGCCATCATACATTTGCAGTTGGTTATTTCTGACATGGTTAACAATCGGTTGGACATAAAGCTCATCAAATTTCCATTCATTGACCAAATCGTCTTCATCATGAGCAATGAGAACCTCCTCATAACCAGCCTTATAGTAAACATCCGCCTCAAAACTACCAAAGCCCAACTCGGCTGCACCATGAAAAGGCTCTTCTCGATAGTAGTCATTATGAGAATGGGAGCGAACGGTCTCAGTAATTTCTGTCTCTATTTCACTGTCTGTTTCATCACATGCACTCAATACTAAACAACTGAGTGCAATAAGTACTATGCGTACCAATCTGGCAAAATCCATCATATTTTTCTTAATATCCAATAAGTAAATTGAAACACTGCACACGTAGTGCGGGGATATCATTGAAGTAAGAAATGACATTTCCATTAACAAAAAATGAACGAGAGCTAATTAATATTTATGAGGAAATAGATGGAATAAGGATCTGATTTAAATAATAAAGTTACATTTACAATACGAATCTTTTAGGGAGAGAAACTGTTGTTTTTTGTCATTAGAACTACAGAAATGAAAGATCCTTGATTGACGGAACAATGATCAAGAGCCCCCCTTGATCATGCTTTCAATACTTGAAGAAATTTAGACAAAAAAAAGCGAGTTCAAAAGAACTCGCAAACAATTCAGAATGAATGTAACAATATGAGCCAATCTATCAGGGATAATCCAAATCCCTTATTCATCAGAAAGGACAAAAGGTTGTCTATTCGGGATAAATAATATCCAACTCCCCGGTGAGCAATGTCAGTTCACTGTCAGGGGAATGTAGTAGGTTTGTCTATTCACACTAGGTATGTAACACAGAGAAATAATATCAAAAAGCCAGCAAGCACATGCTGGCAATTCATTATGTGTACGAGTATCTAGGGTTATACCGCCACTTCATCAAGTACTCTAAACACACCTTCATCAAGGTGCCCTTCATGAACTTGTTTACACACTTTGCGTCTCACTGCGAGACCAGCAATTAGACGTTCAATGGATAAGTGTTTATTTTCACTCTGCCCGTTGTAAAGTTCAATCAACTTGCTTAGTGTCTCGTACGGAATGATTTCGTCTCCTACACGAAGGAAATCAAGCTTCTCTATGAGCTCCTGACACTCTTCCTGAATCGAGTTGTGTGAATGCCCTGTCATCGCAGCCAAAGCCATTATAGAGCGTTCTAGGGCCTCTGGAGAGGTATACTTGGATAAGGTAATGGTGATTTCGTCTGCATTGATCTCGACTAAATGCTTACGGATTTTAACTCTACGTCCCAATTTTCCTTTTGGAGAACGTTCTTTACGCTGGATGGGTTCGAACTCGCCATCAATAATCTGCGACATTTCATCTAACTGCTGCTTAGTGACCATTTCATTACGCAGTGGGTTAGGCAACGTAGGGGCCATATTACGTTTACCTGCGTTAGTCGTGCGAGCACGTGAGTAACGAAGCACTTCTTCAGCATCACACTTGATGTCAAACTGGTAGTCTTTGATCTTACCGCCTTCTACGATCGTGGAGATCGTTAGGTGATAACCCCATAGATTGACCTTAAACAGATCGTCCGTGCCCTCCCCTTCCGATAACTTTTTCAATTCGCGGATCAAATCCATCGAGAATCGGCGCCATTCAATATTACGCGCTAACTTCTGATTGAGTGTGCTAAGCAACATCACGTCGGTATGACGACGAGACATGCGGCTTCGGAAATAGCTATAGAGCTGGAACACTAAAGTGTGCTGTTTCAAGATTTCTGGAGGGAAAAGGAAGAAATAGTCACGAGTCAACAACTCTTCGTAGAAAGAAGGTTCCCATACCAATATATATAAGTTGGGTTTAATACGAATTTCGCCGTCAGCCCCCTCTGTCGGTGCTTCTTCCGATGCCGTGATAGTGCGGGCCAAAAAGCGAAAACGATCACTCTTGAAACCCTCTGGCATATTTTCACTCAACCAACGGCCTGTCAGCTCATGTAATTGAAAGTCGGTAAATTCGATTCGATCAATGCTGTCACGGATCGAATCACGAGCCGGTCCACTGTCTTTCTTACCCCGTAAAGACAAGATATCAGTAATGTACAGTGGGGTTTTATTAGGGGTTTGTTTTGCGTCCAGCTGGTACTGATGTTGGTGATGATCATGATATTGAACTGTCAAAGTGAATAGCGCAAACAGCGTCATAAGATCATCGACGGTCATGATGTTCTTCGAAGAACGTGTTTCGATCACAGCTTTGGTGCCAGAGATCAAAACCATACTCTTTTGATATTGTTTACGAGTACGTGGAGGCGCTAAAGCTTGATCAATAATACCCGCCCAGTTAGTTGGTGAAACCACAAACTGGTCTGCTTCATCTTTCATCGCTGGTGGTGTATTTAGGCCATGCTCATTCAATAACCGTTTATTGACGTGTGTCTGTGCCAGAGCTTTAGATCGTTTTTGTTTCTCGCTTTGCTTTACCGACTCTGTCATCAAGCTGGTGGCTCCAAGAACAGAGATCAACTGATTTGGGTTTACAAAGCGGTGCAACATGGTTTTCCCGGCGAGGCCTTCTTCAAAACGGACCGGAATTTGCTGAAAGAGGCCAATATTTACAGCTGCACGCAAACGCTGTTGAATGGCGGCTCGAGTCAGTTGACCATCTGTCGCCTCAATCAGTTCTGTAGTAGATACTAAACCATCTTTACTACTAAAACCTTGTAATGAAATTAGATTCAAAAGCTCAACGATGCTTTTAGTCACGCCTTTGAAATGCTGATATTGCTCGATCCAATTTACGGCGGCTTCGGACACTTCAAACATATGTCCATCTTTATGACTCCTAGGAGCTTTGATCAATACTTTTTCTTCTGAGCTCATTTATTATGATCCGTGTCACGTTAGCCGTAATATTGCTATGGTTCCGAAAGGATAAAGAAAAAAGCCTTATAAATAAAGAGAAAACTTGTTGTTTTGAATAACTGATCTTTCTGATTTAAATGATCTTTATTGATTATATGATCTAATGATCTGAACCAAGTTTTCATTGCAAGCTCATGTTATTAATGAACTTTTTTTATCCACATCTGAAAGCATGATCATGATATGTACGAAAGTATGATCATAAAAAAGAGGAAAGCATGATCAGATACTTACAGAACTATGATCATTAGTCTAGCGAATGCATGATCATTACTACGTCTGAAGCATGATCATCATAGACTCACACTTTATCCACAGTGAAAAGCGATTTGCTGTAAGTAATGAGCCCTGTTTAGTGTGTATTTTTGGTTTTAACAACGAAACGATGATCAAGATGTAGGAAGAAAATGACCGAATACGATTAAACTTGTTGGTTTATTCATCAATTTGAAATCCATTTGACATCTTTCCTTTCCACTGGCATTACTTTGATTGATTAGCCTATCGAACGAAAGCATGATCATGTAGGAACACCAGCTTAGAATATTATGACTTTTGTCCCTCGATTTGTACTCTTGATTTGCTTTATTGACTCAATGCCTTAGTTGGTCTGCATTCTTCCGTAATTTCTCTCCTTTTTTACATGCTTCCGAAGCATAGAATCACTTGATCATTGATCCGAGTAAGGATCTTTTGAAAGTGAGAGCTTCAAACTTTTAAAGAAGCACTATTTTTCCTTGATCATGCTTCTTTGAAGATGGTTTCCCCCTGAAAGCATGATCAAAGTAAACGCCTTGATCATCGTTTCGATTCCTAGCGTATTTCTTAGCAAAAGTTACTTCCAAGCTTTCCGATTAAGGTCAGTCCTATTGTATGTAAGATAGGCGCTGAATTAAGGGCTCACGAATTGAAATGACACAGACCGTAAATTATGGGCAGATATCAATCGTTCCGAGTCAATTTCTTATTTCTTGGAGACATCTCCTTTACATTGTAAATAAGTGATGTTGTAACACTTTAAATCTAATTTATTTTAGAGGGTGACATGCGCAAAATTAGCAAGACGAATAATGATGAATTAATTGCAAATTCATTTAATTGATAAAAAATTCTCTTATTAATGTGATTGCCGTCTGTGAATGTACGTTCACCTTTTTGTTGTTTTTGGCTTGTTATGCTGTACAATTGGTTTCAGTCACTAATAATGGAACTTGGCAATGAAAAGAGAACAGACAATTGAAAGTCTCATTCAACTGGCTGAGCAAACTGCTCAGGTTCAGGCCGATCGAATTGAGATTGTTTTAGAAGAGCGCAGCGATGAGCATTTCCCGCCAATGTCGAAAGCTTTGATGGAGACTCGTTCTGGTCTGACTCGTCGTAAGTTGGATGATGCGATTAGTAAACTTGAAGAAGGGGGTCACCAGTTTACTAAGAATAATGCAAACCACTATTCGATCTCACTGCAAGAAGCTCATATGCTAATGGATGCTGCTGGAGTTGCAAAGTTCCATGAGCGCAAGAAGAATAATGACAATAAACCATGGATTATCAATGTTCAAAACCAAAAAGGGGGAACAGGAAAATCCATGACTGCGGTACATTTAGCCGCTTGTTTAGCATTAAATCTTGATAAACGTTACCGTATTTGTTTGATTGACTTGGATCCTCAAGGCTCTCTGCGTTTATTCCTTAATCCACAAATCAGTCTGACTGACCACGATAACATTTATTCAGCTGTAGATGTTATGCTCGACAACGTGCCTGAAGGTGTGAAAGTCGACAAAGAGTTTCTACATAAAAATGTCTTGTTACCAACTCAATACCCAAACCTGAAAACAGTATCGGCATTCCCTGAAGATGCAATGTTTAATGCTGAGGCTTGGCAGAACTTATCGCAAAATCAATCACTTGATATCGTAAAGCTACTAAAAGAGAAGCTCATCGACCAAATTGCTGATGATTTCGATATCATCATGATTGATACTGGTCCACACGTTGATCCATTGGTGTGGAATGCGATGTATGCTTCGAATGCGCTGCTGATCCCATGTGCGGCGAAACGCTTAGACTGGGCATCAACGGTTAACTTCTTCCAGCATTTGCCGACAGTGTATGAGATGTTCCCAGACGATTGGCAGGGGCTTGAGTTTGTTCGCTTGATGCCTACTATGTTTGAAGATGACAACAAGAAGCAGGTCGCTGTATTGACGGAAATGAACTATTTGTTGGGTGATCAGGTGACAATGGCCACGATTCCGCGTAGCCGTGCATTTGAAACCTGTGCTGATACCTATAGCACTGTTTTTGATTTGACGACAGGTGATTTTGAAGGTGGTAAAAAGACATTAGCCACAGCGCAAGATGCGGTACAAAAGAGTGCTTTAGAGCTTGAGCGTGTCCTTCATAGCAACTGGTCATCACTCAATCAGGGGTAATTAGACTATGGCAATTAAGACTTCAGATTTAAACGCAAGACTGTTTGGTAAAACGAACAAGCGCCATGTGGCGACCCCGCAGGAAGCACTGAAAGCAGCGAAAGAGCAGGCTCAGGTGATTGAATTGTCCGTTGCGGGCGAAGAGATGGTGACCTTTGAGCTATTGCGTATTCCCGCTAGCCAAGTTGCTGATGAAACCGTAGTATTTGCTGAAAACGCACGCGAACAGTCGTTCTTGAATGAACATGCTCTATCGGATGTTCTTGCTACGCTAAAAGAGCGTGGGCAGCAGTATCCAGCAGTGGGTCGCAAACGTGAAGATGGCAAGATCGAAGTGCTCGATGGTAGTCGTCGTCGCATGTCTTGTATTCTAGCTGAAAAAGACTTCCTGATTTACGTTGCCGAAAACATCAATAGCGGTCATGCCAAGTTCCTGTCAGATGTTGCAAACGCGCATAAGCCCCTATCTCTGTACGAAAAAGGTAAAGAGATGAAAGCGAAACTGGAAAGTGGTGAAGCTGAAGATCAGAAAGCTTTGGCGAAGATGTTCCAATGCAGCGAAGCTTTGGTCAGCGGAGCATTGAAAGCGGCGGATTTGCCTTTAACTCTGCTTCAGGCCTACCCCAATGTCGCAGACTTAGGTCGTCCTACCATCGTGAAGTTACATAAACAATTTAACGCGCTGAGTGATGAAAATCGAGCTAAGCTTCTGGATAAATGCCAGTCAACTGACGGTTTTGTTTGGCAACGCAGCCAAGCTCAAGGCGTGGCACGCATCACCAAAGATGTGTCTGAAACGATCGAACAATGGATTGAAGAGTTTTCTCCAAGTAAACGTTCGACAACCCGTAAGGTTGAGCTGATCAAGGGAAGAGTCAGTTATAGTCGTAAAGGGGCTGATTTAGCGCTCAATCTAAAGAAAGTGGACGACGCCACTATGCAGGAAATTCTTGACTTTGTTTCGTCTAAGTTGAAGTAATCAGAATCAGTAGATGAAAGCCGCGATGAGCGGCTTTTTTTCTATCTCTCATTTATCGCTCTGAATTGTTATAATTCGCTTATATCCCGAAATCTGACACCGGTCATGCACAATTATTTCTCTCAGTTGGTTCACTCTGCTAGTCAGGCAAATCATAGGTTTGGCGTCGTACTTAATGGTGACTTGCCATGGCAAGACAATGCCTTGTCCATCATTAAAGACTTGTACGCTAACTCGAGTATTTTTCAGCTTGGCGGAGAAAGTTGTGATGACAATATCTATAGTGTTCCTTACAAGCATGGTCAGCGTTTACTTGGTCAAGAATGTTCGTTGTTGATTTGCGATTTCTCTTCTGGCTTTGATGCTAATTCTTTTAGTGCAGCACTAGGCTGCGTCAAAGGTGGAGGTATAGTTGTGATTTTGCCTTCGACCTCCAACCCTTTATCGCTATCCATGCAATGGTTAAGTGTCGCATTGAGGCGTCTAATTAATATCGATCAAACTCGGCCATTACCTCCACCTCCTTTAGTTGATAGTTTTGACGCAGAGCCTTTTTCTCAGCAAAAACTTGCTGTGGAGAAGATTCGTAAAGTGGTAGAAGGCCATCGTAAACGACCTTTGGTCATGACTGCTGACCGAGGAAGAGGGAAGAGTAGTGCGTTGGGGATTGCAGCTGCTGAACTGATGCAATCCCGTGATATTCGTATCTTGGTCACGGCACCAAGCTTGGCTACTGTCGCGCCTGTATTTGAACATGCTCGGCGTTTGTTACCTGATGCGTTGCACAAAAAAGGCCTGGTTCGCTTTAATGCCGCTTCACTCGAATTCATCGCTCCTGATGAGCTACTCAGACAGGGGCCAGAGTGTGATTTCCTCTTAGTCGATGAAGCATCGGCAATTCCCATTCCTATGTTGCAGAAGATGGTTGAGCGCCATCATCGCTGCGTATTTTCGACGACAGTTCATGGTTATGAGGGCTGTGGTCGAGGTTTCACGCTCAAGTTTCAGCATTGGCTAAAGCAGAAAAGAGCTGGTTCAGTGTTTTACCATCTAGAACAGCCTATTCGTTGGAATGCGAATGACCCTTTGGAAAGCTGGCTGTTTGACACTTTTCTCCTCAATACGGAAATCGCGCCAGTTAATGTTGCCTCGACAGCGCGCATAATGCTCCGAAAGCTCGATAAAAAGCAACTCCTAAATAACTCTGATTTGTTGCGTACTTGTTTTGCCTTGTTAGTTAACGCGCACTATCAAACATCGCCTAATGATTTAATGCTGTTATTGGAAGATGATTCCATTGCACTTTTTGCTGCGTTTAGTCATCAGGATTGCCTTGGCTGCATACTCACCATTACTGAAGGGGGATTAGAGCAATCATTGATTGACTCCATTCAACAAGGCGTTCGTCGACCTAAAGGGCATCTCGTGCCTGTTATGTTGGCCGCACAACTTGGCTTGAGTGATGCTGCTCGGCAGATGAGTTTACGTATTATGCGTATAGCGACTCACCCAAATTACCAGGGCCAAGGGATTGGCTCCGCTATGTTGGAGCAGTTGTCTCTGCACTGTGATAAGGCATTTATCTCCACCAGCTTTGGTGCGACTAAAGAGTTACTTCATTTTTGGCGCAAGAATGGCTTCTCTCCAGTCAGGCTTGGTGTTCAGCGTGATCAAGCGAGTGGATGCCATTCTGTGCTTATGATAAAGGGCAGTCCTGATTGGATGGAAAGTGCAGAGCGTCATTTTGAGCTTTCGATACCTTACCTACTAGGCAATGTGTTCAATGACATTGAAACTGACATTGTACGTAATCTATTGCGTAAAGAAGATGCTTCCGTTGAGATTGGTGAGTTTTTTACTCTAATTCGTCGTTACTGTGAAGGTGGAGTTGGGTACGAGAGCGTTGCCTCTTTTATCGCCTCATGGCTATTATCTTCCCCAGCCGCGCTACAAAATAGTTCAGATTTGATGATTCGTAAATTGATACAGCAACGTAGTTGGCAAATGTGCTGTGAAGAGTTTGAGTTGAGTGGTAGAAAGCAAACGGAACTCCAGTTAAGAGCCGATATTCAATCGTTGCTTGATTCAACCTTAGTGTAGTGTGCGATAATTTACACTGTAAAAATAATTGATGTCACCTTCCTGCTTGCCGTGATTAATCATCTTATTCATTCATCCTCTTATTATTCCTTTTTGAGGTTTTTGTGTTCATAAAGCTGAAACCTCTTCGCTATGAATGTGCTATTTACAGTGTAAACATTCGATACTTGAGTTCAGTTAATGATGACAAACTTAAATAATGCTTTTGATTTGCATAAAAAATGCTATTGACCTGAAAAAAGTATGGAAATTTTTTTGGGTGAGTATTTCAGCTTTAAGTGTTTAAAAAACAAAGTATTGAAATTTTATCAAATGATGAAGATATGATTTTGGATTCATAAAATGTCAGGGTTTGTTTGCTAAATATCTATTCCTTCCTACACTCAAAATTAAGCGAAAAGCTTCCATAACGGCTAGGAAACTATAAGAAAAGTGTAGGTTGAAACATGGAATGTTTACTTCCTGAGTCTCTAGACATTTCGACGGTACTAGATGCTACGACTCAATATCAAGAATGGCTTGCCACTCATGAGGCTATCCATCTCGGCGCAGATAACGTTGCCAGAGTGGATGCCGCTGGCATACAGCTCCTCTCTTCTCTTTTTATTTCCGCAAAGAAGAATCAACGAACGATCCAATTGCTAAAACCGAGCGATGTCCTTCTCGAGGGAATTGAGACGCTAGGTTTGCAAGAGGTGTTTGAGTTAAACCTAAAGTCGGAGAGTAATCCAAATGACTAAGATTCTTGCAGTAGATGATTCGGTCTCCATTCGTCAGATGGTGAGTCACACATTACGTGATGCTGGCTACGATGTGGAAACCGCGAATGATGGACGAGAAGCACTAAACAAGGTTGCCAGTAATAAGTTTGATGTGGTGATTTCGGATGTCAATATGCCCATTATGGGGGGCTTTGAGCTGGTCAAAGCATTAAGAGATAAACCACAGTACAAATTTACTCCCATTTTAATGCTTACGACAGAAACCAGCACTGAGAAAAAACAGCAAGGAAAATTAGTCGGTGCAACGGGTTGGCTGGTCAAGCCGTTTAATCCTGAAACATTACTTAAAACGCTAAAACGCGTTATTTAAGACACAAATAAAACAATAATTCACTTACAACGTCGTCTGGCAGGAAAAGCTTATGGCTTTAGATATGGAACAATTGCGCAAGATGTTTTACGAAGAATGTCGTGAAAATCTTGAAGTGTTGGAAAATGTACTGCTCAATCTGGATGTTACGTCTCTCGAGCAGGAGTCGATTAATACTATATTTCGTGCCGCTCACTCCATTAAAGGTGGTGCAGCTACGTTCAACTTGTTCGATATCAGTGAATTTACCCATTCTGTAGAAGCTTATCTCGATTTGGTTCGAAATAATGAACGAGAACTCACCGCAGAAACCGTGGATTTACTCCTCAAAAGTGGCGATTGCATTCAAAGCATGCTGGAAGGGCACGAGCTTGGTAGGGCCGTAGATACTGAGCTGCAAAAAGAAGTCAGCGCGCAACTCCAAAGATTATTGGGTGCAGAAGTGATAAATTCAGAGCCAGAATCTGGCCGATTAATGCCTTCGTTGGAGAATAATGACGAAGCTTTATCTGGTGCTTCTGGAAATGAAGGTGACTGGCTTGTGACTTTCGAGCCTCACCCAGAAATGTTCTTCAGTGGCAACGATCCCCTCAGAATCTTACGTGAACTCAAAGATCTTCACCCTTCGTGCGTTATTACCGTAAATACTGATTTCTTACCTGAGATCGAGGCGATAGAAGCTGAATTGTGTTACCTGCGATGGCAAGCGAGCCTTGATGCAGCGGTTGAAGAGGAGAGTATCCGAGAAATATTTGAATGGGTTGAAGACGAGTGCGAACTAGGGATTGAACTTGTCTCGCGATCTCCCGATTCTGTTGAAAGCTCACCAGAAGCAGAAATTATGGCTCAACAAGCAGCACCGCCATCACTGGCGACAGCAGAGCCAAAGTCACCCAAAGTCGCCAAATCCGAAACCAGCGTGAGTTCTATTCGAGTGGATATCGATAAGGTCGATGGCCTGATCAACTTAGTGGGAGAGCTTGTTATTACTCAATCTATGCTTACCGAAATTGGCAACGACTTTACGATTGATAAGCTAGAAAAACTCAAAGTCGGCTTAGCGCAGTTACTACAAAATAGTAAAGATCTTCAGGAGAATGTTCTTAATATCCGAATGTTACCTATGAGCTTTGCGTTTAGTCGTTTTCCACGACTTGTTCGCGACTTATCTAACCGTCTTGAAAAACAGGTCGATTTACAAATTCAGGGTGAACAGACCGAATTGGATAAAACCGTATTGGAACGCATTGTGGATCCTCTCGTGCACTTAGTCCGAAATGGTATCGACCATGGTATCGAACAACCTCAAACTCGCTTAGAACGCGGTAAACCTGAACAAGGTGTCATTAAACTCAATGCTTACCATCAAGGTGGCGCCATAGTGATAGAAATTAAGGATGATGGTGCTGGACTTGATTGTGACAAGTTGTGGAACAAAGCGACAGAGAAAGGCGTATTAGCGCCAGATGCTCGCCGAGAAGATATCAGCGACAAACAGATCATGAATCTGATCTTTGCTCCCGGTTTTTCTACAGCAGAGGAAGTGTCAGATATTTCTGGACGTGGTGTGGGTATGGACGTGGTCAGACGAAACATTGAAGAACTGGGTGGGCACATTGAAGTTGAATCTGAACTGGGCGTTGGTAGCTGCTTTACGATCAACCTCCCTTTAACTCTGGCAATACTGGATGGCCAACTGGTCAAAGTTGGTGGGGAAGTGTATGTGATCCCGTTATTAACCATAGTGGAGTCCATCCAGATTGATACAAGTTGTATCAAGTTAGCTTCTGGAGGCATTGAGTTGTATCGACTGCGTGAGGAAAACATTCCTATATTGCGCTTACAAGAAGAGTTAGAAATGGGGAAAAGCGGCGCTTTAGATGAACGAATTCTGTGCTTTGTTGAAGCTGCCGGTAATCGAGTTGGGCTTTTGCTGGATGAGTTGCTTGATCAACAGCAAGTGGTGATTAAAAGCCTTGAGTCCAACTACAGTAAAGTTTCTGGGATATCTGGTGCGACCATTCTTGGTGATGGCTCTGTGTCATTGATTCTCGATATTCAGGGGTTGATTACGAACTTTCTCAAACGTACCTCGGATTCAGCTCATAGCGGCTTAGCAGCGTAGGGAGGATGGATGGAAACAGCTCTAGTGACAGGAAGTACCACCGACTCGCGACAGGTTATTGAAGCGCAAACTCAGGCTATTCTTGAACAAGTGAGTGAAGAAGGTGTTTCGCAAAGTGCCGATTTTTTAAGTTTTAAACTTGAAAATGAGTTGTATGGCGTTGAAATAAAGGATGTAGAAGAAATTCGTGTCTGGGAGCGACCGACGCCAATACCACGTGCGCCTCAATATGTGAAAGGGGTGATTAATCTAAGGGGCATGATAGTACCTGTGATTGACTTACGCTGCCGATTTGAGATTGGTACATGTGAATATTTACCTACGACCGTTGTGATTGTGCTTCGTCTACGGGCCGAAGAAAGTGAGCGACTGATGGGGCTTGTCGTTGATGCTGTCAGCGATGTAGTCAGTCAGGGACAAAATGAGCTCTACCCAAGCGTTGGGGAGTCTCTAGTTACCCCTTACCTACAAGGTTTGATGAATGTGGGTGATCAGGTTATGTCTTTGCTGAACACGGAAGAGCTTCTCAATATCGACCGAATTTTGAGGAGAGAGACATGATCATGCCACAAGAGTTTTTGAGTTTTGTTCTCGGCGATGACGAATACGGTGTGCCTATTCTTGATGTCCGAGAAGTTCGTGGCTGGAGCTCTATTCGGGAAATTCCGAACTCTCCAGAGTATATGCTCGGGGTGTTGGAAATTCGTGGGGAGTACGTGCCTATTGTTGATTTACGCGCGCGTTTTGGATTACCGCCTGCTGAAATAAGTACTACCACGGTTGTTATTGTGCTCAATGATGCTGAGATGCATCCATTAGGCATCATCGTTGATGGCGTTTCAGAAGTCTATTCATTGCTGGATGAACAAATAAAGCCGGCGCCACACGTATCGCATTCAGTTGACCATAGCTATATCAGAGGTATTGCTTCTGTAGAAAATGGCCATCTGATTTTAATAAAACTTGAAGCTCTGTTCGACGTGGCAGAGTTAGCAGTACCTGACCGAGCTGAAGAGAGTTGGGCCTAGCAAATCAGACAAAGCAACCAGTGAGAGGTGACTCATGGCATTTTGGAATCGGAAACCACAGCCTGATGCAGCGGAACAATTTTCCGCCTCTGCTCAGGATAGCCTAATGGAAGAATATGAGCCTACAAGTGAGCAAGGGTTATCGAAGGATCAGCTCTTTTCTGCATTGAATGCAGCGCAAACAGCCTTGATGATGATTGACCGAGACTTCAATATTACTTACATCAACCAAAAGTCTCTCGAACTTTTGAAAAAACATGAAGCTCTGTTTCAATCGCTCTGGCCCAACTTTCGAGCTGATGAAGAGTTTCTAATGGGGTTTTGCATCGACGGTTTTCATGCCAACCCGGCGCATCAACGCCATATGCTTTCCAACCCCTCCAATCTGCCATATACCACAACGATTACAGTAAAAGACGTCAAAATTGAGCTTAACGTGGGAGCCATCATTGATGGAAAAGGGCAATATGTCGGCAATACATTGGAATGGTCTGATGTGACAGCTGAACTCGCTCAACAAAATGATATCGCAAGGTTGCAGGCGGCGGTTGATCAAGCTCAAACCGCGATGGTGATGATTGATCGTGACTTTCAAATCACATATGTCAACCAAGAGACAGTCCAATTATTTAGTAAGCATGAAGCGACCTTACGTACGGTTTGGTCAGGATTTACAGCTTCAGAAGAGTGGCTAATGGGTAGGTGTATAGATGAGTTCCACAAAAATCCTGCTCATCAGAGACAGCTATTATCGACGCCGAATAACTTACCTTACAAAACGGATATTGACATTGCCGATATAAAAATTGAGCTCAACGTTGCCGCGATCACCGATGCAAAAGGTAACTATATAGGTAACACGTTGGAATGGCGTGATGTCACTGAAGAGAGAGCGAAAGAGCAGGAAGTAGGGCGTTTAGCATCAGCGGTCAAAGGTATGACGACCAACCTGATGATGGCGGATAAAGAAGGCATTATCCAATATATTAATCCTGCCTTATCCAGTTTATTGAAATCGCGAGAAAGTGACTTACAAAAAGCCTTGCCAGGCTTTGATGCGAGTCACCTTGTAGGGAAAAACATCGACGTCTTCCATAAGAACCCAAGCCATCAGCGCAATATCATCAACAATCCTGAACGTCTTCCTTTTAGTTCTAATATCGCTGTCGGTGGGCTTGAGTTTAATCTTACTTGCATTGCGATGCATGATACTAAGGGCAATTATATTGGACCAGCTCTGCAATGGGAGGACATTACCGAGCAACAAGATGGCCAGCGTCAGGTTGAGGCTTTGATCCAACGTGCCATCTCTGGTGAGCTTAATGAACGCATTGATACATCAGTCTACAGTGGGTTTATGAAAGAGCTAGGTGATGGTATCAATAATTTGCTGGATACCATGGTAGAACCTATTGGTCAGTGTATTGATGTTATGAGTCGCGTCGCAGACGGCGATCTCAATACCAACATGTCCGATAACAAAGGGGAGTTCGGCAGGCTTTCTGATGCGGTAAACACTTCGATCATTAACCTTCGCAATATGGTTGAAAAAATCACCCATTCTTCGGCTCGGGTGGCCACTGCTTCTACTGAGATCGCAGAGGGAAACAATGACTTGAGTCAGCGCGTCGAAGCTCAAGCCTCAAACCTAGAAGAGACCGCGGCAAGCATGGAACAGATGACGGCAACTGTACGCCAGAATGCTGACAACGCTAAAGGAGCCAATAAACTAGCGGAGGATGCAACCAAGAAAGCCAGCAAAGGTGGGGAAGTGGTTGGTCAGGCAGTGTCGGCTATGTCCGAAATTAACACCGCGAGTAAGAAAATTGCCGATATTATTGGTGTAATTGATGAAATTGCCTTCCAGACTAACCTATTAGCTCTGAATGCAGCGGTAGAAGCAGCAAGAGCGGGTGAGCAAGGGCGCGGCTTTGCGGTTGTAGCAGGCGAAGTTCGTAACTTGGCTCAACGAAGTGCCGCAGCTGCCAAAGAAATTAAAGGGCTGATTAAAGACAGCGTAGAAAAAGTCGATGAGGGTTCACGACTTGTTGATGAGTCCGGCGAAACTTTGAATGAAATTGTCGATGCCGTCGAGAAAGTCACAGAGCTGATTGCTCAGATTGCTTCGTCTAGCTTAGAGCAGTCGACGGGGATTGATGAGATAAATCGTGCCATCACGACGATGGATGAAATGACACAGCAGAACGCTTCCTTAGTTGAAGAAACTTCGGCAGCAAGTCAGTCCTTGAAAGATGAAGGCAAACAGCTGCTTCGTCTAATGAACTTTTTCGCGACAGATGATAACGTCGCGACATTTGACTCCAGAAGGACGGCAGACTCTGGGCAGAGTAGTAATGTGAGGGAGATAAGAACACCGCGTGTAGCAAACTCAGGATTTAAGGCCAGTGAGGAAGGGGACGAATGGGAAGAGTTCTAAGCCGAGACGAGGGGGCGCTACCGAGTGAAGAATTTGAACTGACGGATAGAGATTTCAAGTTTATCCAGTGGTTCATGCATAAACACGCCGGTATCTACTTTTCTGATCGAAAACGAACTATGGTGTACGGCCGCATTAGTCGCCAGCTTAGGCGGCTAGGCCTGACGCGATTCTCTGAATATAAGCTGCTGATAGAGCAAGACAATAAAGAGCGCGTTAGGTTTATCAACAGCCTCACCACTAATAAGACGCAGTTTTTCCGCGAATATCATCACTTCGAGTTTCTCGAAAAAATTTTGTTAGAAGAGTGGCAGCAGCAAGGCCTCGATAGAGTGAACATCTGGTCGGCAGGGTGTTCAACTGGAGAGGAGCCCTACAGTTTTGTGTCTTCTTTGTATTGTGCAAATGCATTCAGCCGTTTTCAGCAAGTTGAAATTTCTGCGACAGATCTCGATACCAAAGTGTTGTCTCATGCGAAGCAGGGCATTTATAGCGAAGAGGCGATCTCTACCATTCCGGCTAAGTATCTACAGCGCTGTTTTTTTAAAGGAAGGGGGGCTCAGGAAGGAAAAATCAAAATTGCCAATGGCCTGCAGAGGTACGTTCAATTTGAGCAGTTAAACCTGTTAGATGGATGGGGTTGGCAACGGCCTTTTGATTTGATTTCTTGTCGTAATGTCATGATTTATTTTGATAAACCTACCCAAGAGAAATTGATTCGACGCTTTCACCAACAGCTTAAGCCTAATGGTATTTTATTTCTTGGTCATTCGGAAAGTGTCGGCTCGTGTAGCAATATCTTCCGTCACTTAGGCAAAACCATCTATGTGAAACAGTAGGGGGAATTATGATTGGGCTAAAAGATTCGAAACCAAAATATGAAAATAGCCATTTCAATCGCTTTTATCACCCTCAAAAAGAGAGGCATATGATTAAGGTATTTCCTGGAGGGGTCTACTGGACACAAGAAGATGAATTGATTGCAACGGGGTTAGGCTCATGCATCGCAGCTTGTATTTGGGATGAATCTGCTGCTGTCGGAGGGATGAATCACTTTCTGCTGCCATTTCATAATCACTCAGAAATCAACTCGTGGAGCCCTGATGAAGTTGTGTCTACCGCTTCTCGATATGGCAGCCATGCGATGGAAATGTTAATTAACGCATTGATTGCCTATGGGGCAACGCGCTCATCTCTCAAAGTTAAGCTGTTTGGCGGGGCTCAGATGCTGGGACATCATTCTATGATTGGAGAGAAGAACATCGCATTCATTTTAAATTACGTAAAGCAGGAGAACCTAGATGTTATTGCTCAAGATCTCGGTGGGCTAGAGCCCCGAAAGATTATTTTTAATCCCTTAACAGGTCAGGCTTGGCTCAAGCGAATCCCTTATACCGAGGTTCATCATCTTCAGCAAGAAGAAGACAAGTATGCCAGTCAATTGGATAAAGAAAGCCATCGCCCTCATGACGACGATGTGGAGTTGTTTTCATGAAAAAAATTAAGGTGTTGATCGTCGATGATTCCCCAGTGTTTAGATCATTGCTTGAACAGATCATTAACTCGGATCCTGAACTTGAAGTAGTTGCGATGGCCGGAGACCCTTATCAAGCACGTGATTTAATCAAGGTTCATAACCCAGATGTACTAACCTTAGATATAGAAATGCCCAAAATGAATGGCGTACAGTTTCTCAAGAATTTGATGCGCTTACGCCCTATGCCAGTGGTGATGATATCAACCTTGACGCAACATGGTGCGGAACCAACATTGACGGCTCTAGAGCTCGGGGCGGTTGATTACTTTCCTAAACCTTCGGTTTATAACACGGGTGAGATGGTCACCTATAAAGATTTGGTTAATGACAAAATAAAAATGGCGGCAGGGGCGAATGTGCTCCAAGACAAAGCGAGGCTTATGCCTTCGAAGCTTGTGAATGCCCATAGTGGAAAAACCAAGTTTGAGTTAGTCGCCATTGGCGCGTCAACGGGAGGAACTGAAGCTATCAGGTTGGTTTTGTCAGCCTTACCCGCAGGATTACCACCAATTGTGATCACGCAACATATTAGCGCTATGTTTAGCGCGCCTTTTGCACAACGGCTAAATGACAACAGCAATATTCAAGTCAAGGAGCTGGCTGTGAGTAAAGCACCACTAGTTAATGGTTGTGCGTATGTGGCGCCTGGAGATAAGCACTTAGTGGTGGTCAAGCAAGGTGTGCACCTGTATTGCCAGCTTGATGATAGACCCACGGTTAACAGGCACAAGCCTTCAGTTGATGTCATGTTTGATGCCGTGGCAGAGACGGTGGGGAGTAATGCGATTGGTATCATTTTGACAGGGATGGGGCAGGATGGAGCAAAAGGTTTGCTGAGAATGAGGCAAGCAGGAGCAGTGACCATTGCTCAGGATCAAGCCTCTTCTGTTGTTTGGGGAATGCCCAGAGTCGCTGTTGAGCTTAATGCTGCGCAAAAAGTATTAGGCCTGAAAAAAATACCTCAACAGATTTGTGACTGTTTAAAGCAAGCGATTGAGTGATGAGAAACAACGTCAGGAAAGAACTATGAGCAAAATAATAAGGGCACCAAAATATCGATATGGTATTGCGATTAGCACGCAGGTCATATTGCTGTCTATTGGAATGACCCTTTCTTCCTCGATCGCACATGTCGCTGTCATGGTACTGGCTGCTGCGGTTCCATGGTTTGTGATTCCTCGCCGAGAAGCGCAGCACAATGAAGATAAGCCGTCTATTCAACAGACTAAACCGGTCCAAAATACCAAAACAGCCGCTAAGGATATTAGTGAACTTCTCGGCAAAATCTCCTTGCAGCTTAATGAACCACTTGATCACCAGCATAGCGTTGTGGATGAGTCCGTTGAAACGTTGAATGAAAGCTTCTTTGAGGTGCAAAAGCTTGCTGAAGGACAGAATGAGATAGCTGAGGCGCTCGTCAGCAACATGGTTGGGAATAAGCAAGGGGATTACGACATTGCGCAAGTCCTACCTAAAACTGAAGGCATTATTCGCCAATTTGTCGATACGCTAATCAATGTGTCAGAAAAGAGCATCTCTGCGGTGCACAGTATCCATGATATGTCCGAAAAGTTGGACTCGGTTTTCAAATTATTAGCGCAAGTTAGAGGGTTATCTGAACAAACCAACTTACTTGCACTGAACGCAGCCATAGAAGCGGCAAGGGCGGGGGAAGCTGGGAGAGGGTTTGCTGTCGTCGCTCAAGAAGTGAGAAATCTGTCTGTTAAAGCCGAGGAGCTTAATAGCCAGATTGAGAAAGAGATTAACATTGCTCAGAACACGGTCGAGGAAGCGAATAAGACGGTTGGTGAAATGGCATCCATCGACATGACAGAGGCCATCGAATCTAAAGATAAGGTCGATGATATGTTGAAGGGAGTGCAAAGAGCGAATGAGTCCGTTGAGCAAGAAGTGCAAAAAATTAAATCCATTGGTGTCACCCTTCACCGCCGTGTTGGAGATGGTGTCCGAGCTCTTCAGTTTACCGATATTATTGTTCAGCAAGGCGATTATGCCAAGATGAGTGTCGGGTTCCTTGAGCAAATGGCCCATCTCTTTGTGGAATACGCCAATGGAAAAATTAGCGGTGAAGAATTTAACCTAGCGGTTTATGAGCTAAAGAACAGCCTTGAGAATAGAGGGGCGCCTGCCGCTTCCCAAGAAAGTATTGAAGAAGGTGAAGTTGAACTTTTTTAAGCAAGTGAGTTTGAGTGTGCATGAGCCAGTAAGGCTCTTGTCGTAAACAAGGAGATACTATGTCAGTAGAGTCGGAAGTCGATGTGAATGCTAAGCACGTTACCATCCTGATTGAGGGCGCTTTTGGTTTTAACTTAGTGCAGGAGTTTCGTCGCTGTTATTCAGATAAACGAGATTTTCAATTTACTATCGATCTGCGCAAAGTCGACTATATCGACAGCGCCGGGCTAGGGATGCTGCTTAATATGCACAACTATCTCGAACAGGATGATGGGATGATCCGTATTACTAATACGCTACCACAGGTACGAAAGATACTGACAATTTCTCGTTTTGATAAAAAATTTGCTATTGAATAGCGGTTAAGGAGGGTCGTATGCATGTCATGATAGTTGACGACCACGCGACAAATCGAGAATTATGTCGGTTCATGCTTGGTGAGATGGCTGAGGAAGTCACAACATTTGAAAATGGCGAAGGTGTGGTTGAGGCGATGCAGGAGATGTCATCGCTTCCTGACGTTATTTTGCTTGATGTAATGATGCCAGTCAAAGATGGGTTTACTACTGCTCAGGAAATCCGAGATGCATTTCCAAATTTACATATCCCTATTATTTTTCTGACCGTTTTAGATGACCACGACTCGTTTGAGCGTTGCCTGACCTTAGGTGAAGACTTTATCCCTAAACCTGTCGAAAGAAGTGTACTTGTAGCTAAAGTGCAGGCGCATTATCGAACCGTGAAGATGCACAATGAGGTTAAGGAGCAAAGGGATGAGTTGAGTAAATTCCATGAACAGGTCCGCTATGACTATGCCATCGCTGAGTCCATTTTCTCCAATTTGATGGATGAAATGAGCGCCCAAGTGAAAAGCATCTATGGCGTCAACTACATTTCTACACCCTCTACGATTTTTAACGGGGACCTGATTGTTGTCGCCAATCGCCCGCATGGTGGCGTTTACGTCATGATCGCCGATGCAACCGGGCATGGTTTACCTGCCGCGATATCAGCAATACCTGCTACGAGAGCATTTTTTTCAATGGCATCAAAAGGTTTATCGTTAGGGGAGATTGTGCGAGAACTTAACGATGTACTGGTGCGCTTTCTTCCTATGGGAATGATGCTTGCCGCGAGTGTGTTTGAGGTCAGGGCTAATGGATTTGAAGTCTCTTGGTGGGGGGGCGGTCTTCCTGACGGTTACCTTCTTGATAAAGATGGCTCAATTGTCCGCAAGTTGGTATCTAGGCATATGCCGCTGGGGGTGCTCGAAGCTCATGAATTTGAAACAGACCTTATTCATTTAAAAATGGAGCCTGATCAGAAAATCGTCTGTTATACAGATGGTGTTATTGAGGCAGGGAATGGTACTGGGGAGCAGTTTGGTCAAGAAAGGTTGGAAGAAGCGATCACCTCTGGGCGAGCTCTCATTCCTACCCTGTTTGAATCTGTGAGAAAATTTGCTAATCGCAATGTCGGTGATGATCTTTCTATTCTGGATATGGAATTCCCAATCTCTAATAGTAATGATCACGTTGTTAAGCAAAATAGCTTTTACCTGAGTAAAACACCGACTCAATCTAAGATGCAATTTCCAGCTTCAGTATTAAAATCGGTAACGATCATGACGGAAGTTCGTCAGATATTAACAGGAGTAATGTCTGGACCTCATTTAGATTTGGTCTGTTCAGTTCTTTCTGAACTCTTTGCTAATGCGATAGAGCATGGTCTATTGCGACTTGATTCTAAGATTAAGGAGGAACCGGACGGATTTTTTACTTTTTATCAGATGCGTGAAGATAAATTGAAAGAGTTGCCTGAAGATCTGTGGGTTTCTTTGGCTATTGACTATAAGCCAGAGCAGAAGCAGTTGGTTATGAATTTAGAGCATAACGGTACTGGCTTCGATTATGAAGAAATAAATCGTGAACCAGATGAGAAAACACTCACTCATGGGAGAGGAATAGTTCTTGCTTCTGAATTATGTGACTCTTTGGAGTATTCAAAACAAGGGAAATGCGTGACAGCGGTGTATAGTTTAGATGCTCAGCATCACTTCCCGAGCTCTGTTTGATGACATTTACACTGTAAACGGAGCCTAGAAGTGACCTACGCCCTACTTTGTCACAATTTTGATACTGTAATTCGTGAGGATTATATAAACTAAAGTTATAGGGATTTGACTAAGTAGGCTGTAAATGTGGGAAAAATTAGTCAGCTTATCTGATGATAATCAACAGGTTATTGCTAAATTAAGACCAGATATGAACATTGACGGTCGTTTTGACAGTAAGGGTGTTGAAGAGGCATTAGAGCAGATAGGTGCCACGGACTTTTGCATATTAGAGGAAGAAATTACTCGGTTTATTAATTGTGCAAAGGAAGGTAAGAGTGAAGCTCAGGTAGGTTTTCCTATCGCTGAAGTCAGAGATGCAATGGTCGAAGTCGTACTCTCTGAGCATGACATGTTGGCCAGTATGGTTGTCACCGGTGCTTATCGAGGGTCACCACTTAAAGGCCCTCAGATCGTACACGCCTTAGCTCAAGCGCACGTCACGAAAGGAATCAATAAATTAGCCCTCAAAAAAGTGCTAATGATGAGCCATCAGCTAAAACCGGGAGAAACTTTTACACAACCTGTTGCAAAAGGTAAGGATCCTGTTCAAGGGCAAGACGCCAAATTTATTCCACTCGTAAAAGACGTCACCAAGCAAGTTCTCGCTCCTACACAAGATCAGAATGGTAAAGTAGATATGCTTGATCTTGGAGGAACCGTAACGGTCGAAGAAAAAGCTCGTTTGATGAAGCGCATTCCGGCCACAAAAGGTACACCTGGTGTCACAGTTCAAGGCAAACCTATTCCTCCCAAAGCTGGTAATGATGCAATGCTCAAAGCCGGCAAAGGCTCAGAAATCTCTCCGGATGACCCGAATGTGCTGATTGCAGCGGTGTCAGGAATGCCTGTGATTAAAGAGCGTACCGTCGAAGTTGAAGATGCGCTTTGTTTACCGACCATAGGCGTTGCTACGGGGCACATAAAATTCAAAGGCAATGTTGTTGTTACGGGTAATATCGAGTCTGACATGATGGTTCGAGCTACCGGTAATTTAACTGTGGGTGGATTTATAGAGTCTGCGGATGTTCAGGCGCAGGGCAATATTGATGTTGCCAAAGGTATTATTGGCCACAATGTTTCAGAAGATGAAGCCAAAAGCTGCCATGTAAAAGCGGGCGGCTCTATTACTGCAAACTATGCTCAATTCTCAGAACTGCAAGCTGCGGAAAATATTAACCTGTCAGTACATTGCATGAATAACGAAATCCGTTGTGGCAAAGACCTAATGGTATCAGATGAGGCAGAGAAGCAAGGCACCTTAAGTGGGGGGCAAGCCAAGGTGGGTGGCAAAGTTACCTGTGTAAACCTTGGTGTCGAAGGTGATACACCGACTTATGTCAATGCCTTTGCTCGTTATCAAAATTTCAAAGAGCGTCAGCAAAAGTACAAAGAGCAATATAAGCTTGCTCAAGAGGCGACCATGGATGTGGTTCGCAAGGAGTTAGAGTTCAAGAAAACACCGAAATCTGAACGAAGTGATGAAGAAGAAGCCAACATCGAGAAACTCAAGACAGAATCGAATGCTCGGTTAGAGAAAGTGAAAGCGGCGCGAGATAGACATGAACTAGAGTTTGAGCAAGCTCTTGAAGAGAATGTTGTTGAGGTGAAAAGTAAAGTTTTTACTCACGTTACCGTTCAGTTTGGTGATGAAAAAGTCATCACTAAGCGAGTACATGGTGCGAGTACATTTTCTTTTAACCAGTATGAGATCCGTTGTGCTTACGCTATAGATGAAGAAGCGCTCGAGCAAGAATAAGTGCTTTTGCTTAGAATGACCCATTTATTATGGGTTGATATTATTGACTAAAACGCCCGATGTCCCTCATTGGGCGTTTTGATTTTAAGCCAGTTGATCCTCATTTTGAGCTACGGCCTCCTGAGTGCTGAATCCACGCACTATATTGCTCAGGGTAATGACAGCGAAGGCAATAATGACAAAACTCAAGTGCCATGCTTGATTCAAGCCCAATGTTACCAGCGCCATGCTGACGATAGATGAGATGATCATTTGACCGCCACCAGACATAGCGGCGGCGACCCCTGCTTGTTTTTTGTATGGCTGCATCACCATCGCTTGCGCACAGGGAAGGGCTATTGCATTGCCTAAGATCATCAGTAGCTGGCCAAGCATTAAATAGAGCGGCTCAAGCGGACAGAAGAAAAACCATAGTGCGGAAGCAAGGTGCAATACAGGTGTACACAGGAGCATTTTCTTACTGCCCGTCACGGGCCTTATCCGATTGCAGATACTGGTCCCCGTTAACATGCCTAACGCTGGAATTAACGCCCACATGGCGTATTCATCGGATGTCATTCCAATCTGATCTTGCATGATAAAGGGCATCACGGAGACTGTGGTGATCATCAGGCTGAAGTTTAACCAGCCAATACTGGCGAAACTTATGAAATACCGAGAGGTGAGCAGTTCACGATATTGTCTCAGCATGCTGGTCGGTGAAAGCAGTGGTTTAGTGTGACTTAATGTTTCATCGAAAAATATCGCCAAAGTAGCCCAAGCAATCGCCACATAACCGAGTAATGAGACAAACACCATACTCCAGCCAAAATGGAAGTTGATGAAGCCTCCTAAAACAGGAGCGATCAAAGGCGTGATTGACGCTACCATGGCTATATAAGAAAGGGCGGTAGGCAACTGAGCTCCATTGTAGCGATCTCTGGTCGAAGCGCGTGCTAACACTGCACAGCAACCGGTTCCCAAACCTTGAAGTAGCCTTCCGAATACCATTCCAGTGAAGGAGTCGCTGAGTAAGAGGATGAGTATCAAGCCCGTTAGCGCGAGTAGTAGCCCTGCCAGCAACACCTTCTTGCGGCCCAGTGAATCAGAAATGGGACCATATAAGAATTGTGAAGGTCCAAAGCCGAGTAAGTACACACTGACTAATAACTGAGCTTGGTCGAGAGAAATATTGAAGTCGCGAGCTATCCAAGGCAAGGATGGGAATACCAACCCCATGCTTAATTGGCCGATACTGATGATCAAACAGGCGAGTAGAATGGTTCTTGGTTGGATTGTGTTACTCATCATTCTCTCCACAAGCAGGCTGGCCTTTTACACGACGTTTAAGACAGCCTTCGTCATCATGGCTCTGTAACTTGGCTTTGACTCTTTTTACTGTTGATAGGCTCACACTACATTGTTCGGCGACGTTTTGCAGGGTTTCACCTTGCATCAAGAGTTCAGCGATTTGTCGGTGTTTCTGCTTATCAGCAGGGCGACCGCGGAATTTTTGTTTCCATAATTCAGGGTTTTCTTTGAGTTGTTTTCGCCCCATCTCTGCGGCAAATAAGCGGTGTTGAGTCTGTACTTGTCCGTAACCAGACAACAAGGAGAGTACGGTTTGGCCTTGTATTGTGTTTGGTTCAAGTCGTAATGGTTCACATACGGTTTGTACATTAACGCCCTTTTTATAAAGTCGTTCTACGACATGAAGCGCTTGACTAAAATCATGACCAAATACACTTAGCCACCAGACTACAACCGTATCATTCGCTTTTAATACATTGAAAAGTTTGACGAATTCAGGTCTTTCCATAGGTGGAATATACCCATATACCTTGTCCTGAAAATGTATAGCTTCAGGAGCGGTAGCTTGCATTTGCTCTAGGTGTTGCGCATAAGCCTGGTTTTTTGGAGAAAACCGCGAGTAAAGATACACAGTCATACAAAGAAATTTATGGTTTATTTGATGTTATGGTTCATAAATGTAGATTGGTTCATTAATTAATTCAACACCAAATGAGCTTTTTGTATGATTCGTGTTATTTTAATCTAAGCAATCTTAGGTACTTGGCTTATATTTTCTATTGAGTTTCGACACAGTAATGACATGCAAAGTCATTACCCTGTGCTATTTACACTATAAATGCGGGTTAAATATGTTGTTGTCCTTACCACCTGTAATGACCCTAATTATCGCTATTGTCCTTGAAGTCTTTGCTACTTCTTGGTTGCCAAAAACGCAGAAGTTTACGGCGTTGTATCCTACATTAGGCGTGTTAGTGGGTTATGGATTAGCGTTTTATCTACTTTCGTTGACGGTGCAGAGCATGGCGTTAGGCGTGGCTTATGCGATCTGGTGTGGGGCTGGCATTGTTCTTGTCGCAGCACTTTCTTGGCTGGTCTATGGGCAAAAATTGGATGTGTATGCTTTGGTTGGTATCGGCTTTATCCTGTGCGGGACGGTGATCATAAATCTGTTCTCCACCTCCATTAGTCATTAATCTGTCATCTTAGCGTCGAAAATCTGCAACCTGATTGAAGTAATTTTCACTTTTATTTCAATCAGGTGAACGCCATGTTACCTCCTTTACGTGCTTTGGTCGCTTTTGAAGCAGTTGCCCGGCTTGGCTCAATTGGCGCTGCCGCTCGGGAGCTGTGTGTTACGCAGGCCGCTGTGAGTCAACAGTTGAAAAGTCTGGAAGCGTTTCTTGATACGACGTTGTTCGAGCGAACACAAAAGGGCGTCAGGTTGACGTCGTCTGCTCAGCAGTACCAACCGATTGTTTCCGGCTCCCTAGCTCACCTTAAACTTCAGACTCAACTGTTGTTTGGTGAAAAGGAAACTGACGTACTGAGCCTCAGAGTAAACCACACCCTTTGCCATAACTGGCTCCTACCGCGCTTACCGCATTTTTACAACAAATACCCTTTCATTCGCCTTGATATTCAGTTGGTCGATTGGCCTTCAACTACCCCTTGCCAGAACGTTGATATCGAATTGACCAATGGCAAAGTGGAAAGTGAAGACACCAGTGCTGAGCGACTGTTTCAGGAACACTGGCAACTGGTGTGCAGTCCTGAGTTCAAACGTGGCTATCAAACTCAGCTTGATGAGCGTGATTTTTCACAGCTTCCTGCCGTGCAAGTAAAGGGGTATCAGGAGAATTGGCTTCAGTGGCTCAGTCACAATCAGTTCGATGCCGTGCTGCCTAAGGTTCAACTCGAAATCAGTAACTCTCTGCATGCTTTGGAAGCGGTCAAACATGGTGTCGGTGTGTTGTTGGTAAGGTCGCTGGCGGTGTCAGAACTGTTAAAGAGTGGAGAGCTGGTATTGGCGGTGGATGCCTCTATGCCAGCGGAATCGGGCCATTATCTGATCACCAAAAACAGTCGTAATGCCAAGGTTAATTTCTTTTGTGACTGGCTGCACCATCAGATCAAAGATGATGGCTTGGCTTAAAGATTTTCTTATGAGTGCCCATAAAAAAAATGAGGGGCACTCCAACAGGCTTGTCATATAGCGCACTTAGTTTATTGACATATCACGGAAGTACTAAGGTCAAACCATGGGTACCATCTCACAACAAATATCGAGCCACCTCAAAGTGCTGTTGTTCACTGCACCACTGCTGATTCCACTGGTGGCTTTTTGGTTAGTGCCGTTCGGCTACTCCATTTATATAAGCTTTACAGATTGGGATTACATTTCGCCTGAATACGATTTCATCGGCTTGGAAAACTATCAGTATATGATCGAGGACTTTGAGTTCACTCAGGCGTTACTCAACACATTTTGGTTTTCTCTTGGTGTGGTTATTCCGACTGTGGTGTTGGGGCTGATCTTTGCTTTACTGCTGCATAAAAACTTTGCGGGCAGCCAGTTTTATCGTGCAGTGATCTTCTCACCTTGGATTACACCAACGGTTGCGGTGTCGATTGTCTGGTCTTGGGTGTTTGAGTCCAAATCCGGTCTGGCGAATCAAATACTGATGTCGATGGGGTTCGACAAGATTGCGTGGCTGGAGCAGGGCGATACTGCCATGGTCGCGGTGATTATTGTCACTATTTGGCAGGCCATCGGCTGGACCATGCTGTTTTACATCAGCGCGCTCAACAAAATCCCCAGTTCCCTTTATGAAGCGTCACTGATTGACGGTTGCAGCAGTCTGACTCGCTTTTTCAAAATCACGTTACCGCTAGTGTCGCCGACCACTTTTTTCTTGTTGGTGGTCAACATCATCAATGCGGTTCAGGCGTTTGACCAGTTCCAGATCCTGACACAAGGCGGGCCTGGTGGTGAGACTCGCACACTACTTTACCTCTTTTATCAGCAAGCTTTTGAGCGTTATGAAATGGGGCCGGCAGCGGCGACATCATTGGTGATTTTCCTGATCACTGGATTATTGGCCTTGGCAAATACCTACATTGGTAAACGCTGGGTTTACTACTGAGGATAGGAATATGACGACACAAGTTATGGGTAGCGCGCCACGATTACGCCAGACAAATGGATCACTTCAAGCGGTGATAACTGACAATTCAATACCGGCTACTCAGGAAAAGACCAGCAAGCGATTGGAAATACAAACACTGACTTCGATAGGTAAACACCTGTTTCTCGCTGCATGCGGCACATTAATGGTGTTCCCTTTTCTCTGGATGTTGTCTGGTTCTCTGAAATCGAACGATGAGATTTTCGCCAGCCCACTGAATTTGATTCCGGAGCAATTTCGCTGGGAGACCTTTGTTGAGACGTTCCAAAGTGCACCATTTGGTTTATACATTTTCAACAGCTTCAGTGTCGCGCTTTTTACGACATTGCTAGTGATCATCAATTCTGCGATGTTCGCTTATGCCTTGACTCAGCTGAAGTTCCGCTCAAAGACGGTGCTCTATTTTGTTGTGATGGGCTGTTACATGTTGCCGGGGGCGGTGACTTACATTCCATCTTACATCACGCTGGCGAAGTTGGGGCTGCTCGACTCACACATGGGGCTAGTAGTGTCCAATGCCGCGTCTATTTTTGGCGTTTTCTACCTGCGTCAGGTCTTCATCAAAATCCATCCGTCACTGATCGAAGCGGCACGCATTGATGGTGCCGGTGAGTTGAAAATCTTATGGGCGATTTTGCTGCCTCAATGCAGAGCAGCGGTCGCAACCTTGTTCCTGATTACCTTTATCACGAACTACAACAGTTATATGTGGCCGAGTCTGGTGATCACTTCACAAGAGCTGAACCTGATTGCAACCGGGATTCGCCACTACTTCATAGCCGAAGGCAATTACGGTCTTAACTGGTCGCAAATTATGGCAGCCAGCACGATTGCCGTATTGCCTTTGTTGATTCTATTCGTCTTGTGTCAAAAGACGATTCTTTCAGGTATCGCCGATAACGGCGTAAAAGAGTAAATGGAAATGAAACTAAAAACTCTCGCACTAGTGTGTGCTGGCGCAGCGAGCGCTTCAATGGTCTCGGGTAGCGTTCTGGCAAAAACGGAAGTGAATTTCTGGTATTCCGGCGGTACAAAACCTCAGAAGCTGATGACTCAGCTGATTGAAGAGTTTAATGCCAGCCAAGATGAATATGTCATCAAGCCAGCATTGCAAGGAAACTACACCGAAACGTATCAGAAACTGCAGGCAGGTTTGGCTTCAAAAACCGCTCCGGAAGTGGTTCTGCTTGATTCAGTCCGAGCTGAGGCGATGTATGAGCGTGGCTTGAGTCGTGATCTTAAACCGTATATGGATGCAGAGTTCAACTTCTCGGACTTTGTCGGGGCGTTTAAAGATCAGGTGACGGCTGAAGATGGAACAGTGATTGGCTTACCAGCTTACGGTACGACCCAGGTGTTTTACTACAACAAGAAAGTGTTGGCAGACAATGGCTTTACGGAGAAAGACCTGAGTACCTGGCAGGATGTGGCTAAAGTTGCTGAGAAAGTGACTCAGCGAGATGCGAAAGGCAACACGACTTTTTATGGCTGGGAACCGATGTGGGGTCAGGACAATATGATCGACGCCGCTTTCTCTAATGGCGCTAAGGTGATCAGCGATGATGGCAAAACAGTACTGATTGACTCAAAGCAATGGGTTGAAGTGTGGGACAGCTTCCGCAAATGGATTCACGAAGACCAAATCATGCGTATTCACCACGGTGGTCAGGGCTGGGAGTACTGGTACAAGACCATTGATGATGTTATGAAAGACAACGCCCTTGGTTATACAGGCTCATCGGGTGATCAGGGTGATCTCGATTTCACTAAACTTGCTGCAACTACGCAGCCTGGATGGGGCTCTCACCCATCCGCACCTCAAGCTGGTGCTCTTGTCTACGTGATGCCTAAGGGGACCGACGACAAGGCAGCACAAGGTGCGTTTGAGTTTATGGAGTTTTATACCAACGCTAAGAACACCGCGAACTGGTCTATGTTCACAGGTTACATCCCTGTACGTATGAGTGTAGAAAGCGTGCCTGAGTATCAGGCGTTCACCAAAGATAACCCACAAGCGCTGATTCCGTTAAAGCAGGCAAGCTTCGCCAGCCAGGATTTCCTAGACCCAACCAATGGCAAGATCATGGATGCGCTGAAAGTGGCCGCCGATCAGATTCAAATTCAGAACGTACCTGCTGAGAAAGCGCTGAAACAAGCGGCGAAGAAAGCGCAGCGTGCGCTGGACAGAGTCAACCGCTCTTAATCTTGATAAGGAGCCTGCCTGGGTAGGCTCCATCCTATAGTGGGTTTAATTGGTGAAACCGATGACAGAATTTCAAGGTGAACTGACCTTCGGCAGAGTGTCGTTGTCGTTTATGGTTCCGCACGGTGCTGAGGCCGTTCAAATTACGGGCACGACCGTGACCAAAGGGTTCTTATACGCAGCGGCGTACGATAGTCATGGTCATTTTCGCGGAAAGGTATTGTTTGAAAAAGCGCATAAGTCGCTGAATATTTGTGCAGAGCAGTCAGGGTTTGGCGCGATTGATGGAGATTTGGCCGCTGGAGAATGGTCTCTGGAGCTGTACAACTTTGAAGGTGAGTTTCGTTCCGAGCGGGCGATGCAGTATCAGGTGATTATCGCGTTTGATCAACCGGTTGATACTCTAGCTATAGACAGTGTCGCAACTGTAGGGTTGGATCATCAGATTTCTTTTGATTACAGCCGGTTATTGAGCTCAGATTCTCGTTGGTATCGAGGTGATCTGCATGCACATACTCAGTTATCTGATGGACACAACACCCTTGCGGCAGCCAAGCAGATAGTCGAAGCGCAGGGCTTAGATTTCTTCTTCCTTACTGAACACAACATCTGCCAGCCAAGATTACCTTTGTCTGAGCAATGCCTGTTTATGCCTGCCCTTGAGGTGACTACAGACCTTGGGCACTTCAATGTTCATGGTCCACAATCTGCGCTGGATTTGCGTGATGTTGAGCATAGCAGCCAAAGTGTGATGGAAGCAGGACTGGCATTGGCCAACGCTTCTCATAGCTCTATTAGTGTTAACCACCCGATGATGAAGCCATGGCACTGGCATTATGCACCGCTTGAACTCGACAAAGTGTCGACGTTTGAGGTGTGTTGCGATCCGACTTGGTCAACATCACCTAAAGCGACAAACTCAGCGCTTAACGTATTGAGCGAAATGTGGAATTGCGGCCATAGAATCAGCGCCATTGGCGGCAGTGATTCCCACCTAGAGCCTCATGAGCGCAATCCGAAAGCGACGGAGCCTTCACTCTACGGTGACCCGTCGACCTTTGTGTTTAGTCATGGACTGTGTGGTGAAGGCATTCTCGCTGGGCTTCGGAACGGATATGTCTATTTAGAGCGTCGCTGCGGTTTATCTTTTGCCATCAACAGCAACGAATTATTACCCGGCTGCGATTCTAAAGGGCAGGCATTGTGCTACCAGTTAGCTGTGGACGATGTTGAGCATACTTATTACGCCGAATGTGTTGTCGATGGCGTTGTTGTTGCCAAAGTCACGCTGCACAACACCGAACAAATGCTGTTTGTAGAAGCAGGCTACTCTTGGTGCCGCATCGATATCCGCCGCGCCGAGAATGATGAATTTGAAGGTTGTATTAACGCCGTTTATGACGGCGACCAACCCATTTTTACTACGCCTCTGGTCAAAACCTGGGGTGAACTTATGGAGCGATTAAATAGTGATGAAGTTTAAAGCACTATTGTTTGATAAAGATGGCACTCTGCTGGAATTCCACAATATGTGGCTCAACGCTTCACGCAGTGCGTGCCAGACCGTAAAGGATTTCAGTGACACAAACCAGGGTCATCAAAACGTCACAGTTACGGAGTTACTCTTAGCCATCGGCGTAGAGGGCGACTCAGTCGACAACCATGGTCTGTTGGCGTCCAATCCGGTGGAAGACACGGCCAAAGCTTGGTTCGAGATCCTACGCCCAGTCGTTTCTCTGGAAATGTTTACGCGTGTGACCAAAGAGGCGTTTAACCATCATGTCGCTAATCATCCCGAATGGGTTGAAGCACTGCCAGGGGTAACAGAAAAACTGGATTCACTTAAGCAGCAGGGCATGATTCTTGGCATTGCTACCGCGGATACCAAGGACTCAACACTCTACACCTTACAGCAATCTGGTTTGAGCGAGATGTTTGATTATGTCGGTTACTCGGATGGTGACATCGAACCAAAGCCAGCCCCTGCACTGCTGAATGCTTTTTGTCAGCAATGCGGTGTTGAGCCACACGAAGTGATCATGTTTGGCGATACGGTGTCAGATATGGAATTTGGCACCAATGCGGGCGCGAAGAAAATCGGTGTTCTAACTGGAACCGCATTGGAAAGCGAACTGACGCCTGTTGCAGATCTGGTGATTCCATCGGTAGCCCATTTTGACCCACACGCATTTAACGAGTTGATTTAAGGATAAGCTATGGCGGAAGTCACGCTTAAAGGGGTGGAAAAAACCTACCCCAATGGATTCAAAGCGGTTCATGGTGTTGACCTGAACATTCGCGAAGGCGAGTTTATGGTGTTTGTTGGGCCGTCTGGCTGTGCTAAGTCGACGACCTTAAGAATGATCGCTGGCCTAGAAGAGATTTCTCACGGTGATGTCTATATCGGTGACAAACGCGTCAACGACTTACCTCCGAAAGATCGTGGTATCTCAATGGTGTTTCAGAATTATGCGTTATACCCACATATGTCAGTGTATGAAAACATGGCATTCGGGCTTAAACAGCAAAAACTGGCAAAGTCAGAAATTGAACTGCGTATTTTTGAGGCGGCAAAAACGTTAGAGATTGAACACTTGTTGCAAAACAAACCCGGTGAGATGTCGGGTGGTCAAAGACAGCGTGTTGCACTTGGACGTGCGATGGTGCGCAAGCCAGATGTGTTTTTGTTTGATGAGCCGTTGTCGAACCTTGATGCTAAATTGCGAGTGTCTACCCGAGTGAGCATTGCTCAGCTGCACTCTGATCTCAAAGCGGAGGGGCAGAATGCAACCATGATTTATGTGACCCATGATCAGGTGGAAGCTATGACGCTTGGGGATCGCATTTGTGTGCTTAATCAGGGGGAAATCATGCAAGTGGATACCCCAATGAACTTATACCGCTATCCAGCCAACAAATTTGTGGCAGGTTTTATTGGCTCTCCGGCGATGAACATCATTAAAGCGCGTATTGAGGAAATTGATGGTGTCATCAATGTACTCGCAGAAAGCGGTACTCGATGGACGTTGCCAGAAAGTAAGCAAGACTTAGCAAGGCAAAAAATCGGCCAGTGGGTGTGGTTTGGTATTCGCCCAGAGCATATTCAATTGGCGAACCATGATGCGCCACTCTCAGATGTTAACACTCAGCACCACTCTATTAACGTTGTGGAATCGATGGGCAATGAACTATACCTCTATTTCCAAGTTGGCAGAGATAAATTGATTGCTCGTGTGCCGTTTGATGCAGATCGCATGGTGTTTAATGGTGAAGAGACGTTATTGAATTTTAATGTCTCTGAGTGTCATATTTTTGATATCGATACTGAGCAAGCCCTTGTGTAGCCGCACATAAAATGACAAAGCCATCCGTGAAGGATGGCTTTTTGGTTCTCTTACTCGTTGATTTAATCTGGAATTGGCACAACCAAAATGTCGACCGGAGATTTGTTGATCAGGTGCCTTGAATAAGAAATGATCTTGCTCCAGAAGTCCTGATGGTGGCCACATATCAGCAAATCAACGCCGTTTTCTGTAATGGTGTCATTAAGCTTATCGCCCAGATCGCCAGTCCCGACTAAAAAATGCTTCACAGGAAAATCTAGCTTGGCTTGGAACGCTCGCAACCATTCCATTGAGTGTTCATTGAGTGGTCTGACGCTGGCGTCGGCGTGAATGTCGACCAGCTCTGGATAGATTTCTCCATGGGTGCCATCAATGTGGATGAGCGATATCTCCGCGTCATGCTGCTTAGCCATAAATACCGCTCTTTCAATCAACACATTGCTCTCTTCAGAAAGCTCTAGCGCGACCAGAATATGTCGATATTTCATTACCATGTCCTCCTATTGAACTGACTCATTTCATCATAGAGCGAATTACCGAAAAATGTTGTCTAAGAGATCGCGGAAATGCGACAAATTGCATTGGTTGGCGCGTATTGATAGTCAGTAAAACTAGGAAATAATGCTCAGGCACCTCAGCCTCATTTTGTTCCTAAAATGTGAGTTACACTCAGTTCAGGCTCGAAGTGAGAGAATATGATGACAACTTTTCCTAAGCATTTTCTGTGGGGCGGCGCGATTGCGGCGAATCAGGTGGAAGGCAGTTTTGACCTCGATGGCAAAGGGCTATCGACGTCTGACATGTTACCCAATGGGATTCTCAGTCCGCATCAGACGCGTCAGCAACGCACTGATGGTATCAAAGATCTGGCGATAGATTTTTACCAGCGTTACCCAGAAGACATCGCTCTGTTTAATGAAATGGGGTTCAACTGTTTGCGTTTGTCCATAGCTTGGACGCGTATATTCCCGAATGGTGACGAATCAGAGCCTAATGAAGCGGGATTGGCGTATTACGATCGTATCTTCGACGAACTAGCGAAACATGACATTACGCCTTTTGTCACCTTGTCTCATTACGAGATGCCTTATGCGTTGGTAGAAAACTATGATGGTTGGGCAAGCCGTAAGCTGATTGGGTTCTTTGAACGCTATGCTCGTAGCGTGTTTGAGCGCTATCAGAACAAGGTTAAACTGTGGCTGACGTTTAATGAGATCAACATGTCCCTACACGCGCCGTTTACCGGTGTGGGATTGGCTGAAGAGGCCAGTGAGCAGGCCATTTATCAGGCAATACATCATCAGCTTGTCGCTAATGCAAAAGCGGTGAAATTGTGTCATGAGATTATTCCAGATGCCAAGATAGGCAACATGCTGCTTGGCGCGATCAATTATCCGTACACCTGCAATCCTGACGATGTCATCGCGGCGATGCAGGAAAATAACAAATGGCTGTTTTTTGGTGATGTCCAGACTCGTGGTCGCTACCCAGGTTACATGCTTCGTTATTTCCGTGAAAAAGGGATTGAGATTGACATGCAGCCAGGTGATGTAGAGGAACTGGCGAGCGCCAGTGTTGACTTCATTTCATTCAGCTATTATGCGAGTGGCTGTGCTAGTGCGGATCCCAAGCAGAAAGAGGTCGGTAACATTGTCGACAGCGTGCCAAATCCGTATTTAGAGAAAAGTCAGTGGGGTTGGCTGATTGATCCTAAAGGGCTACGCATCTTGCTTAACTTTCTTTATGACCGCTATCAGAAGCCGTTATTCATTGTTGAAAATGGGCTTGGGGCGCGCGATGAAATCAACGCCGATGGTGAGATAGAGGATGATTATCGCATTGCCTATCTCAATGATCATTTAGTTCAGGCCAGAGAAGCCGTATTGGATGGGGTGGAATTAATGGGCTTCACCAGTTGGGGGCCGATTGATTTGGTTGCCAACTCCACTGCACAAATGAGTAAGCGTTACGGTTACATCTATGTCGATCGCCATGATGATGGTAGCGGCACATTAGAGCGTAAACGCAAGAAAAGCTTTTTCTGGTATCGGGACGTTATTCGAACTCAAGGAGCATCGCTAAAATCTTGAACTCAAGGAGCCATTTGGCTCCTTTACTGTATCCATTGGTGTAGCAATGAGTGAGCTGAAAGAGCCTGAGCAGCGATCTGTTTCCCATTAAATGAGAATGATAGGTTTGATTTATTTATAAATCCTCATTAAGTGAGAATATAATTTGCGCGTCAATCCAATAAGGCGGTAAAACCGAAAGTGAACACGATGAAGCAAAGCTCAGGGCAAGTGAATGAGAAGGTACTCCAGCTTTTGATGCAGGTCGCCGTCAATGAACAGCCAGTCACAGCGAAAGTGTTAAGTGAGCAGCTGGGGACGCCAATCAGCAGTTTATATCGTCATCTGAAATTGCTCAGAGAATGGAATTTGATTGAAGAAAGTGCAAGTGACAAAACCTTGATCATAGGTCCGGCAGCATTGATGCTGATGAGGAGCTACGAGAGTAAGCAGCATAACCTTGATTCGGTCGACTCAGTATTGAATCGCTTACAAAAACAGACTCAAGAAATGGCGGCTTACATGGTGCCAGTTGGCTATCGCGCGTTATGTGTTAGCCGTAAGGAAAGTATGCAAGCATTACGATGCAGTTATGTGGAAGGGCAGAGTCAGCCGTTGCTTAAAGGTGCATCGTCCAAAGTGATGCTTGCATATATGCCTGCACCAAGATGCGAGAAGATTCTACGTCATTTTGGTGAGTACCATCGCTTTGAGCAATGGCAATTGGAGTTAGATCAAATTCGCCATCAAGGTTATGCCCTCAGCACATCAGAGATTGATGCTGGTGTATCCGGTATTAGCGCACCAGTCATGAAAGGCTCTAAGCTGATGGGGGCGGTGTCCGTAATGGCGCCTGCTCATCGTGTCCAACAGAATCAGCAAAGAATTATTTTGCATGTTCTACAGGCAGCGAGGGCTTTGCCCCCAGAGAGGTAAATTGTGTATGTTTGGGCTATTTCGTCGTCATCAAAGTATTCCTGCGTTAATCGCTCCACAGTGTTTAACGTTAGCCAGTGTCAGTGAATACCTTAAGCCCATGTCAAAAATCGACTTTGAAGTGGCCGATCAAAACTTAGAAGAGATGTTTGAGTGGATGTGTCAGGAAAGTGGTTATCCATGGCAACATGGCGGTCATTTCAATTTACAAGGAGCCGTGGATGATTATGTATTATGGTTAAGTCAGGTGATGGATAGCCAATGCTTACCTGTTGTATTGAGTAACAATAGCGAGACTCTACTCTATTCACTGCCTTTGCTTCAATCGACCGAAAAGAGTTTTGGGATTATCCATATTGGCCGAGACTTTGAGCTTAATCCGGACTTGGGTGTACAAAGAGGCTCGGTATACCACTTTGCTTTATCTCGCTATGCGCAATGTCGAGTGTTCTTTTTGGGAATTGTTGAACAAAGCCACAACGATAAAGTATGCGAATACGCTGAAGATCTGGGATGTGATTGGTTAACACTCCCTGAGTGTAGTTTCGGTCACCGGTTTCAGGTTAAGCAGCAAATTGCCAGTTTTCTTTCCCATTGTGATGATCTCATTATTTGCTTGGATCTTGATTGTCTTTATCCGCCATCACACTTAGATACAGGCCATACTCTCGAAGTGACCATGGTTAATCGAATCCTGCGCCAAGTACTCATTTCTTCTCAGGTGCGTTGTATTCATCTGACTGGGTATAAAGATAAACACCTCTATTCCAAAGAAACACAAAGTATATTACGCCAACTGGCGGATTTATATCCATCAAGTCCTTTAGTGGCGTAATTGGGTCGAATACTAAATGTGAACTGCCAACTGTGAGCATAGATAGTGTGTGCGTAATGCTGCTTAAGACGCCATATGATCCAATAGGTAAGAGCGGTGATTGTTGAGGCTGATCTCGTAATGTTTATGTCATGATCTATGTGTTGATAGACAAATTTTACGATAAATAGACTTGTATAGTTGAGAAATTCAAAAGCTGGCAATGAATTGCCAGCTTAGTCGTTGATACCTGTTAGAGCAGGTTGAAAGGATGCAGGTTACTTCTTGTTTGTGTCTTTATTGGCGTCTTTCCAATATTGGATTCTGACACGGTGAAGTTGTGCTTTTCTCATTTTCTTCATGATATTCCCTCACTTTTTAATGACTTGCTCGTCATTGAGCATATGTGAATCAAGTTCCTCATGAACAAGATTTAATGTAGCGACCAAATCAAGATAACGCTAGGTTCTAGATCACATTTTTTTGCATATCTATTACGTCTTACTTGTAAAAAGTGAAGGTAGGTTCACTTTCATGGGAGTGCAATGTAATTCGAACTAAACTGTAATATCGTCTTTATTTAATAGAAACAATACCTTAACGAGATTGTCATTTTTACTGTCTATTATCGCTCGCTATTAATAAAAAACATACTCGAGCAAGGAGTCAGCAATGTGGAATCGCGATGAGCAAGATTCTCAATTTAGCCAAATGATCGAGGCGGGCTTATCTCGTCGCCGTTTCTTGGCTGGTACCGCAGCAGTAGGTGCAGGCGCGTTTCTGTCACTTAACCCTATCACTAAGGCATTCGCCGCAGACAAGAAAAGTACGTTACTAAATTTTGACGCTGTTCCGGCCTCTACATCCGATGCGATTATTGTGCCAAAAGGCTATAAAGCAACGCCTTTGTTATCTTGGGGTGACCCGATATTTGCTGATGCGCCTGAATTCGATCCGAGCGGTAAGCAAGACTCTAAGGCTCAGCTCAGCCAGTTTGGTGATAATACCGATGGTATGAGCTTGTTCCCGATCACTAAAGATCGTGCGGTAATCGCAGTCAATAATGAGTACACCAATTATGAGTACTTATTTGATCATGGCGGCAAAGCGATGACCGCAGATGATGTATTGAAAGCACAAGCAGCTCATGGCGTGACTGTGTTTGAAATCGTCAAGTCGGGTGGTGAATGGAAACTGGACAAAAATGGTAAGCGCAATCGTCGCATCACAGCGGTAACAGAAATGCAGCTGACAGGCCCAGCTGCAGGTCACGATTTGATGAAGACTAAGCTTGATCCAACTGGTATGAAGCCTTTGGGTACGTTCAACAACTGTGCCAATGGCCAGACTCCTTGGGGGACTTACCTGACTTGTGAAGAAAACTTTAATGGCTACTTTGGTACCAGCAGTGATGCTGACTTATCAGATGATCATGCACGCTATGGCATTGTTGCAGAGAAGAGCAAATATCAATGGCATGACACTGATGAGCGTTTTGACTTGGCCAAGCATCCGAATGAACCTCATCGTTTTGGCTGGGTGGTTGAAATTGACCCGCATGATCCTACATCAACACCGCTTAAACGTACTGCTCTAGGTCGATTTAAGCACGAAAATGCGGCGCTGGTTATCAATGACGATGGGCATGTAATCGTCTATTTAGGTGACGACGAGCGTGGTGAGCACCTTTACAAGTTTGTTTCGAAGAACAAATACCAGCCTGGCAATGACAAAGCAAACCGCAATCTACTCGAAGAAGGCACGCTGTATGTGGCTAAATTCGAGATGGATGATGCTGAGCTAAAAGGCAAAGGTCAGTGGCTAGAACTGACGTATGGTAAGAATGGTTTGACCAAAGAGAACGGTTTCCATGACCAAGCGGAAGTCGTGACGTTTGCCCGTCGAGCAGCGACTCAGGTTGGGGCGACTACTATGGATCGTCCAGAGTGGGTTGCGGTGCATCCAGACAACCAACATGTTTTCTGCACGTTGACCAACAATAAAAACCGTGGCGTCAAGGAAGGTCAACCTGTGGGTGGTCCAAACCCACGTAAAGAAAACCATTACGGGCAGATTGTTCGCTGGGTGCCACAGAATGGCGACCACACCAGTGAAGGGTTCGAGTGGGATCTTTATCTGATTGCAGGAAACCCAACTGTGCATAAAGGTAACCTATACGCAGGTAGTGAGAACATCAATGAAAATAATATGTTCAACAGCCCTGATGGTATTGGTTTTGATAAGGCGGGTCGTTTGTGGATCCAAACCGATGGTGACTACTCAAACAAGGGAGACTTTGCAGGTCAAGGGAACAACCAGATGATGTGTGGTGATCCAATGACTGGTGAGGTGCGTCGCTTCTTAACGGGGCCTGTCGCTTGTGAAATCACTGGTTTGACTTTCTCCGAAGACTACAAGACGATGTTTGTCGGTGTTCAGCACCCGGGTGAGAAAGGGGCACCTTCGCACTTCCCAGCGGGTGGTAATAGCAAACCACGTTCAACCATTGTTGCGATCACTCGTGAAGATGGTGGCGTGATCGGCGCATAAAATTAAACATTCCCATTGGGGATATTTGCACTACTCAAGGGGCTGTTTGCCCCTTTTTTGATCCTCTAAGAATACCAAGTGGGATAAATATGCGTAAGTAAGCATAAAAATTGTGATCCTTTGGCTGTTAACCACTAAATGTAGTTGCTCCGAGTATACGGTATAACTATAGTGAAAGAGTGCCCACATAATTTAAAGGTGTAGAGACCCGAGTAAGCTCTCAGAGTTAATACGAAAAACTGAACGAATACGAGACACAAGGCTCAGTGAAATGCCGCTGAGAGTGAATCGAAAACGCCAAAGAATAAAGTATTTACAAAGGCCTTATAGCTGTCCAAGCTTTTCGAAGCTGCACCTGAGTTATCGGTACATGTGTTGATAACCAAGGAGGAGGTTTGGCTATGATCGTTTTGAGTTTAGTGGCTCTGGGTATCATTGTTTTCTTTGCCTGCTGGATATGCCAGCACGGTTTGCCGTTTTTGGGTATGCAGCTAGATGAAACGGATCAGCTTCTCCTTGCAGAAGCCGCGGGAAAAGATGTATTAGAAGCATAAATTGCATTGGTATTGGGTAGAAGAAAGGAGCCGCTTGTATAACGGCTCCTTTTTTGTCTCTATCGATTCAATTCTGCCCTATTTATCACGTCTGAGTTAAGTCACTGTGTGGTGAATAGAATGATTAAATGTCCTATTGGCAAATTGAAAATAGAGCCTGAAGCTTGTTGTGTTTTGCTTCTCATATTGAAAATCTATATGCGGTTGTCTTTTTCTCATTTCTATCATAATGAATTATATGCACTTTTGTGCGTATTTATTTTTCGATCTTTTTGGCGCACAGCTTGCATTAGTGACTGTACCTCACTTGATAAAAAATGTGTTCGTTTTTGACAAGTGCAATTAGAGGAAATAGGAGAAGGTTATGGCTCACTCAATCAACTCACACCATCCTGAAAGCGCTGTTAATCGTACAGAAACCTACGCTTTGTCTACCGATGTCAATCCTTCTGCAAGTCTACGTTTATTACGTTCTACGCCGATTTCACTATTGCGAAGCCATACTGAAGGAATAAGAGAAAGAGCAAGTCAAATGCTCAGTAAGGAGACAAGCAAGGATATAGAATGGGAATTGTCACCATTATTGATAGATTCTGGACGACTTCTTATTTCAGGCAGCCACCGACGCCAGACGCGATTTGACCCCAATAGTATCGTTGCAGCAAAGGGAACGCTAGGTTCTTTAAGCATTGATAAAGATGGGTTCTGGGATTATTCGGTTTATAACATCAAAATGCAGTTTCTTCAGCATGGTGAGCGTAAGATTGAAAGCTTCTCACTATATTCGGAGTCTGGTGATCCCATTACTATTAGCCTCACATTGATTGGTGTAGAGGGCGGGGCAGTGATTGAAGAGCTAGCGACTGAAGTGACCGTTGGTTAATTGCGATGAAAGTGAGAAGAGATCTCTTTCATTATGGTCGTAAAACGCTGCGGTAACTGGCGGTGTTTTTTAGTCAGACAAAACAAAGTTTCTACAACCTCACTCTGTGACTGATAAATAGCAATATCGTCTTTGCCTGAAAATGAATCGAGTGCACTTTTCGGCAAAACGGTAAATCCCAGTCCATTGGCAACTGGTAACAATATCTGATTCAACTGATTGATATACCCAGTGACGGGAATGTCATCAATGTTGATATTCTCCAAGCACGGCTCCCCACATCCGGCGAAATACAGTGAGAGGTAATGGATAGCGTCGGGGTGCTGAATCAAACCAATCGATTTCAAAGCATCAGCGGTTAACTTCTTTGATGATATACTGGCAGGTAGCATCAGACAAAGAGGTTCGACTCCTAATGTCTCTGCTTCGAAGCGAGAATCGGAAGGTATATGCGTTACTATCCCAATATCACTTTCTCCAGATAGTACATCGGCCAAAATTTTATAATGTGGAGCTGCCTCTATCCTTGGTACTAGGTTTGGGTGTTTACATTGTAAATTAAGTAAGTGTGGATAGAGGTGTAGCGCAAGAGCTCCTGAACAGGAAAGGGAAACGTTGCCCGAATACGGGTCTTCTATATTGAGTGAATGGAGAAGTTCAGCCTGTTGATGTTCGATTTTTAGGGCATAGCGGTAGACAGATTGCCCGGCTTCTGTAATTTCAAATGCTTTGTTATGTCTGGCGATGAGAGCATGACCGCATGCTTGCTCTAGCTTTTTTATGTGCTGGCTGACGCCATAAATAGCTTTTCTGCAGTTTTTGTAAAGTGGCCGGTATCGATTAACGTTTGAAAGGTTTTCAGCCACAATGGATTCAGCATAGTCATCTTTTAATAACAAAAAATTATTTTTGATAGTCTATGTGATAACGTGATGTTTGGATAGTCTGAGTAAAATGGCGAGGCTTGTGACCTCGCCATTTGACATTAGGCTGCATTGAGCTGAATCGCGAGATCTCGGCCGTTGCCGCGGAATTTATCGACAGTTGGCGCGAAGGCTGCAGAAATATGCAGCAAGCGAGAGTCAGGGTGCTCAGCCAGATAGCGTGCTTTTGCATCATCGTTGTCTAGTTTATCCCAATCGCGGTGGATCGAGCGAGCAAAGTGCAGGGTGGTGGCCATTTTAGGTGACAGTTCTGCATCTCTAGGATCATGATAATTCGCGATGGCATCCACCATGGGTTCTGGGAACTTCCAAGTCTTTGCCAACTTAGCGCCCAATGTTGGCGCAGTAATATCCAGTACTTCTTCCTGGACTGCAATCGCGTCTTCTCCTGCCTCTGCACGTTCATGGATCTTGACTGCAGCATCAGGTACTAAAGTATGAATCATCAGTTCTCCAATGTTATGGAGAATACCTGTGGTAAATACTTCGTTGGAATCCATGCCCGTTTCGTCGGCAATCTTGCTGGCAATGACCGAAACTTCGAAGGTGTCTTCCCAGTATTGGTCCATATCCAGTGTTTTGAGCTTAGGAAACGCACCAGAAAGTACGGAAGCCACTACCAGAGTTCTTACTGGACCAGTACCAACACGAAGCAAAGCTTCGTTAACGGAAGAGACCGTTTTATTGCCACCGAAATGGGCAGAGTTCGCCATGCGAAGTAATCGAGCACTCAATACCTGATCGGTAGCGATCTTTCTCGAGAGCTCGCCAAAATCAACCTCGTCCTGATTCACCATATCAAGCAGTTCTTGCAGTACTTTCTGGATTCTTGGTAACTCGTTAAGACGAGAAATTAAAGCCTCTTGACTCATTGGCACTCTCCTTTTTTACTTATGAGTTTTCTTACTATAGAACAGTAAATTAGTTTCATACAAAGTTGGAAACGAAGAAGTTCTGAAAATATTTTAATAACAAAAAATTATTAAAATAAGAATTATTGATAATTTTTAATTGATTTAAGTGTGACCTAATATGGACTCAACGAAACGGGAGAATTCCCAATGCATGAGTAAAGAAGAGGTCTACATGTCTACTCCATATCCACGCAATTTTTCTCATATCGGTATTTCAGTACCTGACTTAGAAGCAGCAGTTAAATTTTATACAGAAGTACTTGGTTGGTACCTGATCATGGAACCTACCGAAATCGTTGAAGACGATTCTGCTATCGGTGAAATGTGTACTGACGTATTTGGTGCCGGTTGGGAGCATTTCCGTATTGCTCACCTTTCAACGGGTGATCGTATCGGGGTTGAGCTGTTTGAGTTTAGGAATCAGGAAAACCCACAAGACAATTTCGAATATTGGAAAACAGGTATTTTCCACTTCTGTGTGCAGGATCCAAATGTGGAAGAGCTGGCAGAGAAGATTGTTGCAGCAGGTGGTAAGAAGCGTATGAAAGCGCCACGCTATTACTACCCAGGTGAGAAACCTTACCGCATGATCTACATGGAAGACCCATTCGGTAACATCCTTGAAATCTACTCTCATAGCTACGAGCTGCATTACTCAGCGGGTGCTTATAAGTAAGCCATCCAACTCTTTAGGCGTATTAGTGGTTAAATGACGATTCACACTTATTGTAAATTTAACAGTGCATTCGCTTTTTAATTACTGTTATTATCAGCGGTAAATAGTCGGGGAGCCTTTAGGGCTGAGATCGCATTGCGAGACCCGTAGAACCTGATTCAGTTAGCACTGACGTAGGGAACTATTCGCACCGAGGTTTGAATATGCAGGCTTTGGTGTACTCGCTTTCTATGATTCGATCTTGTACTGATCACTTCATATTTGGCAGAGAGTTCCTGTACGTCTTGTAATAGGAGCCATCATGCCACATTCACAAGACACCCCACCGATTGTATTAACCATTGCAGGCTCAGACAGCGGCGGCGGCGCTGGTATTCAGGCCGACATTAAAGCGATGTCGGCAACGGGCAGTTACGCCTGCTCAGTTATCACTGCTATCACCTCACAAAATACGCTTGGCGTAAGCGCAATTCACCCGATTCCTCTGGAGCATATTGAAAGTCAGCTTGACGCTGTGTTTACGGATCTCAATGTGGTTGCCGTTAAAGTCGGGATGTTGGCTGACGCGCGGATCATTAAGGTCGTTGCGGACAAAATCAGGCAGTATCAACCTGCATATTTGGTGGTCGATCCTGTGATGGTTGCAACTAGCGGTGATCTTCTGCTGGAGCAATCTGCGATAAGTACATTAAAAGAACAGCTTATCCCTATGGCGGATCTGATCACCCCTAATCTTCCTGAAGGAGCGGCTTTGATCGATAGTGCGGTGCCGGAAAATGAAGATCAGATGGGCAATATGATCGAAGGATTACGTGCTTTGGGTGCCAAAGCGGTATTGCTGAAAGGAGGGCATTTAGAAAATGATGACAACAGCAATGATTTGCTGATCTTAGCGCAAACGAGTGAACTTCTGAGTGCCAAACGACTTCCAACGCGAAACACTCATGGAACAGGCTGTACTCTATCGTCGGCGATTGCGTCTTATCTTGCGCAAGGCAATAGACTACATAAAGCCGTGTATTTGGGTAAACAATACATCTCCCAGGCCATCGCTCATGCTGATGAACTCAACGTAGGCAAGGGACATGGACCAGTCCATCACTTTTTCTGTGGGCATGTCAATGTTCGTTAACGGCAGAGTCGATGTTTAGTAAGGGGATTCGAAACAATGAACTATCAGGATCTTATTGAAGCTTGTCAGCCGGACTGGCAGGCATACACGCAGCACGATTTTGTTCAGCAACTGGCGCACGGCACTCTTGATCAACACTGTTTTCTTCATTACTTGAAGCAGGATTTCTTATTCCTTAAACAGTATGTACGTGCTCATGCTTTAGCCATCTATAAAGCTCGTACATTGGAAGATATGCGCTTTGCATTACCGAGTGTTCAAGTCTTGTTAGAAACTGAAATAGATCATCATGTGACGTACTGTGGTCAGTGGGGGCTGACAGAATCAGATCTGGAACACGAACCAGAAGATGTGGCGACTATCGCCTATACGCGTTATGTGCTTGATACGGGCATGATGGGGGATTTGGTCGCACTGTATGCCGCGCTCGCGCCATGTTCAATAGGCTATGCAGTGATTGGAAGTGCTTTGTTAGACAATAAGGAGACCGTTTTGGAAGGAAATCCTTATGCGAGTTGGATTGAGTTGTATGGTGGTGAGTCGTTTCAAAATGGAGTCGCGCAGAGCGCTTTGCATTTTAATCAGCTCTTAAAAGATATCAATCCGCATAGCCAACGAGGTCAGAGCCTGATTCAGGTGTTCAGAACGGCGACCAGAATGGAGGTGGCGTTTTGGCAACAAGGCCTAGATGCCATCTAGCGTAAATAAAGGCTCGGATAATTTGGTCACAAACTAATAAACTGAATTTTTACTCTAAAAAATAATTAGGTCACTACTCTCTTAGTTGCTATTTTTAACTGAATGAATATTAAAGGCATTATTGCTATTAACAATAAGTTGGAGAGGATCTATGAAGGACAATATTGTTGCTAATTTTTCGCAGGTGGATGTTATGAAGGCGAAGAAAGGGACATCTGCAGCAGCAACTCATGGTGCTTGTCATAACTTCAGTATCGAGTGGCTGAGTTTTATGTTCGAGAAAAAAGGCAATGCGGATCAGCGTATGAAGCGGTTATCTGTGCGTGATGGGGCTGGTAACCCAGTGTTACAAAAAACGTTTGCCAGTCGTTGGTCTGAAGGTGGATCTTCTTACCAAGTAGCCGATAGGATGATGATTTCACTACGCGGTTTGAAAGAAACGGCGCTTTTATACGACTATTCATACTTTAACATCAAAAATATTGTGAAAGCCGTGACCAAACCTCAACACGCAGGTTTTATCTACTCCTTCTGGTTTCCTGGAACCGTTGTTGGAGCTGATGGTGCGCACACTATTGCCTTTTATCGTTCCTTGTCACCAAAGCAAGGGAGCCTAAAAACAGACAATGATACGGTGTACATTTTTGAGCCGAACTTTGGCGAGTTTGAAGTACCTAGCAAAGATTTTGAGAGCTGGTTGACCAAACTGGCGAACTTCTATGCTCCTTTCCAGTATCATATGGTAAAGACTGTGGCAGCAGCGTAACTTGTATTCGTTCATTTCCTAATAAAGGCACGGTGAGGTGTAGCTGGTTACCATTTTTCACTACTGCATGCATCCAATCTCTAAGAATCTATTTAGAGTCGCCGAGAGAAGTTAAGCAAGCGAGGAGCCAGTTTTATGAAAAACTGGCTCTTTTTATTGTATTGGTTTGGACTCAAATTGCTAACGCTAAACCTTGATATACGAATTCAACTGATCAGTCTTAACTTTCAGCTGAGAAATGCAGTATGCATCTATGTACAATGCGGATAATCAGTTAATTGAGGTATGCAAAAAATGGATGAGTAAAAGGTAAGATTTATTCCCGCATCAATCTGTAAACCTATAATTGGCTATATTCGGATGTCCCTAATTCAGTGTCTGTACCAACATTTTGAAACTCAGAACAACACATAAAATACCAACGATCTTTTTGAGTATATTACTTGGAAAATAGTCAGCACATCGCACGCCAAGGCTAGTAGTTAAGTAACTACTGATGGAGAAGCAAACCATTGCAGGAAGGTATATATATCCTAAAATTAAGTTGCTCAAATCTGTATTTTCCCAGCCATTTAGCATGTACCCGAAACTGCCAGACAGTGCGATTGGGAAGCCTATTGCCGCAGATGTACCAATAGCACGTCTTACCTCAAAGTTTTGCTGGATAAGATAAGGGATTATTAGACCGGCACCGCTTATAGAGACCAGTGCAGAAATGAAACCAATCACTGAGCCGACAGTGATATTACCGATGCTTCCATGTGGACTTTTATTGTTTTTATGATCTTTGCTTCGAAACATTTTATAAGCAACATACAGCATAAATACGCTGAAAAAACCTGCTAAGTGTACGCTTTGTAGATTCGATGCCATTAAGGTCGCGCAAAATGTGCCGATCAGAACTCCGCCCAACATTTTGATTACCATGCTCAAGTCAACGTTCTTTTTTTTGTGGTGAGCACGCATACTACCCAATGTTGTAATGATCATCGAAGCCATCGATGTCCCAAGTGCTAGGTGGATTAGTTCAGAATCTGCTATACCTTGTATGGAAAACAGTAACGCAAAAATAGGTACTGCCATACCACCTCCACCAACTCCAACGAGTCCGGCAAGAAAGCCAACCCCTAATCCAGCTGTGATGTAATAAAAGATAAAGATAGATTCGTTCATCATAGATCCGCCTTCGATAAAACTGGTCGATGCGAAAAGATTACTCGAACTCTATCATGTCATGATAACGTTATAAGGACATAAAATAATGAATAATGGACAAAGTTGAACATCTCTAAAGAAATGCCAAACTGTGATTACAGTGAATGGCAAAATGGAGCTGCGTTAATTGCTAAGGAATGGCAGCATGAACGGAGTGATTTCAATCAGTTGGAGCAACGGCCGCATAATTGGCACAAGCATTATCGTGGTCAGTTGTTGTGTATAGATGAAGGGCTAATACAGGTTAAAACCGATGAAGGAACTTGGATCTTACCGCCTCATCGCGCGGGTTGGATACCTCCAAACGCTATGCATAGCGTGTATTTTTGTGGTTCTCTGAAAGGTCGCTCATTACTGTTTACGCCAGAAGTCTGTGGCCAGTTTCCAATTAGGCCTTGCGTGATCGAAATGAGTGATGTCTTAAAAGTCTTGTCGATTAGAGTATCGACATGGAGCAAAACAGAGGATCTATCATCCAAGTGTACGCGCATTCTTTCGGTGATTTCTGACGAAGTTGGCAATAGCCCCCACGAATCACTTTATTTTCCATTGCCCAAAGATCCAAGGCTACAAAAGATCACTCAAGCGATTCTAATTGATCCAAACAGCAAACACTCTATTGAGTATTGGGCAAGCATAGGAGCGGTTTCATCTCGAACACTAAGACGCTTGATTCGAAGTGAGTTAAACATTAGCTTTAGTGAATGGCGGCAGCAGATATTACTAATTCATTCGCTAGAAATGATGGCACGAGGAGTATCGGTAGGAGAAGTCGCCTATGCTTTAGGTTATTCAACGCCCAGTAACTTTATCGCTATGTTTCGCAGGGTTTATGGTGAGTCACCTACGCGTTACTTTTCGAATCGCAGTATTTAGTTACGAATATTTTATTTGGGTTAGTTTTGTCCAGACTGAGTTTAGAACAATCTAATCAAACTGACTTTGTTACATCGGCTCACGAATACCTGGGAGTTTTAGCAGTTCTTTCTGTTTGGTGAAGATAAACTCGATAAACATCGACAGCTTTTTTGATTTCGTTCTCGACTCATGGAATACAAGGTAGAAGCTGAGCCAATTAGGCCACAGTGCTTTACACACGGGCACAATTTCACCTTTTCTTACTGCTGAATGGGCATCAAAATACGGAACATATATCATACCTAAACCTGCTTTTGCGGCTCGCACTACCTGCTGCGGAGATTCTAGTAACAAGCCAGAGTTCGGAAAAATTGTGAGCGGTTTGTTATCTTGCTGAACGAGCCATGGCAAACCTTTTCCTTTAACTCCAATATTTACTACTTCATGTCCCTGCAGCCACTCCAAATCTTGGATACCATCTTGTTTTTTTAACCAGTTAGGTGATGCATATATACCGTATTGCAATTCAAACAAGCGTCTTTGTTTCAGATCGGAATCTAATAAGGGCCCCTGACGAAATGCAATATCAATTCTATCTTCGAAGAAATCAAGGTTTTCATTACTGCCAACCAGTTCGATGTTGAGTGTTGGATAGATGGATTTAAACTCGATGGCCCAGTCGCTGAGAGGCCAATCAACAAATTGTAATGGGGCGGTGATACGTAACGTACCAGATACCTGTGATTGAGTGTCTTGCCAATCTTTTAATGATTGATAACTTATTTCGAGCTGTTTGGTTAGAGCTAAATATTCTATTCCTGATTGGGTTAATTGCATATTTCGAGTATTTCTAACCAATAACGTAGTCCCTAACTGGCTTTCTAGATTAGCAATACGTCGACTTACGGTGCTGGTGGGTACCTTTAGTTCGATAGCAGCTTTCGAAAAAGAGCCAGTTTTAGCCACAGTTAAAAACCATAAGCTAGCTTCAAGATCCATTGTTATCCCATTTTTGGTAAGCAGGTAATCATTTTATCCTACTAATAATCTTAATCAATGGCGCTTATGATGAATGCTTCATTTATAAGGAGTATATTATGTTCAAGACCATTGCTGTGATCGGCGCTACCGGAATGCTTGGTTCACCTGTAGTGAAAGCATTTGCTAATGATGGTTATACTGTTCGCGTCATTTCAAGAAACCAGTCTAAAGCTCGTGGGTTATTTCAAGGCTCGCAGTTTGAGTTTGTCGAAGCAGACTTATTCGATGACGAGAGTCTAGCTGCTGCGTTGAAGTATGTAGAAGCTGTTCATATCAATCTTAGTGGTTGCAGCCCAGAGTCTTATCTCCAGAATCATGTTGAGGGAACAAAGCAGATCCTCCGAGCCGTTGATCAATCGTCAATACAATTGATAACTATGATTTCAACTGCGACAGCGTATGAACAGAACAGCTTCAGAGTTGATACACAAGCAAAGCTAGAAGCAGAAAGCTTATTAAAAAACAGCGGCATCCCATATATGGCATATCTGCCAAGTTGGTTTTTTGAGACCCTAAACTTATTAGTTGATCAAGAGACAGTGACTACCATGTGTGAGTCAACGAAGCCCATCCGATGGATTAGCGCTGAGGACTACGCCCAAGCTGTTGTGCAGAGTTATAAACTACCTAGGCTATACAATAAGCGATTAACCTTACTTGGGCCGGAATATTTCACAATATCAGAAGCAGCTGATCTCTATGCAAAAACAAAAAACTTATCTCGGCATCACATGACAGAGAGCCAAGCTTGGGCGTATGCCAAAGAATTGGGTGATGACACTTTATTGGATGCTGTCGATTTGCTGTCGTACACTGAGAATGTTGGAGAAGAACCAGACCCCATCACTTTAGAGCACCCATTTAAGGCCTCAACCAAACTATCCGATTGGTTAAAAGTAAACTAATGATAATTGAGTATGACAGTTCCTGTGTATTGGGAGCTGTTATCGCTTGTTATCGAAGCGGTGAACAATAGCAGAGAAGTGTTTTTTATATTTAAAATATTGAAATATATGAAATTTAAGTAAGTGATGCTATAACTGGAAAGTTACACGATATAGTTGAACTGTCAGATTGTACTCAGCTCTGTTGACCCCAATTCATTGCGAGTTACAGAAAGGCCTGTAGTCAAAATCATGCAGCAACTAGTGGAAGGTCTCTCGCCAAGATAAGGTGATTTAATCACTGCCATATCTGTTTTTTTGAGTTGAATTTACGGGTGAAATTGCTTTTGTGAATGTGTGTTTTTTTGGTTATTTTCTATAAAAATGATTTACTGTGACTCTTTGAGCAAGCCGGTTCGATCTTTCATCAAATTGACATGGAGTTGATAAATTTTCCACCTTGAGTCGACTAATATTCTGCATCTGACAGATTCGGTGCAGGATATCACGGTGAAGAATTTTCTTATCGAAAAACAGTATGGTACAGGCCTTTTAGTCGCCTTTCTTTTGCTCATTGCGCCTATGAGTTTATTGACCAGCCATATTGATTTACTGAGCACCGTATCGGACCCACTGGGGCTAACCTTTACCCTCTTGACTGACTCTGCAGGCTCAAAAGGCGCCATTATCACTCTGTTTGTTTTGGTCGCTATTTCTTGGCGGTTGCTCCCGAACCGTATCGAGTGGTTGAGTAAAATGGCTCAGCTTGGATTAATTCTCTTAATCGGGTTTGTGTGCAAAACCGGCCTTAAACAAATGACAGAAAGTCCACGACCTTATACTGAACTTCTGACTCATCAACTGCTGATTCCACAACCATCCCACTTCTATAATTTAAGCACAGTGCAACAGCAAGATGTGATAAACGACATTTCTCACAGTGTGAGTTCGTGGCGTACACGTCATTGGCAGGGGGAGAAAGACTATTCATTCCCATCGGGTCACACCATCTTTGCTGCCATTTGCCTTGCTTTCTTTGGGCAGTTATTTATCCACAATCGACGCTACGCGCTGGCTACGGTATTAGGCGTATGGGCAGTTGGTATGGCGTACAGCCGATTGTGGTTAGGTATGCATCGACCTGTTGATCTTATGGGGTCGGTGCTATTTGTCCTGATGTTGTATATGTTGGCTCCAAAATTCGATCGGATCACTGAAAAGCTGTTCTCTCGCTGGTCCCATTTAACGACCTGATTCAATCACTCATTGATACTGCCTTAGTCCTGCACGTCATGCTCTGACCTGCGGGGCTTCTTTTACTTGTGCGATGATATATTGTACGCATCCCTAATTTTCGTATGCTTTTTTGTAATTAAAGTAGCAAAACAGACCACATAACTGATAAAACTCGCTATTATTTGTCTTGTTTATGTAATTATCACTTTCGATATTGAATTTAACGTGTCGTTACTGTTTGGGCAGAGGTTTGCATGCAGATAAAACTATTAAAACGTCTGATTAAAGACAAAATGTTCGGTAAAACCACTAATACGGCATTAGGTGTTCAGGTTGCACAGATGGCAGATGCTCGTATGGGGGCGATGTACATGTTAGCTAACACTGAAATTACTAAAGTGGCGAAGATTTCGAACGCGCACTTTTTTGAGGCCTTTGTGGTTGGAACTGAGCCCTTTGCTGATTTTAAAGGTGCAGCAATGGGTCTGCTTAATAAAACCGATGCGATGACCAAGCTGAAAAACAGCAAAATAGCTAAGAAAGCTTCTAAGGCGGCGGAGAAAGTTGGTGAAGTTACATCTGCGATAAAAACGAAGTTGATACAGCTGTTTTCTGATTTTTTTCGTTCTTTGCTTGATAAAGTGAAGAACATTTATGGCGACTTGTTGCACGGTGTCGAGTGGTTAGCTGAAGTTGGCACTTGGCTGACTAGTGAATTTGCCGGGACCTTCTCAAATATTATTCCTGGGTGGGGCTATGTGCAAAGTGCTTCTGGGCTCTATTCTGCAGCGAAAAAGTCGGTATTAAAATCCAAAGATCTGATTTCACAAATCTATCGTGGTCGTGGTGTCGACTTACTGGGTGGACACCCAAGCATTATCTCGAACGCTCTGGCTCGCCATTCTGCGAAAGGCGCACTGGGTGGCATTAAAGATTTTACTATGGGTGTGGCAGGCATTGGCTTGCAAGCCGCTGGTGATGCGGCAGCAGGGGTTGGTTCATTGATCAGCTTAATCACCAGTATTCTTGAGCGTATTATCAAACTGGTGGACTTCTTTGTTCAACGTAGCCTTCTCGCGAAAGTTGTTAAACGTGCTAAGAAAGAGTGGAACAATCGTACCGCTAAAGGCAGCTTAGTGAATGACCATAAGATGTTCTCTGAATGGTTCCAAAGTGCGGTGATCACGACGCCAATTATCGCGGCTCTGGTGATGGGGAGTGGCTTTGTCGGCCACCCCTATAAGTTTGTCCAACTTCTGACGCCTAAACTGGAAGTGATATCGCAAGGGGATTTTGATAAGGCTGTGGTCTATATAGACAAGCTGAAGTCCCTATCGAGTAAATATGTTCAGGAATACGTTGATAGTTATAAGATTGATTTCACCAGTAAAGATGGTGTGGTCAATGCGCGCTTGAATGAATTGAAGAAAGGTAAAGGCTTGCTTGATGGACACGAGTTTGTAGTGCAGTCTGCGACGCCAGTACCTACTACACCTTAGCTATAACCGATAAAAAACGGGTCATTGATCCGTTTTGCGCGATTTGGATGGGAAAAGTAGCGAGCATCGCCATTGAATGATTTAGACACTTGGTGAGCGACTCTTAGCAGTAAGAAAATCGGCGTTGTGGTCGGCCAAATCCGCTAAAAATATCTCGATTGAGGCATTACTCGAGATGATTGGATGAGCAAAAACATCAGGAAAAGTGCGCCAGCAAATAGCACTTTCCCTGACTAATAAGCTTTACAAATCACGCATTAAAATCTCATATTCTTCATTAGCTTCAGAAATCAGATGGTGCAACTCAGTTGCATCTCTATCATCCAAATCCAGTTGCCATTGGTGTTGTGCTTCTTTTCCTTTAATACGTGTCTTACCGTTAAGTTTCTCAAAACTAATATCACAGAGTTCCGTTTGGTGATGCTCATTTTTTTCAATAATATCAACATCTAATAACCCTGTTGGGTTGACCTCTATATGAGCATGGAAATGGTTTTTGTCTTGTAATTCGTAATCCCTAAATGTTGAAATCATGCTGTCCTCCTTATCTAGTTTGCTGACGCGTTTTAAAATTGTAGGACACAGAGTTTGAACAATAGGTGAAATAATCATGAAGCTTGATCTTGGTTAAACGCTTGTTCAAAAAACCGTCACGGATTTCAGTCTTTTTTCGATCGCTTCTATGGCTCGAATGACCGATGTGGGTGGGGATTTAGAATAAGGGTGAAGAGCGTAGACATTATTGTGCATCAGCTGCTTTTGTTTAAAGCAGGGTTGCACGTCCGGATATTGACTGAGCATAAAATCAGGAAGCAAACCAACCCCCATATTTCGCTGAATCAGGCTAGCCACCTGACTGACCGTGTTGACCTTATGATGGGTAATATATTTAAGCTCAGCAGAACGGACGCCTTGGGTATCGTAAAAACGGTGTGTGATGGTTTTGGGCTGCCAGTGGTTAGCGATGTACTTGGCAGTTTCAGGCGCTTGACCACTATTTACTGATTGGCATAGTACGTCGCGAAATTGACCAATGCGCTTTTGTTTTACATTGCTGTCTGGTGACTCGCCAACTCGAATGGCTAAATCAATGTCGTGTTGCATTAAGTCCAACTGCTTGTCTTCTGCGACTAAGTTTAGCGATACATTGGGAAAAGGAGCAAAAGCATCACTCAATGCCGGGACGACAATACTCTCCATTAATGCAATGGGGGCGGTGATAGATAGCTTGCCGCTGGGCTCTTTTTGTAATTGACGAATGTCATCCCACGCTGTCGACATAACGTCGTTGATTGTGATGCAATGTTGATAGAACCTTTCGCCCGTAGGAGTGAGTGACTGCTTACGAGTGGTGCGCTTTAACAGATCGGTCGCGAGCTCACTCTCCAGCTGTTTAAGGTGAGTACTCAGGACTGATTTCGACAACTCCAATTTGTCAGCAGCCTTCGAAATCGAGCCTGCCTCGACTATCGCTTTGAAGATCATCATTTGTTTGTGTTTATTCATTATTGTTCTCTTTATCCAAACAGTGATTTCTAATTTATCTGTTTTTCTTGGTTAATCCTAGACCTAAACTTCTCCCCATCAGATAAGAAGGAGAAACACAATGAGTCAATCAGTATTAGAAGCGTGTCAGGCAGGTATCGAAGCGTGGAAAGCAGCATTTAACCGTCAGGATGCAAAAGGGTGTGCAGAGCAATACGCCGAAGGCACAACCATGATCGCCAAGCCATTTGGTGCGTTTGAAGGTCGCGAGCAAATTCAGGCGTTTTGGCAAAACATCATTGACCAAGGCTTTAGCGATGTATCTTACACAGATACGACATGGGAAAAAGTCGATGACAATAACTATATCTTGTCGTCAAAGTGGACGATGAACAAAGCATTCGGTGTGGTACATAAAGAAGTGTGGACATTGCAGGAAGATGGTAAAGCTCGCTTAACTTACGATGAATTCGAAGTGCTGGGCGAACGATAATAAAAAAGGGGATACGCATGGCGTTTCCCCTTTTCTTCTTAATTAATGTCTGAAGTGAAAGTAGGCGCTCAGGCTTTATGTAGCTCTCCTTGATTTGAAAACACGTTAGGTTCTGCTGCAACAATCGTTTCGATCTCTTTGACTAGCCATTTCAACGCTTGGTTATGCTGATGTCTTCGGTGCCAAGCAATGGAAATTGTGGGGGAAGGAACGGAGATAGGAATCGGCTTTTGAATCAGTCGTCCTGTCTGTATTGCTTTGCTGGCCACAGTGAAAGGCATAACGCTTATGAGGTTGGACTCTTCCAGTAAGTCCATAGCTGATGAAAAGCTATTGACGGTCATGGCGACGCGTCGGTGTCGTCCTTTGAGTGCCAAGCAGCTGTCTACCGCGCCGCTTGGGTCACCGGAGAGTGAGACCAATAAATGATCAGCGCCGCAAAACGTATCCAGAGAGAGTGTTTCATCAGCCAGTAGGTGATCGGGGCGCATTACGCAGGTGAAGTGATTGTCATATAAGTGGCGAACTGAAATTTGCTCATGCGCTGTTGGGTAGTAATCCAGCACCAGATCCACCTCAGCTTCCAGTAATAGCTTTTGTCCATCCCCCTTAAATGGAACTGCATACAGATCAATCGCTTGCGCTCTATCTTCAATAATCGTACGTAACCGTGGCCAGAAAAGACAGCTGATACCATCGGTTAACGCGACCCTAAGCTGAGTTGAAGAAGTCATCGGATCGAACTTAGGGGGAGAGATGGTATGACTTATCTTACTGAGAGGGTCGGCGACATCTCGCCATAGCTGCCTTGCATAAGGGGTAGGGGTGACTCCTCGTCCATGTTTGACAAACAGAGGATCTTTCCATGCATAACGCATTCGTGATACCGCTTTAGACACTGAAGGTTGGGTCATCGCTAATTGCTCTGCTGCAATAGTGATAGACTGCTCGCGCATGATTGCATCAAAAATGACAATCAGATTTAAATCAATTTTGGCCATACAATTCATTCCTAATTGGAATAACTTTTATATCAACTATCAATTAGAAGAAATAGCTTATTCGTTGAATACTGAAGCTGTACTCATCACAGATAAGGAAAAAAGTTATGAAAGCAGCATTCATCAAACAATATGGAGACGCGGTAAAACTCAACATTGGTCAGTTGGAGCAACCAGAAATTTCAGCGAATCAGGTATTGATAAAAGTCGCGGCTTCTGGAGTCAACCCTGTGGATTTTCATATACGTAACGGCATGATGGCAGACTCTGGTGCTCACACCCTTCCACTGATTCTAGGTTGGGATTGTTCTGGGGTGGTTGCGCAGGTTGGGGCAGAGGTTGATGGCTTGGAGCTGGGCGATAAAGTGCTGTCATTTACGCCTATTGCTGAGCAGGGGACTAATGCGGAATACGTCGCTGTGAACGCGGATTTGGTCGTACTAAAGCCTGAGCGGATGAGCTTCATCCAAGCCGCGGCTTTACCATTGGCTTCTGTGACGGCATGGCAAGGTTTGCATACCTATGCTGGCATTAAGCAAGGACAAACTGTTCTCATTCATAATGCTTCAGGTGGTGTCGGATCTTTCGCTGTACAAATCGCAAAAGCAGCAGGCGCCCATGTTGTGGCGACAGCCTCCGACATTAAATTGGAATATGTAAAGTCCCTAGGGGCAGATGAAGTGTATAGCGAAGCACAAAAGGATTGGCACTCTTCGATGAGATACGATATCGCCTTTGTTGCTAAGGGGGGTATGGATTTGCTTCATCGAACGGTGCCCTGTGTGAAGGCGGGTGGCCGAATTGTTTCAACGTTTGATGAACTCTCTGAAAGTGATGCTGGCACCAATGGTGCAACGTTCACAAGAATGTGGGTTGAAAACAACGCTGATGATCTTAATAAGGTACTTGCTCTGTTCAATGAGCATCAATTAACTATCCCGATAGATACGGTTTATCCACTTGAGGACATTCAGCTCGCTCATAAACGCTCTGAGCAATACAAAGCTGTAGGAAAGATTGTTCTGACGGTGGACTCTAAGCTGAAATATTGACTCGAACGTAAGAAAGCCGACGGTCTCAGTCGGCTTTCCAATCATCGTTTATCTTATTGTTTAACTTCGAGGGGGCGTCCCTTCTCCGTTAGAAACGACGACGTCGATCTGCACATCGGCATTCATCGCGATGTCTGAAACGCCAATGACGGTTCTTGCTGGTAGCTCTCTTTCAAAAAACGACGAGTAAATGTCGTCTATAAGGTGCAGATCTTTGATGTGACGTAACTGAATATTTACTTTTACAATGTCATCCATCACATGATCAATACTTTCAATAATGGCTTTAATGTTGGTCAAGCATTGCTGTGTTTGTTCCTCAATACCACCCGCAACCAACTGGTTTGTTGTAGGATTGACAGGCAACTGAGCCGCAATGTGGTTGTAGTGAGAAAACGCCACTGTGTGAGTGTGTAGTGCATTGAAAGGAGCGCCGTCAGTATTGTGTGCTCGAATGACAATACCATGTCTGTCTTCAATTTCTTGCGGTGGGGTGCCGTCTCCATGGGAAACCACCACATCCATCTGAACCAGAGCCCCCATTGGTAAAGAAGTTGCAGAAACAATGGTTCTGGCTGGCATATAAGCCACACTACGGGCAATCGCTGAGTCAGGGAAGAAGGTTGTGTAAACGTCATCGATGGCGTCGAGATCGGCCAAGTTGGTCAGATAGACTCGAACATTGACGATATCATCAAACGGCACATCGATGTTTTCCATTACGGCTTTTAGGTTCTTCAAACATTGCTGTGCCTGCGGCTTTATTCCTCCAGACACTAAGCTGCCTGTTGTTGGATCGACAGGTAATTGGGCTGACAGGTTATTGTAATGAGAAAAGGCCACGGTATGAGTCGAATAAGGACTCAGTGGAGCGACTTCGGTGTTTCTTGATAACTTAACAAGGTCGCATGGGGCTTGCGGAGCGGTACCTTCTCCGTTTGAAATGAGGGCGTCCATCTGAATAAGGGCATCACTCAAGGGCAAGTCTGAAACAGCCAGTGCCGTACGAGCTGGCAGTGATTGCTTAAAGTAACTGGCGTAAACTTCATTGACAACGTCTAGGTCGTCCATGCTTTTGAGGAATATGTTGATTTTGACCACATCTTCCATACTGTGATCGATACTTTCAACGATGGCTTTAATGTTTTCAAGACACTGCTTCGCCTGCTCTTTGATGCTACCTGTAACAACGTCCCCAGTTTCTGGAATGATGGGTAATTGGGCCGATAAGTTGTTGTAGTGAGAAAAGGCCACGGTTTGTGAAGAATGTGCATTGATGGGTGCACGCTCGGTGTTTTTGGAAACTTTAATAATACCGCCAGTCATGTCAATTTCTATCCTTTTAGGTTGTCCATAGATATCTTTGTATCTTTGGCAGGGTTAATGTTGTTGGATGAAAGTGACGAGATAGTAGGTGAATAGTCAGTGGGTAATTGTGATAAAAATCAAAATCCACTTTGCCGACCAGGAAATTAAAAAATAGGATATTTATTCGCTAATCGATTAATTATCCAGAAATAATTATTCCTGCTGGGAGTGACTCTGGTTTTAACTGAAATGTTTCAACCCCAGTGAATAGCTAATCCGTTTTAAAATTATTTAGGAGTCGACATTTCTCTCTGTTCTGGTAGTGAGCTCACAAGAATCTTGCTTTCGAGCCCCTTTAGCTATTTTGAGGGTATTGTTTATTCCCAAATAGACGCATAAATACTATTCAAGAGTGCTGAATAAAGCTGTCATGGAATCGCTTGGAGGTTACGACAATGTATGGGGAGGCTCTGTATTTGATGGGGTTCGATAGAAAATCTGAGATAAAAAGATAAACTGGGCGTATATTAACGGTTGGCAGAATAATAAGAAACGACAGAGGTGGGAATGGATTTCAAAAGTCTGATTGGTGTGGTTTTAGTTGTGTTGATTTGGGGGGTAAACTTTTCTGTTATTAAGTTCGGCCTCGAAGAAATCCCACCTATTTTATTTTCTGGACTGCGGTTTCTTGTGGTTGCTATACCTGCGGTATTTTTTATCCCATTCCCTAAAACCTCAATTTGGAATGTGCTTGGCGTCGGCGTATTTTTAGGTGTCCTTAAGTTTAGCTTTCTATTTGTGGCAATGGAGTCTGATGTTTCTGCGGGGCTTTCCTCGCTATTACTGCAAGCTCAGGTTGTGTTCACCATTTTGCTCAGTGTATTGCTGTGGAAAGAGTCACTAAATCGGTTTCAATTATTCGGTATGGTACTCGCTTGTATTGGATTTAGTTTCTTTTTCTACACCGCGGGAGGCAATGCAACGGCATTAGGGATAACGCTTATTCTATGTGCCGCTGGATTTTGGTCAGTCTCCAATCTGATCATGAAACGAATGGGCGATGTGAACTTACTGCATTTCATGGTTTGGGTGAGTTTGATTCCTCCAATTCCGCTGTTCTTCGTTTCTTGGCATTTCGAAACAAACCAACCTGTATCGCTGTTATTAGCAACGACAGAAAAATCTTGGTTGTCTTTGCTATACGTTAGCTATATCTCAACTTTGGCTGCTTTTGCTTTGTGGGGCTGGCTACTGAAAAACTACCCAACCGCAGTTGTTACACCTTTTGCGTTATTGATACCTGTAGTGGGTATTGTCGGCTCAAGCCTACTTTTGAATGAACAATTGAGTAACTTAGAAATGCTAGGAGGGGCACTGATTTTATTTGGTTTATCAGCTTCAGTGTTAGGCTCTCGGCTTTATACCTTCATATCCCAGCGCATAAAATTAAAGGGAGTGACACAGCGGCTTTAACTCCCCTAGGGCATAACATTTCTATTCTTGTATCAGACAGTGCCTCTGAGCGCTGGCTTTGAGAAAGGATGTCGATTTACTCTTCAGCGGTGGCTTCGTGAATGGCTTGCTTAGTGTTATCCCATACTTGCGATGAATCCTCTTTTACACCTTGCCATGTGTTAGAACAACCACCAATCAGTAGTACCATCACTGTCGCAATCAATGAAACTTTCATTTTTTATCCCTTAATGAACACATTATTGTATGACTATATCAAAAATGAGCAGAGTAAGGGGGAACTCAATATCAGATTTCCTTCCCGAAAACGAAGTGAATGAACGAACTTTGTGCAGGTCGATGAAAGTGTAACCACACAAAAGTAGATTGGCCTTTCTAAGGAGATGGCGAGCGTTGAAAAATGCGTATATTTCGATTATTTTAGAAATATAACTTTTGTGCTTTTGTGTAGGGGGAGTAATGGAGCTGGGAGTTGTTGCAAAGGCGTTGAAAGAATTGGGCCACCCAACGCGCCTGTCTATCTATAAAAGAGTGGTCAAAGCAGGGTATCAGGGAATTGCTGTTGGCGCTATCCAAGAGGAGTTGGCTATTCCAGGTTCAACGTTATCTCATCATATCTCTAGCTTGGCGTCGGCGAATTTAATTAGCCAGCGTCGTGAAGGTAGAACGCTTTATTGTGTAGCAGAGTATCAGTGCCTTGAAGGTGTGATTAGCTTCTTACAAGATGAGTGCTGTGCTGATGAACGTTGCGAGCCAGGTTTTAAAACTTGAGCTCATCTAGCCTATTTATCAGTGCTTTTTAATAGATTTTCTCCATAACTTCTGAAATTATTCTCTACAATAATCAGAGTTACAGGGAGAAATACTTATGATTACAGCGCTTTACGCATCGATATTAGCTGCATTGATGATATGGCTATCGATACAGGTAATCAAGCAGCGTCGCAGTGCTAAGGTTGCTTATGCAGATGGCGGAGTGAATGCCCTTCAGGTCGCTCGCAGTGCTCAGGGCAATGCGATGGACTATATCCCAATCACTTTGTTTTTAATGGCGATGGTTGAGTTTAACGGTGCTAGCCCTTGGATGATCCACTTGGCTGGGATTGTATTTGTGATTGGCAGGGTTATGCACGCTAAGGCGGTATTAGCTGAGAAGCTCAAAGGTCGAATTACCGGTATGAAGCTGACCTTTTTGGTGATTGCCGTGCTTATCATCCTTAACCTCGTTTATCTGCCATTTGGGAAATTATGGTAGTGCCTTTCAAAGTTCCACCAGCATGGTTGTTAGTTCTGGTAGGTCTTATTCTCAACATACTCGCAATAGTTATGTCGAGTGTGGTGTTGGATAGGTTGAGTGCACAGATCGCGGCGCTTTCAGAGCAGAAAGACGACAACCTCTATTCGATTCAACTCGCGTGGAACAGTGTCGAAACTTTGGAGCGTAAACGCGAAGCGATTTTGCTGCACCTCAGTCAGGTTGGCGAAAAAAAGATAGATGACGCCTTACAAACTGCGCTGCGAGGCCAACTCAGTGCTTGGTTAGGTGGAAGCGTTCCGCCGATCAGCCGCGAAAATCTGAGTCCATTAATGATGCAAATTAATCAGGCTCAAAAGAGCTATCGTAATCAAATAGATGAGTACTATTTGAAAAACCTTGGTCTTTCTGAAGTCATGGCAGAATTAAATGAAAAAATTGCTTGGTACAAAAACATCGGTTTGTTTTTACAAGTCTTTGGCCTGACTTTGATTCTGGCGCGAGACTTGGCCAGAAAACCCTGATTAAACAAAAGCGCCTCCATTATGGCCATCAATCCAGTGATATTTATCATCAAAATTCATAGACGGCTCCTAGGTCAAACAACTTGGGCTTTCACGGGATATTGAGCTAGTAAGGTCTCGGCTCTACATATATTACATTCTTACGGTGAATTTTTGTTTGTGTAGATATTTATAGATTGCAAAAAAGTACGAACGTGCTAAAAATAACAAGAGTGAATAAGTGAGAGCATGATGAGCAAAGGTAAAGTAACCCGAGACAATATCCTGAGTAAGGCATTTGAATTGGCGAGCGAGAACGGGTTGGAAAGCCTGACGATCGGTGAGTTGGCCAAGCAATGCGGTATGTCGAAAAGTGGTTTGTTTGCTCATTTTAACTCCAAAGATAACTTACAGATCGCGGTTTTGGAGCATGCGAATCTGATTTTTACCCAACGGGTGATTGCACCAGCGAGAGAGCAAAGCGCTCTTCGTCAGGAGCAAAAGATTCGTACTCTGCTGGATAATTGGCTTGGTTGGAATCATTCATTTCAGGGCAGCTGCATGTTTTTGGATGCATGGAAAGAGACCAATCCAGAAGCGAACCCAACGCAACAAGCATTGAAAAAAACCATCGCGACTTGGGTCGAGTACTTGAGAATTCAGGTCGCAAAAGGGGTAGAAAATGGTGAGTTTCGCCAAGATCTTGACCCGAAGCAGGCCACGTTTGAGTTGTATGGTTTGTATTTAAGTGCCCACTTGTTCTATTCGATTCACGGGGAGCAAGAGAGTTACCAACATTTCTGGCAAGGCGTTGAACGCATGATGACAAGCTGGAAATAGGCATTTAGCTGGCTGAGCCATTAGTCCTACCGGAACTAGGTTCAGCCAATAATTTAACTAAAAATAGCACGGTCGTTCGTTTTTTAGTGAGACGAACCCGAAAAAGGATAGCGACCATGAGTGAGAAGATTTATTTTAATACCTCGAACAAGTTTAGCGTTAAGAAGAGTTTGGTTAACCTGACGACACGCTTGCATCATACGTTGGCACCGAGTCATGCAAAGCAGACGGCTCGCAAATTGCTGCTGACGCCAGCGAGAACGAAACCAAAGAATGTTCAACCGGAAGGCTTAGTCATGGGTGAAGTTCAATCTAAAGAAGGGCCGCTTAAGACCTATCAACTCGGTCAAGGCCCGGTTTGGGTGCTCACTCATGGTTGGTCTGGTACAGCGAGCCAGTTCTTCCCATTGATGGAGCATATCGCTTCACAGGGCTATACCGCACTGGCGTATGATCATCCTGGGCATGGTGAAAGCGGCGGCTTATATGGGCATATTCCGGCGTTTGTACACGGTTTGGAGGCAATTCTTGATAGCGTTGATGAAGTGGCAGGTTTAGTGGGCCACAGTATGGGAACTGCTTCAGCGATTGAGTGCCACCATCAGAAATTGGTCGACAAGCCATTACTGCTTATCGCTCCGGTATTGGATTACCTTGATAACCTGTTTGGCAGCGTCGCTCGCTCAGGCTACTCAATGCGTTTGTTTAGTGCGGTAGTCTCTGAAGTGGAGGAGCAATACCGCTACCCGATTCAGTCGATTGACCCATACAACAAACTGAAATTACGCCAGTCGAAAACCATCATAGTGCATGACGAAGGGGATAAATTTACTAAGTTCTCTGTATCGCAGAAAGCGGCACAGGATATGGAAAATGTCACCTTGGTCGCGACTCAGGGACAAGGCCATGGCCGAGTAATGAAATGCCCTCAAGTCATGCAAAGTTTTGATGAGTTGATTGCGTAGTAGACAAATTGGCTATAAATAAAACTCCATTTATTTCATTGTGTTAACAGGGTTAACCTCGTTTTTGATATGGTTAACAATTTCGAAATGAAAAATATTTCCTCATGAGCTTATGTGGGACCATTTGCATTGCCATCTGGCCCTCATGAGGAAATATAATAATGAATAGAAATGATAGTGTTCCATTGCCCACAAACACTCGGGAGTGGCTGTTAAACCGCAATAGCCTGATTGTTCTCGCCAATGTCGCCTTATTCGCGACCCTCTACTTTACACTGCCCTTCGAACCTCAGGTCGTTCTTGGTCTGAGCATGCTAACGTTTATCGCCATTCTCTGGCTCACTGAAGCGCTGCACGTAACCGTTACCGCTATTTTGGTGCCAGTTATGGCCGTTTTGTTTGGTGTGTTTGATACTCAAACGGCCTTAAACAATTTTGCCAATTCCATCATCTTTCTGTTTCTTGGCGGCTTTGCATTAGCTGCGGCGATGCACCGTCAGGGGCTAGACAAAGTCATAGCCGATAAAGTACTAATCATCGCTAAAGGAAAGATGAGTGTCGCGGTCTTTATGCTATTTGGTGTGACTGCAGCGCTGTCAATGTGGATCAGTAATACCGCGACCACTGCGATGATGTTGCCTTTAGTGCTGGGTGTCTTGAGCAAAGTGAATTCCGAAAGTGGCCACAAAACTTATGTGTTTGTCCTACTCGGGATCGCTTACAGCGCCAGTATCGGCGGTATCGCGACCATCGTTGGCAGCCCACCAAACGCCATTGCAGCAGCAGAAGTGGGGGCTGAGCTTTACAGACTGGATGAGTTTTGGCCTGCCGACTGCCATCATCCTGCTGCCTATCGCTGTGGCTGTGTTGTTTATGGTGCTTAAGCCAGACCTGAAAGGTCAGTTTGAACTTAACGACGAACCAGTAAACTGGGACAAAGGCAAAATTGTCACCTTGGGCATTTTTGCTGTAACGGTTTGCCTGTGGATTTTCAGTAAGCCAATTAATGCGTTGATTGGCGGGTATGCTAAGTTCGATACAGTTGTCGCTTTGGGTGCGATTGTCGCGGTTAACTTTGCCCGCGTGGTGCATTGGAAAGATATCGAGAAGACGGCAGACTGGGGAGTGCTGTTGTTGTTTGGTGGTGGTATCTGCCTGAGCAACGTGCTTAAAGCAACCGGTACCAGCGTTTTCTTAGCCAACGGTTTGAGTGAGTTAATTTCACACCTAGGCATCTTCTTCATCGTTGCAGTGATCGCTGTATTTGTAGTCTTCCTGACCGAGTTCGCCAGTAACACCGCTAGTGCGGCGCTGCTTATCCCCGTATTTGCAAGCGTGGCAGAAGCGTTTGGATTATCGCCAGTAGTGCTTTCGGTACTGATCGCAGTGGCGGCATCTTGTGCCTTTATGTTGCCTGTTGCCACCCCGCCTAATGCTATTGTGTTTGGCTCCGGGCATGTTCAGCAAAGTGAAATGATGCGCGTCGGCCTGATCCTCAATATTGCATGTATTGTGGCACTTACCTTTATCGCTATGGCATTCTGGGCGTAACGCATAAGGGAGCTAAAGGCTCCCTTTACTGCACTTGATTAAGCTTTTCTTTAGCCTAACCTTCCCTTGGGGGATCGGTTTTATTGACTTGGATAGTACAAATTATTGACCTAACCAGTAAATATTTTTGGGCTATACGCTGAAAGATAAATTGCTGAACTTTTGACCTTGCTCAAGGTCTACAATGGCGAAAAGTAGACGTGTTACCCATACTTAAGAGGTATAACCACGGAGAGCAAGTGATGAAAAACGAACTCGACCCGACCAAAATACTTCACGCGTACGAGACGGTGATGGCAAATGGGACGCCGACTGAATACGGCAAGATGTACGAAGGAGTAGAAGCCTTCTCGGACTACGATGGGTACAGTGTGTATCTGCGTGGTAATGGCGTTGAGCTTAAGATTGGCTTCCACAATACTTATCATTTGGAATACGATCAGGAGCACTTGCGGGACACTTTCCTCAAGAAAGTCGCCACACTCGCGAAATAATGTCTTAGTTAAAATGAAAGCCCCGAGGAATGGGGCTTTGTCTATTGTTAATCTTCTTCGGCCAAGCTGACCTCTTCAGAATAATCCTCACTGGCATCAGGCTTATTACGACCATTGAGGGTGTGGAAGCGCTTTCGACCACGTGCTAACTGCACGTACTTCAGCCAGACTCGCTCCAGTTTTGACTTCGCTTTACCTGGGTTTTCTATCACCTTAAGAAAATGCTTTTCTTCCGCATTTTCAGGTTCAAGTATCCCCATTTCCAAACCCTGCATGGTATCCCCATAAAGCGTTAGGATTTCCTCTTCTGCAAGCGTAAAATCTCCAGACTTGGCAAAGCCGCGTGGAAATTTTGTGTTGTCATAAAAACGTTTTTTGCCGTGACGAAATAGAGTGTCAGACATTTTGGTAGCCTCTATAAACCTACTGGGTTGAACTAAAACGAAAAGTAGGCGTAAATTTAACAAAAGAAAAACAAAACCTTTTTATCGTTTCAATTAAACACTTTTATGAACGTTAGGTAACAGTTTGTTTAATGGGAAAATAAGTGAAATCCATTATGGTTAGCCTTTATCGCCCTTAACTGAGGTATTTCGATGGACGTCAAAGTCTTTAAAACATTTTTAGAACTGGCCAATGTACGTCACTTCGGACGTGCGGCCGAGAACCTGTACATCACACAGGCGGCAGTGAGTGCACGCATTAAACAGTTAGAAAACTATTTTGATACCCAGCTGTTTATTCGCGATCGAAACAACATTAAATTAACGTCATCGGGTGAGCGTCTGGTGAGTTATGCAGACGTCATGGTAACGACACTGCAGCAAGCAAAGTTAGAACTATCACTGGAAAATGGAAAAGCATTACAACTGACGATGGGCGGGACGCCAAATATTTGGGATGCCTATTTGCAGAACTGCTTGAGCATTGTGACAGACTCTTTCGGTGGTTACGGCTTTATCGCTGAAGTGATGGGACGCGAAGCTCTCAATCGCAGCTTGCAAGAAAGAACCCTTGATATGGCATTTGCATTTGACCAGATAAAAGCAGATGAGCTGCATTGTAAAAAGGTGGCTGATATCGTTTTGGTATTGGTGTCAACGGAGGAACATACATTACAAAGTGTATTTGAGGATAAATATGCTTATGTTGATTGGGGAACCAAGTTTGCGTCAGAGCACGCTGAGCGACATCCTAAAATTCCTGCGCCTTATCTAAGAACATCAACAGCACGTATTGCAATGGATTTCATCCTTGAAAAGGGAGGAAGTGCTTACTTACCTGTATCGTTAGTTGAGCCGTTTATTACAAGTGGTCAGCTATATAAAGTAGCGGGTGTTGAGGATTGGCACCGACCTATCTACTTAAGTTATCGCAAGGCGAGTTCATCCGTAGAAGCGATCAGACAGGTTGAGGAGTTAGTCAAAGATATCGACCCTATAACAGCCTACTCTTTACAGCAAATGGCTGACTTGCCACTTGATGAATAATAAACAAGGCCTCGGTATACCGAGGCCTTTACCTTTGTAGACTCGTTGCAAAGTGAGGATTTACAAATCCATCAAGCTTTCAATCGACTCTTCAACTGATAGGTTGTGATAAGAACGTATGGTTTGGCCATCGGTTGCATCAATCAAAATATTGTTGATGCTGGATGCACCGTGTTGTTCGATCACGTTGAGGCTTTGCTCGACGCTATCATATGTAAGGGTGAGATTATCTTTTAGCACTATTGTGCATGTGTGCAGGTTCATAGCCAACTTCCTTATTATTTATTTGATCTGCAAATCTAACTCTAGAAGATTTTAAACTGATAGTAAATTCGATTAACTTCCGAAAATGGCTAGTATTAAATTGTGAGCCAATTAGACTCTTGTTAAGGGTTTGAAAGATTGTAGGAATGAGAGTGTGAATGGACTTCCATCAATAACACTGCAAGAGTGTCAAAGTGCTCGTCAGGCAAGGGATGCGCGCTTTGATGGACGCTTTTATGTTGCAGTCAAAACGACAGGCATTTTCTGTCGCCCTATCTGCCCAGCAAATCTGCCCAAAGAAGAAAATGTCGAGTATTTTGTAGAGAAGGCACAAGCGCTTCAAGCGGGTTATAGACCTTGTTTGCGCTGCCGCCCTGACAGCGCGCCTAGTTCTTGGGCATGGAAAGGGGTAGAGACTACTTTTCTTCGGGCGTTGAAAATGATTGAGCATGGTGAACTGCAAAATCACAGCCTGAGTGAATTGGCGGGGCGGCTTGGTATCAGCGATCGTTACTTGAGGCAGCTTTTCCAAGACCACCTTGGAATGGCGCCTAAGCAATACGCGCTATACCATCAACTGATGTTCGCCAAGCAACTGCTTCACTCCAGCTCTATGTCTGTCACAGATATTGCTTTTGCAAGTGGTTTTAAAAGTGTGCGCCGATTTAATGATGCGTTTAAGCAGGTCATTAAACTAACGCCAACACAAGTGAGAAAAGAGCAAACGGTGATGACCGTGGAAAATAGTTATATTGATTTGGCTTTCAAAGGCCCTTTGGATTGGCAGCATATGTTGGATTTTTACCGTATGAGAGCCATTGAAGGTTTAGAGTGGGTGAGTAATGAAAGCTACCAGAGAAAATTTGATCTCGAAGGTACGAGAGGCTGGTTTTCGATTCGGTATCATAAGCCCGGAGTTATGCGGGTCGAATTTGAGTTATCTGATACCCGTCGCTTGAAGGCGTTAGTTAACCAGTTACGCAGAATGTTTGACTTAGATACGGATATTTTAACCATAGAACAAAAACTGAACTCGATTAGCCCTAACTTGATAATACGGAGTGGAATTCGTATTCCGGGAGTTTGGAGTACTTGGGAAGGTGGAATCAGGGCGATTCTCGGCCAACAGGTATCGATCAAGGCTGCGATTGGGCAGTTGAATTTGTTGGTTCAAACCTTACAGCCTGAAGAGGTGACGCATTTTCCTACTCCACAAGAAGTCGCCTCAGCGGATCTTTCTTTTTTGCGTATGCCGCACAGTCGTAAAGAAACATTAGCGCGCTTTGCACGGTTTATGGTCGAACAACCACAAGCAAACTTAGAACAATGGCTGGATGTCAAAGGGATTGGGCCATGGACAGTCAACTATGCGAGGCTAAGAGGAGAATCAGAGGCCAACTGCTTCCTTGATGGAGACTTAGTTGTGAAAAAAGCCCTGAATCAATTTCCTGAACTGAACGTTGAAAGTGTATCTCCATGGGGGAGTTACGCCACATTCCATTGCTGGAGCCACGCATGAACAAAAGCTACACCACTTTTAAGACGCCATTAGGACAAATGACTCTTCAGGCGAATGAGCAAGGTTTGTTGGGCGCTTGGTTTGAGACTCAGACCACACAACCTGAAGAGTTAGGCAAAAACGATAAAGATCATCCTATACTTATTAAAGCAATCAAACAGTTACAAGAGTATTTTTCCGGTAGTCGTAAGGAATTTGAGCTACCATTAGCAGCAGAAGGGACTATATTTCAGCAACAGGTGTGGGAAGCATTAACCACAATACCGTTTGGTGAAACATGGAGTTATCAGCAGCTTGCCGATGCGATAGGCAACCCAAAAGCGGTTAGGGCCGTGGGGTTGGCAAACGGCAAGAACCCTATTTCGGTGATTGTGCCTTGCCATAGAGTGATAGGTAAAAGTGGTAAGTTAACGGGCTACGCGGGCGGGCTGGAAAGGAAAGCAGCATTGTTGAAAATAGAGCATTGGGAACCTGAGGAATGCGGTTAAAACAAGGAATAGTCTCCTTGCTAGCAATGTTCATGCTGCAAGGATGTTTTGAAGAAAAACTTGAACGAATGATCAATCAGCAAACCTATGAGTTTGAAGGAGTATATGAAAATTTATACTCACAAGATTTGCTGTTGTTCAAAGATGCAATGGTCACCATTAGTCGTGTGGGGGCTCCAGAAATTACGAAACCTTTCTCAGTCGAGGATAATTTTCTCACTATTACGATGCGTAATAGCTCAAAGGAAAAGAGAGACGATATCGTTATGCGTATCCATGGGGATAAAGAAGCATTAACGTGCAGTGTATGTGCGAAGTATCAATTGGCGAGTGTCTGGCAGCGCCGGTTGGATTGATCGTTAAGGTAAAACCCCAGAAGGGCAGCATATTAGCTGCCCTTCTTTGGTAAACACTATCGTTAAAAGAGTGCTGAGTTGAGCATCAGGTGCAGCGCGATACTTGCAGCATAACCAATACCTATTACGGGAGCCCATTTGAGGTGACCAAAGAAAGTATATTTACCATGTGCGGCGCCCATCAGAGCGACACCCGCAGCAGAACCAATCGAGAGTAAGCTACCACCGACACCCGCAGTTAGGGTTACCAGTAACCAGTTGCCCATTGACATTTCTGGCTCCATGGTTAAAACAGCGAACATGACGGGAATATTATCGACGATGGCAGACAGGATCCCGACCATGACGTTGGCCCAAATTGGATCCCATTGGCTGTACATGACTTCTGACACTAGGCCTAAATAACCGAGTAAACTTAATCCTCCAACACACATGACGACACCATAGAAGAAAAGTAACGTATCCCACTCTGCATGAGATACTCTTCTGAATACATCAAATGGTACAACAGACCCCAGTCTTTTTAAGGCAAGATCATCTCGGTTTGCAATCGCAAGTGCGGCTTTTTTATGCAGAGAAGCTTTGAGTGTTTTACGTAGGAAGAAGCCAAAGAATTGAAGGTAGGCTAAGCCCATCATCATCCCAATCACTGGTGGGAAGTGCAGTACGGCGTGGAAAGCGACAGCGGTGGCAATAGTTAGAATGAATAATCCCACAATTCGGCGTGCCCCGCGTTTAAGTTCTACGTGCTGGTGGACAACATCCGGTGTGGTGCTCGGCACAAACATCGACATAATAATCGCAGGCACGAGATAATTAGCAACGGAAGGTAAGAATAAGGGCATAAACTCAGAGAAAGAAACATAGCCGGCTTGCCACACCATCAATGTCGTAATGTCTCCAAATGGACTAAATGCTCCACCAGCATTGGCAGCGATAACGATATTGATACACGCTAGGTTGATGAACTTGGGGTTATTACCCGCGACTTTCATGACCACAGCGCACATCAATAAAGCTGTTGTGAGGTTATCGGCAATGGGGGAAATAAAAAATGCCAGAATACCTGTTAGCCAGAATAGCGACTTGTAATTAAAGCCTTTTCCGACCATCCAAGCTTGCAGTGCGTCAAACAGCCGCCTCTCTTCCATAGCGCTGATATAGGTCATGGCGACGAGTAGGAAGAGCAACAGTTCAGCGTATTCCAATAGGTTATGTTCGAGGGCTGATTTGGCAACTTCGATTTGCCCGTGTTGCGAGTACACATAGCCAATCATGGCCCATATTAAACCAGCGGCAAGTAGGACAGGTTTAGATTTCCTCAATGACAGGTATTCTTCTAACATCACCAATGCATATGCACAGGTGAAAATCAGAATAGCCACATAGCCAATGGTTGATTGAGTTAATGGTAAGGTTTCATGTGTGTTGTTGGCTGCAAAAGTCGAAAAGGGAAGCAATAAAAGGGCGACAAAAGCGGACCACTGCAATTTCATACTTTCATTCCTTGAAAAGAAGTGCGTTGTTATGGTGGCTCTATTCTAAAGAGGTTTTGATTATTGGTATGTGAGATAGGTTTGATCTGCTTGAATTATCGCCAGTTTCTCTCAAAAAGGCACTCTAGCCATTGAGTTGGCAAAGCTCTTGGAGCCCCTCAACACGTATGTTGAGGGGGATTAGTATTTACTTTTGAACTACGACTAACTGATACACAGCAGCGCCTTCATAGTAGCCTCCGCTTTTCGGACGCAGCGGTGTAGCCATCAACAAACTTGTGTTAATACCAAACCAGCCTGCCAAGTAATTTTCAGGATCATTGAATTCATCATTAAGGTCATAAATGTTACCTTTACTGTCCCAAAGTACCGGTCTTAGGAATAAGTCGTCCCCATCTGGGAAGTTGGATGAAGTTGCCCCTGCAATGTAGTCATTCTCTAGAACATGAGTGGTTCTTGTTCCACCATAGGTCGACTCTTCCATAGGCAGTCTTTGCTGTGAGTTGATGCTATATCTCCAAGGGCTCGCATAGCTGACACGATCAACGCCTGCAATAAGACCGGAGTTGTTGACTGCGGTTGCGAGTGTGCCCCAAGGGTAATCACTTTGCTCGAGTATGATTTGGTTTTTTTGACCTTTTTTATCCCAGTAAGTGGCGGTTTCATTGTTGATTTCATCGCTATAACTACTACCAACCACTGTGCCTTTGTTGTTATTATCAGTGGCTTCAGAAATGACATTCTCAGACGCATTTTCTAGGATCTCTAAACCTGATTTCTTATCCCAACGCCAAGCCAGTGTGGCACGCTCCCCTGCTGGACCAGGAAAGACTGCTGTTCCTACAAGCTGCCCATTCTCGTTGATATTAATGTTATCCTGCCCCATTTGTTGCGCTGACCCCAGTTCATTTTCTTCAATAAACTGTTGGATTGGTAGATCAACTTCATCTTGTAAACTTTGGATGTCGCCTTTGTTTGTCCAAATTGCAGAGTAGCAAGAGTTGGCATCACAGACTTTAGCGGTGGCGTCACCATTATTGTTAATATCCTTTGGATCTGAGCTAATGATGTCTTCTGTAATAAGCCATTCGACGCCTTTACTTTCACTCCAGCGATACATCGCTCGTGAGGAAAAGTCAGGTAAATCTGGCCAAGTGGAATTTGGGTCTACAAAACCAATAACCTGATTACTCTCACTCACGACTTTTGGGAAGTCGGGAATATCTGCGACTTTTTTAAATTCAAAAGAGATGCGATTTGGTTCTGTCGTTTGAACCTGATAATTCGCCATAGCGAATGAAGAGATAAAAGGTGCAATAGCGATAGCAACACCGAGCATTTTCATTGTGTTCTTCCTTGTGTTTTATATGAACTTCATTGGTTAGTTAACCTCCATCATCGTTAAATACTCATGTTTGTTTCTCAAATATTAAATTATGATTAATGTTTTGTTGCGTACATTCTTATTTATAATTAATGATTGCTTAATCAAATATAATCTTTGAATGCCTTGCCTTTACTGGACTCTCAACCATGTACAGGCGTTTCTACTTTTAGTCTATAAAAAGCAGTGAGTTTTATGGATTTTATCTTGGCTTATTTTCTTTTATCTTTGTAACTTAAGTTGAATTTTTATCTGTTATTTTTGGGTTAAAATTCAATTTCAGGTTTCCGTCATTGGTGATATTTACAATTGTTATTAATTCTCATTTGCATGTTTGTTAAAGTAAGCGGAATTCCTATCAATTTTAATTGAGATACAGCATGACGACAGGCAAATCCATAGAACAGCCTTCTAACGCGTTTAGTCGGATAAGCAAGGTACTGTCGTTTATTCATCAGCACATCAGTGAACCGCTATCACTGGATGATATTGCCCGCCAAAGCTGTTGGTCACGCTGGCAACTGCAGCGCGTATTTCAGACAGAAACAGGCATGGCTGTGGCCACTTATGTTCGAGAGCTCAAACTCAGTCAGGCAGCTGAAAGGTTGATAGACACTTCTGATAGGGTGATTGATATCGCTCTGGAGCTTGGCTTTAGCTCAGAAATCAGCTTCAGTCGCTCGTTCAAGCAAGTGTTTGGCCTCAGTCCCAGAGCTTATCGTAAACAAGGTCTCAGAACGGGGTTACGTAAACCCATTCAGGTCTCTCAACGCACGGCTGAAGAGGCCTGTCCTCTTTTCGTTGAAGTGAAAGTGGAATTCAAAAGTGAGTTTTTCCTAAAAGGGCTTCATGGTGAAATTAATGGCTTATTCGCAATCAATCCTGACTTTCAGCAAAAAGTCCCTGCACTGTGGCGCCGGTTAGAGCAAACCATCCCAGACGAAACTGAGCGGCAGCTTGCTTTGACAGGCGTCATTGATGTCACCCAAAGCCATTTTGACGGCAGTAATATGGAATATTGGGCAGGGGTGGAGTTAACCGATGACCTGCTTCTGCCTCAATTGCCTTCTGTCATCTCTTCTGAACTGAGCACCTTGGTGGTGCCCGCACAAACGTACGCGGTTGTTAAACATTGTGGCCCGGTGGTGCATTTGCCAAAAACGCTGGAGTGGTTTCTGCTTAATTGGCTACCTAATTCTGGCTATCGCGGCATAGATGGTTATGAACTCGAATGCTATCCCGCCAATTACAATCAACATGATACCGATGCAGTTATGGAATATTGGATTCCTGTTGAACGCTTGTCTCAATGATCAAATGAACGACCTACTGATAGTTGACTAAATTATTTCGCGTAAGATGCACCAAATTGTTAACTTTCCTGTTTCTCAGGTTTGTAGAATGCAAATGAGATTTATTCTTGATAAGAAAGCATTGGTACTTGAGGGACACATGACAACTCCAAAAAATTTTAAGCGCTCAACACTTACTTTAGCGCTGCTTACCGCCTTTTCAGCCCCCATAATGGCTGCGGATGAAGTCAGTCAAGATACAACTGAACTAGAAACCATCACTGTGATGGGCAAAGCCTATCGCAATACGGCAACCAAAACATCGCTAGAACCTGAAGAAACACCACAAAGTATCTCGATTATTGAAGGAGAGCAGCTTGAACAGCGTGGTGTCACTTCTATCAATCAAGCATTGCGATACGTACCGGGTGTCGCGACTGAGAACCGAGGTAGCTCGGTAACCATGTTTGATGATTTCACCATACGTGGTTTCCAGACAAAAAACCTCAATTACTATGACGGTCTGTCGATGCTCCACCTAACAGGCTGGAACTTGCAACCTCAGGTAGATCCTATCGCGCTCCAGCAAGTGGAGATCTTTAAAGGCCCCACCTCTGTACTGTATGGTGCGATGCCTCCTGGTGGTATGGTCAATATGATAGCCAAAGCACCTCAAGAAGAAGCGTCAAGCAAAGTGGATGTTGCCACCGGCTCAAGAAATCTGATGCGAGCCTCGATTGATACGACAGGTCAAATTGGTGACAGTGACTTTTCATATCGCTTAATTGCGCTGGCACGTAAACAAGACAGCCAAGTTGATAATGCCGAAGAAGAGCGTTATGTGTTGGCTCCGAGCTTGGATTGGCAGGCAACAGACAAAACTTTGGTTAACTTTAATGTTTACTATCAGAATGACCCTTCAATGGGCATTAACTCTTCTATGCCATTAGAGGTGTTAGAAAAGAGCGCTCCTTCCGTGTCGATGGGGGATGTGAACTGGAGTAAGTTTGAACGTGAAGTTTTAATGGTGGGTTACAAAATCAACCACGAATTCAATTCAAACTGGACGTTGCTACAAAACGCTCGTTTCATTGATGCAAGTTTGTATCAAGAGAACACCTACCACACAGAGGGACTGAATTCTGATGGAACGCTCACTCGCACTCCTTACTCGACAGATGAAGAGCTAAAAGGGTTTGTTATTGATAATCAAGTGTCTGGTATCGTTGACATAGCGGGCATTGAAAATAATCTGTTATTTGGCGTTGATTACCAGTCTATGGACGGGAACACGGTTTATTCCGAGTATGGTGTTGATGCTTCAAGTGGGTTCGGGAAGTTTGAACCGCTCAATCCAAACAATAATTTGTTGGATCGCGATGATCTGACTAAAACAAGTGAATATTTAGATGATAGCGAATCGAAACAGCTAGGTATTTACTTCCAAGATCAGGTTCGACTTGATCAACTGGTACTGATTGGTGGTGGTCGCTTCGATCAGTATGAATCAGAAAGCGTGTACTACTCGACAAAGTCTGATCACAATCATTTCACGTATCGTGTCGGTGCGCTGTATGAGTTAGAGAATGGCCTGTCACCGTTTGCAAGCTACGCGACCAGTTTTGAACCTGCGCCCGGTGTAGATAAAAACAATAGAGCTTTTGACCCTGAAACGGGCGAACAAGTGGAAGTGGGTGTGAAATACATGTCAGCGGATATGTCCAAAACAGCAACGGCCTCATTGTTCCATATCACCAAGAAGAACATGTTGATGACGGATCCAAGCAACGTATATGGTCCTCGTATTCAAGTCGGTGAAGCGGTGTCTCAAGGAATAGAGTTAGAAGGCCGTTGGTTTGCATCCGAGAGTCTAGATATTGCAGCATCCTATACCTATCTTGATATGGAAATTACCAAAGACTCAGGCAATGACCTAGAAGATACCACGCCAATCTACGTACCAGAGCACAGTGCGAATATCTGGGCCAACTACAAGGTGTTTACTGGCCTACTTGCGGGTACTCGTATCAGTGGCGGTGCCCGTTATGTGGGAGAAATGGAAATGAATGCGGCCAACACTCAGGGCAAAGTTCCATCTTACACTGCGGTAGATATGTCAGTTGGGTATGATTTAGGTCATGTGAGTGAATCTCTTAACGGAGCAACGGCCAATTTAATCGTGAACAACGTATTTGATAAAGAATACTACTCTTGCTACAACCAATATAACTGTTGGTTTGGTACAGAGCAGTCTGTTGAAGTGAACGTCAAATACGAGTTCTAATCACCTGATAGGAAGAGTAGAAAAGCAGTCAAGCTGGCTGCTTTTTAGTCTTAACATTATTTATAGGTTGATGCCTTAAAGACAAGCTACTGGACTGTTTTTTTATGTCTGGCCTAACTCGAAATAAATACGTCCGTGTTCTTTACAAGAAAACGGACGAAGAGAAGCGAACTCAAATTGTTAAAGGTGGATGATAGGATCTGGGTGTCTGTCTGGATCACTATTGGCAGTACCATCGCTGCTAGGAGAACCCATCAAAAGTACCCCGCATGCATGGGGGGCTGCCATAGAAGTGCCGCTGGCCGTTGTTGTACCTCCGCCAGCTCGCAACGATAAGACACCAACCCCAGGAGCGGCATAATCAACAGGGCGTCCATCTTCAGTGCTTCCGTAGTTGGAAAATGAAGCGAAGTTATCGTTGGAATCAATCGCAGAGATGGTGTAGATGTTGCCTCCCTCTGCACTAGCTGGAGAAACATTACTTGCATCTTGTGACTCATTCCCTGCTGCTAGAGACACGTGAATTGTAGCTGGGTTTGAGCCAGCAGGTTCGTTTGGAGTTGCAAGACGCGCTACTGCATCATTGAGGCTTTGGCTAAAGCCCCCGCCTAGACTCATATTGGCACAATCGCCATCGGATGCATTCGCAGCGACGTGATCCACACCCGCAATCACACCAGATGTGGTGCCTGAGCCTCTTCTATTGAGTACTTTTACTGGTACTACTGTTGCACCTGCAGCGACACCGACAACGTCTATACTATTGTCGAGTGCGGCAATCGTACCTGCTACATGCGTTCCGTGCCCGTGCCGATCATTAAAGTTACTATCTGGACCACTTGAAAAGGCAGTGAAGCCTTTGGATTCGTCGACATTCAAATCCGGATGATCGAGGTCGATACCTGTATCAATCACCCAAGCAGTGAAGCCTCTACCATCGCCAGCTCCTCCGACACGTGTAACTCCCCAAGGTGTGGTTTGAGGCGCTGGTGGCTCATTTGGCTCCTCATCTTTGTTTTTACCTTTTCCCGGTGGTGGGGCGATGGCAAACACCAAGCTGTCTTGCTCAAAATTAATAACATCAGAATCTGATGCAAAAGCCGACTTGGCTTTATCACAAGACATATTGACTGCAAACCCTTTGATCGTGTGTTTGTAAATGTGTTTTGCTTGCGCATTTGCTGCCACCAGCATGCCACGCGCACGACCTTCAACATCAAATTTGCTGACTGAATCATCAAATCGAACGATACAGGTATTTTGTGCGTCAAACATGAGCTGGCTCATTTCAAATGTAGGCTTCTCTGCAAAAGCGGTGAAGGATATTGAGGGGAGAGACAGCGCAATAAATGTTGCAATTTTTGTTCTGATTACCATGGTCACATCCCCTATTTGCGTTGGTTTTTTGCACGTATAGATACTATTGATAATAGTATAAATTGCGGGTTCAGCATGGAGCGTGGAGGCGAAATTTTAATCGGGAAGCACTCTATTTTTGCAGTGTGTTGATAACAAAGAAAAAGTGTATTAATGCTAAATTAGGGATAATTAGAGGAGCTCGCATCTTCCTGATTGTTGAACCCCTTTAAAGCGGCTTTAAACCTTCTCATTGAAATCGTGGCTATGCAGCAAACATTTTTCTTACACTGTTTGTCTCGATATTTATCTTTTGCCGCTACTTCAAAGGCTTGAAGAGGCATTTAATCAATCCTTGTCTATACTGAACCTGAATAATGATAAATAGTATGAATGGTTTCAAAGATAGTTAAGGGGGCTCTATGCGCAAGGCAACACGGTTCAGCATTTTGGTTATTGGAGTGGTGTTAGCCAGTACGGTTTATGCGCTACCCGTGCCGGAAGGTGACCCTATACTTTGGGTCTCTGGAGATATAACTCAGTCCAATACTGCTGATGGTGTGGAATTTGATTCTGCAATGATAAAGCAACTTGAGCATGGGGTGATTAAGACCAGTAACCATGTTGTGTCTAATGTTGTTGAATACCAAGGGCCAACATTGAGCGCCTTACTGGATTATGTCGGAGCGCAAGGCTCGACAGTAAAAGTGATAGCTTGGGATGAATACGTTGTCAGTATTCCAGTATCAGACATCAAGAAGTATGGTGTCTTGCTCGCGACACACGAAGATGGTATTAAAATGACCATTGATGACAAAGGCCCATTTTTTGTTGTTTTTCCCTTCACCGACCATCCTGAAATACAAACGGATCTGTTTTACAGTTTATCCGTGTGGCAGGTTCGAGAGATTGTTATTGAGTGACCCATATGGAGAGGTTTTGGAATAGAGGGCGCCATTTTGTTGTGGTTGTTGCAGCGCTGTGCGCTGTGCTTATCGTGGTTATCGGCTACGTTTTCTATTCTGTTTCAGAGATCAAAAACATTGCCTCTGAACCTTATGTCACCATCATTAACAACAACATCTCTGCTAAAACAAAGCTATTATTTGTCAAATCTGAAGTACTGTCTTTCTCGGCACTAAAAAATAAGAAAAGCCTGTCAAAGCTCAAGTTTACATCAAGAGTTTATAAGTCGAGTATCCTACAGGATCTTCTCGCGGAGAGAACACAGAGAGTGCATGACAAGTTTGGTAACTTAGAGGAACTTCAGCAAGTCATTGCTGAGATTACATCTGTCTTTGATGCTATCGACAAACTAACGCAGGCAAGCGGCGAGGGTACGGATCAAGTCGTGGAACAAATTGATAGTACCTATTCACGCTTGAACATTTACCTAGCAGATTTTGTTGCTGAGGTACAACGTCAGCAGATTGAGTTTCTCGATTTCAAAGAGTCTTTCTATAACAAACAATATGTCTACTTAGGCATCATTTTCTTATGCTCTATGCTGATAATTGGTGTTATTTCTAGGATGTATTTGAGTCAGACTCAGCTAGCTAAAGATTTAGAGGAAAGAACCAAGGTTATGGAAGAAGCGAAGCGCAATGCTGAGCAGAGTTCTATGGCTAAAGCACGATTTCTTGCCAACATGTCACATGAAATGCGCACTCCCTTGAATGCGATTATCGGTTTGAGTCAGAAAGAATACTACCAAGCTTCAGATGAGCAAACCCAACACTTTCTCTCAATGATTAATAGCTCGGGAGAGCACCTCCTCAAGCTGATTAATAACGTTCTAGACCTGAGCAAGATAGAGCAAGGAAAGTCCAAGCTAGAAAGCGATGAGTTCTTTATTAGTGAACTGATAGATGTGTCCAAAACGGTATTCATCAACTTCGATAAGCAGCAAGGTGTGGATGTATTCTTCTCAGCATTTTCAGAGCGAAACTACAAAATAAGGTCGGATAAAACCAAGCTTGTACAAATCATCAACAACCTCGGCTACAACGCGCTCAAATTTACGGAGTCAGGCCATGTTGATATTCAAATATCCCTTAATTCGCAAGCTGAGAAATTAAATATTGTTGTCAGAGATACTGGGATTGGTATGAACCAAGAGCAGTTAGACAAAGTGTTTCAAGAGTTTACTCAAGCTGATGACTCTATTACCCGAAAGTACGGAGGCACGGGGCTTGGGTTGCCAATATGCCAGTCCCTAGTTTCTTTATTAGGGGGGGAAATCAGTGTAGAGAGTTCGTTAGGGAAAGGCAGTGAGTTTAAGGTGGAAATCCCCGTTGATGTCATTGAGTCAACTCCGCTATTAGAAGATAACCGAGCAACGGGGACAGTGAGAGTGATTGCGGATAACGATGATGCGGCTGATTTTATTATCGAAGAGTTAAATAGGGCAGGGTTGTACGATCCTCAAGGGTCGACGGTGTTGTGTTATTTGAGCTCAAATGACACGCTGGAAACAACATTGAAGCACGTGAATTGCCCGGATGAAGCAAAGCTCATTGTGTACGGCAACATTGATATAACGCTGCCCACGAGAAAAAATATGACCCTATTAAGTAAACCTTATGACTTGTTCAGTTTGCTTCATTGTCTCCCTGTACTTGAACAAGCGGATTTGCTACCACAAAAGAATACGATACCTGAGGAAAATGCTTCAGGGGTATCCGTCATGTTGGTTGAAGATATTCGCATGAACCAAATTGTTGCTCAAAAAATGTTGGCGACCTTGCAAGCCGATGTAACAACAGTTAATAACGGCCAAGAGTGCATCGATTTATTGAGACGAGAGCGGTTTGACATAATATTCATGGACATACAAATGCCGATAATGGATGGGTTAGAAGCTCTTAAACAGATAAAGCAGGATAACTTGGCTCCAGACACTGCGATTATTGCTTTGACTGCCAATACATTTGATAGTGATGTACAAAACTATTTAGAGCAAGGGTTTGATAATGTGCTTTCTAAACCATTTAAGTTGGAGTGGTTGAAGGGGATGTTAGAGAGATACGCATAAGGAATGGTAAGCGCCTCTGTGGCACAGAGGCGCTTAAGGCTAACTAGCGAACTTTTTTGCGTCGATGCGTCCCTCTGTGTCATAGGCTTTCTCGCCATAGATGTACGTCTTAGAAACAGTGCGGTCATCGCCAAGGCTCATCAGCACAAACAGCTTCTCTTCCAAGGTTTTGGCCTGCTCCATTCGGAAACGCATCAGTTGAGTTGCATGTAAATCCAGCACGACAAAGTCCGCTTCTTTACCCACTTCAAGGTTACCAATTTTGTCTTCAAGGTGGAGTGAACGTGCGCCGCCCAGTGTTGCTAAGAACAGGGATTTCAATGGATGCAGTTTCTCCTGTTGAAGCTGCATGATCTTATACGCTTCACTCATTGTCTCAAGAATCGAGAAGCTGGTACCAGCGCCGACATCGGTGCCCATACCGACGCGAACCCCATGTTCTTCCAGTTTAGGTAGTTTGAACAGACCAGAACCAAGGAACAGATTTGATGTTGGACAGAAGGCAATTGCCGATTCAGTTTCTGCCAAACGCTGACATTCACAATCAGAAAGATGAATACCGTGAGCAAACACAGAGCGCTTATGCAGCAACCCGTAATGGTCGTAGACATCCAGATAAGAGTCGTGTTCTGGGAACAGTTCAAGTACCCATTCAATCTCTTTCTTGTTCTCTGAAAGGTGGGTATGCATGTACACATCCGGATATTCTTCCAGAAGTTTACCTACAGTCGCCAGCTGTTCCGGTGTGCTGGTTGGGGCGAAACGGGGCGTAACCGCATAAAGCAGTCGGCCTTTGTTGTGCCATTTTTCAATCAGCTCTTTAGACGCTTCATAACCAGATTCTGGTGTATCGGTCAGGTAGTCTGGTGCGTTGCGGTCCATCAGGACTTTACCTGCGATCATACGCAAGTTGCGGCGCTCTGCCTCTTCAAAGAATACGTCGACCGACTCTTTATGTACTGTACCAAACACGAGTGCTGTGGTGGTGCCGTTACTCGCTAGCTCATTGAAGAACAGCTTCGCGACTTTATGCGCGTAAACCGGATTTTTGAAGCGTCTTTCTTCTGGGAAGGTGTAGTTTTCTAACCAGTCGAGCAGTTGCTCACCGTAGGAGGCGATCATGCCGGTTTGCGGATAATGAATATGGGTGTCAATAAAACCTGATGTGATCAGCTTGTCTTCATATTCGGTGATGTTGAGGTTCTTTGGCTGCCTTTTAAGCACCTCTTCTGTCTCACCGATATCGACGACGTGGCCGTCTTCTACCACGAGAAGACCGTCGTCGAAAAACTGATACGAGTTTTCCAGTCCGACGTCTTTGGGGTCAGCAATACTGTGCAGAAGGCTTGCACGATAAGCTTTACGTTGAGTTGTCATGTTTACTTCCTTTAAAGGCCCTCTTTGGGGCTAGGCGATTTTCTCTTCCAATGATGAATCGCTCAGTTGTTCTTCTTTACTGTGTGGCGTAGGGCGTTTTTCTTCAAGCGAAATTCCCTGATAGTGTGCGATTAATTCACCCGCAACCGATACCGCAATTTCAGCAGGATGCTTTCCATTCACCATGCTGATTCCAATTGGGCAAATCATCGTATTTATTTGTTGCTGGTTATAGCCGCGCTGCGCCAAACGCATGTCGAATTTTTTACGTTTGGTTAGCGAACCTATCATGCCGAAATACGCGCTGTCGTCGCGATCGATGATGGCTTTTGCCAACTCAAAATCGAGTTGATGATTGTGCGTCATGACCAGATAGTAGCTGTTTGGTGACATGTCACGCACTTCAGCGACCGGATCATCGCTCACCAGTTTGGTTACGTTACGAGGGAGTTCGTCAGGGAATACGTCTTCACGCTCATCAATCCAAGTGACACGGAAAGGGAGAGTCGAGACGATATGTAAAAGGGCTTTGGCAACATGGCCAGCACCGAATACCACTAGATGTTTTTGCGCGGTGCCAATTGGCTCGAAGCTCAGTGTTGCCATTCCGCCACAACACTGACCTAAGCGAGCCCCGAGATTAAAGCGCTCTACTTTCAGTGAACGTTCACCCGCGAGCAGCATTTCACGCGCCATTTTGGTGGCGATGTGCTCCAGATGACCACCACCAATGGTGGCAATCAAACGGTCGCGAGTGACCAACATTTTTGTGCCCGCATCCCGTGGCACTGAGCCACGGTCTTCCAATACGGTCACCATCACGCAAGGTTCACTGTTTTTCTCTAGCTGTGCCAGTTCATGAATCCAATTGTCCTTAAACATATGTCTCTCCTTGAACGGTAAACCCTTGAATAACCGCTTAAACCTCTTGCGTGTTCGGTTTTGCCACTTGTTGTTGCGTTTGCGTTACCTCATTGATTGCCATCAACACACGCTCTGGTGTTGCTGGCGTATCTAATTTAGGTATAGCACCTTCAACGGCAACTGAGGCAATGGCATCTTTCAGTGCACTCCAGACTGACATGCCGAGCATGAATGGCGGCTCACCGACAGCCTTGGAGTTAAACACGGTATCTTCTGGGTTGGCTCGATTTTCCAGAAGGTGAGTGTGGAACTCGATAGGCATATCGGCGATCGCCGGAATCTTGTAGCTGGCAGGCCCGTTGGTCATCAGACGACCTTGTTCGTTCCAGATCAGCTCTTCTGTGGTCAGCCAGCCTACACCTTGCAGGAAGCCGCCCTCGACCTGGCCAATATCAATTGCTGGGTTAAGAGAAGCCCCTACATCGTGCAGAATGTCTGCACGCAGAATTTTGTATTCGCCTGTCAGAGTATCCACAATGACTTCTGAACAAGAGGCACCGTACGCGAAGTAGTAGAACGGACGGCCACGCGCTTTTTCATGGTCATAGTAGATTTTTGGTGTGCGGTAGAAACCAGTGCTCGATAGCGATACTTGGTTGAAATAGGCCAGCTGAACAAAGGCTTCAAAGGTCAGAATTTCATCACGAATCACGACCATACCGTTTTTAAACACCACTTCTTCTGCAGACACTTTGTAGTGACTGGCAGCGAAGTCGATCAGACGCTGTTTAATGGTCAGTGCGGCGTTCTGGGCGGCCTTACCGTTGAGGTCGGCGCCCGATGAGGCCGCGGTTGGTGATGTGTTCGGTACTTTGTCTGTGTTGGTAGCGGTGATTTGGATACGTTCAACATCTACTTGGAACTCCTCAGCAACGATTTGCGCCACCTTGATGTTCAGACCCTGACCCATTTCCGTACCACCGTGATTCAAATGAATACTGCCATCGGTGTATATATGGATGAGCGCACCAGCCTGATTCAGGAAAGTCGCAGTGAAAGAAATACCAAATTTCACTGGTGTGATCGCCAGACCTTTTTTAAGGATCGGGCTTTGCTTGTTGAACTCAGCGATGGCTTTACGGCGTGCGTGATAGTCACTGCTTTGTTCAAGTTGCTCAGTGATTTCTGGCAGGAAGTTATCTTCAACTGTCTGGTAGTAATGAGTGACGTTACGTCCCTCACCACCGTAGTAATTCGCTTTACGGACTTCGAGTGGATCTTTACCCAGATAGCGGGCAATTTCATCCATGATATGCTCAATGGTCATCATCCCCTGCGGGCCACCAAATCCACGGTAAGCCGTATTCGACGCCGTGTTGGTTTTGCAGCGGTGACCTGTCACTGTAGCATCACCCAGATAATACGCGTTGTCTGAGTGGAACATGGCACGGTCGACAATCGAGCTCGACAGATCCGGAGAGTAACCACAGTTACCCGCTACGATGATGTCTGCCCCTTCAATGACGCCATCATCGTTAAATCCGATTTTGTACTGGTTATAAAATGGGTGACGCTTGCCCGTCATGGTCATGTCTTCCATACGAGGCAGACGCATCTTAGTCGGGCGTTTAGTCAGGTGCGCAATGACTGCAGCCATACACGCTGGCGCTGCGGCTTGCGTTTCTTTACCCCCGAAACCGCCGCCCATACGACGCATGTCGATCACGACTTTGTGCATCGAGACCCCAAGTACTTCGGCGACCAGCTTTTGTACTTCAGTTGGGTTTTGTGTCGAGGTATAAACTATCATGCCACCATCTTCGGTTGGCATCACGCTGCTGACCTGAGTCTCAAGGTAGAAGTGTTCCTGACCACCAATCTCTAGATCGCCTTCAATCACGTGTTTTGCTTTGGCGAGTGCAGCCGCTGAGTCACCGCGTTTTTGCTGGTGGCTTTCAGTGACAAACAGCTCTTTCTCAAGCGCTTCTTTTATGTCGAGCACTGGCGGTAGGGCTTCGTATTCAACAATGGCGGCTTGCGCGGCTTTGCGTGCCGTTTCCATATCATCTGCGGCAACGGCAAGTACTGGCTGGCCGTAATATTGAACCAGACCGTCAGCAAGCAGTGGATCACCCGGCAGAATGGCACCGATATCCAACTGGCCCGGTACGTCTTCGTGGGTGATGGCAATCGCAACGCCTTCAAATTCGTAACACGGCGAAATGTCCAGTTTAGTGATTTTTGCGTGAGCTTGGGTGCTCAGGCGTGCATACACGTGCAACTGGTTAGGGAATTCTAAGCGGTCATCAATGTAAACCGCTTCACCTGTGACCTGCTTCGGAGCGCTGTCGTGTTTTACGCTTTTACCAACGCCGGTTTTCAGATCCTGCTTTACGATGGCGACCATCTCTTCTTGAGTCATGGTCTGATGATGTGCGTTAGACATAAGACGTTACCCTTGTTTCGATCTGGTTGTTGTGATGAGTCTGCTCGATGTAGAAGCGACGCAGCATGTTCGCTGCTGTCATTGAGCGGTACTCTTTGCTGGCACGGAAGTCACTCAATGGCTCAAAATCGTTATGGATTTCAGCCATCGCGGCATCAATGGTTGCTTGTGTCCATTCTTTGCCTAATAGCGCATTTTCACAGTGCGTTGCACGTTTTGGCGTTGCCGCCATACCACCGAAAGCGATGCGGGCATTGATGACTTTATTGTCTTCAATCTCAATATTGAATGCGCCACAAACCGCAGAAATATCGTCGTCTAGACGCTTGGAAAGCTTGTAAGCACGGAAGGTTTCGTTCGCTTTTGATTTAGGAATAATCACTTGCTCGATAAATTCACTTTCCTGCTGAGCGGTGACTTTATAGCTGATGAAGTAGTCTTCAATCGGCAAGATTCTGGTCTGCTTACCACGGCGCAATTTCACTTGTGCATTCAGTGCAATCAAAAGCGGCGGCGCATCACCGATAGGGGAGGCGTTACCAATGTTGCCACCCAGTGTGCCCTGATTACGAACCTGAAGAGAAGCAAAGCGATGCAGCAGCTCACCAAAATCAGAGAAATGTTGAGTCAGAAGTTGGTAGGCATCGCTGATCGCAACGTTAGCACCAATGTGCAGAGCATCGTCACTTTCTTCACACACTTTCATGTCTTCAACCAGATTTACGCTGATCAAAGTTTCAATCTCGCGGTGGAATTGGGTGACTTCAAGAGCCAAATCAGTACCGCCAGCAACCAGCTTGGCCTTTGGATTTGCAGTGTAAATTTGAGCCAGTTCGTCAATGCTACGAGGGATATACGCTGTTAGGTTGCCTTGGCTCAGACTGGCGGGTTGTCCCTGAAGAGCTTCTAGTCGAGCAATGGTCTCTTTTTCCAGCTCAACAAACTGGTCCATCAAAGGTTTATCAGAAGCCAGAGACAAAGCGGCGTCAACAATAGGGCGGTACCCGGTACAGCGGCATAAGTTACCCGCCAGAGACTCCATGACATCTTCCTTGTTCGCCGCAGGTTTGTTCTTGCTCAGAGCAAACATCGACATGATAAAACCTGGAGTACAGTAACCACATTGAGAACCGTGGAAATCGACCATCGCTTGCTGAGTTGGGTGAAGCTTGTTTTTGTTCTGCAAGTCTTCAACGGTAATCAGCTGCTTACCATGTAGTGCGGATACGAACGTCAGACAGGAATTCACCGAGCGATACTGAAGTTGGCCTTCGACCACTTCACCGAGTACCACGGTACAGGCACCACAGTCGCCCGAACCACAGCCTTCTTTAGTACCTGTTTTCTGTACGTGTGTTCTCAGGTACTGCAGCACTGTCATATTTGGCGACAGCTCACTCTCTTGTCTGAGTTCTTGATTGAGTAGGAAAGTAATCAAGAGACCTCCTTGTGCATTGACACTATTGTTCCAATAATAATTTTCTGACCTTTGGGTCAATAATTGGATAATTTGACTGTAAGGTCAACTTTAATTTTACAATATTGCAACATAAGGTGACTGGTAAAAATGTCAGTAACGAGGGTGTTGGAAAGGTAAGTCTATGAATATAATGATTTTAAAGTTTGTGTTGACGTAAAAAATTTTAACGTAAAGAAATTTAATATTGTATTTTATTTTGTGTACAATATTGATGGTGAGAAATGAAAAGTCCGACAGGACGCCGGACTTAGGTAATGCAAAATCAGTTGATTATTTGTTCTTCAATAGATCCGAAAAGACGACATGTAGGTCGTTTGAAGCTGCATTACTATCAAGGTTTAGCTTGGAACGGATATGAGATAAGTGCTCTTCCATTAGGCTGATAGCTTGCTCAGTATCGCCAGATTCAATCGTATCTAGCAACTGGGTATGCTCGTCCTGAGAGCAGTTTGAATGGTTGCCAGTTTCATACTGGGCAATCAGCAGTGATGTTTGCGACACTAAGCTTCTCTGGAACGCGAGCAATGGGGCGTTGTTTGCCATCTCGGCCAGCTTAATGTGGAATTCCCCAGATAGTCGAAGTCCTTTACCGTAATCACCGTTATCGAAAGCCTCGTTTTCTTTCTCTACCAAGCGTCGGCATTCCTCTATCTTTGGTGCGGTTGCATGTTCAACGGCAAGCTCAATAATGGCAAGCTCCATGACTTCACGCGCTTTGATTATTTGTTTCGCTTCTTCTTTGGTCGGTGCTGATACCATCGCGCCGCGATTCGGCCTGATACTGACCACCTGTTCCATCGACAATCGGAGCAAGGCTCGGCGTATGATGGTTCGACTCACGCTGAAGATCTCTGCTAAAGCTTCTTCATTCAGTTTGGTTGCTGGTGGCAACCGTTGCTCAAGTATCGCATCGAAGATGTGGCAATAGACCACGTCATCCTGCGTTTGACCGGCGACTTTTGTTTTAATGTTTTTCGCCACAGAATTTTTTAGATTTGCCATAGGCGGCTTGTCACCCTCAACCTATTTATTTCCCTAATAAAACAATGATACTGCACTTTGTATACACGTGGCTAGCATTGGCAAGGTCGATAACCACAGAAGTGAAGTATAAGGCGCAAAATTCTAACCATTTTTCTTGCGCGATTGTTAATAAAGTGTTTTACTCGCGCCCCTTTTTTGAAACTGATATTCAGGGAGTTGCTATGCACAAGATAAATGTTGTGGGAACCAGTGGCAGCGGCAAGTCAACTTTCAGCCGTCAACTAGCACAAACACTGAATTATCCGTACATCGAAATGGACCGATTATTTTGGAAAGCCGACTGGCAAGAGTCGAGTGATGATGAGTTTTTTGCTCAGATAGAGGAGGCCACTCAGCAGCCGTATTGGGTGCTGGACGGTAATTACAATCGTAGCCGTGAAATAAAGTGGAAAGAGGTGGACACGGTTATCTGGGTTGATTACTCAAGGTTAAGAACGCTGTATCAAGCAGTGACACGAGCAGTGTATCGCTGCTTGACGCAAAAAGAGCTGTGGCCCGGGACAGGGAATACCGAGAATATTGTGAAATCCTTTTTCAGCCGTGATTCAATCATTCTATGGACATTGAAAACGTACCATTCTAATCGCCAACGCTATCTAGCAGATATGACAAACCCGCGTTACCAGCATATTCGTTTTATTCGTCTGACTAGCCCTCGACACGCAAAACGGTTTTTGCAGCAATTAAGTTGAATCAATACATTTCGGTATGGGCAGGGCTTACGCAAAGCTCTGCCAGTACATTTAGTCCATTAAACTTTTTGATTTAATCGCTTTCTTGGCCAGTTCTTTAGCAAATTCACTGATATCGGCTTCGAAGGCTTCAACGCTATGGCGAATGTCGTCCAACTGCACGGTTTCCATTTCACCTTCATGCATGACGACCTGTCCGTTGACTATGGTAGTTGAAACATTGCTTGGGTTAGCTTGGTATACCAAAGTCGCGTACGGGTCATAGTTTGGCATCATGTTCGCAGACTGTGTTTCTACAATAATAATGTCCGCTTTTTTACCTTTCTCCAATGAACCGATTTGGTCTTCCATATGTAGGGCTCTTGCGCCGCCGATGGTAGCCAGCTCAATGGTTTGTTGAGGAATCATGATGGTACGGTCGTTATGCTTCAGCCTTTGCATGTTGGCGGAATAGCTGAGCGTACGCCAGAGATCGACTTGATTGGAGCTCATTGGCCCGTCTGTACCTAGCCCCATACGTATACCAGATCGATACATCTCCCATGCTGGGGCAATACCTGTTGCACCTTTGGCGTTGGCCATTGGGTTGTATGACACACCTGCATCAGCCTGTTTGATCAGTTGTTGATCTTGTTCTGATAGGTGGATGGCGTGAGCCAGAACGGTGCGTTCATCCAGTGCGCCAATCTGTGCCAAGTAATCAACCGGAGATTTGGCGTTGTGCTCCTCTTTGATGCGCTCCTGCTCATTCGGGAACTCGGCAACATGGATCAGTACAGGTACATCATGTTGTTTTGACAGCTGATTGATTTGTTGCAGCTTTTCTTTACTAACGGTGTATACGGCGTGAGGTGCGTAAGCTGGAGTGATCAGTGGATCGTTTTTGTATGTATCGATAAAGTGTTCCGCGTATTCGATGCCACCATAGGGTTCTTTGGCATCAACGACGGGAAACTTTATCACTGTCTCACCTAATACCGCGCGCAGCCCCACTTCTTTGGTCGCTTTGGCCATTTCATCCATATGGTAATACATGTCGGCGTAGGTCGTTACGCCACTTTGAGCGAGATCGATAGTGCCGAGTTTTGTGGCGTTATAAATCAGCTCTCGGCTGAGCTTTTCGCCTTCTAACGGGAAGAAGTAGGCAAACAGACGATTGGAAATCCCTTCTTCGCCAAGGCCACGAAAGGCTATCATTGGCAAATGGTTATGAGCATTAATAAAACCAGGTAGTACAATACCGTCGTCTGCATCAATAGTTTGTTTTGCTTGGTATTGTTCAATTAGTTCCTGCCCACCAATCGCCACAATGGTGTCATCTTTAACGACAACGACACCATTGTCGATCACGTCCATATCGGCGTTAATGGTCAGAACTTGACCGTTGGTGATCATCAGATCAACTTGGTTTTCTGGTGTTAATTGAGCACAGCCAGAGAGAAGAGTTGCTGCAACAGCAATCGAGAGTGTTTGCTTTTTCATGGATGCCCTGAAACCTCTTTTCGAAACGTATCGATAGTAAGAGAAAAATTATCTGTGTGTAAAAAAGCGCGCCAGCCTAACACTGAAATATGACAGTTTTAAGTCAGTGCGGTTACCGAATTGAGTAAAGTATAATTGCTTAAAAATAACAGGCTTGTCCATGTGTCGGATCAAAAAATGCCAGTCAGCAAACACTGACTGGCATTTATGTGTTGAGGTGCTGAATTAGTAGTTAGCTTGGACACTGACGCCGCTAAAGCTAGTGTAGCCATTAAGCATCACGTAATAGCGACCGTTTTGAGTGCTAGACACTGTACACGTCTCACTGTTGCCGTAGCGATATGGGCGGCAGTCCCAAGAGCTAGTCGTTGGTTTGGCGCCAAAGCGAACGTAGAGATCGGCATCACCTGTGCCACCGCTAGTGGTGACAGTCAATGTCTGACCGGCAGTCACGTCGATGTAGTAATGCTTCTGCTCACCGCGGCTACCGCTGATACCAGTCACTGGTGTGCCGTTAGTCAGTTCACCATCTGGAGAAGGTGTACCACAATCTGGTTCACAACCACTGTCAGTTTGACTGTATAGCAGCTTATTCACGGTACCTTTAGTATCACTGACTTTGTTTACGCTCGCACGTTCGCTGATCAGTGTTGATACTTGAGCAGGTGACAGTGAGTTGTTTTCTTGTAGATACAGAGCTGCGACACCTGCTACGTGAGGCGTTGCCATGGATGTACCACTGATGGTGCGGTATCCGCCATCGTACCAAGCGGATTTAATGTTTGAACCCGGTGCAAATACGTCGACACAGCTCCCCCAGTTGGAGAAACTTGAACGACTATCGCTGCTGGTGGTTGAGCCTACAGTCACACCGCTAGGTTCGCGAGCCGGTGAGGAGTTACAAGCGTCAGCGTTGGAGTTACCTGCTGCGAGCATAAAGCTGATGCCTGATTGAACAGCGCTGGCAACTGCTTGATCAAGCGCGGTTGAGACACCACCACCCAAGCTCATGTTAGCGACCGATGGGCCAGAAGCGTTTGCCGCTACCCAATCCACACCGCCAATGACGCCTGAAGTCGTACCTGAGCCACTACAACTCAGTACGCGCACACCTACGATATTGACGTTTTTCGCCACACCGTATTGTGAACCACCAATCGTTCCCGCTACATGAGTACCGTGGCCATTACAGTCGGTGGAATCATTGTCATTGTCAACGAAGTCATAACCGGAACTCGCGCGGCCACCGAACTCGACGTGAGTGTTGGTCACACCGGTATCGATCACATAAGCGGTCACACCTGAACCATCGTAGTTGTAGGTGTAGCTGTTGCTGAGTGGCAAATCACGCTGATCGATTCGGTCTAACCCCCAAACTGGATTGGTTTGAGTGGCATTGGCAGAGACAACTGGGTCAAGTGAGATGACTTGGTCTTGCTCAATAAAATCAACTTGTTGATCAGCACGAAGGGCTTTCAATTGCTCAGCTGATAGGGTTGCAACAAAACCGCTTAAAGAACGATCATAGACTTTATCGATCTTTAAAGCGTGTTGGCTGGCTAAACCAGAAACGGTTTGCTGAGTGAACTGTTGAAGTGCTTGGGCGTCATTGCTGAGCGTCATCGGCTGCTTGAGCACGACGATGTATTGGTTTTTAATTGCGGTCTTTACTGACGCTGTGACTAAAGGCGCGAGCATGTGGTTGTCTGATGTGATGGCTCCTCCCTCGTTTTGTTGTGCTAGCCCCGAGGTTGAGATCACTGTAAGAGTCGAGGCGATACAACAACTTAATAATTTCTTAAACATATTGTCTTCCTTTGAATTGTAAAAGAGAGTGTTGAACATGGCCTACTACAAACTACAAGCATGCAAAATGGGTTCTCATGGTTCGAAGAGAACCTGATTACAATTTTCAAACTATGCATTTATTCATGTCGTTGCATATTGTTGTTTTAGTTAATCTAGAAATCTGCGTGTGGTTTATAAAATTATTGAAATTGACTTATTACTATTTCTTGAATGGTGGGATAGGAGTCATAAATGAGAGCTTTTGCTCTATCAGGTGGGATCTACGTGCTAAGGCAATAGTGATTTATTTTGCATAGATAAGGGTGAGCGCGTGGTAAGAGTGGGATTAGGGCGTAGGTAATTGGATGTTTTATGGTAGAAAGTGGTACAAAAAGAAAAAGCCAGCAGGATGGCCCTACTGGCTTTGATAAAGCAATTAGTTTGTTGAGTTACACCTTAAATCGGTCTACCAATTCGTACAGTTCGTTGGCGCGTTGATTCAACTCTTGGCTGCCTGAGCGGTTTTCGTTGGCCAGTTCAGCCGATTGTGAGCTCTGGTCGGAAATCACCACTATGCGCTGTGAAATTTCCTGACCAACCAAGCTTTGCTCTTCGGTTGCGGTTGCGATCAAAGAGTTCATATCCATGATGGTTCCAATGGACTCCTGAATTTGAACCAGTGCTCGTGCCGCAGCGTTCGCTTCTTCAACGGTGCTTGCCCCTCTTTTCTGGCTTGACTCCATCGCTCTGACTGCGTCATCTGATGCCGCTTTCAATTGCTCAATCATTTGGTGGATCTCACCAGTACTGTCTTGGGTACGACTGGCTAACTTACGCACTTCATCAGCGACGACGGCAAAGCCACGACCTTGCTCACCAGCACGTGCGGCTTCAATTGCAGCATTGAGTGCCAATAGGTTGGTTTGCTCGGCAATATCTTGAATCACCTCAAGAGATGAGGAAATATTCTGCACATCGCCTTCAAGACGTGAAATGACACCATTCGCCTGAGATACTTCTTCGGCAAGGGCTTCAACAGATTGCGCGGCAGAGTTCACTATTCCCTGAGCTTCTTTCGCGTTGTCATCGGCCTCTTTAGCAGAGTGTGCCGCTTGGCTAGCATTGTTTGAGATTTCGGATGCCGTTGTCGTCATTTCAGTCATTGCGGTGGCGACTTGCTCGGTTTCTTCACGTTGGCCTGATGCTAACTCGTCCACTTTAGCGGCCCGGCTAGACATGTTGCTTGTTTCTGCAACGACTTGCTGACCGACATCACTCACGCTGCGAATGATGGTTTGTAAGCTGGCAACAAATGCATTGAAGTTGTTACTAAGCTGGGAAAACTCTGGTGCTTTGAAGTCTTCCATGCGGGCGGTGAGGTCAGCGTCTCCGCTGGCAAAAGAACTGATCGAAGCATCGAACAGTTCTAGTGGTTTCAGGATGGTTCGGTTCACGGCCACGGCGAAGGCGGCAACGATACCCGCGATCACGATACAGAACAAAATGATGGCAGAAAGGGTTTCCTGTAGCGCTTCCGTGGTCGCATTCTCCATTTCAGCCACAATGGCATCGATGTCGTCGGTATAGAAACCTGTACCTAGCATCAAATCCCATTCAGGAATAAATATAGAGTAACTCAGCTTAGGTAATGCTTCGGTTTCTCCCGGTTTAGGGAAGTAGTAAGTGGTAAACTCACCTGTTTTAGCGTTACGGATGAGATCTTGAATTAGGTAATTACCTTGTTTGTCCTGTAGGTTCCAGAAGCTATCACCAATACCTTTAGAACTTTGACCTTGTACTCTACGGATACCTTTAGAGTCATAACCAAATACATAGCCAGTTTTACCGTATTCTAATGTTTTTAGAGTCGGGTACGCTTCTTCTAAGCTGGCACCTCTGTCGAGAAAAGGTTGAACGGCAGATTTCGCCATTTGGAGATAGTTTCTCAGTTCCGCTTTCTTCATGTTCATCATGTTGGTGCGGGTAACTTCGATTTGCTGATCATTGAGTTCACTGGTTTTTACATAAGTAAATCCAAGCATGCCTATTGCGATGACCAGTAAAGGAACAAGCGCCAAAATATATAGGCGACTTCTAATCGTTAGACTCATACAAACATCCTGTCTCTGAAAGGTCTTTGGCGTTTTTACATTGTCAGAGCTGCATCTGGCATGAAACGCCTGTTGTTATTAATTTGGGCTATACACGCTAAATCACGCTTATTAACAAGCAGAAGAAGCGTATTCGCCCAAACGTTTATTCTTTAAGACTAGCCAATTTATCGACGCAGGACTGTGAATCTTGATAGGTTAATTAGTGTTTAATGCTTGGTATTCGTTATGTTTTATCTGAAACATTGACCGGAATCGCATTTCCGCTTTCCAGTCAGCAACTTAGAAATGGTGTATCGGTTGTCAGCAAATTTGATATAGCACCAATCAGCAACTGGACGGATGAGTCTCCAACGCAATGGTGCGTACAACCAGCCTTTGCCAACCAGTTTCCATGCACGATAAGTTACGTCTAAGCCAAGCAATAGCCTTCCATTATTATCCAGTGCGTGAAGAATTTTAGCCGCACGTTGAGCGTCAATATCTGGATAATGTAGAAAGTTGTCGGAGTGAATATCAACCAGCATCAAATGCTGCTGGTTGTCGTAGTGTGCAAGGCGTTCCATTTCTTTCACACACAGTGGGCAGGTACCATCGTAGAAAATTGTAAGTTGAGTCATAGGTTTATCCTTTTTCCATCTTCTACGTATACGCGACTTCATTGATCAGCCACAGGCTCTTTTAGATAAGTGTGCCAGTTATCGCTGAGCGACTGGTACTGGAAAACACAAAAATCTTTTCGATCAGCCAAGTAATCATTTTCTACTTCATCGAGCAAGTTGCTGTGCTTTTCAGGATCACTGCCGTAAACCAAACATAAAGTTGAGAAGTAGCGTTGCAAGTCAAAACTGTGTTCATCGATGTATTCACCAAAGTCGTAATAGTCTGGCCTGTCATCGGACTCAAAAGCAAACATATCGGCAGCGCTGATAGCGGCTTCATCACCTCCGTCTAAATATTCGATCATTAAAATCGCAGCAAAATTGTCTACGGCATCCTCTTCTTTACCGAGAATAGGAATGTTCTGATCGGAGATATAAGCGTGCCCGGCCTCATGGAGTAGAGTATGCAAAACCGTGTCCATCGCTCCAAATTTTGCCTCTTTACCGTACTTTTCGTCGTACTTGTTCTTGATAAAGTAATTCAGCGCTTCCTGATAGAAGTGATAAGGCATATGCACCGTGTGCTGCTCTGGATCATAAAGTGGCCCATCTTTACTACCATATTGAATGGTTAACGTCTTGTTGAATGGAAACAGCGTATCTGACAGCTCTATTACGGTATCGTTGACTCCGTTTGCTTCAAGGTCTGCTTTCATTTTCCCTTCGGCTTGGTTAGTGGGAGGCAGATATTGGATCTGAATGTTCTTCTTAGCGGCATATGCCGCCGGCGTGATCGCTGTCGTTATAGCAACAATTGCCAGCGGGAAAAGGTGTTTAAACATAGGCAAACTCAATCTATCTGTATATTTAATATGCTGACTCAATATTGACATAAAAAACGTTACTTTGCGTTGAATCGCGCTTCGAAAGGAGACTTGTCGATGAAAATGATCGTTAAATGAAGTATTGAGGTATTTTACTCAAACTGATTTTGAGTGACTGCAGAAAGTCAGTAAAGATTACGACCAAAAACTCTCCTAACGACTAAAATTAGGGCAGCGAGTCAGCTTGTGCTACACTCGCCGCCCTTTTCTGTTTCAATGAGATCAATACCATGAGCACTAAGCAAGAACTTCAAAACCTTCACAATCGTCTGGACAAGTGTCAGCGTAAGCTGGATGCGGCGAAATCTCGTGGTGATCAGGAAATGGTGACTAAGTTCACTGACGAAGCAGATAAGCTAAGCAAAAAAATTCACGTGATGAAAAGCAAACAGAAATACGACATGAACAAAGAGCGTAAGAGCTTGATTGACATGCCGTTCTCACGTGCAATTACTAAAGAAGAACAAGCAGACATGGGTAAGCTGAAAAGGTCAGTCAAAGGTCTAATCGTGGTTCACCCAATGACTAAGCTGGGTAAAGAGCTGAGACTTGAAGTCATGACTGGTTACGCACCGAAAAAATTCTGATTTCCAGATAACTGAAAAAGCGCCGTAAGGCGCTTTTTTGTTATTGCTTTCTGTTGTGAAGGAGGCTTAGTGAATATCGAGTTTGCTAAGCAATGATGGATATCCCCAACCATTTTCTCCGGCTTTAACGTCATCTCCAGTCAGGTATTGATACAGAGTCGGAGCCAGAGAGCCGTTCTCCTCACTACTCAGTGGCGTAGCTTGTTTGCCAATTGGAGCGCCCCAAAATCCGATAAAGGCGTCCTTCTCCAAATAGCTTTCGCCTGCGTGACGGCCCGGAACTTTCGTGTTGTAGCCAATCCCTTCTCGAGGGAATAAATTCACTGTACCTGCTCGCGGTTCGGCGTAAAGCTTGGCGAGTTGTACGACGGAATCAGGCCTAGGCGTAAATTGGGTTAGTTCGCGCCATTGCATTTCATCACACCAGCTTTGTGGGTTGTCGATGCCTGCTCGGTTGACACATTGATTGACCAACTGAGCAAACGTCTCAAGCTTTGCTTGATTTGGTGAAGGCAGATAAGGGTTGAGTTTGTTGACTTCCAGTAACGCTGTTTTGCTATTGGCTTTGTAGAAATAGCGCTCTCCTTGTTTGATGATGAGCTCATCGATTCGTTTGCCGTCACGCTGAGCGACCAAACGTACCTGACACTCTGTTTCATCGCAGGTTGATTCTCTGACGACCAGGTAGTCGAGACTATCTGAAAGCTTTTCTACTGACTCGGCAATGATGTCCAGCTTTTCCCCTTGTGGTGCATTGACCGGTGTCCAGTTGGTCAGCTCCGAATAGACAGGTTGTGTTTGCCAACCCGATTGCGAATTAAACATATCCATCATGAAGTTACCGCCAGCGGTAGAGGCTACCACCACATCAACACCTTGGTTACTCGGATAATTTAATGCATTGGTGATCTTTGGTCCTTCGCCTTCATCAGATGAGATTTTCTTGATCACTAGAGGGTAGTCGAGTGATTCCGAAAGTGGCTCAAAGATCGCTTTCTCCGGATTTAAGGTGTAGTAGACCGGAGATAAACCATGGTCCCCCGCCATTCCCCAGAGTGTCTGCTGGTAAATGCCGGCGTCCTTGTACGCTTGTTCAATTTGACGTATCCAGTAATCGAGGCGGTTGAGTTCACCTGTTGGCATAATGATTTCATCGCTAAAAGGACCAACAAAGTGGGCAAAATGATCCGGCCACGGATTGTAGATCAGAGCGTAATCTGGCATCCCTTGCCCATCAAGCTCTGCATAAGTAGCGATGTCCTGTTCAATTTTCCATTTTCGGGTCAGCTTGGTGTAGAAGTCCCATAGCGGTATCTCTTGATAGCTTTGAAGGTTATCGATGAGGGACTGACGCTGCTTCGTTAGCACGTTTTCCACTTCAGCTCTTTCATTCAGCTCTCTCAAACAACGTTTCTCACCAAAGTCACGTAGTGCTTCGCCTGCACCAAGGTTAACCAGACCGTCGTAACTGGTGTGAGCATTCCAGTCATATTGGGCGTTACAGTTAAGCGTTTTCATGTGAACCAGTCGATCAAACATCGTCTGAACCTGATTGGCCTGCATTAAGCGATCAAGTTGAAGGGCATCATTACCAAAGAAGTAATAGGCTCTGTCTTCGTTTCGGTCGACAAAGTGGAAATTCGGGATTCCTGTTCCTTGTTCGCCAGAGACTTTTGCCCCTGTTTTGATGATAGGCAGGTTTCTTACGCTAATCGTCGGTGTGGAAGAGATACCTACCCGAGCAATGGAGTCGGTATGGTTTTGATAAAGTCGTTTGAAGAACGGTAAGTAATATGGATCACGATACGTTTGTTCTGATAGAACCTGAAGAAAACGCATGGATTGAACGTGCTCTGGGCTGCTTGTTGCGACAGGGCTGCCGAACTCAGTACTCTTAGTATGTTGCTGGTAAGCGTGGGAAAGAAAAGGTTTATCTGGATCAACCAATCCTTCGATTAACCCTTGTTGCAACCCGTCGACCGTTACCTGAACAGCAAAGCGGCGGTTCTGCTGTGACTCGAGAAACTCAATTGCTTGTTGAGGGTGATCGTCAAACGCGTTTTGCAGCCAGTCATTAAGACGTTTTTGTCTCTCATCTTGGTAGATAAATTGGCGATAGGCTTTCAGCACATTGAGACGCACAAAATCAATTAAGGTAATGGTTAACGCTTGCGCTTTGTTATTCGGTTCGCTGGCTCTGCCTGCTGCACCATCGGCCACAATGCCGAGTATGGCCTGTTTCATGTCGCCCTCTTCCATCCCCGAGGCGGCTTGTTGCATGATGCCAACCACGATAGGTTGAATTTTGGCGACCAGCGCTAAATCCTCAGGTGACTTGGTCAGATATGTGTATTGCTCAGGCAGCCGATCCATATCTTGCCATTCGCCAATCTGAACCAAAGCGTCATATACGGTCACCATGGCCGCCATAAACTGACCATTAATTTGGATGCCTTCGTGGTGAGCCTGGTCTTTAGCGTGTTGCTTAGGCTCTTTTTTGGCTTTCTCCTCCAGAGCAAAGAGCGAGTGCTCAAAGCCTTTCAGAGCTTGTTTGTCATACACAGTTTGCAGGTAGGCTTTAAATTCATCGTCATTGCTTATTCCTGTGTAGCGATCGTAGAACTGATAAAGAAAATAGCCGAGAGGAATGGAATAAGTCGGATCAGCGATCTGTGCCATGACTCGACCTTTCGTTCTTGCATCAAGTGGCAATGTCAGTAGGTAGGTTTCTAGAGTCAGTCCGCCAATGGTAAACAGAGTCGTATCACGAGCAAAGCGCGTCGAGTAGGACAATGAAGAGGTGATTTGATTTTTCAGTACTTCTGTTGAGTTAAATAGCCCACCGATCACTGGGGTATCACCGATATCGGCGTAAGCCGAGCTCATAGGAGTAAGGGCTGCCACAATTGCAGCAGGAAGAAGCCGTTTTCTCAACCAAGCCATTGTTTATATCTCATTCATTATACTGATGATTTTCATTCTGGCAGGCTTATGGGAGAGTGCAAGAATAGGCTGACCAAAGCTTTGAGTTTATAGCGTCAGAATGTGACTTGGTTCCAGTTGTCGTAGCTGTCAGGTATTTAATCCTAGTGAGAAAATGTAATTCAGATGAATTTACAATGTAAACCCTAAGGGATGAGAAGGGAGTACTAAACTTTAAATGATGACTTTTTATCATGATTAGTATGACTTAAAGTGATTTTAATTCATTCTTGATTGGCTTTACCTTAGCAGCTGTCCAAGATGATATTGAAGAGAGATGACTATGAGCCAAGAAAACCTTCGTATAGTGCCTATCACAGCGCAACACGACGCAGCGATCTGCCAGATAATCAAGCAGGTCGGCAAAGAGTATGGTGCTGTGGGAGAAGGGTTTGGACCGTCTGACGCTGAGGTCGACAATATGAGTCAGCATTATCACGAGCAAAACCGCAGCTTGTACTTGGTTGCGCTCTTAGACGACAAAGTTGTTGGTGGATGTGGCGTTGCGCCCTTTGGGCAAAATGAGCAAACGTGTGAATTGAAGAAGCTCTTTTTACTTAAAGAGAGTAGAGGGCTTGGCTTGGGAAAAACCTTGTCGTTGGCCTGTTTAGACTTTGCTAAGCAACAAGGTTTTGAACGTTGCTATCTGGACACTTTGTCCAATATGTCTGCGGCGGTGCGACTCTACGAAAGCTTGGAATTCGAACACCTTACTGCGCCTCTTGAGGGTACTTTGCATAACGGCTGCGATGTATGGATGCTTAAGTCTTTGTGATTCTAAGAAGGTGATATGAATAACTACAAACTGCTACGCCCATTGTTGGTGCTGCTCCGAACTCGTAGCTTGACCGAGGCTGCACTGCAGCTCAATGTCACTCAGTCAGCGATGAGCCGAACCTTGGGCCAGATAAGAACGGCCTTTGATGACCCTATTTTGATTCGTGAAGGCAAACAGTTTGTAGTCAGTGCCAGAGGCCAGCAGTTACTCGCTCAACTGCCTGAGTTGATTGGGTCATTGGATGAGCTTTATGCGGTGGAAGCATTTTTGCCTCATGCTTGTCAAAGAGAGTTCAGACTGGCCTACACGGCATTTTTGTCTGAATCGAGTGTGCCTCTGGTGTCTGCTGAACTGCTTAGATTGGCCCCAAACGCAGGGGTAAATGGAGAGCTGTGGCAAGATCAGCATGTCAGCGTTCTGGGTGACAGCCCGATTGATGTACTGGCGACCACACTCGACTACTTTCCTGAGAATATCTACGGCAAAAAATTGCTTGAAGATGAATATGTAGTACTGATGTCTGGTAATCATTCATTGGCTGACGCTAGCCTTGAAATGGATGATTATTTTAGTGCTTCCCATGTGATGGTGCATGGTATGCGAGAGATGCGTCAGTATGTGGGCGAGCAGTTTGAACATCGCAAGGTTCAGCGTAAGGTGATCGCTAGGGTGCCATCGTTCACTGCGGCAATGGAATTAGTCTGTCAGAGTGACGCACTGGTTACCGCGCCTTTGCATTTGGCGGGCTATTTTTCTAATCGGTTTGACTACGTTGTAAAACCATTGCCCTTTGATTTGCCCAAGCATAGCTACTATCTGCTGTGGCACAGTCGGCATCAAAAAGATCCTGCCCATCGATGGTTTCGGGAGCAGAGCTTTGCGGCATTACAGCGGCATTTGAAGCTGATGCATGCTTCTGGCGTTGAGCAGATGTAAAAAAGCCCTGATAGTCAGGGCTTTTTGCTGAGATTGAGGGCCTAGTACTAGTATCAGTAACCCATTAATTGCAGAAGGTTTTCTGCTGTTTTTATCGCCTCTTTTCGATTCGCGATATTGAGTTTCTGGTACAGGTTACGAATATGAGTTTTGATTGTGGTGCCCGCTACATCCAACTCCTGAGCAATTTGCTCGTTACTAAAGCCAGAATAGATCAGGCCAAGTACCTGCCATTCACGTTGAGTTAGTGGACTGGTGCGAACCAGCTCTGGAATATTCGGATGGTTAACCAGCTTCTCAACAAATTCTTCATCAAAGTGAACCGAGCGGCTACGTTGAGTCGTCGATATGTCCTTAAGCAACTGCTGAGCGCGATGGCGTTCAAGATCACCCAATTCGTTTTTGTTGACCAGCTTTTCGAGAATATGACCGATTTTGCCACCTTCAACGAGGAAGTTACCCAAAATACCCGTCTGATTCGTCAGTTCCAGTGCTTGTTTGAGTAGTAACTTGGCGCGCTCTTCATCTTGTTGTGTGGTCGCCAGTACCGCTTCAACAATCAGGTTACGGTTATTGTCGGTGACCAGACTGTTGTGATTCGCTTGTTCTTGAAGGAATTTAAGCGTTTCAGCCGCTTCATCAAACATACCCAGATTGATTTGTGCACGGGAGATGTTGCGCCACTGGAGTTGAGTAAAATGGTTACACGCTTTTTCTGGGCGAGGTGTGGTTTCTAGCCAATGTTGAATGGCTTCCATATCGCCTCGCGCCTGCCAGAACAGAATCAGAGACAACGAAGCGTTCGCCGTCCAGTCAACATGGTAGGTGGACTGCTTCAGCAGGTGAACAATTTGCTCAATGAACTTGTTGGCTTTGTCTAACTCACCACGCCCAATAGCGATGCGCGCCAGCATAGAGTAGCTATGTAAGTGCTTACTTGGACTGTGATTACCCAGTACATCTAAGCCTTTATATGCGCATTCCTCGGCTTCGTCGAGACGATTCCAACACCAGAAAATCTGTGCACGAATACGTAGCAGGAACTCATGCATTGGAACTTGCTGTAGTTGCTGCTCCTCGATTAGCTTGAAGGCGTTTTCCTGTACTTCAAAGGCAGCCTGTACATAGCCCTGAGCAATGAGAATTTCACTTTGCTGAAGCATCGCCCATAACGCTTGATGGTAAACCTGATACTGGCGAGCCAGCTTTTCGGTTTGCTGCATCATAGGCAGTGCGCGACTCAGATGGCCTAACACGTGGTTCACTTCACCAACAACGGACGTTGCGACAATGCGACTGCGATACACTGTGCTGTCGAGCTGTCCAAGAGACAGTTCAGCCAGCTCCAGTGCCTTTTCTGGTTCGTTCTGGTTAATCGCGACCTGAGCACGTAAGGCGTTAAACTCTCCCTGCTCTTTGGTGCTTAATGTGACGTTGAAGGCTTTCATTTGCTCATCCGCTTTGGATAGCAGGTCACCAACATCGTTATACCTGTGCTGACTTTGCGCTAACCAGGCCTGCAACATGCACAATTTCGGTTCACTATAGAGTTGTTCAGGGGCGAGGGTGTTAATCGCTTTTTCGACAGTTTGAAGCTCGCCGCTGTTGAACATTTTCCAGCCATACTGGCTCAAGATGTCGGCAGTCAGTTGGCGGTTTCCTGCTTTTTGAGCATGACGAAGTGCTTGGTGAGGAGAAGAAAGCTTTAACCATGCTTGAGCCGCAGTCTGATGCAGTTCTTGCTCTTGCTGAGGTATACGAGCAGAGCGCTCGTGAGCGAGAAATTCAGCAAACAAGTTGTGGAAGCGATACCAGTTTTGTTCGCCTTCAAGTGGGTGGATAAATAAGCCGTAGCGGTTGAGTGACTCAATCATGCTGAGAGCGTCATCACGTTTGGTCAAAGTCGATACCAGAGCATCATTAAAGTGATCAAGTACAGAACATTGCAGTAGAAATAAACGTGTTTCTGTATCCAAGAGGTCGAACACTTCTTCAACCAGATAGTCCCACAGGTGAGCGTGATTAAATTGAGAAAAGGATTCAGCAGACTGAGCTAAGGTTTTGTGTTGATGCTGCGCCTGCAGTGCGATTAATTGCAGCGCTGACGGCCAGCCTTCTACATAATTTCGTAAATTGTCGGCAGTCGCGTCGTCAATGCCATCAGCCACTCGTTGATTAAAAAAGCGAGTGGTTTCTTCGGTATCAAATGCTAAAAGGTCATCGCCAATCTCGATCATGAGGTCGCGAACACGCAGGTTTGCAGTCCCTAACGGTGGTGTTGCGCGACTGGTGACGACCAGCGTAAGGTTATCCGGCATGTGCTTGAGGAAAAAACGGAGCGCTTCATGGATGTCATCATTAGAGATAAGGTGGTAATCATCCAAGACCAGATAGCACTCTTGGTGAAAATTGGCGATTTCAGCGAACACTTCACTAAATAGTGAGTGAAGTGAAGAAAACTGGCGCTTTTCAGCCAGTTTCTGAGAATTCGGACAAGCGTTGTGCGTGGCCTTGTTTAATGCTTGGATCAGATAGTTGATAAAGCGGAATGAATCGTTGTCACTCTCATCTATACTGTACCAGCCCGTGTTGGTTTTGTCGGCTAACCACTGTGATGCCATGGTTGTTTTGCCATACCCTGCGGGCGAACGGAAAAGAATGAGTTTATAGCAGGGGGCTTGCTGTAATAAATCGAGAACTCTTGGGCGGACAATTGCGTTGTGTAAACGCCCTGGACGGGTTAATTTCGAAGGAATCCACATCTTCTTTTCCCTGTTCTGAAATACTCTCAAATACCAATCTTTATTCGGAGTATGTTGATTAAAACTTAGTCAATTAGACCTAATGACAGGGATGTTACTTGAGAACAATAGCGACAGTTATTGATCAACCGCCAGATTTTCGCGTATTTCACACTTTCCTCTTATCTACGCCCTTGTTTTGTGATCTAAATCTATTTTAGTAGGATTTATAAGTGCGACTTATACCTTCTTCTGCACCAAAAACTATGTAACTTGCGTGAATTTAGCGCTCAATATGTGATCAGGTGAGCATATTGTTCAAATTATTGAGAATATGGACACCTAAGGTTCATACACCAAGGCTAAGGTGAATTTCGTTGATGGTGTGATCTTTATCACCAGAGCGAAGGTTTGAGCCCAATTGATTTGGGAGTTAGATCACTGAGCTTCTGGTCATACGCCCTCTACGCCCTGCATCCTCCTCCTAATGAGCTGTCGATATAGGAGGATGTTTTGGTTGTCATGTCAATGCACGATATGTCTCAGATGGATTAAAACCGATAAGTGAGATTTCTCTAATGAAACCTACGCAACAGAAAAAATTTGATAAAGCTTTGTTCCAAGAAAGCGTGAAGCAGCATCTATCGACTACTTACGCAAAGACGGAAGCGACTGCGACTCCGCGTGATTGGTACCTCGCGATGGGTCGAGCTTTGGCTGAGCTAACGACATTGGATCTACTAAAAACTGAACAAGACCCAAAGATTCAAAGCGCGAAAAGCGTTAACTACCTTTCTCTAGAATTCCTAATCGGTCGTCTTACAGGTAACAACCTAATCAGCATGGGTCTATACGAGCAGATCACTGATGCGATGGCTGACCTAGGTCATAACTTAACTGATCTACTTGAAGAAGAGCGCGACCCGTCACTAGGTAACGGCGGTCTAGGTCGTCTTGCGGCATGTTTTATGGATTCCTGTGCGGCACAAGAATTCCCAACGGTCGGCTACGGTCTGCACTATGAGTACGGTTTGTTTAAGCAATCATTTGAAGAAGGCCGTCAAAAAGAAGCACCAGACGCATGGCGTGGTGTTGAAGGCTACCCATGGGAAGTCGCTCGTCCAGAATTGGCACAAGAAATTGGTTTCTACGGTCACGTAGAAGTCAGCCACGAGAATGGCAAAGAAATTCGCAAGTGGGTCCCTGGCATGACAGTAAAAGCAATGCCTTGGGATCTGCCAATCGTTGGTTACGAATCAGATACAGTATACCCGCTACGTCTTTGGGAATGTCAGGCGATTGCACCATTCTCACTAGCAAGCTTTAACAACGGTGATTACTTTGAAGCGCAGCACTCGTTAATTGATGCTGGCAACATCACCAAAGTTCTTTACCCGAACGATAACCACGAGAAGGGTAAGACTCTACGCCTAATGCAGCAGTACTTCCACTCAGCGGCATCGGTACGCGATATTCTACGTCGCCATGAAGCCGCAGGTTTTGCACTGGCCGATCTTCCTAAGCAAGAAACTATCCAGCTAAACGATACGCACCCAACCATCGCTATCCCAGAGCTGATGCGCATCTTGATTGATGAGAAAGGTCTATCTTGGGACAAAGCGTGGGAAATCAGTGCAAGCACGTTTGCCTACACCAACCATACGCTACTTCCAGAAGCTCTAGAGACATGGCCAGAGTCGCTCATTCAGCGTCTACTGCCTCGTCACATGGAAATCATTTTCGAAATCAACCACCATTTCCTACAAGACGTACGTAAAATGTGGCCTGGTGATGGTGAGAAACAAGCTAAGCTGTCTATCATCCAAGAAGGTTTCAACCGCATGGTTCGTATGGCAAACCTATGTGTGATTGGTTCTTACAAAGTCAACGGTGTAGCAGCACTTCACTCTGAACTGGTTAAAAAAGATCTGTTCCCTGAGTTTAATGAAATCTTCCCAGGCAAACTGACTAACGTAACAAACGGTATTACGCCACGTCGTTGGTTGAAGTTCTGTAACCCGGGTCTATCTAACTTAATCTCAGACAAGATTGGTACTGAGTGGCCAGCTAAACTTGAACAGCTTGAAGGTATTGCTCAGTTTGCAACCGATGCGAAATTCCAAAAAGAGTTCATGGCCGTTAAGAAGCAAAACAAACAGCGTCTTGCGGATTGGGTTAAAGAGAACATGGGTATCGAGCTAGATACTAATGCTATCTTTGACGTGCAAATCAAGCGTCTGCACGAGTACAAGCGTCAGCACCTAGATCTGCTGCACATCTTGTCTCTATACCACCGTATCATTAACGAACCTGAGTTCGAATGTACGCCACGTGTTTGTTTCTTCGCAGCTAAAGCGGCGCCGGGTTACCACCTAGCGAAAGAGATCATCTTCGCGGTGAACAAGGTTGCTGAGAAGATCAACAACGACCCTCGTATCGGTAATAAGCTGAAAGTGGTATTCATTCCAGATTACCGCGTAAGCATGGCGGAAATCATCATTCCAGCGGCTGACGTTTCTCAACAAATCTCTCTAGCAGGTAAAGAAGCATCAGGTACGGGTAACATGAAAATGGCGCTTAACGGTGCATTGACTATCGGTACTATGGACGGTGCGAACGTTGAAATTCGTGAAGAAGTGGGTGATGAGAACATCTATATCTTTGGTCTAGACGTTGACGGTGTACAAGCGCTTAAAGCACAAGGTTACAACCCTTATGACTACTACCACGCGGACCCACTACTAAAAGCGTCACTTGACCTACTGTTGGGCGAAGAGTTCACCCCAGGTCAACCTGGTCTGTTACGTGCAACGTTTGACAGCTTGCTTGATGGCGGTGACCCGTACTTATGTTTGGCTGACTTTGCTTCTTACGTGCAAGCACATGAAGACATGGGCAAACAATATAAAGATCAAGCGGGTTGGGCTCAGAAAGCCATTCTTAACACGGCCTTGGTTGGTAAGTTTACGTCAGACCGTTCAATTCGAGATTATGTAAACAATATCTGGAAATTAGAAGCGGTTAAGCGCTAATTCCACCGAAATAAGCCAAGGCTATTAAGCCTTGGCTCTCTTAATTACAAATAAATAAAAACCCTACATTTGAAGGTTACTGAATCCTTCGGAGAGAGCGATGAAAGAACAAAACGCATTACAACAAGTCGCTGAAATGGCAAGAATTGCCGACAGCTACGTTAGCGCGTGGGGAGATGAGGCAAAAGTAGACGAAGAAACGATTCGCTACTTATTGACGTCTTTAGGCTACGACACGACGAATGATGATACTCTTCTGCGATCGGCAGAGAAAAAACACAAGAAAGATGTGCTGGATTCAGTGCTGGTGGTCCGTGATGGTGAGCCAGTGGAAGTGGAACTTAATCTTGGCGCAAGTGCTCGTGAAAGCGAGTTCAGCTGGCGTTTAGATACCGAGCAGGGAGAGGTACTTGAAGGCTATCTTCAGTCTCAAATCGTTCGCGATGAACGTAAAGAGGGTGGCCCTTTAGTGTTTACATTACCGAGTGATTTGGCTTGGGGTTACCACAAGCTGACGATCACTCGCAAACGTCGGAAGTCCCCTTATGAGATGACTCTGATTGTCACACCGAGAGCTTGTTACAAACAGGATGACATCGAAAGTGGCAAAAAAATGTGGGGCCCGAGCATTCAGCTTTACACTTTGCGCACACAACATAACTGGGGAATGGGTGACTTTGGTGACCTGAAACAGCTGGTGGCTGATATTGCTTCCCGGGGCGGTGATTTTGTTGGCCTAAACCCAATTCATTCATTATTCCCGGCAAACCCTGAAGGCGCCAGCCCATATAGCCCGTCGTCACGCCGTTGGTTAAATATCCTATACATTGATGTTAGTTCTGTACCTGAGTTTGCATTGAGTATCGAAGCGCAACAGCGTGTTGGCAGTGCTGAATTCCAGCAGCGCTTACAAAAAGCGCGTGAATCGCATTGGGTGAATTACACCGAAGTGGCGGATCTCAAGTTGAGCGTCCTTCCGCTACTGTTTGATGAGTTCAAGAAGCGCCACTTGGATAAGAACACCGAGCGCGCTCAAACTTTCCTAGCGTTTGTTGAAGAAGGGGGCGATAGCCTGATGCATCAGGCTGCATTTGATGCTCTACATGCCTCTTTGCATGCTGAAAATGCTAATGTTTGGGGCTGGCCAGTTTTCCCAGATGAATTCCGCCGTTTTGAAAATACCGCTGTCCAAAAGTTTATTGAACAGAATCTCGATCAGGTTCATCTGTACATGTACCTGCAATGGATTGCGGATATCCAAATTAATGAAGCTCAGGCATTAGCTGAAGAGAAAGGTATGTCTGTCGGCCTATACCGTGATTTAGCGGTTGGTGTGGCTGATTCAGGCGCTGAAACCTGGGCTGATGACGGCAATCTTGTGATGGACGCCAGCATTGGTGCTCCGCCAGATATTCTGGGCCCTCTGGGCCAAAACTGGGGCTTACCGCCGCTTAACCCGCAAGTGCTTCAGGAAACCAGTTACGATGCCTACATCAAACTGCTGCGTGCCAATATGAAGCATTGTGGAGCACTGCGTATTGACCATGTCTTGGGCTTGTTGCGTTTGTGGTGGATACCTAAAGGTGAAAATGCGACCAAAGGTGCGTACATCTACTACCCCGTGGAAGATATGCTAGCGATTCTTGCGCTGGAATCTCATCGTCATCAATGCAGCGTTATTGGTGAAGATTTAGGTACAGTGCCAGATGAAATCGTGGAGATTTTGCGTGATGCAGGTGTTCATTCATACAAAGTGTTCTTCTTCGAAACGTCAGAAGACGACGGTGGTTACATTTCACCAGCTCATTATGCTGAGCAGTCTATGTCTGCGCTATGTACGCATGATATGCCGACTTTACGTGGCTTCTGGCACTGTGATGACTTAAAGATGGGCGAAGAGCTGGGTCTGTACCCAGATCCAGAGCAATTAAAGAACCTGTTCGCAGATCGTTTGGAAAGTAAACAAGGTATTTTGGATTCTGTGGCTTGGCACGGCTACCTTCCGGAAGGTGTGGGCCGAGATGCGCAGTACGTTCCTATGGACTCGTATCTGGCTGAGGCTTTGCAATTGCACGTAGCTGCAGGCTCATCAACATTGCTCAGTGTTCAGTTAGAAGATTGGTTGGAAATGGATAAGCCGGTCAACATTCCAGGCACGGTTGATGAGTATCCAAACTGGCGTCGTAAACTGTCAATGAATTTGGATGAAGTATTTGCTCGTGAAGAGGTAAATCGCATTGCCCATAAGTTGACGGAAGTTCGCGCAAAAGCGAGTAATTAACAGGCTCTTATCGCGGATAACATAGAAAAATATCGACTCTATCACTCTATGTTAAACCGGAATGCGGTAAACTTTTAGATGCTATATTAAGCCCGCATTTTTAGCGGGCTTTTGTTTATAAAAACCAGAAGCTGTTTACGTTGCGCTTCGATTTAAACGCCTGTTAGTCAGCGTTGCCGTCCGCAATGATCCACCTCAAAGATGTAAGCAGACTTTCGGCTATTTTCAGAAAGTTAGGTTAGGGAGAGAATAACTTGAAAGCGGCAACATTAGATAAGAAAACCAGATTGTATAACCAACTTTCGCATGCTTCGTTTGCGGATCCATTTTCTTTTATTGGTCCATATCTTGAACCTAAGCAAGGTGGGTTACGGGTGTGGATGCCCGGTGCGGACAAGGTTGAATTAGTGATTGACGGCGAAGATAGAATCGAGCTTGAACGCGAAGATGCGTCCGGTTTTATCTTGACTCAAGAAAGAGATTTAACTCAAACGCATTATCAGCTTGCTGTTCATTGGTCAGGCTCAGAGCAGATCGTCGATGATCCCTACCAATATCATACTATCTATGCAGAGTATGATGATCTGCATACGCCTAAAGACATGTACCATCACATGGGGTCACAGTTTGTGACTTTAGAGCGTGGTGGTAAACAAATCTCGGGCGTTCGTTTTCTGGTATACGCCCCTCATGCCTCGGCATGTAGTTTGGTGGGTGAGTTTAACCAGTGGGATGGTCGACGAACGCCTATGCAGCGCCTCGATTATGGTATTTGGGGCATCTTTATTCCGAACTTGAAAGAAGGGACTCAGTATAAATTTGAGTTGAAAGGGCCAAATGGTGAAGGCCTACCGCATAAGGCTGACCCTTGGGGAGCGTATGCGGAACAGTATCCTTCCTTTGCATCGGTAACTTATGATCACTCTCGCTACGACTGGCAAGATACTCAGTGGCAAAGCCGACCGGTTACTGAAAAGCGTAAGGAAGCGTTGTCTTTTTACGAGCTTCACGCGGGTTCATGGCGTCGTAATGCTAATGGCGATTTTTTGAATTACCGTGAACTGGCTGATCAGCTTATTCCTTATCTGGTCGATATGGGTTATACCCATGTTGAGTTAATGCCCGTCTCTGAGCATCCATTCTACGGTTCTTGGGGTTATCAGCCTGTGGGGCTATTTGCTCCTACCAGCCGATTTGGTTCGCCGGATGACTTTAAATATTTCGTTGATCAGTGTCACCAAGCTGAAATTGGTGTGGTGCTAGACTGGGTTCCAGCTCATTTCCCTTCCGACGATCACGGACTGGCCAATTTCGACGGTACACCGCTTTTCCATGATCCGGATCCGCGACGAGGTTGGCATCAGGACTGGAATTCCTACATTTACGACTTAGGCCGTGAGCACGTGCGTCGCTTCTTAGTATCTAATGCTCTGTACTGGTTTGAGCAATTCCATATTGATGGTATCCGAGTGGATGCTGTCGCATCGATGCTTTACCTTGATTACTCGCGAAGCCATGATCAGTGGATCCCAAATGTCGATGGTGGCAATGAAAACTATGATGCCATTGCAACGCTAAAATGGATGAATGAGGAAGTGTATAAGTACTTCCCGAATGCGATGACTATTGCGGAAGAATCGACGGCATTCCCAGGGGTTTCTGCTCCAACCTTTATGGGCGGTTTGGGTTTCGGCTTTAAGTGGAATATGGGCTGGATGCATGACTCGCTTTCCTACATCAAAGAAGATCCTGTTCATCGAAAATACCACCACGATACCATCACGTTTCCGCTAGTTTATGCACATAGCGAAAACTATGTTCTTTCTTTGTCACATGATGAAGTGGTGTATGGCAAAGGGTCGATTCACAACAAAATGCCAGGTGACGAATGGCAACAGACGGCGAATTTGCGCGCTTATCTTGGTTACATGTACGGCCAACCGGGTAAGAAGCTCAACTTCATGGGAGCAGAGATTGGTCAGACGGCTGAATGGAATCACGACGATCAACTGCAATGGTTCCTGCTGGAATTCGAACGTCATCAAGGTGTGCAAGCGCTCACTCGCGATCTGAATAAGTTGTATACATCTGAACGTGCGATGCATGAACTGGATTGTGAACCACGTGGTTTCGAATGGCGTTTGCAGGATGCGGCTGAGTCTTCCATTCTTGCCCACGAACGTTTAAGCGATAATGGGGAGCGCATTTTGGTTATTACCAACTTTACCCCTGTTCCTCACGATAAGTTCCGACTGGGTGTGCCATTGGCGGGTGAGTATGAACTGCTGCTTAATACCGATGACCAGTGCTATAAGGGTAGTGGTTATGAGGTGAAACAGTGTGCGGTGACAGAAATGGTTGAGAGTGAAAGCCAGCCACAGTCGTTGTCCCTCAGATTGCCACCATTAGCGACGGTGTTTTACAAGTTGAAGTAAGCTTTGGAAGATGAGCGCAAATACTAGATTTGCGCTCTAAATACTCGGGTGATGGTTTCTTCCCTAATAGATTAGTGAGTGACTGGTATTTTCACTAAAACGAAAAATTGACATTAAGCGGATTGAAACTTGGTAAAACTCATCATTTCCTGACAGAGGCAGAATACTCTTACAGTATGTCGTATCAGGAAGTGCGTTATGAATTATTATCCAAACGAGCAGATCCTTGCAGAACAAAGATTTGGGTTTGGTCCTCAATTAGGAAGACCGACCTCACCACTGGTGCATCAGCTAGAGGGTGTGAGTTATCTTCACCCTAGCATTCAAGCCTTACCAAGTACCAAAGAGATTCTGACTCAACTTGGTGAAAGCCAAGCGCAACGCGCCAAAGTTAAAAATGATGAGGTGAAAAAGCGTGAGCTGCAAGAGCAACTTCAGGCTTTTTATCGTCAGCACTATCGCCAGCAGATCGAAGCTCGGCATCAACAAAGCATTCATACTCCATACGGATTTCAAGAACGCTTAATCCAGTTTTGGAGCAATCATTTCGCCATATCCGTCGACAATCGACGCTTGATGCCACTGGCTTCCAAAATTGAGAACGATGTTGTTCGTCAACACTGGAGTGGTAACTTCAGCGATATGCTCATGGGCGTATCAAAGCACCCAGCGATATTAATGTATTTGGATAATCAGGCATCGACCGGCCCTAACTCCAAGCTTGGCAAACGACGTGGTAAAGGGTTGAATGAGAATCTGGCTCGTGAAATCCTTGAACTTCATACCCTAGGCGTCGATAGCTCTTATACGCAGCAGGACGTGATTGAACTAGCAAAGGCGATTTCTGGTTGGAGCATCAAACTCAAATCACCTGATGTCGGTTTTCGCTTTGTACCGAGCATGCATGAGCCAGGGGCGGTGAAGGTTATGGGCCGCACTTATGCGCAAAAAGGAATAGAACAAGGCGAAGCTTGCCTCCAAGCGTTAGCGCTGCATCCTGATACCGCGCAGCACCTAGCGACTAAATTATGCCAACATTTCTTTGGTCGCTCCTACCCTGAACTTGAGGCGGCAATGGCTAATGCTTATTTAAAATCTGCAGGAGAGCTGCGTCCTGTATACCAAGTGTTGATCGAAAGTGAGCCAGCAGGTTCCGCTGAGCCGATGCGATTTCGTACGCCTAAAGAATGGTTGTTTGCTGTTCTGCGCAGCGCGCAAATTAGTATCAGTGATAAACAAGCGATGAATGTGTTGAATGTGTTAGGGCAGCCGGCATTCAATCCGGGCTCCCCCGCAGGTTGGCCAGACCGAGACAAAGACTACAATAGTCCTTCTGCTCTAACACAGAGGTTACAAGTCGCTAATATGTTGGCGGCCAAAGCGGTCAAGCAGGCTAAAGCGAGTAACATCCAACCGCAAAAAATGGTCGATGACGTGATCTCACAGCTCTATGGCGCCTACCTGGATGAACATACTCAGCTGGTACTGAGTAAAACCAAGAACCCAATGATGCAGCTATCGCTATTTTGGCTCAGTCCGCAGTTTCAGTATCGCTAAGGAGAATCATGATGTCATCCACCTTGCCTAATAGACGCCGCTTCTTGCAAAGTGCTGCTGCACTGAGTATGAGCTCATTGCTACCCATGCCTGTGTTTGCCAAATCACGTTCCGACAACCTGTTTATCTGGATATCTCTGCGTGGTGCGATGGATGGTCTAAATGTGGTGGTGCCTTATGGTGATAAAGCATATGCGTCGCTTAGGCCAACCATTGGGCTCCATGAGGGGCAGTTACTGAACTTAGATGGCTTTTTTGGCCTTCACCCTGCTCTTAAAGCTTGTCACCAGTGGTATCAGGCACGGGAGATCAGTTTTGTTCATGCATGTGCCACTCCTTATCGAGAGCGTTCCCACTTTGATGGTCAGAAGATACTTGAAAATGGCACATTAGATCCCTTCTATGCGGAAGGTTGGCTCAACCGATTGCTAAGTATTGAAAGCCGGAATCAGGCCATTGCCATTGACTCTGGCCTTCCACTTATCATGCAGGGAGAAGCTAGAGTCGACAGTTGGTATCCAAACCGACTGAAAACACGAGAGCGTCAAACGGAGCTACTTGAACAACTGCTTCAATCTGACGCCACCTTGTCGTCTAACTTTGAGAGTATGATGAAAATCGACAAGCTGATGGGGGACGGAGGTGTGGGTAAGCAGTTTCAATCCCTAACGCAGAAGACTGGAGAAATTTTGGCTGATCCAGCAGGGCCTAATATTGCGGCTTTGGAGTTGGGAGGCTGGGATACCCATGCTAATCAAGGCAGTGTTAACGGTAGATTGAGTAATCAGTTGAAGCTATTGGATGCTGGTCTAGCATCTCTAAAACAAGCGCTAGGCAAGCAATGGCAACGGACAGTTGTGATAGCCGCGAGCGAATTTGGCCGTACTGCGCGTGAAAACGGCACCAAGGGGACGGATCATGGTACGGCGAATGTAATGTTCGTGGCTGGTGGGGCAATTAAAGGCGGAGAAGTACTAGGCCATTGGCCAGGGTTGGCGGAAGCTGACTTATATCAAGGGCGTGATCTCAAACCGACCACAGATACACGCTCAGTGATCAAAGGGGTACTGGGCCCACATTTATCGGTTACCTCGAAGAAACTCGAAACCATCTTTCCAGACAGCCAGAAAGCGAAAGCACTGCGATTTGAGTTCGTAGGGATGAGTTAGGAGGAAAGGAAGAGACATCAGATGGAATGGCAAATAGCTATTTTAAAGTGGTAATGTCGATAAGTGATCGAGTTCATATTTGTTAGCTAGAATTAAGACCTGTGTAGTGCTTATTACACAGGTCTTTACTGACATGATTATTGTTTTATCAAAGCTAATTCAGCATCATCATGCAAGATCGTCCAAAAAGCGTGTTTATCGACATCGTAACCAACAATCAACTCACTATCACAATTTGTTCCCGTATTGGGTGGAGTATCCAAGTAGGTATCTTCGTATGGTAAAGTCAACACACAGTCTTTTGATACCATGGGAACCCATTGATTATCTTTATACGTGGCTAAAGCTACCTTATCAACTGTTTGGGATTGAGGTAAGTCGAACTCTACACTGTACGCAACGGCTTTTTGTTGGTTGATATCCCAATCCTTTGTGGCGTTGCTAGGCATTGGCTCGGCAGGTTTATCCCAATCATCATGAGTGGTTTTGACTCCTTCTTCGACTTCAATGTCTAAGCGGCCACCATTGGCATCTTGATAGGTCCCTGTATGGGTTGTCATTCCGGATATAATTAATACATCAGACAGCATGTTTTTGGTAGTGGTGTCATCCCAGCTTAGAGTGATGTGCTTTTTCATATCCATGGAAGTCGGTGGAATTTTAAATTCAGTATTATCAATAATACCTTCTACAGCACGTTCTTTAGCATTAAAATTGGGTGTCCATGGTTCATGATCTTGGTACAAGTAGTTATGCATTCTTGCCCATAGTGCGCTTGGTGTTTTCGCTCGACTTTGTTCATCCCAACCAATTGCTGTTTCAGCATTAATGACTCTATTGAATAATGTATTTTGCCCACCAAGAATACGGGCATGTAGCTGATTTGAGTCAACGCATGGCGTCGTTCTAAAGGAGAAATCATGCCCATCAGGACGAGCATCTCCCGTCTCCATTTTGGCTTCGATTGTGATGGCATCGACAATTTTTTCGCAGCGGTTTGTCGTGCGATCAAATTTATCCATCAGGATCCAGTCCGGTGTTTGTAGCTCTTTAGGTCCTTCACTATTGTTTTTAATGGTGTGAGGTGTAACGAAAGCCTCATAGGTTATGCGTTCACCACTTATGGTGTATTGAGGTGCGTTGACATCAAAATGTTCTGAAGTGTCATCAAAAGTCCCCATTTTCATTTGGATGATGTTTTGGACAAAATCTCGCTCTCCATAGCGAAAGTTGTAGCCTTTATATGATGCGTTGCCAGAAATTACTTGGGTGTAAACAGGAATACGATAGTTACCGCCTGTTGGGGTGGAGCCTTTTGTATCGATCAGATATTCAGGTGCATCAATTGTTGAACGTTGGTATAAATGTTCATGGCCTTGGTTCCAAATAATGTCGTTTTGGAAGAAGAACTCTCTGATTTCATCCCAGCGCTCTTCAAGTAGCTCTCCGCGTACATCGTTTTTGTTCCCTTCAACAATCAGCTCCCGAGTTTGGCCATACTTAGCCCCGATAAGACCATCATGGCTATTGATGAAAATATGTTCAACATCATCTCGGTGTTCAGCCACTACCTGCTTTATCCATTCATAAGCAAAGGCGAGTTCCCAGTAAGAAATCTGAATCATCAATACATTTTCACGTTTTACGTAGTAATTGATCCATTCTTTTTTAGGTTGGTGGACTGCATCTTTGGGAATGAACTCAGACATATAGTCAATCCAATCCACCATGAAACTATACGACTCTTCGTGGTTACCCATAAGAGGTAAGAACTCAAGCCCTTTTTCTTGGTATTCACGCGCGATGCTAGTCCAGCTTTCAAATTCAGATTGATTGCCTTGATCGACTAGATCGCCGACAGCGATCACGACATTTACGCCATTTTCTAGGTGCTTATCCAATACGGCTCTCATAGTATGCTCCGCCACGGTAACACCATCTGCTTGCGTGTCAGGGAGTATACCCACCTTTAATGTACTCTCTTGGGTAAGGTTGTGTTCTGATTCTCGTGTATCGTCGTCTGTATCGAAATCACAGCCAGTTAAAGTATGCGAAATGAGTAAAGCTAATAGGATTTTTTTCATTTTTCATTAACGGTTTATTTAAAAGAGAAAAATCTTATCTAGGAATTATTAAAAAAATATTCTCTTATTATTAAGATAACATAATAATAGATAATGATTATTTTTTGTTTTTGGTTTTACTCTATAAATTATGGTGCATGGCATATATC
>NZ_JAKEUU010000006.1:0-130806 GCF_022398215.1 Vibrio sp. Isolate24
CTCAATGAATACTGAACATTACATAAAGTAATGTTTGAATTGACTGTGCTCTTATTGGTTTTCACTTTTGAAAAAGTAAAACAAAACAGCTCAAGGCTGCTTCCCAATTCGAATGGTCACTTCGTATCATTGAAACCTAAATTGTTTCCGAAGAAACCATTTGGATTATCATCAACGAGTGCCCACACAGATTGATAGGTTTATATTGTTAAAGAGCTGTGCTTTTCAAGAAACTTTCTCTCAAAGCGGAGGTGCATTCTAGCGAGATAATTTGAAGAGTCAAACACTTTTTCAAACTTATTTTCTCAGAAGCTTTTCACCTCTCTAACACTGCTGAAGCCTTGTGGCGTCTGCCGTGTCAGTGGATGCGCATTATAGGGAGTCCTTCTGATAGCGCAAGCCCTTTTTCAAAAAAAATTGAAAAAACTCATCGTTCGTTGAAAATGTGTTCAAAACAACAAAAAAGAGGGCAAAAAGCCCTCTTTTATCTATCTATTTCATTCAGTTTTAAATGAATGCGTACGCGTCAGCAAACATGCGGTCGCTGTTAGCACCTTTGTTCTGGGTAAATTGTTCACGAGCCGCACCCGCCATTTCAAAACGTCCAGCAATGTAGATGTCATATTCTGCAAGAGAATCAAAATCGTCACTGACGGCTTGAAGTACGTTTCCGACTTTGCCTTGCCATTCAGAAGTCGCTTCTTCTACTACTGGAATAAAGTGAACGTTGCGGAACTGAGCTGCGATACCATCCAGTTCATCCTTAGCATATAGCTGGCGCTCATCTCGGCCACCCCAGTAAAGGTGGATCTCATTGGTTTTGTTTTGAGCTACGCAGTGATCCAATATCGAACGCACGTAACTAAAGCCTGTCCCACCAGCAATCAAAAGTAGAGGACGTTCGCTCTCTTCTTTAACCCAGGCATCACCATGAGGTGCATCAATACTGATGTCACCATTATTTTCTAATGCGTTTTGCATCGCTTCGACAACTTCAAGAGCATACGCGTTATGCTCTGCTGCACCAATGTGAAGCTCTAACTCGCCTTCATGACGGCAAGGGCTGCTTGCAATAGAGAATGGACGTTTATCTTTTTCTCCCATCACAACCATTAGATATTGGCCAGCTTTGAAGCTGACTGGTGTCTCTGGATGCAACAGAATTCGATGGGTATTACAAGCTAACGGCTCAATAGACTTTACTTTACATTGGATGGTCATGTTATTCCTCTTACTTACTCCTCAAAAGTAAGTACCAAATTACTTTCTGCGAAGGCCTGACAAGCAAACACCCAGCCTTGTTGCTGCTCTTTCTCTGTGAGCATTGGCTCAAGCTGGTAAGTGACTCGACCTTCTATTTTCCGACACAGACACGCTGTGCACGCTCCCACTTGGCAACGGTTTGGGAAGCTGATGTTATGGTTGAGCGCAGCTTCCAATACCGTTTCCCCTACCTGCACATCGAACTGTATATTCTGCGGCTGCAAGGTCACCAAATGGCTCATAATATTCCCAGCTTACTCCATTTTGCATCGACCTGCGCAACTAACTGAGAATCTTTCTTGATTGGGATGCCCCACTCTCGCTGGACTTCTCCCTCAAACTTGTTGGTCGCATCCAAACCTAACTTAGAACTGCGACCTTCTTTTGCTGCTATTTGTACGGTGTCACGATTAGGATCCATTCTGGTGGTGATCGCCCAGATAATGTCATTCCAATCGTGCACATTGACGTCATCATCGCAGAGAATAACAAACTTGGCATCCGTATACTGCTTGAGAAACTCCCACACACCATTGAGCACCGCTTTCGATTGCATAGCATGCGTTTTCGTCATCGATACCACCATGAAACGATCGGCGCCAGCAGATTCTGGTAAAGCAATATCAACAATTTCCGGGAATGCCTGACGAAGCTGTTGTAGATCCTCACCTGTAATCGCTGTTTGGCTTGCGGATATTAACTCTGGGTCAGAGGCCTTTTCGGCATCCCATTTAATCGTTGCATCCAAGCCCATCTTAGAGCCAAGCCCTACAACTGGTGAGGCGAAGTCGAGAGAATCAATAGGCGTGTTGTCAATCATTAAGGTATCGCGAACAGGTTCCATATGCTCACACATGGCCTTCACGACATCATCCCAACTTCGCGCATTGACACTTTCATCACACACTACAACAAACTTGGTATACATAAACTGGCGAAGGAAAGACCATACCCCCATCATGACTCGCTTAGCATGCCCTGGGTATTGCTTTTTCATTGTTACCACCGCCATGCGGTACGAACAGCCTTCTGGTGGCAAATAGAAATCTTCTATTTCAGGAAACTGCTTTTGCAGAATAGGAACAAACACTTCATTTAACGCAACACCCAATACAGCAGGTTCATCTGGCGGACGCCCTGTGTAGGTGCTGTGATAGATCGGGTCCTTACGCATGGTAATGTGAGTAATGGTAAAGACGTGGTGTTTTTCTTTTTCGTTGTAATAACCAGTGTGGTCACCATAAGGCCCTTCGTCCGCATACTCATTCGGGTCAATATAACCCTCAAGCACGATCTCTGCGCTAGCAGGCACCTCAAGATTATTACTTACAGATTTAACCACTTCAGTTTTGCTGCCACGAAGCAAACCCGCAAACGCATACTCAGATAAGGTATCTGGTACTGGTGTTACCGCGCCTAATATAGTGGCTGGGTCAGCACCAAATGCGACCGAAACAGGGAAAGGCTCTCCTGGGTTGGTTTCCATCCAGTCACGCAGATCAAGGGCGCCACCACGGTGTGCTAGCCAGCGCATGATGATTTTGTTCTTACCAATTTTCTGCTGACGGTAAATTCCTAGATTCTGGCGCTTTTTATGTGGTCCTCGAGTCACGGTTAACCCCCACGTAAGCAGAGGCGCCACATCATCTTGCCAGCAACTCATCACCGGGATTTTATCGAGATCAACTTCGTCACCTTGCCAAACAATCTCCTGACACGCAGCTTTACGTAGCCTTTTGGCAGGCATGTTCAAGACTTGTCTAAAAACAGGCAGTTTCTCTAACGCGTCCTTAAAGCCACGTGGTGGCTCCGGCTCCTTGAGATAAGCCAACAATTTACCCACTTCACGCAGATCTTTGACGTCTTCGCGCCCCATACCTATCGCGACCCGCTCAGGGGTGCCAAACAGGTTGGTCAGCACAGGTACATCGTAGCCAATGGGATTTTCAAACAACAATGCCGGGCCACCTGCACGTAAAGTACGGTCGCTAATCTCTGTCATTTCATAATGTGGATCGACAGGCTCGGAAATGCGTTTAAGCTTCCCCTCCTGCTCAAGGTGAGCGATAAAGTCGCGTAAATCCTTAAAACTCATAGGTCTTCTGTGACTGATTAAAGTGCAAGCAGTATAACAAAAAGAGGAATCTTCCGATCCCTCTTTTCTATAAGGTTATTTTTATTGTGATAATACGTTCAAAATCGCGCTGCTACGTACCTTTTGATTATGGCTAGCAAGCTCTTCTAGCCAAGTGGAATAACCCTGGTTGGCTAATTCCGTGGCCACCATGGAGGCCTCATCACGAATCGCCATTCTATCGATCAAGAAGGCTTTCACTTCTTCAGTCATGGGTTTAATTCGAGTCAACTCTTTAATGGCTTGCTCTTTAAGACTGGGGTTATGAGCAGCATGCATGATCTGGTTAACTGCAAAGACATCACCCACCTTAGCTAATCGGCTTAGCTCCGACTCGCTGTGGAAATCTGCTCGCATCAACCAAAGCAGTTTGTAAACATCAGGGTTTTCACTCACCTGAGCTAAACGAACCATGACTTGAGAAGAGGGTAACCAGCTGGTAACCGCTTCTCCGGTCAACTGAACGACTAAATTATCAACCGCCTCAGGTGATAAGCTGTCCAACTCACGGATGAGTAATGCTTCCCGAGCCTGTACCTGGTAATCACTACCAGACAGCCACTTTTTCAGTTCCAATTCACCGCGCTCGGCACTCAGAACAAAATCGAGCGTGGACTGATCTTGGTGCCACTGCTTGAGCAACCGACTGGCTATTGCCGGATAATTAAACGCAGGAACAGAAAATTCATAGCCGTCCCCTCTTTCCAGCACCTGATAGGTCGGCACCATGGCTTTTTGCTGTTCAACGAACAAAGCCATTTTTGGCGTCAAGATGACGTTTTGATCTTCAATTTTTTTGAGCAGTAGGAAACGCGCCACTTCTTGTTGAGGAAGCGACAATCTTTCGAGAGCGAAATTGAGCGAGTCGATATTATTTTCGACAGCGTATTGGAGAAGTTCAGCGACTTTATAGTGAATCTGCTGATCCTGAAGTAACTGTTCGGCTTTGTCTGGATGCATTTCCATCGCAGCAACCGTTGGCGCTCCAATCAATAAAGATGTGCATAGGAGAACCGACGACAACATTCCTTGTTGCATGTTAACCTCCTCTTAACATTCTCGCTCATTGTGAGCCCTATCAAATGAGAATGCAAACAAAAACGCCACCGACAATGTCGATGGCGTTTGGAATCACAAATTCTTACTGACGACGCATAGCATCAAAGAACTCATCATTGGTCTTAGTCATTGCGAGCTTATCGATTAGGAATTCCATCGCGTCGATCTCACCCATCGGATGAACAATCTTACGCAAAATCCACATCTTCTGCAGCTCTTCATTCTTAGTCAAAAGTTCTTCACGACGAGTGCCTGAACGGTTGAAGTCGATAGCAGGGAAAACACGTTTCTCAGCGATCTTACGGTTCAGGTGGATTTCCATGTTACCTGTACCTTTAAATTCTTCGTAGATAACTTCATCCATCTTAGAACCAGTATCAACTAGAGCCGTTGCTAGAATCGTCAGGCTACCACCTTCTTCTACATTACGTGCAGCACCGAAGAAGCGCTTAGGTCGATGTAGGGCGTTTGCATCGACACCACCAGTCAGAACTTTACCTGATGAAGGAACTACCGTGTTGTATGCACGAGCTAGACGAGTGATAGAGTCAAGTAAGATAACCACGTCTTTTTTGTGTTCAACCAAGCGTTTCGCTTTCTCGATCACCATTTCAGCAACTTGTACGTGACGAGACGCTGGCTCATCAAACGTTGACGCAACCACTTCACCTTTAACCAGGCGCTGCATCTCAGTTACTTCTTCTGGACGCTCGTCGATAAGCAGTACCATTAGCTCACACTCAGGGTGGTTGTAAGCAATGCTTTGAGCAATGTTTTGCAGCAGCATTGTTTTACCCGCTTTTGGCGGAGCTACGATTAGACCACGCTGACCTTTACCGATTGGAGAGGCTAAGTCTAAAACACGAGCTGTAATATCTTCTGTCGAACCGTTACCACGTTCCATCACCATACGCTCATTGGCGTGCAATGGCGTTAAGTTTTCAAATAGAATCTTATTACGTGCGTTATCCGGCTTGTCATCATTAACTGTATTAACTTTCAACAGAGCAAAGTAACGCTCGCCGTCTTTTGGTGGACGAATCTTACCGGCAATCGAGTCACCAGTACGAAGGTTGAAACGGCGGATTTGACTTGGAGAGACATAGATATCGTCTGGACCTGCCAAGTAAGAACTGTCTGCGCTACGCAAGAAGCCAAAACCGTCTTGAAGTATTTCCAGAACCCCGTCGCCAAAAATATCTTCACCACTTTTTGCATGTGCTTTAAGGATGGCGAAGATGATGTCTTGCTTTCTTAGACGTGCCAGGTTTTCAAGGCCCAAGCTTTCGCCAAGTTTGACAAGATCAGACACAGGTCTGTTCTTCAGTTCTGTTAGATTCATTGTGGTGGATACTTTTTTAGTCAAAATAGGATCTGTTATTTAGTTAAGATGAATTTGGTCACAGGATCGACCAAGAAGAGATACTTGTTTATTTAACGTGCGATAAATTAGCACTAAATACTAGCCTAGTCTAGATTTTGTTAGCCTTCAAAAACAAAACCGCACATTGAGGTCAATGTACGGTCTTATCTGAACAACTTATTTATAGGTTCGCGTCCAAAAACTCTTTTAGTTGAGTCTTAGATAAAGCACCTACTTTCGTCGCTGCCACGCTACCATCTTTGAAAAGTAGTAACGTTGGGATACCACGAATACCAAATTTCGGTGGAGTACCTGCGTTTTGGTCGATATTCAGTTTACCGATAGTGAGTTTGCCTTCGTACTCGTCGGCGATTTCGTCCAAAATAGGAGCAATCATCTTACAAGGACCGCACCATTCTGCCCAAAAATCAACAAGAACCGGGCCTGCAGCGTTTAGCACGTCGGCTTCAAAACCTTCATCAGTTAGCTGCAAAATCTTATCACTCATCTTCCACTCCAATGTGTTTTTTCGGAACTGGTTGGATGATAACCAGTATTTAGATGCCCTATTGGAATGTATTTACTTTCGTATTGCAAGCTTAAGCTGATATTCTATAGCCATGAAAAAGACGCATATCACAGAGCAAAAGTTCGCCAATTTGGGTTTACACCCCCAAGTTACTGAAGGTTTGGAGAAAAAAGGGTTCGAGTTTTGCACCCCAATTCAAGCTTTGGCGTTGCCGGTACTGCTCACCGGCCAAGACATCGCAGGTCAGGCTCAAACAGGTACAGGGAAAACCCTTGCCTTCCTGACGGCTACTTTTAACCATTTGCTGAACACTCCAGAGCACGAGGGTCGTAAACCAACGCAACCACGTGCCATCATCATGGCACCGACCCGTGAACTGGCAATTCAGATTTACAACGATGCAGAACCTCTCACCCAAAGCACAGGCATCAAAGCAGCTTTAGCTTACGGTGGTGAAAGCTACGACAAGCAGTTGGCGAAGCTTGAGCAAGGCGTCGATGTACTCATTGGCACCACAGGTCGCATTATTGATTTCTATAAGCAACGAGTCTTCAACCTGAACAATATTCAGGCGGTTGTGCTTGATGAAGCTGATCGCATGTTCGACCTTGGTTTCATCAAAGACATCCGTTTCCTATTCCGCCGTATGCCTGAACCCAAAGAGCGCTTGAACATGTTGTTCTCAGCAACACTGTCATACCGTGTTCAAGAGCTGGCTTTCGAACATATGCACAACCCAGAGCACGTTGTGGTGGAACCGGAAGTCAAAACCGGTCACCGCATTCAGGAAGAGCTGTTTTACCCGTCTAACGAACACAAGATGTCTCTGCTACAAACTCTTATTGAAGAAGAGTGGCCAGAGCGCGCGATCATCTTTGCTAATACCAAACACAAATGTGAATCCGTATGGGGTCACCTAGCCGCTGATGGCCACCGTGTAGGCCTATTGACGGGCGATGTACCACAGAAGAAGCGCGAACGCATCTTAGAGCAGTTCACTAAAGGTGAAGTTGACCTGCTAGTGGCGACAGACGTGGCAGCTCGTGGTCTCCACATCCCTCAAGTGACTCACGTGTTTAACTTCGACCTACCTGACGATTGCGAAGATTACGTACACCGCATCGGTCGTACAGGTCGAGCAGGAGCCAGTGGTCACTCAATCAGCTTTGCGTGTGAAGATTATGCGATTAACCTTCCGCCAATTGAAGAGTATATTGAACACACGATTCCTGTGTCTGACTACGACCCAAGTGCTTTGATTGAAGATCTACCAGCACCGTTACGTCTGCGCTCTAACCGTCCGCAGCAACGTCGCACTAATACTGGTGGCTCACGCTCAGGCAACCGTCGTAACCACAACCGCTCTCGTCAACGTCAACAAAAGGATTCTTAAGTCGTCTATGAGCCAAGCAGTTTCTTCTCCGCTCTACGCTGCCATCGACCTCGGGTCGAACAGTTTTCACATGCTCGTTGTGCGTCATATTGATGGCAGCGTTCAAACTATGGCCAAAATCAAACGTAAGGTTCGTCTTGCCGCAGGGTTAGACAGCAACAATGCGTTAAGCCAAGAGGCCATGCAACGCGGGTGGGACTGCTTGAGTCTCTTTGCCGAGCGACTTCAGGATATCCCAGCTCAACACATTCGCATTGTGGGTACCGCTACACTGCGCACCGCAACCAATGCGGATATCTTTGTTGAGAAAGCGAATCAGATTCTCGGCCACAAGATTGACGTTATCTGCGGTGAGGAGGAAGCCGCGACCATTTATAAAGGGGTCGCCCACACATCAGGTGGCTGCGGACGACGTTTGGTGGTCGATATTGGCGGTGCCAGTACTGAACTTATTATCGGTCAAGGTTTTGAAGCCAAAGCGCTGACCAGCCTGAAGATGGGTTGTGTTACTTGGCTAGAGCGTCACTTTAAAGACCGTCAGCTCACCGTAACCAACTTTAACAATGCAATAGAAGCCGCTAAAGAAACGCTGAGACCTATCCTTGAGCAATACACTCAAATTGGTTGGGACGTGTGTGTCGGTGCTTCTGGTACGGTTCAGGCTTTGCAAGAAATTATGCTGGCACAAGGTATGGACGAGGTCATTACTCACGCCAAACTCAAGCGTCTGCAAAAACAAGCCATGCTGGCGGATCATTTGGAAGAGTTGGAGATAGAAGGGCTAACACTAGAGCGCGCATTGGTATTCCCAAGCGGTCTTTCGATTCTCATCGCTATCTTTGAACTGCTTGAAATTGATTCGATGACACTAGCTGGCGGCGCACTGCGCGAAGGCCTAGTGTATGAAATGGTCGATGAACTCAAACAAGACGACATTCGTGCGCGCACAATTGCCAGTGTACAAAGTCGCTATCAGATTGATACCGCATACGGGGAGCAAGTGGCTACTTTAGCCAGTAAATTACTTGAGCAATGTGAAGCCCAGTGGATTACAGAAGCTCAGGGAAGTATTTTGCTCGAAACGGCGGCCAAGCTGCACGAGATCGGTCTGACGATTGATTTCAAGAAAGGCGGCGAACACAGTGCTTACCTGCTACAAAACCTTGATCTTCCGGGTTATACCCGAGCACAAAAACACTTTCTAGGTGAAATCTCGCGTCGTTACCGTGAGCAGCTCACGTCTCTACCAGAGCAACACGCCCTGTCGGGTAATAGTGCTAAACGAGTCCTGCGCCTGTTGCGTTTGGCGGTTCTTCTCACTCATCGTCGCAACCCAGATTTAGAACCAAGCATCACTCTTCAATCTCAAGGCGATAAGCTAACTTTGACTATCGCGGAACAATGGCTGAAAGCCAACCCTCTGACTGCCGCAGAGTTAGAAATTGAAGCCAACCGCCAAAGTGATATTGGCTGGCCCTTAAATATCATTGCTAAGTAGCAAGCCCAATAAAAAAGCCCGGTCAGAGTATTCTCTACCGGGCTTTGTTTTGATTCACACTTACTGAGCGCCGACCACTTTAAATTCTGGGTTAACGGCTGTCAGCTTCTTCACCAAATAATTCAATAAGACGCCATACATAGGCACAAACAGACCTAAGCTGATCACCAGTTTGAATCCATAATCCACCAGCGCAATTTCTGTCCAGTGCTCGGCCATAAATGGATCAGGACTCTGGTAAAACGCAATCGCAAAAAACGCGATGGTGTCGAGCGCATTACCAAATAAGGTTGAACACGTTGGGGCAACCCACCACTGCTTTAGCTGGCGTAGACGGTTAAATACGTGCACATCCAAAATCTGACCCAGCAAATAAGCCATAAAGCTCGCAATCGCGATTCGTGCCACAAACAAGTTAAACTCGCCTAATTGGATAAAGCCTTGGAATGCGCCTTCATAGAAGAGAACGGATAGGCCGTAAGACACCGCAAGAGCTGGCAGCATCACCAAGAAGATAATCTTACGAGCTAGTTGCGCGCCAAAGATCCGCACCGTCAAATCGGTCGCTAGGAAGATAAATGGGAAAGTGAAAGCGCCCCAAGTGGTATGAAACCCGAACACGGTAAACGGAAGCTGAACCAGATAGTTACTTGATGCAATAATGATCAGGTGGAACAGGACTAATAAGAAAAGGGCTTTGCGCTGCTGCGCAGGGGTAAAGTTACTCATGCGATACCTTTTTAGTTTGGTTTGGGGGTGAGGGAACCCAAATCGAATCACTTCCAAGCCACGGAAGGACTCTGACCAACAATGTAAAATGAAAAATCAATGTGATATTTAAGTCGTGCCGTTTCTGCAAACTGACACTCAGCCATTACATTGCAAAAACCTCCAACACGACAAATATCGCGGCGGGCGATTATACATTAACCAATATGAGTCGCAATAGGCAGGTTTTACGCAATCGTTAACCTAGCTAAAATCCACGCTGAAACAGGCCCGCTAGGTAATCTAACTCTTCTTTGCTGGCATCTATACTCAGAGCTTCCAACCAGATACTTTCGCTGTAATGCTCGGACTTAAGAAACAGCTGACACCCCTCAAAATCAATCAACCATGAGTGAATATCAGCATCCCATTGCTTTTCAATCACAGACGCAGAAAGGAGTGTAATCAACTTATCAGCCAGTTGAGGAAAACTATCAAAATCAAAACGCGGAGCTCGAATGATGATACGCCCTTGTTGCGCTTGATACTCAAGTAAACCAAATTCCGTTTGCTGCACTGAATCAACCATGATGAGTAATGTGCTCCTGAATTAAATCTAAGAATGGATCCGCGTATTTTTCTAACTTACGTTGCCCTACTCCATTGACCGCTAGCATTTCACCATAAGAGGTTGGCAAGATTTCCGCCATATCAATCAAGGTGGCATCACTGAACACCACGTACGGTGGTAAGCCATCTTCATCGGCAATCGCTTTGCGTAACTTACGCAACTTGGCAAACAACTTTTTGTCGTAGTTTTTACTGGTGAGTTTGTCGGACTTAGCCGCTCTTGCGGCGGTGTCCAGACGAGGCACGGCTAATTCAAGAGCAGTATCTCCACGCAATAGAGGGCGCGCTTCCTCAGTAAGTTGTAAGGTCGAGTTGCGAGTAATGTTCTGGAACAGCATCCCTTTATGGATCAACTGACGGAAAATACTCACCCAGTAGTCGTGGCTGTTCTCACGCCCGATACCATAGGTAGTGAGCTTGTCGTGGCCATTTTCACGGATGCGGATATTCTGCATTCCGCGCAGGACTTCAACCACATAACCCATACCAAAGCTCTGATTAACCCGGTAGACACAAGACAACGCTTTACGTGCCTGTTCAGTGGCATCAAAATGCTTGGGCGGGTCCAAACAGATGTCGCAGTTGCCACAAGGCTGCTCACGGTACTCACCAAAATAATTCAATAACACCTGACGGCGGCACGTCTGCGCTTCAGCAAAAGCACTCATCGCATTGAGTTTATGCGCTTCCACCTGCTTTTGCGGCCCGTCATCTTTTTCATCCAACATACGCCTTAACCAGCTGATGTCTGCTGGGTCATACAGCATCATCGCTTCCGCAGGTAAGGCATCCCGACCTGCACGACCAGTTTCTTGATAATAGGATTCAATGTTGCGCGGAATATCAAAGTGAACCACAAAGCGCACGTTGGGTTTGTTGATCCCCATACCAAACGCCACAGTCGCGACGACAATTTGAATATCATCACGCTGAAACGCTTCTTGCACATAGGCACGTTCATCAACCTCCAACCCAGCATGATAACTGGCCGCACGTATATGGTTGTTGCACAGTTTTTCTGTCACCATCTCGACTTTCTTGCGGCTACCACAATAAATAATGCCACAGTGGCCTTTATGTGTATCGAGAAACCGGATCACCTGAGAAATCGGTTTGTGCTTTTCCACTAAGGTGTAGCGGATGTTAGGGCGATCAAAACTGCCCAAATAGATGTGTGGGCCTTTGAGCTGAAGACGGTGCATGATGTCACTGCGTGTTGCATCATCGGCCGTTGCTGTCAGCGCCATAAAAGGCACATGAGGAAACTGTCGTTTTATTTGCCCTAGTGAAGCGTATTCCGGCCTGAAGTCATGCCCCCACTGGGAGATACAGTGTGCTTCGTCAACGGCGATCATGGACAGTGACAGACTTTCAAGGCGTTCGAGAAAGTCACGCATCAAGACACGCTCTGGTGACACATACACCAGTTTAAGCTGACCTGAACGCATACGGTTATATACAGAAACCAAATCTTCACGAGGCATAGCTGAGTTGACACACTCCGCCGCCACACCATTGGCTTTAAGCTGATCGACTTGGTCTTTCATTAATGAAATCAGCGGCGAAATCACTAAAGTTAGACCATCACGGACAAGTGCTGGGATCTGATAACAGAGTGACTTACCGCCACCCGTCGGCATGATGACTAAACTGTCCTGTCCATCAACAGCGGCATCGATTACTTCCTGTTGGCCGTCTCGGAATGACTGATAACCAAACACATCCTCAAGTACGCTTTGTGGTGTCAGTGAAGGGTCAGATTGTTCAGCAAGCAGCGTCGCGGTCATTGATATCTCGATAGCGCCAAGAGTGGAGGAAAGCAAAGGGCACATTGTAGTAGTGTTACGATATGAATAAAACCGCAAATTGCTAGGTGATTAACTGACTCATTCGTATACTGGATGCTTCCTTTTTAAAAATCACCCTTTGAGTAAACGTCAATGACAGCAGAAGAGCAACAGAGAGCACGGCAAGGCGTCCTTCTCGCCATCGGTGCCTACACCATGTGGGGGATTGCACCGATCTATTTTAAAACCATCAGTGAAGTTTCACCGTTTGAAATCTTAGGTCACCGCGTTGTGTGGTCTTTTGTTCTACTGGCCGTGTTACTGCACGTTGGCCGTCGCTGGCGTGGTGTGCGCGATGTGATCCGATCCAAAACCAAAATGCTATTTCTGGTTTCCACCTCACTGCTCGTGGGAGTGAACTGGTTAATTTTCATCTGGTCAGTGAATGCCAATCATATGTTAGATGCCAGCCTCGGTTACTACATCAACCCCTTGATTAATGTCCTGCTCGGTATGCTGTTCTTAGGCGAAAGACTGCGCAAGCTACAATGGTTTGCCGTTGCACTTGCGGCTTGCGGTGTCATGGTTCAGTTGATCGCTTTTGGTTCAGTCCCCACCGTCGCCATTGCTCTGGCACTGACGTTTGGTTTTTACGGACTATTACGTAAGAAAGTCAGCCTAGATGCCCAAACAGGCTTATTCATTGAGACTTTGATCATGCTACCTGCCGCCGCGGTGTATTTACTGTGGATTGCTGACTCTTCCACTTCTGATTTTGCAGCGAACCCGATGAACCTAAACCTGCTGCTAATCTCCGCTGGAATCATTACGACCTTGCCACTACTGTGTTTCACTGGGGCTGCTACCCGTCTTAAGCTCTCCACTTTGGGCTTTTTTCAGTACATTGGCCCAAGCCTGATGTTCTTACTGGCAGTACTGGTATATGGCGAAGCCTTTACCACAGATAAAGCCATTACCTTTGCCTTTATCTGGGGCGCACTCATGGTATTTAGCTTTGACGGGCTTAAGACCAATAAACAATCACGAAAAATCGCAACGGTAAAGTGATCGTTTTTTACAAGACAATGTGACACAGCCGATATAAGCTTGATGAAAGTTTCACCAAGCTTTTTTGTTTTATGGATCAGGTCAACTACCACACGACACAAAATAAAGAGATTAGCCTGATTGAAGCCAACTATCAGAAGTTTGCCTTTCAGCGCCACTATCATCTTGATTTTCATATCGGGTTGATCACACATGGCCAGCAAAAATTCCATTATCAAGGTCAGAGCCACAATGTTGGTGCCGGGCAAATCGTCATCATGCCACCAGATGAACTGCATGATGGGCGCTCAATGCTCGACAGCGGCTATCAAGTACGTGTGTTCTCCGTCGAGCCGGAATGGTTCAGTGAATTAGCCGAGCTGAAGCAAAACAATGCTCAGATCCAATTCAATCAGTTGATTGTCTCCGATTCGCGAATCTTCAACCCTCTCGCTCAGCTGCACAGTGCATTAGCCGATAACCAATTGAGTCAGCTGGCGAAAGACTGCCTGCCTTATGAAGGCTTTGAACAGCTTTTCACTCATTATGGCGCTTTGGAGCAAAAGCCTATCGTCCCGCTAGGTAATCAGTCAGTCTCAACGTTAAAAGACTATCTGATGGAGAATCTGGCGCAGCCGGTCAGACTTGAACAACTCTCCCAGTTGTGTGACCTCAGCCCAACGCAATTCCAGCGCCACTTCAAAGCCAAAGTAGGTCTGACACCTTACGCCTGGCTGAGCCGCCTGCGCTTAGAGCAGGGGTTTAAGCTACTCAAAAGCGGTGTCTGCGGTACCGAAGTGGCACACCAGATTGGCTTCTACGACCAAGCCCATTTCAGCAAAGCGTTTAAAGCCACTTATGGTGTTCCCCCTTCTAAGGTTCAGTGCCAATAATTTACAATCATTACTCTTTCGAACAGGGCACAATCCGGTCATCAATTATCAAAGAGCCTTACCATGAACGAACTGACCATTCTTGCCACGTTAGCCACTGTACACTTTATCGCTTTAATGAGCCCTGGGCCGGATTTCGCGCTAGTGGTACAAAACGCAACACGTTACGGTCGCCAGACCGGTTTATACATTGCACTTGGCTTATCGTTTGGCATTCTGCTTCACTCAGTACTGAGCCTAACCGGCGTCAGCTACCTTGTTCACCAGCAGCCGACTTTATTCGCGGTGCTGCAACTCGCTGGCGGCAGCTACTTATTCTACCTAGGCTACGGCGCACTCAAGGCCAGTTGGTCAACCCTACGTAATAACAAGCAAAACGACGAACCATCCGCTCAAACCAGCTTATTACTGAGCAACAAGCGTCAGGCTTTCTCGCGCGGCTTTGCCACCAACATCCTCAACCCAAAGGCGTTGGTGTTCTTTGTCAGCCTGATGTCGAGCTTAGTGCCAGCCAGCATGTCACTAACCGGTAAAGGAATGGCATTGGTTATTCTTTGGGGGCTGTCTTTACTGTGGTTCTCATTTCTTGCTTGGGCCTTATCAACTCAACGTATGCAACGAAAAATTCATTCTCTGGCCGTATATATCGATAGCCTTTGTGGCGTCCTATTCACCCTTATCGGCCTGAGCATTTTGTGGCAATCCCTGTCTGCCCTGCTCTCAAGTGTCTAAAATTTGATTCAAGATTACATTTCCATAACAAATCCTTAGACTCAAAGTTACTCCACTGTCACTCTTGTCGCTGCATAAATAACAAGGAGAACAAGATGCAGTGGAAACGTACTTTCCTAACGACGTGCCTATTACTAACGTCCGTTGGTGCTGCCGCAAATCAGGCTGCCGATTCAGTTGCCCCAGAACACAGTAGTGGCTTAGAACAAAAGCAACTGGTTAAGGCCAAAGACTGGATGATCACCGCCGCCAACCCGCTAGCGACACAAGCGGGCGCTGATATCCTCAAGCAAGGCGGTAACGCTATCGATGCTATGGTCACCACTCAGCTCATGCTGGGTCTGGTTGAACCGCAGTCCTCAGGGATTGGTGGCGGCGCGTTCTTGGTTTACTGGGATGCTAAAAAGCAGCAGTTAACGACTTATGATGGCCGTGAAACCGCGCCTCTCGCCGCCACCCCTCGCCTTTTCCAAGATGAGAATGGCGAACCAATGCAGTTTTACGACGCCGTCGTGGGTGGCCGTTCTGTTGGTACACCAGGTACCGTAAAACTGATGTGGGATACTCATCAGAAATACGGCAAGCTTGAATGGAAAAAGCTAATTGAGCCTGTGGTCGAAGTCGCTAAGAACGGTTTTACCATTAGCCCTCGTCTAGCAACCTTAATTGAAAAGGATGAAGAGCGCTTGTCGCGTTTCCCTGCCACAAAAGCTTACTTCTTTAATAGTGATGGCTCTGCCAAACAGCAAGGCACATTACTTAAGAACCCTGAATATGCAGCGACACTCGAAGCCATCGCCAAAGGTGGTGCGGATGCGTTTTATCAAGGCAAGATTGCAAGCGATATTATCAACACCGTTCAGTCAGCCGCTGGCAACCCGGGCGTACTGGCACAAGCTGATTTCGATGCTTACCAAATCAAACAGCGTCAACCTGTCTGCTCTGCGTATCAAAGCTACGACATCTGTGGAATGGGTCCACCAAGTTCTGGCGCCCTTACCGTGGGTCAGATTCTGGCGATGACAGAGCAGTTTGATCTCAAAAACTGGGGCCCTGATAACGCTAAATCTTGGCAGGTTATCGCCGATGCTTCACGCTTAGCCTTTGCGGATCGCGGCATGTACATGGCCGATGAAGATTTTGTCCCTATGCCAACTCAAGGTTTGATCAACTCAGACTACCTTAAGCAGCGCGCGAAACTGATCACGCCAGGGAAAGCACTAGAGTCAGCACCAGCGGGCACACCACCTTGGGACTACGCTCAGCGCCAAAGCCGTGATGAATCCATCGAACTGCCATCTACCAGCCACTTCAATGTGGTTGATAAAGAGGGCAACGTGGTGTCGATCACCACCACGATTGAGAACGTGTTTGGCTCACGCTTGATGACCAATGGGTTCCTGCTCAATAACGAGCTGACCGACTTCTCTTTCCGTACCCACAAAGACGGTTACCCTATCGCCAACCGCTTAGAGCCGGGCAAACGCCCTCGCTCCTCAATGGCACCGACCATCATCATGCAAGACGATAAACCTTATATGGCTATCGGTTCTCCGGGTGGCAGCCGTATCATAGGTTATGTTGCCCAAGCGATCATTGCTCACACGCAATGGGATATGGATATTCAACAAGCCATCAACCAGCCACACTTGCTAAATCGCTTCGGTACATTAGATATTGAGCAAGGAACAGAGGCAGAAAAATTCAAATCAGAGTTAGAGAAAATGGGTTTCGAAGTGAATATTCGTGACTTGAATTCTGGCCTACACGCAATTCTATTCAAAAATAATGAATTAGAAGGCGCTGCAGACCCAAGACGCGAAGGTGCCGCTATCGGCCAATAGCGTCGATCTGCTCACCAGCTTGTGCGAGATCTCTTACAGGCTGGTGAGCAAAAATAGCTTTTTTAGTGAGAAGATTACAACTTACGAAGCGTATGTCATTGTAATAAAAGAAAACGTTCTAATTTTAACCAAACTTTTATTCAATAAGTCAAATTCTGTGCTATTGCTGAATACCGTCAAAAACGTAATATTAAACCTGTCGGAAGGATGCTGACACGGAACAGGAATTACCACGGATTTGGTAATCTTCAGGAAGAAGATTCGGTTGTTCAGGATGAACAATCGGCAAGGATAGCAAATAGGACATTGAACGGACTCAATAGTAACTAGGATGGTTACTACTAAGGATGGGAAATGGACACCTCTGGACGAGGAAAGGACTTATCATCAGGATGATGAAAAGGACACCGCTCAAGGAACAAGCGAAGTGAGCTAACGAGGATTGTTAGCAGACCAGGATAGGGTCAAGGACACCGCTAGGATGGCGATGAATGGACTAAGCTGAAGGACGTCAGCATACTATCAAGGATTTGATGCATGGAGCACTTCTAGTAGCCGGATTGCTGCGAGTAAGACTATAACCCCGATGGGCGCAAGCCCTCGGGGTTTTTCTTTATCTATTTTTCTTCAGGTTTTGCCCCTGTACATTGGCTTCCTATGCAGGCTTCCTATGCACAGAGGCAGGCTCGATGTAGTCGAGTCAAAGAGCCATCCTCTGAAACATCTCTCTAATCTACATCTTTTCCAGTTTGGCATAAGCCGTCACCAGCCACTTAATGCCTTCACCATTAAAAGCGACTTGAACTCGGCTCTGTGGACCGCTACCTTCAAAATTGATGATCGTCCCTTCACCAAACTTAGGATGCATCACTCTTGCACCTAGGCTGAAGCCCGTTTCATTGAAGCTCTCTTTGACCACAGTCTGGCTAAAGCGCCCCGAACTTGCCGGGCGACTGACTTGTGCTTTCATACGCACTTCATCTAAGCAGCCTTCTGGTAATTCGCGAATAAAGCGCGATGGTTTATGGTATTTGTCCTGACCGTACAAGCGACGCATCTCAGCGTAAGTGATGTAGAGTTTCTCCATCGCTCGTGTCATCCCCACATAGCAAAGCCGACGTTCCTCTTCCAATCGACCCGCTTCTTCAGCGGACATCTGGCTTGGGAACATGCCCTCTTCGACGCCGACCATAAACACCAATGGGAACTCCAGGCCTTTCGCGCTGTGCAAGGTCATCAGTTGCACCGCATCGTCGAATTCATCGGCCTGACCTTCACCCGCCTCTAGTGCAGCATGGGTCAGGAATGCCGTAAGCAAGGTCATCTCTTCCGCTTCTTCCGGCTTTTCAAACTGACGCGTTGCCGTTACCAGCTCTTCCAAGTTCTCAATGCGTGCTTTGGACTTCTCACCTTTTTCCTGCTCGTACATGGCAAACAAACCAGAGTACTTGATCACGTGGTCGGTCTGTTCATGCAGTGACATTTCACAGGTATCATCTTCCAATGCATTAACCAGCTCAACAAAACGGCCCAAAGCACCCGCCGCTCGACCCGCCAAGACTTTTTCATCCAACAAAGCAACACTGGCTTCCCACATAGTGCAGCCACGATCACGAGCCGCGAAGCGAATCGTCTCTAGGGTTTTATCCCCGAGACCACGTGTTGGCGTATTAACCACACGCTCAAACGCCGCGTCATCATTGCGGTTCGCCATCAAGCGTAGATAGCTCAGCGCATCTTTGATCTCCTGACGCTCGAAGAATCGCATGCCACCGTAAATACGATATGGCAAGCCGGCCTGAATTAACGCTTCTTCCAGTACACGAGACTGGGCGTTGTTACGATAAAGCATGGCAGCATCATTCAGTGCACCACCTTTTTCCTGCCATTCTTTAACTTTGTTGACTGCGAAGCGGGCTTCATCCAACTCATTGTAAGCAGAGTAAACAGAGATGGGCTCACCTTCGACACCATCAGTCCATAGCTCTTTACCCATACGCTCTGTGTTATTGGCAATCAGAGTGTTGGAAGCTTCCAGAATAGTTTTGGTCGAGCGGTAGTTTTGCTCCAGACGAATGGTATTTACACTTGGGAACTCGCGGGTGAACTTCTCAATGTTTTCAATCTTAGCGCCACGCCAACCATATATAGACTGGTCATCGTCTCCGACAATAATCACGTGTGACTCTGGACCAGCCATCATTCGCAGCCAAGCGTACTGAATGTTATTGGTATCCTGAAACTCATCTACCAAGATATGTTTAAAGCGTGCCTGATAGTGCTCGCGGATAAACTTGTTATCACGCAACAACTCATGAGCACGTAGAAGAATTTCAGCGAAATCGACCAAACCCGCACGGTCACACGCTTCCTGATAAGCCGTATAGAGCTGCAGATAGGTTTTGGTCACAGGATCATGGTAAGCATCAATATGATTTGGACGCAGGCCTTCGTCTTTCTTGCCGTTGATCCACCAGCTCACCTGGCGCGCTGGCCACTGCTTCTCATCCAAGTTTTGCGCTTTGATAAGACGGCGCAGCAGTCTTTGCTGGTCATCCGTATCGATGATCTGAAAGTCTTCCGGCAATTTGGCATCGAGGTAATGCGCGCGCAGAATGCGATGACAGATACCGTGGAAGGTACCGTTCCACATCCCAGAAGCACTGCCCATCATCAGCTCTTCAATACGGCCTCGCATTTCCGCTGCGGCTTTATTGGTAAACGTCACCGACATAATGGAAAAAGGAGACGCCTGCTCCACCGACATCAGCCACGCGATACGGTGCACCAGCACCCGGGTTTTACCACTCCCCGCGCCCGCTAGGACAAGTAAATTTTCAAGTGGAGCGGCAACGGCTTCGCGCTGCTTATCGTTAAGGCCGTCAAGAAGTAATGAAGGATCCATTATGAGTTCAGCCACTGGTTATCTATACATGAAAATCGATTATACCCTAAACACCCTGCCTATTTCAGAAGAAAAAACACAAAATTTTTATGTTGCATTTTCTTTATAAAACATAGCCTTAAATAAACAAAACTAATAACAATGCGTTTTTTTATAATTTTTCTGAAAGTTTATTTGTGCTTTTTCTATCCTTTTAATTAAGCAAGTTGATGAATTAGCTTGTGAAAAATACCCAAGTGACCTCTAAAGAACCGTTTTGACGGAGATTACTTGGGTATTCACTAAGAAAGGAAAAGTCTGAGGAAATTACTATGAAAAAGTCTAATCTTGCTGTTACTGCTGCTGTTACTGGTCTACTAGCTCTAGGTGGCACAATGCTCACTGCGGCACCGGCTGTCGCTGCAGAAAAAGAGAAATGCTACGGCGTTTCAAAAGCAGGTAAAAATGATTGTGCAACCAAAACCAGTTCTTGTGCAGGTACTGCAAAAGAAGATAACCAGAAAGATGCCTTCGTAGTCGTTCCTAAAGGACTATGTGGCAAGCTAGCTGGCGGTAGCACTCAGTCTTCTTAATCGATTGGATAAGGCGGCCTAGGCTCAACCCGGTCGCCTTTATTTTTGTTTTACTCGCATAGGAAGAGTTCGTGAATAAGGACAACTACCACGACCAGGTGGGTGTAGGACTGCGCTCTCCTCATATCGATTATTTCACTGACAATAAGCCTGCCTTATCTTGGCTGGAGATCCACAGTGAAAACTACTTTCAGCCCTATTCACCAGCCAGACAAAGCCTGCGCAAACTGATGGATGACTACCAGATCAGCTGTCACGGTATTGGTTTATCGCTAGGTAGCGTTGAAAGAGTCAATCCCAATCACCTTAAACAGCTCAAATCGCTCATTGATGAAGTCGACCCATTTTTGGTCTCCGATCATCTCAGCTGGAGTGAAAATGGCGGCCACTATTTCAATGATCTTCTGCCACTGCCTTATACAGAAGAAGCCTTGGAAGTGTTTTGTCGCAATGTCATCGAAGTTCAGGATTATATTCAGCACCCAATGCTGATAGAAAACCCTTCGAGCTATGTGAAATTTGCTCACTCTACGATTGCCGAGTGGGAATTTCTGGCTGAAGTACAAAAGCGCACCGACTGCCGACTACTGCTTGATCTCAACAATATTCACGTTTCCGCCTTTAATCACGGTTTTGATAGCCAGACCTACATCAACGCGATTCCCGCCGATAAAGTCGATGAAATTCATTTGGCAGGCTTTACGATTAAGCAGCTGGAAAAAGGTGAAATCTGGATTGATACCCACAGTCAGCCTGTTTCTGATGAAGTATGGACACTCTACGAACAATGGCTGACAACTCACGGTCCGCGCAATACGCTGATTGAATGGGATCTGGATATTCCTCAGCCTGACGTGTTACTGGCAGAGTGCCATAAAGCCAGTGAGAGGCTGATTCAGTTTGACGCTCTGCAGGGGAGAAAGGCGTCATGAGTCAATCTCTAGCAGAACTGCAAAAAAACTTCGCCAGTGCTCTGCACTATCAGGCGACGGGTGATGCCTGTGATATCTGCTCTGATACCTTCAGTGCCGACGAACGAATGCAGATTTACCGCAACAATTTCATCATCAGCTTAAGCGAAGTACTTCAGGCCACTTACCCTATGGTACTAGCGCTGGTGGGTGAAGAGTGCTTTGAACAATTAGCTCGTCAGCATGTGCTCGACCACCCTCTTCGCTCTGGTGACGTGACTTACTATGGTGAACATTTCGCAACCACCATAGAAGCTTTCCCTGCCGTGGTTGAGGCTGCGCCTTATCTGGCGGATGTGGCGCGTTTTGAATGGCAAATCGATGTCTCTCAACAGCTCCAAGGTGGTGTCAAAGCACCAGAGGCTATTCTACCAATTGCTCGCCTGGCGGAAGTCGCAGAACAACAGCAGCCTTACATCCATTTTCATCTTTCGCCCGGCACTTTGCCTTTTCATTCGCCCTACGCGGTGTACTCGCTGCGTCTGGCCATTGAGAATAATGATTTCGAACAGCTGACGCTCAATCAGGCTGAATATGGCGTGATCATCAGTCAACCCGACGGTCAATGTTGGACTATGTCACTCGAACAGCTGCCTTTTGAACTGCTTCAGTATCTCAGCTCAGGTTGCACGCTAGGGGAAATCCCGGAAACACACCTGCCTTATCTGGGAGTGCTGCTGGAGAACCAGTTAATTTCTGGGTTTTCTCTCGCCCAATAAGAATAAGGATTGTTACTATGTCTAACGCAATAAAAAATATGATCGAGAGCTACGACGCCTTAGTCGATAAAGCCCAATGCGTCTTTGTGCCTCTGCTACTGCTGTTTTGTCGGCTCTGGGTTGCTTGGGTCTTTTTTAATTCTGGCCTGACCAAAATTGCCTCTTGGGACAGTACTCTGTACCTATTTGAGTACGAATATCAGGTGCCGATTTTACCTTGGCAATTAGCGGCTTACATGGGTACCGCCGCTGAGCTGATCTTGCCTGTCTTTATCGCCTTCGGCCTGTTGACCCGCCCAATGGCGGCCATCTTGTTCGTGTTCAATATCATTGCCGTCGTATCCTACCCACTGCTGTGGGAGAAAGGCTTTTACGACCATCAGCTGTGGGGCCTGATGATTCTCAACGTTGTAGTCTGGGGACCGGGCTTGGTTTCTCTTGATAAGCTAATTAAGAGTAAGTTACAAGGCTAAACCCCCATACGAAAATGCCCTCCTAGTTGGAGGGCGATTTTAGTCTCAAACCTTAGTGCTTAAGCACGAATCCCTGAATGACGCAGCAAGGCATCGATTTGCGGCTCACGGCCACGGAACCGCTTGAATAGCTCCATTGGCTCTTCACTACCACCCATTTCAAGAATGTTGTTTAGGAAGCTCTTACCGGTTTCTGTGTTAAAGATACCCTCTTCTTCAAAGCGGGAGAACGCGTCCGAAGAAAGCACTTCTGCCCATAGGTAGCTGTAATAACCTGCACTGTAACCACCGGCAAAAATATGGCTAAAGCTGTGTGAGAATCGATTCCACTCTAGGCTTGGCAAGACTGCGACCTTAGATTTGACCTCAGCCAAGGTTTCTAGCACGCGAGGCCCCATTTCTGGGTCAAATTCGGTGTGCAGCGTGAAATCAAATAAACCGAATTCTAGCTGACGAAGAATAAACATCGCCGACTGGAAATTCTTCGCTGCCAACATCTTATCCAACATCGATTTTGGTAATGGCTCCCCCGTTTCAAAGTGACCGGAGATAAACGCCAGTGCCTCTTCCTCCCAACACCAGTTCTCTAGGAACTGACTTGGCAGTTCGACCGCATCCCATGGCACGCCATTAATACCTGAAACTGCCCCAGTATCGACCTGAGTCAGCATGTGGTGAATACCGTGGCCAAACTCATGGAATAAAGTCACCACTTCATCGTGAGTAAACAACGCAGGCTTATCACCAATCGGTTTATTAAAATTACAAGTAAGATACGCCACCGGTGATTGCAGCTCACCTTTGGCATTGATTCGACGCACACGGCATTCGTCCATCCATGCACCGCCACGCTTGTGCTCACGCGCATACAGGTCAAGGTAGAAGCTGCCTCGAAGCTGATCATTGGCATCGAAAATATCAAAGAATCGTACTGACTCATGCCAAACATCAACGCCCTCTCGCTCTTTGACACTCATACCGAATACGCGGTTGAGGACTTCAAACAAGCCACTGACGGCTCTTTGTTCGGGGAAGTAAGGGCGCAATTCTTCATCCGAAATCTGGAACAGGTGCTGCTTCTGCTTTTCACTGTAGTAAGCAATGTCCCATAAGTTGAGCTCTTCAACACCAAATTCACTCTTGGCAAACTGACGTAGCTCTTCAACTTCACGCTCGCCTTGCGGCTTGGCTTTGCTGGCAAGGTCATTGAGGAAACCCAAGACTTGCGATGGCGTTTCGGCCATCTTGGTCGCCAGAGACTTCTCACTGTAAGTATTGAAGCCCAGCATACGGGCAATTTCATAACGCAGCTTTAGCTGCTCGTTAATGACTTCACTGTTGTCCCACTCTCCCGCGTTAGGGCCACGATCTGAGGCGCGGGTGACGTAAGCTTCATACAGCTCTTTACGTAATTCCTGATTGTCACAGTAAGTCATCACCGGAAGGTAAGACGGAATATCCAGCGTCAGCAGGTAACCTTCCAGCTCTTTAGACTCCGCTGCTGCTTTGGCGGCTGCCAGCGCAGACTCCGGCATACCTGCCAACTGTTTTTCATCTTCAACATGTTTGGTCCAACCCATAGTCGCGTCCAATACATTGTTGGAGAACTTAGAACCCAACTCAGACATACGCTTGCTGATCTCACCATAGCGGTGCTGTTCATCCGCTGGCAAACCAATGCCTGATAGCTCAAAATCACGCAAGGAATCAGTGATGGTTTTCTGCTGTGCCTGCGTCAGACCTGCAAACGCTTCGCTCGCTTTAATTGCTTTGTAAGCCTCGAATAAACCTTTGTGCTGACCAACCCAAGTGCCGTATTCAGACAGTAGCGGTAAGCAGCTTTCGTACGCTTCACGCAGCTCATCGCTATTCATCACCGAATTCATATGACTCACGGGTGACCAAATGCGGCTGAGACGATCATCCACTTCTTCAATTGGCGCAACGACATTTTCCCAACTTGGGTCGCTGTTTCCTTCTAATACCTGTTCGATTTTTGCACGGCAATCTGCTATCGCCTGTTCAACGGCTGGTTTCACATGTTCAGGTTTTATTTCAGAAAACGGGGGCAAATCGGTAAAGCTAAGAAGAGGATTAGACATAAAGATTCCTTTTATTGGCAAAGCGAACTGACGAGTTCGTCTAGGTTATTGCTAGTTCGTCTTAAATAGTAAATATAGGTAGGTTCAGCAATTTTCAATAGTGGCGTATACTATCAGCCATTAAATTACCCAGTGCGGTCACCCGTTAGAGAGTGTCAATTTGTTAAGTTATCGCCACAGTTTCCACGCAGGCAACCATGCTGACGTGGTTAAGCATATTGTTCAAAGCCTTATCCTTAATGCGCTCAAGCAAAAAGATAAACCATTTGTTTACCATGATACCCACTCAGGAGTGGGTCGCTATGACTTAACCCACGAATGGTCAGAAAAGACAGGTGAATACAAACACGGTATCGCACGTGTCTGGCAACAAACTGAGATTCCAGAAGATATCCAAAGCTACCTTGCATCTATCAAGGCACTGAATAACGGTGACAAACTGCGTTACTACCCTGGTTCACCGCGAGTGGCTCGCGCGCACCTGCGCCCACAGGACCGCATGGTCTTGACGGAACTTCACCCAAGCGATTACCCACTTTTGGAGCAGGAATTTCATCGCGACCGTCAGGTCAGTATTTATAAGGAAGATGGCTTCAAGCGCCTCAAGGCAAGTTTACCGCCACAGGAGCGTCGTGGGCTGGTACTGATTGACCCGCCTTACGAACTGGCGAAGGAATACCGTGATGTCGTCCAAGCGATTTATCAGAGCTATAAACGCTGGGCCACGGGCATCTATGCTATCTGGTATCCGGTCGTTAATCGCTGCGACATTGAAGACATGATTGAAGGTCTTGAAGGCCTTGGCATCCGTAAGATCTTACAAATTGAGCTGGGTGTCGCGGCAGACAGCAATGCGCACGGAATGACCGCATCAGGCATGATTGTGATTAATCCGCCATGGAAGCTGGAGAGCCAGATGAACGCCATTCTGCCTTTCCTCAAAGAAGCCATCGCGCCTGCAACCGGTCATTTCAAAGTAGACTGGATCGTACCGGAATAACGGACACTCGCGCTCAATGTACAGCGCAGGCCGAAGAAAAATTAAACAGGATAGATTGAGTTCAACCGATCTATCCTCCATATCAAAGACAATGAATTAAAACTCGCAGGGAGTTTGTCGCTGGGCAGCTCATATCGCACAGCAGCTTCATCCCGCAAATAATTGGAGAAAGTAATGGCGACTCATTTTGACTATATCTGTATCGGTGGCGGTAGTGGTGGTATTGCTTCAGCAAACCGAGCAGCGATGTATGGTGCTAAAGTTGCGTTGATTGAAGCTCAGGATCTAGGCGGTACGTGTGTCAACGTTGGTTGTGTTCCGAAGAAAGTCATGTGGCATGGTGCGCAGGTGGCCGAAGCGATGAACCTATACGCTGAAGACTACGGCTTTGATGTTGATGTGAAAGGCTTCGACTGGAGCAAACTGGTTGAAAGTCGTCAAGCTTACATCGGTCGCATTCACCAATCTTACGATCGCGTACTTGGCAACAACAAAGTTAATGTTATTAAAGGTTTCGCTAAGTTTGTTGATGAGAAAACGGTAGAAGTGAACGGCGAGCACTACACCGCTGATCACATCCTAATCGCTGTAGGTGGTCGCCCGACGATTCCTAACATCCCAGGTGCAGAGCACGGCATCGATTCAAACGGTTTCTTCGAGCTGAGCGAGCAACCAAAACGCGTAGCAGTTATTGGCGCGGGTTACATCGCCGTTGAAATTGCTGGCGTACTAAGCGCTCTTGGCACAGAAACTCACCTGTTCTGCCGTAAAGAATCACCACTGCGTAGCTTTGATCCGATGATCATTGAGACGCTGGTTGAAGTGATGGAAGCGGAAGGCCCAACACTGCACACTTACTCAGTACCAAAAGAAGTGGTTAAGGAAGCCGATGGCAGCCTAACGCTTCACCTAGAGAACGGCAATACTCAAAACGTCGATACGCTGATCTGGGCGATTGGTCGTCATCCGGCAACCGATGCTATCAACCTAGCTTCAACAGGTGTTGAAACCAATGACCGTGGTTACATCAAAGTCGATGAATACCAGCAGACCAACGTGCCTGGTATCTACTGTGTCGGTGACATCATGGAAGGCGGTATTGAGCTAACGCCAGTGGCCGTTAAAGCGGGTCGTCAGCTATCTGAGCGTCTGTTTAACAACAAACCAGAAGCCAAGATGGACTACAACCTAGTGCCAACGGTGGTATTCAGCCACCCGCCAATCGGCACTATCGGCCTAACAACCCAAGAAGCCGAAGAGAAGTACGGTAAAGACAACGTTAAAGTCTACACGTCTGGCTTTACCGCAATGTACACAGCGGTTACTAAGCATCGTCAACCATGTAAGATGAAACTAGTCTGCGCCGGTGAAGAAGAAACCGTCGTCGGCCTACACGGTATCGGCTTCACGGTCGATGAAATGATCCAAGGCTTCGGCGTAGCAATGAAGATGGGCGCAACCAAAGCCGACTTCGACTCTGTAGTGGCTATCCACCCAACAGGCTCAGAAGAGTTTGTTACTATGTAGATCGTAGTCTGGAAAAACATCCTACACAGGTAAATAATACTGGAAGCAGCACAGCAATCAGGTCTTGCTGTGCTGCTTGATTTTCACTACTTCAATACTCATGCCGTTCCAAACCATCACACACGAGTTTTAATCCTCTTAGCCTCTTATCTAACATTAGTCAAAAAGTTCGCGTCATTCGTTTCAAATTCCCTCATTAAAAACAAAAATATCATTTAAAAGCAAACACTTAAAAAAATAGGCAGTCGTTAAGGAGCTATTGATACTGCTGAAGTTTAAGTGGGCATTTATTGTGCTTTAAATCTAATACTTGAATATATTTTGACCATTCCAAGCCAAATAATCCTCCCTTAACCGGCCAACCATAAGCTCCGGCCTATACTCAACCCTGAATAATAAACCAGTTGAATATAAACATTCACACGGAGATAAAAAATGCTCAACAAAATACACTGCGCATGGCTAGGCCTACTATGTACCCTTACTGCTCCCGTCGCATACGCCGACTCAGAGCCTCCCGCTTCCGATAAGCAATGTGTCGCCGAAACCAATTGGTTTCCACACGAACAAACCCCGTTCCCTGATGGTAATGAATTTTCAGATGACACTAGCTGCGACTTTCATCGCTGGTCTTGGCAAATGTTTTTATGGCTAACGCAAGAAGAAAACGGTAAACCCAGGTTTCTTGGCTTCGACACTCCCTATGATCTACTTGGAATTTCTGATCGCGAACATTTAATGCCTCGCATGACGAAAACCATGACCGCTCACAGTATGGATGAATACCTACAAGCAGGTACGGAAGGGATATTAGTGGACCAAGATGGTCGTGCCGTTTACTACTCTCAATACATCAACCCCGAATTCGTTAACTTCATGAAAGATAGAGACTTAACCAACTATAAAACGGTTCAAAAGCTTGCAAAAGAGCATCCTGAAACTACTTTCCCTATCAATGTGGCTGAATTTAAAGCTTCTTGGAAAATAGTTCAGCCGAATGAGGATGTTTCGGGTTTTTATACTATGGACTCATCAGTCTATGCGCTAAAAAACTCAGGAGGCAAAATTGTCGTTGATGATTCCAAATCACTTAACGTTAAATTGGCACTAGTCGGTTTTCATATTGCAGGCGTCGTTAAAAACCACCCTGAAATGATCTGGGCAACGTTCGAACATAAAAATAATGCTCCTAACGTTCCCTCTAAACATTCACCAAGCACCATTATATCTGACAAGGATTGGACGTTTTATCAAGCGAAGACTCCATTTTCGCAATGTAATTTAAACCAAGGCGGTGCACTCACCCTCGATGAAGCAACACAAGAGCTATCGCCAGTAACGCAAGTGTGTCGACAATTCGAAGATGGCAATCTCGCAACCCAAATGTCGTTTGCAGTTCCAACGAATATCAAAGTCGTCAATCAACTGAATGAAAGTGTTCTCGGTAAACTGAATAAGAATGATGTTTGGTCAAACTACTTCGAGGTTTCTGCAATTTGGTTCCGCCAAGAGAACGCCCTCGTCCCTGATATGGATCTACAGACTGATGTCGACTCATCAGGTAACCAGTTGCTTATTGGAGGGTTACGTTTATCAAACTCAACTATTGAAACCTTTACTCAAAGCCAGAGCACAATGAACAACTGCTTTCGCTGTCACAATACATCACAACGTTTTCCCCCGGCCGTCAATTTGGATCCCCTACCCGGAACGAACCTTAATATCAGCCATGCCTTTATGAATGTCTACTTCTGGGATCAAGAGTTGAAGCAAGCCAAAAAAGCTAAGTAATGACGGGCAATAGTCAAACACTAAGGAAAGACAATTATGACAAGTATTTTTAGAGTACATCCGGCTATCAATTTCGCACGAGTCGGAAACAGTGAAGAGTATTACATTGCGCCAGAGACCGCTGCGGGCGAGTTGTTAGACAAAGACACAGGGCTCTTCGGTGGATTACCAATCAAACCAGGCACTGAAGATACCCCTATCACTGCCGAAGACTTCCGTGACTCCACTCCCGACAAAAAAGTGAAACGTCAAGCAGCTCGTTTTCGTATTTTCGCCTACAGTGACGAGCAACATAGCTATCCGAGTAATACTGCCGGTAAAGAAGTGAAAATTGGTGATGTAGTCAATGGCAAAACCATCGAAGACATTATCTGGTCAGTACATGTTGCCAACAAAAAGAACAACAACTGGGGAATCCAGAGCTCCAATGGGCAAGAAGAAGGCATAAATGCCTATCGCAATGGTCAGACACCACCAATTCGTAATCCTTCTTACGGCACTGTACTAAACACCAATGACAGAATGACAAAACTGGTCATTGACCCAGGACCACGCACTATTCAATCTTCCGAGTCAGGAAAAATTGTCGAGTTTGACGCCAAAACACCGAGCACCTATATCAACAGTGAAGGTAATATAGCCAGTTGCGATTACCCAGTTAGCTTCCCCGCCGATCATTTTGAAAATCAAAACCCAAGCTCAGGGGACATTACCACTCTTGGACAATTACAAATTGAGCCAGATACCGGCAGATTGATCATTACAGGGGGCTACGGTAACGCATTTGCCTTTGTCGATGCAGATGGCAATAAGCCAACATTAGAAGATCCACTCGATAACGATGGTTGGTTCGATGATGTCTCAGACGGTCCGGTAAACGCGATCATTAAATTTAATGATGGTAGCCAAGCAAGCGTTGTTGCAGGATGGTTTGTCTGCACCGATCCAAGCTACGCGCCACAGACACGTAATGTCGTCTCAACCTGGGATGATATTTTCAATACTTGGGTTGAACAGCTAGATCTCATCCCAAACCTTTTTGCTGATGGCAAATACAACCCTGAATACGCCGCCTCTTTCTATGGAGATGTACTCCCAGTATTTCACGGCGCTTTTTTGCAACAGTGGAATACCAATCTTCCCGGACAAGCGATTAATGGTCACCGGTTTGTAGCTGCAATCAAACCGTCTGACGATCCTAAGGTAAAATTTCCCAACTTTGACAGTTTGATTCGCAATCCCAACGATCCCGCTCAAAGTGAGCAAGGTCGTATGATGCCGCTTTCATTAGGTGATGCGCAAAAAAGCTTTTTATCACTTTCCACAACTCAATATTTTCTTTTAAAGCAATGGCATAACGGCATAAGCGAAGCTGAAGCCCCATCACTCAGCCTTGGGGAAAAACTGGATAAAGTGGTTTTAGAAAACTGCTTGGGAGGACGTTATTCACCCGGAATCGATCTCACCTTCATTGTTCGTGATGTAAACCTTTACCAGCAGAAGTGGCAAGGAGAAGCAGGGCCATTTCGCATTAACCAACAAAGACTCGATTATCAAGATGCCACTCCTGATCAACCCTTCCTAAACATAGGTTACATTCCACTAAACAAAGACCCTGTCGAGCCTGGGGATCTATCTAAATTCATGGCTCAGCCTTGGCATACCGACTACAACAGTTGTGCAGTACACGAGCCAGATCCTAATCCACCGGGGAACAATACGCTTTATTGGTCTTGGCCGGCGCAGCGCCCTGTACAAGTCTATCCCGTAGATTTATGCACATTCGACGAGAGCAGCCAGACTTGGTCTCTCGGCAGGCAGCTATTCAGCGTTCGCGGGGAAGGAACAGAAACCGATTACCCACAAAATCGTGGTCGCTTTCAAAGATACATTGATTACGTTGAAAACTGGCACAAAACAGGTTTCGTGATCCAAGGGATACAAGTCAAAGCTGAGCAAGGGAACAACTACGGAGTAGACAAGTTCATTGAAGTCGCTAGCCAGTATAAGTCTGAGGGTGATCTAGTACAGCCAGGCTTAACCTCTGCCATTCCAGAAGATTAACTGGCCATCGGCGATTGTCACCTACTGCGGGCAAGCAAAGGTTTGCCCGCTTGTTAAAAGAAGAGCTGTCATAACCCTATGAAAGATTACCACGTATCAATAATTGGTGGCGGACCTGCAGGACTTGCTACCGCGTTGGCTCTGAAAAATCACGCCAATGCTTCAGGTGAAAAGTTTCATATCGACGTATTTGAAGCCAACGGCAAGGCCAAAGCAAAAATTGGTGAAACCATTCCACCTGCCGCCACACCGATACTACGCGATCTAGTTGGTGAACACCTAGATCGCATGCTAGCAGAACATACCGTGTGTCCAGGCTCCCTCTCCCTGTGGGGAAGTGATCAGCCGGGTATGAACGATTTTATGTTCGACCTTGATGGGCAAGGCTACCACTTAGATAGAAAGCGATTTGAAGAACAACTGAGTGACATTGCTCAACATAAAGGAATCCATCTCAATCCACACTCGCGACTAGCACAACTCTCCAAAAACAAGCACGGCTTTAGTTTACAACTAAACAAAAAAACAGAGAGACAAACCATCAATACTGATTTTGTTGTCGATGCGACTGGTTGTGCCGCTGTATCGGCTCGCAGACTAGATATAGCGCGTAATACCTTTGATGAAGTGCTTTATATTGGTGCGCTTATTGATGATCAGGCGACACAAATACAGCCAGTATTAATGCCTACGCGTACTCTGGTTGAGTCTTGTTCGTATGGGTGGTGGTATGCAGCAAAGCTACCCGGGAATAAGCTTATAGTGACGCTTTGCACTGACACACAGCAAATGCAGGAACAAAATCTCGATAACCTAAATGTCTGGTACTCTCTGCTCAACCAAACTCAGCTCATCAGAGAAACACTGAAAGAGCGACTCACTGAAAGATTGACCGACCAAGTTACTCTTTTCAAACGTGGGGCGAGCTCCAGCATCTTAAGTGCAGTGGTAGCTCAAAACTGGCTGGCTGTAGGCGATGCAGCATCTAGCTATGATCCCATCAGTTCAGCAGGAATTACCAAAGCACTCATGCATGGACAGCTTGCAGGGTCGAGTGTTCACGATGCACTAGCTAAACGTTCAACCTCTACACTTTCGCACTATCAAGACCAAGTTTTTTCAGATTTTAATCAGTATGTTGGCCTTAGATACTCTCTCTACGCTAGCGAGCAGCGCTTCATGCAATCCGGATACTGGCAAAGAAGGCTAGGCCTATCCAATACCGACTAGTATCAATGACTAACTATGCCATCGGTATGGTCAGTGGTTTCTTGGCCAATGTAGGGGATGTCAATCCAATCAAGTCATGTCTATGAACAGACAAACTGACCATTAAAAATACCGTGCATAAGTCTGATATTGATTACATGTGTTAGGCATGCAAGCGATCATGTTTAAGGCTATTCATGCATCGAATACTGGTATTAATTAAGGGGTGATGATGATGGCTATCCCATACCAATGCGACCTGACTGACAAAAGGCATATCATTGATTTGCTGTATAACGACTGACTGATCAAGATGTTCAGTTAAAGATAACGGTACTATCGCAATGCCAAAGCCGGCTTGTGCCATGGTAATTGCGGTGCGCAATTGTGGCGCAGCATAAGGTCGAGCAATATGTACTCCCGCATTATGTAAAGCCGCCTCAATACGGTCATACAGCGCTGGGCCAGCATCACGAGGGAACATTAAGACATTCTCATTATTTAACTGGGTCAAGTCGAGTGTTGAATGAGCAACCAAACGATAGCTAGCCGGAGTAACTGCCACAAGAGGATCATCAAATAAGACCTGCCGGTTAAGTGACTCACAGGCATAGCAAGGCAGGCGCATAAAAGCGAATTCCAAACGCCGCTGTTTAATCAATGTGACCAACTCGGGCATTGAGTGCTCAACAGCCACTAAATTAAGCGTCGGATATTGCTCATGTAACCTGCGAATATTTTCTAAAACTTCACTGCTACTCGCCGTTGAAGAAGCAAGTCCGATACGTAACTCCTGTTTTTCCCCTCGCGCAATTTGCTCTAGCTTACGCTGACAACACTCCACCTCTTGTAAAATGTGCTGTGCATCATGATAAAACTCTTCACCCGCTGCGGTCAGCTCAACACCGCGAGATAAGCGCTTAAATAAAGTAACGCCTAACTCCTCTTCTAGTTTCTTTATCTGTTGACTTAACGGTGGTTGAGCGATGCCTAACTGCTCTGCTGCACGGGTAAAATGTTTCGCTTTAGCTACTGCGACGAAGTACTTCATGTAGCGAAATTCCATCATTCATCCATATATTTTTCATATCAAAATAAATCTTTTTTATATTGGATTTGTTGGGCGCCTCAAGTCAATCTAAATATACATATTGATTCATATTTAGGTTCAGTTATGCAACGTTCTATCTCTTCAGTCTGTTCTTGCTCTCAGCAAATTTCAGAACAGTTTGCTCGCTATCAGCAAGGCTCAGGAGAAGGCGAGATTTATCAAACTTCACTGATGAGTGCTTTGATTGCTGGTGTTTATGAAGGGTCAACAACTATTGCTGAATTGCTTGAACACGGTGATTTTGGTTTAGGGACTTTTAATCAATTAGATGGCGAATTGATTGCTTTTGATAATCAAGTGTTCCAACTGCACGCGAATGGCTCAGCACATCCTGCTCAGCTTGATCAAAAAACCCCTTTCGCGGTGTTCACTTTTTTCAAACCAGACATTGAGCTGCCAATTAATGACACGTTAACCCGTCAAGAAGTCCATCGACTTATCGATCGTCTGATTCCTAGTGACAACATCTTTTGTGCGATTCGGCTTGAAGGGAGTTTTCCACTCGTCCAAACCCGCACGGTGCCTAAACAGCAACGTCCGTATCGGCCAATGCTCGAAGCAATAAAACAGCAACCCACGTTTCATTTTAAGCATCAATCCGGTGTGATGGCAGGATTTCGCAGTCCTAGGTACACCACTGGAATTAATGTCCCCGGCTATCACGAACATTTTATTAATCGAGCGAGAACAGGCGGAGGCCATGTTCAGGACTACCTAATTTCATCGGGTTTTCTACAAATCGGTCGTGTCTCACGTCTTGTGATTGATACACCAGTATCAAGCGATTTTCTTGATGCCGACCTAGTACCAAAAGATCTTCATGCCGCTATCGAAGCGGCTGAAAAATAACTCAACACATAGTCAGTCAAAAGGAAATGTTATGTCATCCCCTCACGCTTTGCGCAGTGGCGCGCAGTTAATTGCCCAGCAGCTAGAAACCTCAGGTGTTCGGTATGTCTTTGGTATACCCGGAGCTAAAATTGATCGCTTATTTGACGCTCTGGAAGACACTAAAGTGCAACTGATTCCGGTAAGACACGAAGCCAATGGCGCGTTTATGGCAGGCATCATGGGACGTTTGACGGGTAAAGCGGGCGTGACCTTGGCGACTTCAGGTCCGGGATGTGGGAATTTAGTCACCGGTGTTGCAACAGCCAACGCAGAGGGTGATCCGATACTGGCTATTGGTGGCGCGGTAAAACGAACTTACCAGCAAAAACAAACTCACCAGAGCATGGACACGGTGAGCATTTTTCGCTCAGTAACCAAATACAGCGCTGAGATCCAGCATATTGACGCAGCGAGTGAAATCATGGCCAATGCATTTCGAATTGCTGAGTCTGGACGCCAAGGCGCATGTTTTATCAGCGTTCCACAAGATGTCTTAAGTGAGCAAACGGATACAGACTTAGTTATCCCACCTAGTTTTCGCCCAAGCGGTTATGCGGATCGGGTCGCCATTGAAGAAGCCGCTCATCGGATTAATAAAGCACAGCGCTGCGTGGTACTGCTTGGCTTACATGCCAGCGATCAAGCCAACGCCTCTACGATCAGTCAATTTTTACAAAAAACGCAATTACCAGTGGTGGGGACTTATCAAGCGGCAGGGGCCGTCGATATTCACTATTATCACCATTTCGCTGGCCGAGTCGGGCTATTCAATAATCAACCGGGGGATGTGCTACTGCAAGATGCCGATTTGATTATCACCATCGGCTTTAACCCTATCGAATACGACCCAGAACTATGGAATGCTCGCCGTTGTTCAATCATTCATATTGATATTGAGCCTGCGCAGTATCAACAGCACTATCAACCCTGTCTCGAAATTGTTGGCGATATTGGTTCGACATTACAAACACTTTGTACACAGATCCGCGAATGCTCCCGTTTATCGTCTACGGCCGTATCGATTCTAGAAGAAGTGGCGCAACAAAGGCATATCATCAAAAGCTCTCCGATTAAGCAGCGAGTAGCAGGTTTTCACCCGTTAAGCTTGCTCAAAACCATGCAGGCAATCATCACACCCGATACCACCTTGTGTCTCGATATGGGGAGTTTTCATATTTGGATAGCACGCTATTTAAGCTGTTTTCGCGCTCGACAGATGTTGGTCTCGAACGGTCAGCAAACGATGGGAGTGGCGCTACCTTGGGCAATTGCTGCGAGCTTATTAAAACCTGGGCATAAGGTAGTGTCAGTTTCTGGTGATGGTGGCTTTATGCAGTCGAGCATGGAGCTGGAAACCGCAGTGCGCTTAAATTGCAACATAGTTCATATCATTTGGGTCGATAATGCTTACAACATGGTGGAAATACAGGAGCAGAAAAAATATCAACGCATCTCAGGCGTAAAGTTTGGACCGATAGACTTTCAAGCTTACGCGCAGTCGTTTGGTACGCATGGGTTTGCCGTGACACAAGCGGATCAATTAATGCCTATTCTCCGCCAAGCAATGGAAGTAGAAGGGCCAGCAGTCGTCGCGATTCCCGTCGACTACTCAGACAACTACAAACTCATGCAAGCCAGAAGCGAAGAGCAACAAGATCCTGTTTTTCAAATTAACAACGAAGGAGTTTTTCTATGAAAGGTTTAACCAACAAAGTGGCAATCATCACTGGTGCCGCGAATGGTATTGGTTTAGCTATTGCGCAACGTCTCTATGATGAAGGGGCTCAATTGATGCTAGCAGACTGGGAGCAAGAGCAGTTGCTAAAAGCTTTAGAGCACTTTGATCAGTCTCGCGTGGCCGCGCAGAAAGTCGATGTCTCAGATGCTCAACAAGTGGCAGCCTTAATCCAAACTTGTGTCGAACACTTCGGGCAACTGGATATTCTAGTCAACAATGCGGGCATTCATATTCCCGGAAATGTGCTGGAATGTAGTGTAGAAGATTGGCGTAAAATTTCGGCAGTGAATATCGATGGTGTGGTTTACTGTGCAAAATTTGCCTTACCAGAGTTACTGAAATCCCGCGGCTGCATCATCAACACAGCGTCGGTGTCTGGTTTAGGTGGTGATTGGGGTGCAGCATTTTATTGTGCAACGAAAGGAGCGGTGGTGAATCTAACACGTGCAATGGCGCTGGACCATGGTTTGGACGGGGTTCGCATCAATGCCGTATGCCCAAGCTTAGTCAAAACCAATATGACTAATGGTTGGCCAGACTCAGTGCGCGACAAGTTTAATGAACGTATCCCTTTGGGGCGTGCAGCTGAACCAAAAGAAATTGCTGCGGTAGTCGCGTTTTTAGCCAGTGAGGATGCCTCGTTTATTAATGGTGTGAATTTACCCGTTGATGGTGGTGCCACCGCTTCAGACGGACAACCTAAAATCGTGTAATCTAACCAAGCTTCAGCACCAGATGCGAATTATTCTGTGTTCGTCTGTACTAACGCAGCAGCGTTAAGCATGGCGTCTTTGGTACTCACATCAATAACTCGCATCTTTTTGAAACGCTCAGGCTCTTTGATTGCAACATCATGAGCAAATATCACCAATTTAGCCTTTTCGATGTCAGCGGGAGTAATTCGGTTGATGATGCCATTTGCTCCTTGGGTTTCGACCTTAATCTTAACCCCCACAGCACCTGCTGCTTTTTCCAAAGATTTCGCCGCCAGAAAAGTATGCGCTACCCCTGACGGACATGAAGTCACCGCAAGAATATCCGCTTCGCCCTCACCTATAACGGATGAATAAGCTGGCGACTGAGCAATAAGGCTCTCACCTTCCACTACGTGTTTCTTCAAAGCAATGGCTATCAGAGCTGTTGTCAGTGAGCCTGCAACCGTGCCCACAATATAGCCAACCTTGCCATCAACGACAGGTAACACAATCCAGCCCCCCCATGGTGCGTGGTTGGTCACGTGGAACATAAAACCCACCACATTTCCCACAACACCACCAGCCACAATCGCAGGGAGTACTCGCGCGGGATCGCCAGCGGCAAAAGGAATCGCGCCTTCACTGATCCCGATCATCCCCATGAGACCCGCCGCCTTTCCTGCTTCTCGTTCTTCACGTTTGAATTTATTCGGTGACAGGAAGGTTGCTAATGCCATGCCTAATGGCGGGGTACATATGGCAATACCCACTCCGCCCATCAGCCAAGGCTGGGTATGGACTTGGGTTTGGGCGAACAAGGTCGCGACTTTATTGATCGGCCCTCCCATATCAAAGGCGGTCATCGCCCCTAATACCGTACCTAACATCACCTTACCAGAACCTGCCATACCAGTGAGCACGTCATTCATTACCGTCATGGCTGTGGCAATGGGTGATCCTATCAGCCACATCACCGCCCCGCAGGTGACAAACGTACCAATCAACGGATAAATAAAAATGGAGCCAAGCGACATCATGCTGTCTGGCAACTGAATCTTCTTTAGCAACCAAACCACAAACCCGGCGAAAAAACCGACGACAATTGCCCCTAAAAAACCAGTATTGTAATGACTCACGGCGATCCAAGCGCCTATCATTCCAGGGGCCAAACCAGGTTTATCCGCTATAGAATAAGCGATGTAACCACCCAATACCGCTGTAAAGAGTGTGAGGCCAGCCATGCCCATCTCTGCAATATCAGCAAGAACACCTTCCTCGGGCACACCACCATGTCCGGATAACATCACCGAAAGGGAAAGCAGCACCCCACCCGCGACTATAAACGGGATCATATGAGAGGTACCAAACAACAGGTGCTCTTTGATACGACTGAGCTTTCGAGCCCATGGGCTCACAGGCACATACTCAGAAGAGCCTAATGCACTCTCATTAGCATTGTTCTGAGTACCAGTCAGTAACTCTAGCGCCTCTGAGGCAGTATCAACCGCTTTGAGCTGCTCAACAAAACCATCTTCAATGATCTTGGTAGAAATTTGTGCCAATACTTCAATATGGTGGTGCTCGTCATTATTTGGCGATGCCAGCATAAAAAAAACATCTGATAGCTCACCGTCATCAGCACCGTAATCGATGCCTTTACGACTAATGCCCACAGCAACAGATGGCTGAACTACCGCATCGCTTTTGGCATGCGGAATGGCGATCCCCTCATCAAAGCCGGTATTGCCAATCTCCTCCCGCCGCCAAACATCAGAGAGGAACCTTTCTTTGCTCTCAAGCTTACCTGCAGCATCGAGCATGCCCACAAGCTCCTTGAGCACTTCCTCTTTGGTTTCGGCCTTAAGATCTAAGCAAATGGTCTCCGGCTTTATTAGGTTGGTTATGTCCATTATTGGTACCTTGAAACGCTCCACGCGGTATATACCCTAGCGACCCCGCTTCCCTCGATATACAGGACAGAAGGTGCATTTACTGGATTAATGTAACGTGAAATTTAAACTGTGATAGTGCTCTTGTGTTTATTGATATTAAATCAATTCCCCTCCAAAGCGCTGTGATAATATCCCCCAAAAATAGGTGGATAAACTATGAAAATCGTAGCGGTGACAGCGTGCCCTACAGGCATCGCTCATACTTATATGGCAGCGGATGCTCTCATCAAAGCAGCCCCAAAGTATAACGTACAGATTAAAGTTGAAACTCAAGGCGCGATGGGGATAGAAAACCAACTCACCCCCCATGATATTGATCAAGCGGATCGCGTATTGATTGTGTCCGATATTGAGATTGAACAGCCCGGCCGTTTTGAAGGTTCCAACCAAGTTCAAATCTCAATCGAAAGTGTGTTACTTAATGTCGATAAAGTATTCCTAGTGCATTGCCGTGGCTAAGTCTGTTGATGAGCGAATACCAAATCACCTTTTTTGTCGACAATAGCAATGCCAGCGCCTACGTGAGCTTGCCCCTTAATCGGGTAGCCAAAAAGTTCAAAAGTACGTTACGTATCATCAATATCACGCAAAACCGCAGTGCTAACCTCACCAAGTCCGTTGCCATGTTGCAAGTGGGTCTTCAACATGGTGACCTTTGCCAGATCACCGCAAAGGGTATTGATGCGGAGCTAGCCTGTTTTGTCATCAAAGATATCATCGCGGAACACTTTACTGTGGTTGGCTCTCATATCGACTATCAGTTTTGCAGCCAACTAGCTGAACGCATACCCCAAATATGCCCACCCTGTGAGATCCAATGGTACTACGCCAAAGCCTACACTGAGCTCAATAAGTTCGAATGCCTCAAAGGATTAGCCCAGCTCATTCATCCACTCCAAGCCGATAAGCTCGTTCTCGACCTCATTAAGCGAGAGGAGCGCTCATCCACATGTGTCACACCTGGTATCGCTCTCCCCCATGTCATGTTTGCGGATGCAGAGCACCTTGCTGTCGCTGTTATTGCCAGTGAAGCACCAATAGATTGGGCGTCCAAAATGGGCAACGTCAATCTCGCCATAGCTCTGGTTATGCCAACCAAACCAACGCCTGAGCAAATCATGGCAGCAACCAACCTCACCCGTAATCTACTGACAGGCCAAGTCGCTGAGCGGTTGCTACTAACAAGAAGCAGTGTCGACTTACAAGCGCTACTTATGTACGCCATGTCAAGGTTACTTGTTTAATATTAACTAGATAGACGCGCGGTATTCTGTAGGTGTTTTGCCAGTTCGATTTTTAAACACACGACAAAAGTAATTCACATCTTTAAATCCACAGCGGATAGATACCTCATTCAGCTTAAAGTTATACTTCTTCAACATGAATTTAGCGCGATCGATCCTGACCCATGTAATGTAGTCCGCGAGTGTCATGTGCCCCTGCTGGCGGAACAAACGAGAGAGGTGGTTAGAGGAGATACTGAAACGTGATGCAATACTGACACGGGTAATTGGGCGATGAAAGTTCTCTTGAATATAGATACAAATCCCCTGATACAGATCCTGAACACGATTATGGGATTTCTTCTCAACTGGAGTGTCCAGCATACTCTTTGAATACTGCAGTAGTGCCTGTAGTAAAAGCTCATCCATGGGTTTCTTGTTGCTTTCACGAGCTAAAGCACTGAGTGCCTCTAGAATGTTATCAATAGCAAAGCCGGAACGAGTTTGAATACTATGCTTTTGGATATCGAAAAAGCTTGCTTCATTTTTTCTCTTACTGACTAGGCTAAAGCCCATTTGGCGGCGACCAAATAGAATGCTTAACACAGAACAATCGGTATCCCAATCCGGCTTATTCCAGCAATTGGGAGGAATAAATATCGCGTCCCCTTGTTGAGCAATAACTTGAGTCACTTTGAGGTCATGACTCTCCATTTCATTAATATATTCCCCACTAAGAACCAATTCTAAACGGGGGAAATTAACCTGATAGCTAAATTCTGGCGGTGTATGAAAATCCCCCGCAAACCATATGTTATGAAATGGCTCTCGCTCATTTAATACCGATGAAATTAAGTCATTAAAAATCATTAGCTACACTCTACGCATAGGGTTCTATACACAAAGCTAATTCAAGATAACCCATGTTTGAATTAGTTCTGCCTACAGGTATACACCCTACCGGTCTTTTGTACTAATGAGCCATCTCACACTTTCATTTTAAGGTTACAAAAATCCAGAAAGCACACCAATCTTACAGTAAACGCTACGCCACAAACTGCCTAGAATATAATAATGTTAACGATCTTATTATTTGCTTTACAGATATCTCCACCATTAGGAAAGGTTACATATATACAGTTTTATCCCTTTAGTATTTTTACCCCGGCCACTCGCTAATAAAAATGGCTTGGACAGATTGCCAAGCCATTTTCTTATATTGCTATCACAGCTTACTGCGCTTTCATCGCTTCAGATTTGTCAGACGTCATCACAAAGTGCAACTCACCACCATCTCTAAATTCGCTGTGAGCAAAAGTGAAATTCTCTCCCAGCTCTTTGCCATTAATCGTGACAGATTTGATGTACATGTTGTCATCGGCATTGTTTTCCGTCGTAATAGTAAAGGTGCCATCTTTGACAGGTATAACAGCTTTGTCGAACAGTGGGCGGCCAACAGTATAGATAGGTTCAGCGGCATTCACTTGATAGAAACCCAATGCTGACATCACATACCATGCTGACATCGCCCCAACATCCTCGTTACCGATTACTCCCTCAGGTGCAGCTAGGTACATATCATCCAAAATATGGTCAACCACTTGCTGTGTTTTCCACGGCTCTGCCGTCCAGTTAAATAGGTAAGGAATGTGGTGCGACGGCTCATTACCAAATGCCACTTGTCCAATCAAACCAGACATATCCGGTGTTTCTGTACCTTCACTTTCTGCGGTAAATGTCGCTTCCAGATTCGACTGGAATTGGGCTTCCCCGCCCATAATCGCCTTCAAGCCCGCGATATCATGCGGGACAAACCATGTCCATTGCCATGCGTTACCTTCCGTATAGTTGCCCGTCTCATGCTCCGTGCCATAAGGGTCAAATGGGTCCATGAAAGTTTCATCAATCATTACTGGGCGCATAAAACCGGTCACACCATACTCGGCATACTCAACCGGGTTATAATCAAAGTATTTCTGGTACCCCTTGGCACGCTCCAGATAGTCGGCTTCAGCTTGAGTATTACCCGCGGCCTTAGCAATTTGAGCAATAGCCCAGTCATAGAACGCGTTTTCTAAGCCGTAAGAAACAGATTCAAGCGTATAGTCTTCAAACACAGGCTCATCGTCGATGCGTTGTATAGCCGGTGCAAAGCCGACTTGCTCAATGTAATCAATATGATTGGTTAGGGTGCGATCCAACACAGCTTGATCCCACTCGGCCTGCAGCAGGACATAATTTTCATATTTTGACGAATCGATAGCGGCTTGTAAGGCCAGTTCTTTTTCTTGTTGCGTGAACTCACCTGGGAACTTGGCAATCGCATCAGCGATCACTGCCACCGCGGGGTAACCCACCATGGTGCCCGTCTCATCCCCCAAATGCTCCCATTTCGGCAATAAACCGCTCTCGCTATACTTTTGTACGAGGTTTTTCGCGTACTGCACCGCGCGCATTGGCTCGGTAATGGTTTTCAATGGATGCAACGCCCTGTGAGTATCCCACAAAGAGTAAACGGAAAAGTTCGGTTGACTGTCAGTTGTTTGCCCATAAGTGATTGAATACTCTCCTTCACCTTCACCAATCGACCCTTTACCCATCCCGCGGAATCGACCATCAACATCTTGATGAACGATAGGGGCTATCTTGGTATGGTAAAGCGCGGTGTAGAAGATCTCTTTTTGCACTTCGGTGCCCCCCTCAATCGTCATATTGAGGGCGTTGGCCCATTTTTCACGCGCATTGCTACGGGCAACATCAAAGGAAACATTCGCTTCGGTTTGATGGTTTATCTCAGCACCTTGCGGATCAACCGCTGACAGTGCTACTTGAGCATTGAGTTGTTGCGAGCCTTCTTCTTCAAATTCCAAATACGCAGTAACATCTGCCTTTTCGCGCCCCACTGGCTCTCCGTTGTCATCGTAAATCAACTCAGAAATGTGCTCGGCGCTCAGGCCATCGACCGCTTCTCCATTGGCAAGAATGTAAACATCTTTAATTTTCTTATCAAAAGTGGCGTGAAAAAAGATCTTCTGATTCTTTGCCCACCCAGAAAAGTGCGACGCATCTCGCTCACCAGTAACCGTGTAACCATCTTCACTCACCGTCAGCTTGTTACGCAAAGAGGTCGAGCCCCAGTCACTGTTGAGGATAGAGTTTAAATCAATCTTCAACCGCTGTGGCTGCCCCTCTGGATAAGTGTAGCGGTGGAAACCAACACGCTCTGAAGAAGTCAGTTCTGCTTGGATACCATTCTCCGCAATGGTTACTGAGTAATAGCCGGGCTCCGCCACTTCGGATGTTTTATCCATAATCACCGAAATAGCTTCGTTGTAATCATCGCTTTCTTCAATGTACTTGGCTTTATCCTCAACAAATGGCAGAAACAGAACATCACCCAAGCCACCCATACCCGTACCAGAAAGGTGTGTATGGGAAAAGCCAAATAGAGTATTTTTATCGTAATGGTAACCCGATGATGAGTGCCAGCCTATCAGCTCAGTATCCGGAGAGAGCTGCACCATACCTTCAGGTACAACAGGGCCAGGAAAAGTATGGCCGTTAAAGCCTGTACCGATGAATGGGTCAACGTATTGTAGAATATTGTTGGTTTCAGCCGTTCGGGAGGCAGTATCATCATCATTGCAACCCGTAAGACCAACCATGCACGACATCAAGGCCACTGTGATGGCATTTTTATTATATTTCATTGAATCACTCCTAAATCAGGGAGCGCATTGCTCCCTATTTTGTAGGTTTTAAAGGGCGTTATTTGGAAACTTACTGCGGTTGAAGCGCCTGTAACTTATCGCCGGTCATCACAAAATGGAGTGTACCTCCAGCTTTAATTTCATCGTGCTTGAAGGTGAAGTTCTCACCCAGAGGCTGACCATTGATGGTGGCTGACTTGACGTATTTGTTATGAGGACTGTTATTGTCCGCAATAATCTTAAACTCACCGCCTTCTACCGGAATGGTAATTTCGTCAAACAGTGGGCGGCCAATAGTGTAAGTTGGATCAGCTGGGGTCACTTGATAGAAGCCCATGGCGGACATCAGATACCAAGAACTCATTTGACCTACATCTTCGTTACCAATCAGTCCGGTAGGCTCAGTGGTGTACATCTCGGACATGATTTGGTCGAGATATTCCTGCGTCTTCCAAGGTTCATCGGTAAGCGCATACAGGTATGGGATATGATGCGATGGCTCATTGCCATGCATGTATTGACCAATGTAGCCCGTCAAATCAGGTAATTCTTCGCCAGTATTGGATGAACTGGCATTAAAGAGCTCATCCAAATCTTCACGGAAGGCTATCTCTGGAGTAGTGTCTTTACCTCGTATTGCATCCGCATTATAGATCTCTTCTTTTAAACGCTTGTAGTCATGCATCGGCTGAAACTTCCACTGCCATGCATTGCCCTCGGTATAGGCAAACTCGTCGACGTAATAAGGGTCAAACGGCAATAACGGGCATTGCGGTTTCATTTCGCCAGAACCGCTAGGGAACTCCACCAAAACACACTCATCCAATCTTTCCTCATCCACTGGCTGATAAAACTCGAGTGGTGGTTTGTTAGGTGATGTGCTGTCAGGATGGTTTTTCGCGCGTAAGAACCCCGTTCTTGGGTCCCAATGGTTCAGCCAGTTTTCCGCCCGAGTTAAGAACTCGTTCTGCAGATCCGTATCACCCGCCATGCGGGCAATTTCTGACATCGCCCAGTCGCCATAAGCAAACTCTAGGGTATAAGAAGCACTGTTCCAGTAGCCGTGGTGGACAAAGCCATTATCCTCGTACGCTTGTACCTGCACCACACTTGCCGCGCCGATATTGTTATCTTCGCTCCAGTCTGGGAACTCCTCCGGTTCGTGGTAACGAACGGTGAACTCCGCCGCTTCTTTGGCAAGCTGTGGGTCGACATCCAAGCCTTTCGCCATTGCGTCCGCAATGATGGAAACGGCAGGGAAGCCAATCATGGTGCCGGTGTAATGGCTGTGCAACTCCCATTTGGGCAAAATTCCCCCATCTTGATACTTACGAATCAAGTCATTAGCAAATTCTTCGGCTCGCTCAGGATCTATGATGCTCTTTAGCGGGTGAGCGGCACGGAAGGTATCCCACATTGAGTAGACGGAATAGTTCGGTGTCTCTCCGGCATCTTTTTGAATACGGGTGCGCATCGCCGGATATTGACCGTCTACATCTTGGAAAATCATAGGGGCAATCGAGGCATGATAAAGCGCGGTGTAGAAGATTTCTTTCTGATCTTCTGAGCCACCCGAAACTATCATTCTGCTCAGCTCTTGGTGCCACGCATCATTGGCTTTTTCACGTGCCATATCAAAAGAGACACCTTGTGCTTCGGCTTCTAAGTTCTTTTGAGCGCCTTCGACACCTGTCGGAGACAAGCCGACTTGAATTTCCAGCGGTACCGATGAAGGCGCAAAATCTAAATAGGCGATGGTTTTGGTGGCATCTATATTGTCATTTTCAACATCAATTTCAGTCTCTACGCCATCCACCATCGCCATTGCCTTGACGATAGGCTGATTGAACTTCGCATAGAAATAGACATGCTGGTTGTTCGCCCAACCATTTGAGCTACGCATACCGCGTATGGTGTAAGCATCAATAAACTCAAGGTCGCCATTCATTGTACGGTTATCAAAATGACCCTTGTTTAGGGTGTGGTCAAGGTCGAACTTGATGCGTGGAATTGTGCCTTGTTTAAACGTGTAGCGATGAAAACCAACACGTTGAGTCGTTGTCAGCTCAGCTTGGATTTTGCCTTCGTTTAGCTCCACAGCGTAATATCCAGCTGCTGCAGTTTCGTTTTTCTTATCGAAAGTGTTGTAAACCGCATTTTCTTTCTCGGTAAAGGGCAAAACGAGGATGTCTCCAAGATCGGTAATTCCGGTGCCTGAGAGGTGAGTGTGAGAGAAACCGTAAACAGGAATTTCAGTCAGCTCACCATGATCAAAGTAACCCGCGGCTGATCCCCAGCCCTCCATCTCAGTATCGGGGGAAAGTTGAACCAAGCCATAAGGCACGACCGCGCCAGGAAAGGTGTGGCCATCAGCTCCGGTACCTATCATTGGGTTGACATATTGAGTCAGAGTGGTGTCTAAAACCGTGCCGGAGCCGCTGCTGTCCTCTTCAGGATTACAGCCAGCGAGCCCCAACATCACAGCGATGATTGCAGTAGAGACGAGCGTTCTTTTTAGTTTCATGTTTCTATTCCATAGTGATTAAAGTGTCTACAGAAAGAGAGGGGCTGGCTTGCCCCTCTTTTTGCGATTGTGGAGAGGCTGGATTACTGTGCTTGCATCGCTTCAGATTGATCGGATGTCATCACAAAATGCAATTCACCACCGTCCCTAAGCTCGTTGTGGGCAAAAGTAAAATTTTCCCCAAGAGGCTGACCATTGATAGTGGCGGACTTGACGTAGATATTCTCGTCACTGTTGTTTTCCGCCGTAATAGTGAACTGACCGCCATCAACAGGGATCACTGCTTTATCAAATAGCGGGCGTCCGATAGTGTAAGTCGCATCACCCGGCGTCACTTGGTAAAAACCCAAAGCGGACATCACATACCAAGCCGACATCTGACCGACATCTTCATTGCCAATCAAGCCATCGTGGGTCGGGTGATAAAACGTGTTCATGGCTTGATCAATGACCTCTTGGGTCTTCCATGGCTGTGCCGTCCAGTTGTAGAGATAAGGCACATGGTGATCGGGCTCATTACCCATCACAAATTGGCCAATGTAGCCCGACATGTCGTGAGATTGGCTGGTATCTGCATTTGGATCCGCATTGAACAAGGCGTTCAAATTGGTCAAAAATGCCGCTTTGCCTTTTGGTGTGACATCTTCAGGTAACGAAAAGTCATCACGTTCAATGAATTCGCCCGCCATGACATTAGCTAAACCATTGAGGTTGTGCGGTGCAAACCAAGTCCACTGCCAGCTATTGCCTTCGGTGAAGTCTTCACCACGGTGCTCGGCGCGATATGGCCAGAACGTGTCGTAAGGCTTGAGATCCGCGCGGTCTTTACACTGGTCGTAATCCATATGATCTGGAATCGCGAGCACCAGATTGTCATCCAGACATTGTACTTTCAGGTTATTTGCCCACTCCTTCGAGCCATTATTGAGATAAACAGGGCGCATAAATCCGGTCACACCCAAGGTATTGCCATCGGGATCTTGCAGCTTACCGTAGTAGGTTGGATTGAAGTCGAAGTAGTTTTTGAACGACTCTGAACGTGCCATATAACGTTGATACTGGGCATCATCACCCGCTAGCTTGGCAATTTGCGCGATACACCAGTCGTAGTACGCATTTTCTAAACCATAAGAAACAGACTCGCTGACCAGTTCATCGTACTTATCCATTTTCAAACCATCGACATAGCCTGGCTTATCGCCCGCATCAGCGGCCCACTTCGTATTAGCTGGAATAAAGCCATTGTCTTCTTGGTACTCATTGTGGCGGGTCATGATGGTGAAACGTTTGTCACCATTCCATGCGTCTTGGTAAGGAACCCAAGTTTCGGTTTTGTTCAGGTCAAAATTCACCGACTCTTCAGCTGCTTGCAGCGCCAAATCAAACTCTTCGGCTGAAAAAGCGTCAGGGTATTTCACCATGACATCAGCAATCACAGCCATAGCAGGATGACCGACCATCTCCCCTGTATAATCTGAGTGCAGTTCCCACTTAGGTAGTACGCCGCCAGTGCGGTATTTATTCAAGAGGTCACGGACATATTCGATGGCACGCTCTTTATCTACGATGGTTTTCAACGGTTGAGCAGCGCGGAAGGTATCCCACATCGAATAGACAGAATAATTCACCGAGCCCTCTTTCGCTTGGTGAACTTTGCCATCCATACCACGGTACTTTCCATCCACATCTTGGTAGACAAATGGCGCGATGAAAGTGCGATACAAAGAAGTATAAAAGAGGGTTTTATCTGCCTGATTGCTCCCCTCTAATTCAAAATCACCCAGCACGTTTTGCCATGCAGTGCGATTTTTGGCGACCACACGCTCAAAATCCCAGCCATTAGTATCTGCGGCTAAGTTTTTCAGTGCGCCGTCCACTCCCGTTCCAGACACAGCGACTTTGACCACTAGCGCCTCGTCACCCTTACCAAAGTTCAAATGTGTCATTACATCATTGGCCATCCGAGCCAAACGATCCGGATCTGGTTCCGGCTCGCCCGGAACGGACTCATGCTCAGCGTACCCTCGGTAGTCTTCTAACCCCACCTCAGTAGCGTCCGTCTCTGTCAGCTCCGTTTCTGAGACCAACTTTGAATACAAGTTTTCCTCAACGATAGGCTCGGAAAACTCAGCAGCAAAGAAGACAGTTTGCCACTGTCCCCACTCATTAGAAGTACGGGCACCGACCACGGTAGTATCATTGACCCTTTTGTAATAGATATTGCGCGAATGGTTGCCGTACTGTTCTAGCAACTCATGCTGCAGATCAATGCGGATTTTTCGGTCTTCTCCGGGCTCGAAGGTATAGCGCTGGAATGCCACACGATCTGTGGCCGAAAGTTCAGCTTTAACACCCGTCTCCACCAGATCCACGGCGTAGTAACCCACTTCCGCCACTTCAGAGGCTTTATCCATCGTTACTGGGTCAGTGTCGAACCCGGTGTAAGGTAAAAAGGCAAAATCGTTTAAATCCCCTTTACCCGCACCAGAAATATGGGTCATGGAAAAGCCAGACAGCAAATCGTGTACTGGGTCATACTCCACGGGTGACCCTTTACCCTCCCACCCTGTCGGGTCAAAGTTATCCGGTGAGGGCTGGATCATCCCCTCAGGCATCACGGGGGAAGGGTTTACATTGCCTAAGCCCTCGGTACCAATCAAGGTATCAACGTATGCCAGAGTGGGCGTAGCAGTCACATCAAATCCGGATTCGTCATCGCTGTTACAAGCAGCCAGACTAAACACAGCACTGAGCACTGCGATTGAGAGAAGTGTTTTCTTAAATTGCATGGTTATTGTCCAAGATTGAGTTTGCACACAAAAAAGGGAGCACTTAGCCCCCTTAGAAATGATTACTCGCCAAGATTGGCTTTCATTGCCTGAGACTTGTCACCCGTCATGACGAAATGGAGTTCGCCACCCGCTTTGAATTCGCTGTGCTGGAAGGTGTTGTACTTATCTAAAGGCTTACCGTTAATGGTCACCTCTTTGATGTACATGTTGTCTGGGCCGTTATTTTCCGCCGTCACCGTAAAGGTACCCAAGCCGATATCTACGGTGGCTTTGTCGAAAATAGGTCGGCCTATGCTGTAGGTAGGATCCGTAGGGGAAATTTGGTAAAAACCGAGGGCAGACATTAAGTACCACGCCGACATTTGGCCAACATCCTCATTACCGATAATGCCATCCGGAGTAGGCTTGTAGAATTCGTCATAGACTTGATCCAGATACTCCTGCGCCTTGTACGATTCTTCCGTACGGTTATAGAGATAAATCACATGGTGCGATGGCTCGTTACCATGAATGTACTGGCCAATGTAACCGGTCATATCTTGATGGGCATCACCGCCATTTGGATCAGCATTAAACAGGTTGTTGAGTTTATCGTTTAAACCTGACGTGCCCCCCATGATCTCGGTTAGCTTGTCCAAGTCCTGCATAAAGGTCCATTGCCATTGCCATGCATTTCCTTCAGTGTAGTAATAAGCATCTGATAGATAAGGGTCAAAATTGGCTGAGGCATATTTCAGCTCACATGGGTCAACGCCACCCTTTTTCAGCTCGGTAGGTACAAAGAAACCTGTGCCATCAGCATTACCGGCATCAGCATCCCAATGATTAAGCGAGTAATAGGAACGCTCTTTAAACTCTTCGTAGCCGTCCATATCGCCTGCGGCTTTGGCCATTTCGGCAATGGTCCAATCGTAGAAGGAGTACTCCAACGAGTATGAGACTGAGTTCCAATTCGGATACCGAACACACTGTTCATCTTCGTGATAGCTCAATTGACCAGCCATCACTGAACTTAAAATATCATCGTGGATCTGCGGATATTCATCTGGAGCGTAACGTGCAGACTTCACCGAGGCGGAATACGCCGCTTCAGCATCAACTAAGCCTTTGGTCACTGCATCACCCAAAATCGCAGCCGCGGGATAACCAATCATGGTGCCCGTTTCTGAGCCGTGCCCTTCCCATTTAGGCACTAACCCAAATTCCTGATTGGATTTGCGAATTAAATCTTTGGCGTACAAAGTCGCTTGTTTAGGATCGATAATGGTCCACATCGGGTGAACAGCACGGAACGTATCCCAAGTGGAGTAGATAGAGTAGTTAGGGGTATCCCCTGCTTCCAACTGACGCAAACCGCCCAACATATCCACATACTGCCCATCGACATCATAGAACTCTATCGGGGCGATCATCATGTGATACATACCGGTGTAGAAGTTGGTTTTCTCTGCGTCACTGCCTCCTTCTAGCTTGATTTTGGCTAACTTTTCAGCCCATGCATACTCTGCGTCTTCTTTCGTTTGCGCAAAATCAAACTCAGGCACTTCGGCTTCTAAGTTCTTCTGTGCGCCTTGCCAGCTCACTGGTGAGATACCCACTCGAATTTCAATAGCTTCATCACCCGCGCCAAAATTTAGATAGGCGGTCAGATCGTCACCTTCGTAAACCGAACTCTGAGCCATCTGTTGAGTAGGCAAACTGTCACTTTCGCCCAACATTGCCCTAGCAATTGGCTGACTAAATTTGGCATAGAAGAAGATATCGTGACCTTGATGATCTTGGCCTTGGAACCAACCAGTGGATTTTTTGCTACCGCGAAGCGTGTAGTCATCCACCACTTCCAGCTTGTTGTTGAGTGATTCACCGTTATTGTTCAAAAGGGTATGGCCTAAATCGAACTTAACGTTTCGCTCAGCACCTTCAGCAAAGACATATCGGTGTAAACCAACGCGCTTGGTTGCGCTCAGCTCAACCTCAATTTGGCCTTGGTTTAGCTTAGTTTTGTAGTAGCCCGCGCTTGCTTCTTCATTGACTTTGTCAAAGGAGTTTATCTGGGTATCGGCTAAATCAGCATAAGGTAAAACTAGGATATCACCCAAGTCGGTGGCACCTGTGCCAGAGAGATGAGTATGGGAGAAACCGTAAAGTGGCACATCAGTATCGACTATTTCACCGGTTTCGTAATTTGATGAATCCCAATAACCAGAAGCTGAATGCCAAGGGTTCATGCCAGATTCATGGTCCGTTTCAGAGCCGATAAACGTATCGGGGGACAACTGCACCATGCCTGCCGGTACTGTCGCTCCGGGGAAGGTATGTCCCGATGCCGCGGTGCCAATCATGGGATCGACATATTCCAACACTGTCAAATCAACAGGTTTTTTTTCTCTGTTGTCATTGTCACTGTTACAACCGACTAACCCGCCAGAAAGGCCGACTAGAATGGCGAGTGAAAGTAAACTACGTCTATACATGTACTTACCGTATTATCGTTATATTTAGTAGGGAGGAGAGCCCTTTGGGGGAAAGGGCTCTTAATTAGGAGCTTAACGTTATGGGTACTTATGAATTAATCAGTGTTGCTGCCTTGCGCATAGCCTCTTTGGTTGAACATTCCACCACCTTGGCGTTTGCAAAACGGTGAACATCTTTCACTTGGATATCATGAGCCAGAATAACCAGCTTCGCATTGGCAACATCTAGGTCAGTAATACGGTTCTGAATGCCGTTCTGACCTTGGGTTTCAACCTTGATTTTGATGCCTGCCGCGGCGCCTGCTTTTTCCAGTGCTTTTGCCGCCATAAAGGTATGTGCAACGCCTGAAGGACAGCACGTTACTGCCACAATGTCATACTCGCCTTCGCCAGCTACAGGTGTAGGTTTTGCCTGAACAGGCTCAGCCTCTTGCGTGTCGTCTTCTGATTCTTCAGCAACAGGCTTCCAGAAACCGACGATCAGAGCAGTGGTCATGGAACCTAATGCGATACCGACAACGTACATTGGAATATTGCTAGATACAGGCGCAGTAATCAGGCCTCCCCATGGGGCATGCAGCAATACGTCAGTTAAGAAGCCAAATACACAGCCAACCACACCACCCACTACAATCGAAGGCAGAACTCGAACAGGGTCATTTGCGGCAAATGGAATGGCACCTTCCGAGATACCGATTGAGCCCATGATTGCTGCCGCTTTACCCGCTTCTTGCTCTTGCTTGGTGAATTTTTTCTTAAATAGGAAGGTAGCAAGTGCCATACCCAGTGGTGGCGTACAAATAGCGATACCAACGCCACCCATTAGCCAAGGCTGAGTATCCACTTGGGTTTGAGCGAACAGTGTTGCTACTTTGTTGATTGGGCCGCCCATATCAAAGGCTGTCATCGCACCCAGAATCGTTCCCAGCACTACTTTTGATGCCCCAGCCATTGAAGCCAAGAACTCATTCATTGACGCCATGAAAACCTTAATAGGTTCACCTATCCCCCACAGCACAATACCCGCCGAGATCAGTGTGCCAAGAAGAGGGTAAATAAAGTACGCACCCAACGCGGTCATGTTGGTAGAAAGCGGTATCTTCTTAAGCTGAAGCACGACACCGCCAGCAAGGAAGCCCGCTACGATGCAGCCAAGAAAGCCACCGCCCATATCAGCCATAATGCCAGAAGCGATCATCGCTGGTGCTAATGCCGGTTTATCAGCAATTGAGTAACCGATAAAGCCACCAAGAATAATAGGAAACAGCACCAAACCTTTAATACCGATATTAGAAATATCAGCTAATAGGCCGTCTGCTGGCACCGCACCTTTACCTGATGCCATTACTGCAAGAGCGAGTAGTACACCACCAGCCACAATAAAGGGCAACATATGTGAAGTACCAAATAAAAGATGGCCTTTCATCGTAGTTAATATTTTTTTATAGTCACTACTATTATTTTCTTGAGCTATAATTGCCGTCATAATTTCACGCCTTAAGAATTAATTAAAACATTTAATATTTGTTGTTCGTCTTGTGCGTTATGAATTTCTCCAATAAATTCTTCGCTAAACTTGCCAAATAGTTCTTGGAGGACATAGATATGATGATCTGCACCATTATCAGGAGAAGCGATCATAAAAAAGACTGTTGGTTCAACACCTTCTTCATCAGCGTAATCAATACCTTCACGCTTGACACCAACCGCAATAGCAGGGTTAACCACCGCTTTACTTTTCGAATGGGGATAAGCAATACCATCCATTGACGTCACGCTTAATGATTCACGTGCTTCAATATCAGATAAAAAATTCTCTTTACTATTAATGTTGCCATTTTCAAATAGCATGCTGGAAAGCTCTTCAAAAACTTCTTTTTTATTGTTGGCCTGAAGCTTTCCTTTAATTAAATTGACGTTAGTTAGTTCTGTAATCATTATTTAACTCATTGGTGCTGAAGTAATGAGTTAAATTTAAAGAATGTCGGATATTTCTTAAATAGCAAAAAAAATCCAATAACTATATTTTTGTATCACTTAAACTCTATTGTGAGCAATGTCATAAGGCTCGAAATAGGCATGGGAAAAATGATAGGGCTATCACAAACCTCGACTCTTCGCTAATGACCAGAGGTCGAGTGGAATCATTGTTGGGGGGAACAAAACCAGAAAATGGCCATGTATAGATTGGTAAAGCGTCAGCGCTATAGACCACACAGAGCTTTGTGAGTTAAAGCTTTGCGTGGTTTAAAAATCACTCAGTTTAAAGCTGCTTGGTTTATAGTGACCAAGAAAGAGGTCACTAAGCTAGGGGTTACTCCCCAGCAGTCAGTGGCTGGCTTTGTAGTTTTGTGATTTCTTCTTTAGTACGAAATTTTCCCTGATAAAGGTACTTCCAATCAGGAAGAGAAGCATTAGTCCGATTCAATTCCATAGCTTCAGCGACTGGATAAAGCTTAGTCCTAGACGGGGTATCTAGTAGCTTAGAAGGTTTGAAGCACTCTATGCCAAACATGTCACGATGATTTTCAATTTCAACACACTCAATAAAATAATACTGAGTAAGTTGATCGATAACCGTATCCATCTCTTCATTGGTCTTAAAAAAGAGGTGGCTACCACCACGATTATGGCTACGCACTACGCTTGTCTTTGCTACATCAGTATAGCGACAGGTATCATATTTAAAGTAGAGTATTAATACTTTTCGTTTTCTATTGTATTGAGCAAATAACCAGTCTTCACGATAGCCAGTTCGTACCTCTGCTTTCTCATCCGGTTGACGCTTTAACCCAGTAAAAGAAAGCAAAATTAGCCCACCCGCACCAGCAAGAACCATAGGACCTGCTACTGAAACTGCAAAAATGCACACAATGGCACCAAACCATGCCGCCACTTGAGAGGCACTATTCACCCAACGGGGCATATTACGCCGCTTTTTCACAACCAAGCCTAGTTCAGAGAGCTGGTAATCGTAGCGATAATCAAGACCAAAGAGTAAATAACAATAGCCATAGCCAAACACCAAAAGAACAAGGGAGCCAAAACCCATAAAGGCATCTTTGCCACTAGCAAGCCAAAAATAACCCAGCATCACCGACAATAAAGAAATAGGTACGAGGCTCATCAATATATTGTGATATCTATTTGGCTCCTCAATATCGTATTTATACCAACTTATCTGATTGCGACCAGAGGCAATCTCCTGCTCTTGCTGCTTTTGCTTCTCCGCAAACTCTTCTGGAGTTATATAAAAGGGTAAATAAGCCAAGGGTTACTCCTCGGCGGTCAGTGGCTGGTTTTGGAGTTGCTCTATTTCAGCTTTAGTCTTCCACTGACCATCGCACAAGTATTTCCATCTTGGTGGTGGCTCTTTTCTCGCTTTAATACTGTCTAGCTCTGCCTTTGAAAACTCAAGATAACGGGTGGGAATCCCTGCCAACTTCGGTTCAACCTTGGCCGTAAATATTTCTTTATGCTCAACAACCTCGATACATTCTAGTTGGTACTGATTAGATAGCCTCTCTAACATACCTTCCAATTCATTCTGAGATCTAAAAAATAGATAGCTGTCACCTCTACTGTTGGAGCGGAAGACCTTTGTTCTATCCGTATCGCGATAAAAGCACAGATCAAACTTATGAAAAAACTGTATAACTCTACGTTTTTTATTGTAGTAAGCGAATAACCAGTCTTCACTATGCCCAATTCGTACTTCGGCTTCTTCATCCGGCTGGCGTTTGAGCATACCAAAAGAAAGTAAAATCAACCCGCCTGCACCGGCAAGAATCATAGGGCCAACCGTGACAACCATAAAGATACAAACACCCGCCCCCAGCCATGCCATCACCTGCGCAGCACTATTCACCCATCGTGGCATATTGCGCCGTTTCTTTACCACTAACCCTCTCTCTGAAAGCGTATAGTCATAACGATAATCAAGGCCAAACATAAGGTAAGCAAGGCCGGATAAGAAAATCGCCTGTCCGAACATCAATACATTAAAAAAAGTTTCACCACGCTCAAAAAGCACGTAGGCAAGAAGGTAAGCAGGAGAACTAACAGCAATAGATATACAATAATTGAAATAACGAAAAGGCTCTTCAACATCGTATTTATGCCAACTTATCTGATTACGACCAGAGGCAATCTCCTGCTCTTGCTGCTTTTGTTTCTCCGCAAACTCTTCTGGAGTTATATAAAAGGGTAAATAAGCCAAGGGTTACTCCTATAACACGGTTTCGCCTTGCGTATCGCTTAGCGTCTGAATGATGGCCGCTTGTTTGCTGCTTTCTGAAATCACACTGTAAGAAGCGGTTTGTTTAATCGCATGTTGTAACCAGTAGTGACGTTCCCCTTCCTCACTTGGATAGCTGATTTGCAGTGCCAAATACTGCATATTATCACGGACTGGCAGCGTCACACTGTACACGCTTTTACCTGGGGTCGCACTGGCGGCTAAGCTCTCTAGCTCCGCATTTGGGTACCAACGCCCAGCAGTAAGCTCTTCTGCACTGGCTTGGGTATTAGTGCGCAGTTTTACCCCTTGCTTAGCCACCGAGTTCGGCAGCTGAATATGAACTTCAATCCCCACCATCGTTTTATGACTATACCTAGGGAAGGCTTGCACTTGCTCAATCGGCTTATGATATACCGTAGGCTGCTGCACAATGCTGCGCAGCTCAAATAAGGCTTCTTGAACCAGTTGACTATCCTGCTGTTCCCGCTCTGCCAGTGTCGCGGCTTGGCTCCAACGCGCGCGCTCAGGGTGATAACCCCAAGGTAAGCGATCCAGCCACTTTTGATATCGGTCTTGTTTTAGATCACCGAGTGCGGAGTTAGCCCAGAGATACACTAAGGTAAGAGTAAGCAGCGCTGCCATAACGGGGCCACCAAAGAGAATATTGGCTGACAAGGCTCCAGTAGACGCGCCAGTAGCTTGGAATAAACCAACAAGGGTCATAGCACCCAGTGAAGAAAAGTGGATCCGCTGGATTGTTTTTTCAACACCATGGCTTTGATCTATTTTCTGGAATGAACGGTAAGCTTCAATCCCAGAAGCTAACATACCAAAGCTTGCGGTGATGGCTAACCACTTATTAAACCTTTTAAGATCATCAACTGCTAAGCCTGTAAAACCTTCGGCTTTTTTATCTACCAACTGTTGCAATGACTTCATTGAATGAGTTCTAAGCTGGCTTTCTGCTTTTACATTATTCCATAAAGTCCCTGTCCGTATCCCAGTCCATGCTGCTGCGACATAAAACAGCTTTTGTTGCACATCAAGGAAGTCATCCTCTGACATCAGCCCGGTTTCTTCAATCGTAATGATTGCATCCCCAAGCGCGATGGCGTTAAAGAGAAAGGCCAGAAAACTTAGGCCCCCGACATTTTCAAATAAGGTATGCAGATTTTTGACTTGATTGCTCAAGATCTTGCGCTGCAACTCTAATGTGCGCTGCACTAGGTTACCTTCCAGCACAATCCGCTGCGGGTACCCCAAGGCATTGGCATTGACCACTTTTTGTAGGTGACGTTTTTTGTCCAGCAAAGCTTGGCGCTGCTTGCTTGATACCTTATTACTGCGTTGGGCAGCAAGCTCTTGGTTGACCAGTTTTAACTCTTTGTGAGATTGATTCATACGCTCACGCCAATCTGCAAACTTGGCCGCATAGTCATTAGGTATAGTCACAGCAGTGGCATGGGCGACGATTTCAGCGAAGGCAGCACGCCAGTGGAAGTGGTGGCGCTGCATGGGCTTAGAAAGCGTAGCCATCAGTAGCGAAGAGGCCTGAGCGCTATAGCTCAATGAAAACTCAGCCACACCCCGCATTGCCGCGCTCGCAGCAGCTTTAAAGATTTTATCCAACTCTTGGAAGCCTTGCGCTAGATCTTTAAGGATCATGGTCTCCGAACTGTTGGGGTTCGACATAAAGTCGATGATTTTGGCATACATACCAGTGCGATTGCTCCACGCCGATACATGCTCCATGATGCCTTCTTGAGATTCACTATTGACCTCAAGTGGGGACGGTAACGCCCCTTCCAGCTTTTTATAGATGCTTCGGCTGAAGCCCGCTGTATAAAGTGGCAACATACTGGTGGGCTTTGACCACTGACTTTCCGCCCAGCCTCTATCGTCTTCTTCTATCACCAAACTGAAAGACTCGACTGCTTCAAGGTGAAGCTGACTAAGGCTCCATTGCGTCTCTTCGCTGTATAAATCGAATATCTGCTCAAGGTGGTGTGGCGACAATGCTTCCAGTGCCGCGATAAAATCCTGCTTAGCGGCTACAACCTGAGCTAACATCGCTTCCTTCTGCTCAGATAACGCTTGCATTTCACTGAGCATTTGTTGCCAATTCAGCTGCCTACGCCAGCGATCCGTAGCTATCCACTGCTCGTAGCGACCAAATTGTGAGGCTGAAATACCAAATTCTTTTTGAATCGACTCCGCCACTAACGTGGTCTGGTGTTGGTAATAGTCAATATCCCCTTGTGAAAACGTCGAAGGCATTCCTTTTACGATAGGACCTTGCGATTGCTGGGTGAGCTCCAACATACCAAGATTGTCATAATACTCCCCCATCTTTTGATAAAACTCGAGTTGCTGACTCTTGCTTCTAACGCGGTAGGGAAAATCGATCTTGTCGCTGGCCCCAAACAAGCACAATTGCATCGCCGTCTGCATCAATTGCCATTGGCTGGCGTATTGCTCGGTAAACAGCCGATAAGGGCTAGCAATACTGGCAAAATGGAGCGCCATATCTCGGACATCTGCGGCATGATCTGTGACCGCGACAAAATAAGCCGCCTCATCTTCAGGTAACGCACCGGTGATGTCGCTTTCAACCGCAACTGGCTTGATAGTGCTAGAGGCATCATCGGCCATCGTTACCACGCAGGACTGTGCAAAGCGCCCATCTTCTATGGCAGACGCTTCAATGTCAGCCACCTCGGTGAGGTTCTCAATCGGGCTGATATGACGCTGGTGGTCATTAGGCATAAGCACTACAGTTTGCATCCGACCAATGTGGGAGCTTGCATTGTCCAGAACCTTTAAGTACATGGTCCATGTCCAACGGTGCTCTGAAAAGCACAGTGACAGCACACTGCCCTCAGAATAACTGAGGAAGGGAGAAGTTTTTTGAGGGCTACCCCGCTGCGATGATTGTGGGTCTTCACTTTCACTTAGTTTGTAATAGGTGAATTGAGCACCTTTCACCTCATACTCATCCAGCGTTTTTTGTTTGGCATCGTAGACATACAGCCAGCCATCTCTTAGCTGTCTTAGGGTGTAACTGAGTGTGTTCAACCGTGCTGGCCCTTGACCGCGCCAATGTTCCGGCAGGCCAAATGATTGTGTGTCTTCAGACTCTAACTGATCCAGGGCGTAGCGCACGGGAACAAAGTGAGCGGGCGCCGCTTCGCTTGATGTTTTTGGCTTGGTAAACTTGCGCGGCTCCGGCTCTTTTTGGACAGGCGGCTCAATTTTTTCCGTCCCCCCTTCCCAGAACATACTGTGCTTAGGCGGAGAGCCTGCAACATCATCAGACGGATTCTCGGATACCTTAGCGAACGACAACAAATTGCCATCCGCTTCATAAGCAGCCGTCGCCTCTTCACAAGAATAGGCATGGTCAACCCAAAACATTGACGTTTTAGGGGGGAGTGGCAGGCTTTTACTCATCTTTTTACTCTGTCATTGGAACAAGGCTAACCTCAAGGCTGGAGCGCAAACCAAGCAAAAAGTACGCCCACTTTAATATTCTAATATATTCAAAAGGTTAGAGTTTTTTACGTCTCATCAATTACGAAAAATTGGAAAATCTTCCAATTTCTTGTGTTCAGCCTTCAATTTTTGGTTGTCGTCTTATTCACTTTAAACGGTTCAATTCAAAGCTATCGCTTAAAACAAAGGCTCTAAGTACATCGCCTTAAAGCCTTTATTAAAACCGTTGAATTGCTATGCCGACTGAATGGGCTCTTGGTGCACCGCAGCACTGAAGCGATACAACACCGTAAGCCCCGGCAATGTCGCTATCGCCACATAAACCCCGACATAGGCAGAACTGAACGACATCGCTTCTGTCACAATCAGCGGCGTCAAACCACCAAAAATAGACAAGGCAATGTTGTAACCAATACCTAAGCTGGTGGTTTGGTTAGCGGATTGCTGCCATAGGAGTGCGGCGAGGTTACCCAAAATAATCGCGGCTAAAGCACTGATCCCCAACACTGCTAACGCTTGCCAGATGAATTCGCTGGAACCAAGCAGTGCAAACAAGGGGACCGCAGCAAACAGCATAAACAGCGCTCCGACTTTAAATGCTTGTTGTGGTGAGGAACTTTTGTCTACGATGAAAGAAAATACGAACAACAATACAACCAACACTGACGAGTTGATCAGCGCCAGGTTCTCAATGCCCATTGCTTTGCCCAAAATGCCACTTGCTAGGTTCTGCACATAAAACACCACCGCACCAAGAATGGAAATACAAAACACTTTGGCAATAATCTGACGGCTCGACTTACTCGCCACCGCTTCAGCTTTCGGCAATTCTGGTAGAGACAAGCGCAAATACAGGCTCACCATGATATTCGCAACACCCACTAGCAGCGGTACTCGCCAGCCCCAAGCGCTCATCTCTTCCGCCGTTAAATAGTGTTCTAAGCCTGCTACGATAAGGAGAGAAATGATGACACCGACAATGGAACTCGCAACAATCAAGCTGCTCACACGTGAGCGTTCGGAGTTCTTCGCATCGTAGAGAAGGTAGTTAATTAACGTTGGGTATTCGCCACCAAAGCTAAAGGCTTGAATCATTTGGAAGAACAAGAACACAACCACCACGTACTGTCCAACCATGTCGACTGGTACAAACGCCATCGAGACAGTTGCTAGACCAGTCAGCAAATTACAAAAAACCAGCGCACGCTTACGGCCATATTTGTCGGCGTAACGACCTATCACGACGCCACCAAAAGGTCGGATCAAAAAACGTAGGGCAAAGACGCCCCATACCACCAGCTCTGAGTGCTCAATGCCTTGGGTGGCAAATAACTGGGAAATGTACATAGATATCGATGCGAATACAGCGATATCATAAAACTCCATGGCATTACCAAGGACAGCACTGGTGCGCTGTTTCCAGGTGAGTGACATTCTGTTTTACTCCTCTATAAGTTCTAATTGATTTCCATCGGGGTCTGAACAGAAAAAGTAACGGAAACGACCTAGCCTAGCGTTGTAAATAGTAGTGATGTTGGTGACTTCCGATAATTTTCTATGAAAGGCTTCAAGATCATTGACACGTAAAGCGAAGTGAGTAATGCCCACTCTTTTTAACGTGATCAATGATTCAGAAACTGGGGCTGAAACATCCCCACAAAAATGAAAAAGCTCGATTCTCGAGCCTTGGTTTTCCAACATATGAATGGTGACCTGCTCATCCCGATAACTTCGTTCAAGCTGGTAACCAAACAATGCATAGAAATCTTGGCTGGCAACCAAGTCGCTGACCGTTAGCGATACGTGATGAAACTGTCCAGACATGCGACGGTCACTCCGTGTTCCACCAGTTTTCTAAAAAATACCGAATCGGGCTGATTCTCACAGCCAAGTTTGCACTTGATGGTATAGATTCGGTGCGCTTCTTCCGCTTCTTGACAGCCGCGAAGTACAGCCACTTCTTGAAAGGTTTTCATCTCGAGAAAGTAACGTACGCTGGTCAGTTCATCCCGTATCAGCGTCAGGTTACCAAACACATACGGCTTCTCTTCGTCATAATTCGACTGAGCGGTATTAGTGACTGACAAACTATCAATCGGGATCTGGATAGGTTTGTCACTCCAACACTCAAGAGCAAGATGATTGACCTTAGGACGGAACGCAATCGCTTGACTGACCACGTCACAGGGTAAAGGCGTGATAGGCAAAGAAATCGAAAGGATGTCGTACTGCGAACCTTGGTTGGTGACTATATCGACGCGATTATGGCTCGCTTGCGCTGATTCACGGAAGTTTTGGGCGCCTTGGCTATTCCACAAGTTAATACCCGGTTTTAAGCGTGAATGCAGGTTCTTATATAACTCGTCACCCCAATAGGCTAGATGCCATGAGTAGTTGGTCGAGACCGTCTTAACTTGCTCAAGTTGTGTATCCACCCGAGAAAAAGACACCGTCTGATCAACCCCCATATATTCGACATAGCGTTTGAATACATGGCACATCGCTTCCATATCAGCGTTACGTACATCCATGGTTTGTTAACGTTATCAGTAAAAAACAATATGCGCATAATACCTTATGCATTGGGTTTTACTACCAAAAAAACACTGACTTCGACTCACTAACACTAATTAAGATAAAAACAGATAAATCACATAACAACCCAATGGCGGCACTACCCAAAATTGATATTAATATCAATTAAAACAATACGGTAGACGTATGGAGGGATAATGCACATCAGCACTTTTTATTAATGACAACTATCTGTGTAATCGCGCCATAACCCCAAAAAATGGTTAATCACTATCCCCTAACGAAGAAAATCGGATGTTAAGGATGATTCAGCATGAGTCTGAGTGTTGAAATATATTCGTAACCTCACCTTAATATTCCAAAAATAGACTCGCGGCTTTTGATAACCAATACTGACGAGTCACGATGATAATCCGCAAGCATACTGCCCCTCTACTTTTACCACTCGCCCTACTATCAGGCTGTGAAGACGAAGAAGCGAAAATAGACCCAACACCCTCAGGTCGATGGGTAACCGGTGATATGCACATCCACTCCACTGCGTCTGACGGTCATAACTTAATTACATCTGTACTAGATATTGGCTACAACAAGTACGGAATGGACTATTTAATTTCGACCGATCACGGTGGCTTTAAGAGTTTTGAAATCTCATCAGACAATATGTGGCGTATGGCTCGCCGAGGCTCATTTATCGTAGACTGGAAAGATCAGCAAGAGCCTCACAACCACGACTACGCCAAAGACAACTTTGAACACGCCAAGCACGAACGTGAGTATGCGTTTAACTCCAATATCATGCTGGAGCATCTGAACAATTATCGTCAACAGGAACTCGCTAGCGATAAGCTGCTATTAAAAGGCATGGAATGGACCGCCCCATACGTGGATGAGCATACCACGCTGTTTATCGATGAGGGCTACCATACTTCTGCAGAACTCAACAGCTTTCATAACCACTACTTTAAGGGCAACCCCAATGACCAATCCGAGGGTGGAGCCGACAAGCAAAACATGCTGGACGGCGTAGCATACTTACAACAAAACCACCCAACAAACAGTTTCTTCACGTTAAACCACCCATCTCGAAAACATGAGTATCGTATTGAGATTATCCGTGAAATGTTAGCCACAGGCCCCGATGTCTTTGCTGGTATGGAAGGAGCACCGGGACACCAACGTAATCCTGAGGCGCGAGGCTCATATGAAATGGTCACGCCGATCATGATGACTAATACCCAAGGTGAACACTACAAAGCCTACCATGGTACAACCTATGGCGGTTTTGATTATATGACAGCGAAAGTGGGCGGAGCATGGGATGCTTTATTATCAGAAGGTCATCAGTTCTCGATTTTCGTCGGCAGTGACTTTCATAGCATGCTCAAAGATTTTTGGCCCGGCGAGTACAGCAAAACCCACTTGTACCTCACTGAAGAGTCTCCACAAGGTATTATTAACGCAATTAAAAGCGGTAAATCTTTTGCTACACATGGTGACCTGATCACCGACCTAGATTTCCATATGACTCAAAATGGCAAAAAAGTTGAGATGGGCCGAAGCCAAGCCATTGATCATAGTCTGCCAGCAACGGTAAATATTCAATTCACCATGCCAGACAAGAACCATAACGGCGATGATGTAAACGTAGAGTTCGTCGATGTCATTATGGGTACGATTACCAATCAGGTATTACTACCCGGTGATGAAATGTATGACCAGCCATACACAGATCTGGCCAAAGTCATCCAGAGCTTCGAAAGCGGAACCGAAAGCTGGTCAAGAGAAGGCAACACAGTATCACTGAGCTTTACAATCCCCGCACAAGATAATCCTTATTATTTGCGCCTGCGAGGTTCAAACACGCCAAAAGGTACGGAAAATTACGTAGATGAGCAAGGTAATCCAATCTCTGATCTCCATAAGGATCAATCAGATATTGCCGCGATGGCTTGGAAAGACTTGTGGTTCTACTCTAACCCGATTTACGTTAACCAACCTGCGAGAGACTGACCTAGGCGTTAAAAACCGATCAAGGTCACTTTGCCTTGTGCCATATCTTCAAGCTGACAAGAAAAGTCGACCCTCTTGTCAGCTTCTTTACTGTACAAGGCCTCAAGCTTTTCAAATGCGGAAGGTATAAAACTGACATTTTTCAATCTCAGGCTTTTACGTGAATTACTATCCAGAAACGCCAGTGCAGATTTCTCCAATACCTGTTGGCAAGTATCGAGAATATCTTTACTCACCAATTTACTATGAATGGCGCGTTGGAGATCTTGCTTGCTGATGGCTGAATTACTGCGAGAGAAAACACAAATCGCATAGATATCCAGAATCGCGACCGCTCTGGGCCTTTGAGTTTCACCATCTTCATAAACCGCCAGCAGGCAAGGGATTTTGCTTTCATCGAACGACTGCTGACGAATATTATTCAACACTAAGCGGTCACTCACCTCTCGCTTCATCAGCTTTTCCAACTGAGACAATTTAGGCAGCGCGAGCTCTTTTTGCACATCGTTAATGTTTTCCAATGCCCGCTCGCTTTCTTCTGCCCCCTGAACCAACGGCAAAAGTTTGCGATGCAGCTCTTTATCATCGAAAGGTTTAGACAGTACAAAACTGGCGCCAGCCGCCTTGGCTTGATTGATTTGCAACTGATCATCAACAGTGGTGATCATGCCCATCTTGATGTCCAACCCCAGCTTTTTGATTTCTTGAATTAAGGTCAACCCTGTCATGTCCGGCATATACCAATCGGTGAGCACAATCTCTGGTTGCCATTGCTTAGCTTGCTCTAAGGCATCCAGAGCACTGTCTGTTTTCTGGATCGACAAACGGCGATAACCAAAATTTTCCAGCGCTCGCCGAACAATTTCTAATGTGGCTTTACTGTCATCGACAATCAGGATCTTCACAAATCGCATTCTACTCTAGCTGGGGACTGTCTAAATTATAGGCACAATTTGTGATGACAACTAAACTTAGACTCTAACAGGATTCAAAAAACATGGAATGAGTTCATGGATTTAGCACCTCTTCTCACAGCAGAGAACCTCGTCGCCCTAGCGATCGATATGGGTCTTTTTATTCTGCTAGTCTGGTTTGTGATATTACTTTTGATACTGCGTGAGTTTCGCCATTTTGCGCGAGAGGTCGTTCATGGCCAAAATATGGACCGCAATACCTATGAACTGTGCCAACAGTCGGTTGACAGTGCCTTGAACTACACCGCAGAAAATAGTGACACACTGAATGACCTGATCATTATTCAGCAAGCATTAGAGGCACAAGTATCGCAAATCAAATCGGCTAATGAAGGAGGGCTAAGTGCTCAAGATCAGGAATCCATCGAAGACCTCAACCAAAAACTGAGTAAATCACATCAATTGATAAAAAAACTCAAAGGTGACCTCAACCGCAGCATTAAAGGGCTAAGAAAAGCCAAGAACAAACTCCTGAAGCAATCGGATACCGTAGAGAGCCTGCAACAAGAAAAAGAGCAACTAGAGAAACAGTTCGAGCAGCTTGAGCAAGAGTATGTCCAGATCAGTGAAGCTGGCGGCTTCAATAAGCTCGAACAAGACTATCAGCAAGAAAGACAACAATTGCTCGGCATCATAGAGACCTATAAGAAGAAAGCGGCTGAGAAAGGCGACATCGGTGAAGTGCGAACCCAACTTGAAGCTGTGCAGCAGCAACTGCACCACATCACCAAAGAGAAAGACTTTGTCGAGAAGAAATACCTCGACTTAATTAAAGAGAGTGAAGAAAAAAACCAGTCACCCACTTAGCTACTGGTTGATTGCTATTTCACGCACATCACATTCAGCAAAGATGTGCCCTTCAGGTGATTAACTTTACCACTGTAGAATAAACCAATTCGATCCGCGCCCCAGTAGGGCAAATGCATTGGCCATTTATCTCGTGACATAACGTCAGCATTGAGCAAGGCTTGCCACTCTTTTTCCGTCGCCAAACGCATTCCCATTCGATAGCAAGTCTTATAAGCCATTTCATAATCCATGCGATTCCAAGGCAGTTCATGTTCCATATAGAACTGATCGTTACCAAACATGCTATACGGCACCTTATACTCGACACCGTTTATGTTGGCGTGCTGACGAATCGCCACCCCTTGGTTTCGCGGTTGTTCCGGCTTCGCTTGGGCTAAAGTTTTAGGCTCAGGTTTACTTGGTGCAGGAAGAACCGTTGTTTTTTGCTGTGCCACTTTAGTAGGTGGCTTGGCCGCCGACTTAGTAACTGGGACAGCTTTGGCCGTTGGTGCACCTTTCACGATTTCACGAATAAAAGCTTCTTTGTAATCCGGTAATTTTTTGACTTTAGCCAGATCGGACTTTGCTTCAGAAAAAGCTTTATACGGGCCAATCAAACAACGATACGCCTTCCCCTCTGGCTTAGCCCATACATCTGCACTGATGTGTTGATATATTTTCTTCGCTTCAGGCAAAGCCAGAGGCTTGCCATACACACCACACTGAATCCAGAAATAAGACGCCTGACCTTTTGGTTTTTGTTTTCCCCACATCCCCTTACCAATCGGGCAAGCAGCATCTAGCAAAGGCAAGGTGTCGCTAGAGGCCTGAGTTGCATCACACAAAAATTCTTCCGCATAGGCCGGAGCAGACTGCATTGGTAAAGCGAATACCGCAATGCTCATAAGTGCGATTAAAGGTCGCCTAAATGTAACGGCCATTCTCGTTCCCATATTCTTCATTCAAACCTTAAATTCGATGTCCATACTCTAAACGATAGAGTGCATTATTGACGACTCACTACTGAAAAAATTCAGATGCAAAAAAAGAGCCGTAACATGTTACGGCTCTTAGTGTAGTGAGGTTTTTATAACCAAATCTTAGGCTTGGATCACCCTTTGTAGATTTTCGGGTTAAATACATCACGTAGCCAGTCACCCAATAGATTGATAACCAACACTAGTGTCACCAGAACGACACCTGGGAAAGCCGTAATCCACCAAGCTCCTGAGAAGATGTAGTTAAAGCCGATACTGATCAGAGCGCCAAGTGATGGTTGATCTACCGGAAGGCCTAAGCCAAGGAAAGAAAGTGCCGCTTCTGACATGATGGCGTTTGCCACCTGAACCGTCGAGATAACCAAGATAGGCGACAAACAGTTCGGCAGAATATGGCGGAACATGATACGAGGAGCTTTAAAGCCCATGACTCGTGCAGCTTCCACGTATTCTTTCTTCTTCTCCGCCAAAACCGAAGCACGAATAGTTCGCGCATACTGCGGCCATTCAGCTACACCTATGATCACCACCAGCATAATTACCGCATACTGGGCGTAAAAGTCACTACCGAAGCTGGCTTTGAAAATAGCTGACACTATGATCGCCACCATCATCGTAGAGAATGACAACTGGACATCAGCAAAGCGCATCAGGAAGCTATCGATACGGCCACCGAAGTAACCCGCCGACAGGCCAATCACGATACCTAGTATCAATTGTAAGCCGACCGCCAAAAAGCCAATCGTCAATGACAAGCGAGAACCGTAAAGTATGGTTGAAAGGATGTCACGACCTTGCTCATCGGTACCAAGCACAAATCGCTCGTCACCGTCTTCCATCCAAGAAGGTGGCAATTCTGAGTCCATGATATCGATAGACGCGAGATCATACGGGTCAGTTGGCGACAACACTGGCGCAGCAAGTGCCATTACGAGGAATAACATAAACACGGTAAAGCTGGCCATCGCCACCTTGTCGCGTTTGAAATAATAAAGAAAATCCGATTGTTTGAAACGCTCCCAACGAGAAGGAGCAGCTACTGTTTGACTCATGATTATGCTCCTTTGCTTGTCAGGTTAACAGTCGGGTTGATGATACCGTATAGCAAATCCACAATGGTGTTAGTGACAACGAAAATCAGACCAACGAAAATTACGTAGGCGGTGATCAGCGGCGTATCCACACGGTTGATGGCTTCTAGGAAAAGGAAACCAGTACCCGGCCACTGGAACACAGTTTCGGTCAGAATGGTGTAGGCCACCATAGTACCGATTTGTACACCACCAACCGTCAACACAGGCAACATGGTATTTTTCAGGGCATGCTGGTAATAGATTTTATTAAGAGCAAGGCCTTTAGCCTTACCAAATTTAATGTACTCAGAGCTCAGCACTTCCAGCATTTCAGAACGAACCAGACGGATGAAAAGTGGCAGCATAATAGACGCCAGCGCAATACATGGCAGGATTAAGTGTGCAAGGCCATCAAGAGTAAAGTAGCCAGATTCCCAGCCGAGCACATTGGCAGTTTCTCCCCGACCATAGGAAGGTAGCCAGCCAAGTTCAATTGAGAAGACATACATCAACATTATCGCGGTCAAAAAGACCGGAATAGAGATCCCGATACTACTGAACGCCATCACCACTTTGGTAAAGATACTTTTCGGGTGAATTGCCGAGTAAACGCCGAGAGGAATTGAACAAACAATGATGATCACTGTGGCACCAAACACCAATTCTAGTGTCGCCACCAATTTATCGAGAATTACTTCAACCGCTGGACGCTTGAAGAAATAAGAAGTCCCTAAGTCACCTTGTAGCGCAGCGCCAACAAAGCGAGTGTATTTCGTAATGAAGGGATCGTTAAGGCCGAGCTCATCACGGAGAGCTTGACGCTCCGCTTCAGAAACCGATTGACCAACAAGCTCACGCAACGGGTCACCCAGATTATCCTGAATGGCAAACGCCACCAAACTGATCACAAACATCACTATCAGTGCCTGAAACAGGCGCTTGACCAGAAACGAAAACATTCCTTGCCCCTTTAACTTTCCGTAGATTTCAGTCTGCTAAACCAGAAAAACTCATCTGATCGCACTTTCAGTCTGAAAAATGGCACCTAACCCGACTGAAACAAAGCTAAGCACCAAAAAATTAAGTATTGGCACCCGAAAAGGGTGCCAATATTCCAACTTAATTCTGTGAGGGGTTATTTCACCACCAAGTCACCGAAGTAAGGGAAGTTCATCGCGTTCACGATTGGCGCGATATCAACGTTAGATTTTGCCCCCCAAGCAAGGTTCTGCCAGTGTAGAGGAACAAACGCCGCTTCGTTGTACAGCGTTGCTTCTACTTTCTGAAGCATCTCTGCACGCTTAGCTGGATCCGTTTCTACGTTTGACGCGTTAACCAACTTATCCACTTCTGGGTTTGAGTAGTGACCACAGTTGTATTGGCCTTTACCTGTTGCTTCATCACGCGTCATGGTTAGGAACTCAGAGAAGTTCGCTGAATCTTCTGTATCTGAGTGCCAACCGATCATCAGCATGTCAGCCGCACACTTATCGAACTCTGGCCAGTATTGCGCTTTAGGCATAGTCTTCAGATCCACTTTGATACCGATCTTAGACAGCATGGCCGCAGCAGCCTGAGCAATTTTCGCATCGTTTACGTAGCGGTTATTTGGCGCCATCATTGTTAGCGTGAAGCCTTTCTCGTAACCCGCTTCCTTCATCAGCTCTTTGGCTTTCTTCAGGTCATAGCGTGGCACTAGGTCTGCTTGGTAACCAGCGTAACCTTCTGGGCCTTGCTGACCAGCAACCGTAGCAAAGCCTTTCATGATTTTCTTCACAATGCCTTCGTTGTTGATCGCGTGAACAATCGCCTGGCGAACGCGAACGTCTTTCAGTGCTTCATTACTGTTTTGGTTCATTTGGAACGTGATGATACGTGTACCTGGTAATGTCACTAGGTCTACGTTCTTCGCCCCTTTGACACGCTTGTGATCGTTTGGCGCAACCGGTGCAATCATGTCTACATCACCAGAAAGTAGTGCGGCAACACGTGTCGCGTCTTCTTTGATTGGTACAAGCGTTAGCTTATCTACGTTACCTGTGTCTTTGTCCCAGTAATCACCAAAACGCTCAAATGTGACTTTTACACCTTGCTCACGCTGAGTAACGATAAACGGACCAGTACCAGAAACGTTCGTTGAAGCGAACGAGTTACCGTGCTTCACCACTTCCGCTTTGTCTTTGCCATCTTCTGTCTTACCAGAGTAGAACTTGCTGTCCATCGGGAAGATGTAAGTTGCCGTTTGTAGAACTAGTGGGTAAGCCCCTTTCGAGATTAGCTCAACCGTATAGTCGTCTACTTTTACCATCTTCTCGTATGGTTCGAAGATAGCTTTGAAGTCAGGAGAGTCTTTCAGACGGTCAAACGTCCAAACTACGTCGTCAGCCGTCAGTTCGTTACCAGAGTGGAACTTCACGCCTTTACGCAATTGGAAGCGGAAAGTTGTGTCATCAACACGTTCCCATTTCTCAGCTAGGCGAGGTTCAAAATCAAACTTTTGTGTGTAACGAACTAGTGGATCAAACACCATGTGAGACATTTGCAGAGTACCGCCTGATAGCTGCTCATGCGGGTCCAGAGATACTGGGTCAGCATCGTAAGCCACTGTGATATCTGCTGCTGCTGCGCTAAAGCTCAAGCCAGCTGCCATTAAAGCCACTGCTAGTTTGCTTTTCATGGTTTTCATTGCATAACTCCTTATGCGGGATTCATCCCTAGTTGTTGTGTTTGCTTCTGTTTGGTCACCCAAGTACATCTGGGTAATGTCTACGACTTACGCCGTTTTTACTTCTTCTCTTAAGCCTGTAAATTCAGGCATTAAAGAAATCAGTTGTTGACTGTATTCATGTTGTGGTGAATTGAACAGCTGCTCAGTTGGCGCAACTTCCAATAGTGTTCCCATTTGCATCACACCCACTCGATCGCACATTTGGCGAATCACTGGGAGATCGTGACTGATAAACAACATGGTGAGATTTAACTCATCTTGTAAGTCTTTTAATAGGTTAAGAATTTGTGCCTGAACCGATACATCCAGTGCGGACGTTGGTTCATCACAAATCAGAAGACGTGGACGAGTCGCTAGAGCACGCGCAATCGAAATGCGCTGACGCTGACCACCTGAGAATTCATGTGGATACTTCACACCAGCCATCTTTCCCAAGCCAACGTGATCAAGCAGATCGTTGACGATCTGTCTGGTTTCCGTTTCATCGCGGGTTAGCTTATGGAAACGGATTGGCTCAGCAATGATGTCAAAGATCTTCATCCGTGGGTTCATAGATGTGTATGGGTTCTGAAACACCATCTGCATCTGACGACGAAGTGGACGACGCTCTTTTTCAGATTTTAGCGAAGTCAGATCAATACCTTCAAAAGTAACCTTGCCCGAGTTTGGCTGATACAGACCCGCAATCACACGTGCAATGGTTGACTTACCCGAGCCCGATTCACCCACCAAACCGAAGGTTTCCCCTTCGAAAACTTCAAAGCTGACATTGTTCGATGCCTGCACGTACTCACGACGGCTTTCAAACAATGAATCCTTGGTGGTAAAGCGAAGATTGACATTCTCTACGGTCAACAATGAACCTGTGTATTCACGATGATCCTGACTTTGGCCTAGCCAATGATTTTTCACATCCAAAGGCGCCATCTCATGAGCTTCTTCGATGTAACTCACCAGAGGGAAACGCTCAAGCTTCATATCTGAGCGAGGAACAGCAGAAATCAAGCTGCGAGTATATGAATGGTCAGGATCGCCTAATACTTTTGCTGTCGGGCCAAACTCAACTAAGTCGCCTCGATACATGACCGCAACACGATCCGTGACATTAGAAACCACGCCCATATCGTGGGTGACCAACATACAACCAACATTATTCTTGATACACAATTCGCGGATCAGGCTCAGAATTTGGTCTTGAATAGAAACGTCCAACGCCGTAGTCGGTTCGTCAGCGATGATCAAATCAGGCTCACCGGCAAGCGCAATAGCAATAACAACACGTTGGCGCATACCACCTGAGAATTGGTGAGGATACTGCTTAAGGCGATTTTCTGGCTGTGGAATACCGACTTGCTGCATTAAAGATAAGGCACGCTGATAAGCTTCTTCATCTGACACTTTCATGTTGGCGTGAATAGTCTCTTTCAGCTGGTGCTCAACCGTAAATAGCGGGTTAAGGGAAGTCATTGGATCTTGAAAAATAAACCCAATTTTTGAGCCTCGAACTTGTCGCATCTCTTCAGCCGATAAACCGGAGATCAACTCACCGTCCAAATAGACATCACCACTGGCGATACGGCCAGGAGGGCTAAGCAAATCGATCACAGCATTACCAACTGTTGACTTACCCGCACCAGATTCCCCAACCACACCCACGATTTCGCCTCGCTCAATATTGAGCGATAACGATTTAACCGCTGCATGCACACCATGACGCGACGGGTATTCAATACGAAGATTTTTAACTTCTAAGAGTGACATTAACCAGACCTCTACTGCTTTGGCAGCTTTCTGCCCTGTCTGAAAAGTGAATCCATTCAAGCCAGCTCGTCACCCAATCCAAAAAGCAAATTGGGTATATCGTTCTGGCAATTTACAAGGTCATCAATTTGGCAAAAAATTCACAGAAAAGCAACAAACATAGGATAAAAAGTCGAGTTAGAACAAAAACCAAGCAGCTTATGAAAATAAATATGCAATCAAGCTAGATCATCGGTTGGTCATACCTGTACGCAAACCTCAGCCTCAGAGCAAGGTTAATAAGCAGTTTAGTTATAACTTAAAACCTTTAGCCATAAAAAAGAATGAATATTAATTCACAAAAAAGACCAGCCAACCCTTTAACAAAATAAAAACATTAGGTCAGATAAAATTTACTTGTTAGACCTAAACTCCACAAAAATGAAAATCAACCAAATATATAACCAGATTAAAACCAAAAAGACAGACTAAATGACTATGGTTACTTTCACACCAAACAGCAAGTATCACCACACGATTATGCGTAACCATTAAATGCATAATCAGCACATATAACTGAGCACTCTTTATTCAAGCGTTACCAAGAAAGCTTTTGTATAACCATGTTTAACAATCTATGCGCCATTCATGTTCGGGCTCATTCAAACCTGTTGGGACCATGAAAGCGTGGCATTGTATGTACCTCTGGATTTAAACCATTGGAGAGCAAAAAAGAGGGATACTAAAGCAGAAAGAGGCTTGAGCCCGTTAGTAGACTTAATGATGAGTATTAAATGCAAAAAAGCCCCGACATTACTGTCGAGGCTTTCAATAGTGGTCGGTGAAGAGGGATTCGAACCCCCGACCCTCTGGTCCCAAACCAGATGCGCTACCAAGCTGCGCTATTCACCGACGATGAATTTTTTTACTTGGTTAACGTTGTAGACCCTTTGGTCCCGCTTATTCCAAGAGCCGAGATGCAATACAAATAATGCTATTCGCCGACTTATATTTATCTTGAAGAGAGTCAAGAAAGGAAGCAATGCCACCTGAGTAATGGGGTGGCTAACGGGACTTGAACCCGCGACAACTGGAATCACAATCCAGGGCTCTACCAACTGAGCTATAGCCACCATCAAAATTTTGATGTTTACCGCTCTTAAAAGCCATAAACGAAAGAGTGGTCGGTGAAGAGGGATTCGAACCCCCGACCCTCTGGTCCCAAACCAGATGCGCTACCAAGCTGCGCTATTCACCGACTTATGTTTTATCTCGAATGATTCAAGAATGGAGACAATGCCACCAAAATAATGGGGTGGCTAACGGGACTTGAACCCGCGACAACTGGAATCACAATCCAGGGCTCTACCAACTGAGCTATAGCCACCATTATACTGCCAATTTAACTTACCTTAGTAAGCGTCCGGATGGCGCGCCCGAAAGGATTCGAACCTTCGACCTTTGGCTCCGGAGGCCAACGCTCTATCCAGCTGAGCTACGGGCGCATGCCCTATCGGCGGAGTGGAATAATACGTATATCACACTAGGCCGTCTAGTACTTTTTAAACTTTTTTTATCGTTTGGCGCCTTTTTGGGCAATTAAAGTGTGATAAACCCCTATTTCCCATTAGATAACCCCATGGAAGCGGGTAACTTGTTGTTTATTGCAACAAGTTATCAGGATATAATCACCCAATATTTACATTGATTTAACAGCAAAACGCTGTGGATCAAACCACACTCTAATAATAGGTAAGCACGAACTTACCTTCAGGAATGTAAAGTGAGTTTAATGGATATGTCTCGAAAAATCTTAACCGCTTTGGTCGCTGCGATCACTTTTTCTAGCGCCTCTTTTGCAGCTAATGTTAGCCAAGAAGACTATGATGCGATTGCAGAGCGCATTAAACCTGTCGGTGATGTGTACCTTGCAGGTTCAGAACCAGTCAAAGCAGAGCCAACCGGTCCACGTGATGGCGCGACCGTGTATGGCACCTTCTGTATTGCTTGCCACGCATCAGGTGTTAGTGGCGCACCAAAAACCGGTGATGCTGGTGACTGGGGTCCGCGAATTGCACAGGGCAAAGACGTGCTGAAAGACCACGCTATCAACGGCTTTAATGCTATGCCAGCGAAAGGGTCCTGTATGGATTGTTCAGACGATGAAATCGTTGCGGCAATTGAGCACATGATTGCCGGCCTGTAATTCGTCTTTATATAAGAAGCGATTCGAAAAAGGGCTTGGTTTTCACCAAGCCCTTTTCATTACTGCCTTCTATAAACAGTACATCAATCTTTATTAAACATCGCTCGAATATTAGCGATATGTGCCTGCCCTTTTGCCATTCGTTCTTCTTGGGTCTGGGGCTTTTTATTCACTTCCCACTCTACATCATCAAACGGTAATTCATCTAGGAATCGACTTTGGGTCGGTTTAATTAATTCGCCAAATTGGCGACGCTCTTTACACATGGTAAAGGTCAACTCGCGCTGTGCACGGGTGATCCCTACGTACATCAGACGGCGCTCTTCTTCAACATTGTCTTCATCTATACTGGTTTGGTGAGGCAAAATACCTTCTTCCGCACCAATCAAATACACATAAGGGAATTCAAGACCTTTCGAAGCATGTAGCGTCATTAGTTGAACAGCATCACTGTCCTCATCTTCTTCCCCTCGCTCCATCATGTCACGCAGTGTCAGGCGCTGAACGACTTCTTTAAGACTCTTTTCTTCCTGATCGTAATTATCTCCCTCCAGATCTGCGACAATCCAGGAGTACAGATCAGAAACGTTTTTCATCCGCATCTCTGCCGCTTTGGGACTGGCAGAGGTTTCATACAGCCAATCTTCATAATTGATATCACGAACCAATGAACGTACCGCTTCCACCGTATCACCACGCTCGCCTTGGTCTGCTATTTTCACTAACCACTGAGTAAAACGGCGTAGGTTCTCTAGCCCTCGTCCAGTGAGATGCTGTTCCAGTCCTATCTCAAAACTGCACTCAAACAGGCTTTTACCGCGCATATTGGCGTAACTACCCAGCTTTTCCAAGGTTACCGGGCCAATTTCACGCCGTGGCGTATTCACAATACGTAAAAACGCATTGTCATCATCAGGATTCACCAACACACGTAGGTACGCCATGATGTCTTTGATTTCCGCGCGGGCAAAAAACGAGGTTCCGCCTGAGAGTTTATAGGGCACTCGGTTCTGCATCAGAGATTTTTCAATCAGACGAGATTGGTGGTTACCACGATATAAAATGGCATAGTCGCGATAATCGGTACGATTAAGAAACTTATGGGCGATCAGCTCACCGGTCACCCGCTCCGCTTCATGTTCTTCATCTTTCGCCAGTAACACCTTGAGCTTTTCACCATCGGGTATTTCAGAAAACAGTGACTTTTCATACACGTGTGGGTTGTTGGCGATGAGAATATTGGCAGCACGCAGAATGCGGCTGGTTGAGCGATAGTTTTGCTCCAGTTTGATCAGACGAAGATTCGGATAGTCTTCACCAAGTAAGACCAAGTTCTGAGGTTTGGCACCACGCCAAGAATAAATCGACTGGTCATCATCTCCCACAACCGTTAGGCGGCCACGCTCACCGACAATCAATTTCACCAGCTCATATTGGCTGGTGTTAGTATCTTGGTACTCGTCAACGAGCAAATAACGAATGCGGTTTTGCCAACGCTGACGGACTTCTTCATTGGTACGCAGCAGCAGAACTGGTAAAGCGATCAGATCATCAAAATCGAGGGCGTTATAGGCTTTCATCTGCTTTTGATACATTTCAAAGCAGAACGCAAACAGTTGCTGTTGCTCACCCTGCGCGCGCGCTTTGGCTTCATCAGGGGTCAGCATGTCATTTTTCCAGTTAGAAATCGTACTGAGCAATTGACGCAATAAATCTTTATCGCCATCCAACTGCTTCTCTGTCAGCTCTTTCAGTAGCGCTAACTGGTCTTGATCATCAAACAAAGAAAAGCCCGCCTTTAACCCTAGCGACTTATATTCTCGTTTGATAATGTTGAGACCCAAAGTATGGAAAGTCGAAACCATCAAGCCTTTCGATTCGTTTTTACCTAACGTCTGGCCGACACGCTCTTTCATTTCACGTGCTGCTTTATTAGTAAACGTCACCGCAGCAATATTGCGCGCCTTATAACCACACTGCTGAACCAAATACGCAATCTTATTAGTAATAACGCGAGTTTTGCCAGATCCCGCTCCCGCCAAAACCAGACAAGGTCCTGATACATATTTTACGGCTTGGTCTTGATTGGGGTTCAGCTTCATAAAGATCTCTGAGGTCAAATTCTTTGGCGCCTATAATAATGCTGCAACAGATCGATTGCTATGCTTAATCGACACCAACTAGTGCCAGCTAAAATGATCTCATTACCTATAAATTTACATAATTAACCAAATATTTTATTGCACTAGTGTACAGCTATTAGGCTATAATGAATGAACGTTCATTCATTGGGTAGTGAAACTATGTCTAGTAACACTGCAATAGATAAGCAAGAACAGATCCTCACTGCAGCCGAAAAGCTGATTGCAGAGTCCGGTTTTCAAGGCCTGTCGATGCATAAGCTGGCCAAAGAAGCGGGTGTGGCTGCAGGCACTATCTATCGTTATTTCTCAGATAAAGAGCATCTCCTAGATGAAGTACGTTTGAACGTCGCCGAGCGGATTGCATCTGCCGTCCAATCTGGTGTCAATGACGATATGCCCTTGAAAGTACGCTATCGCACTATGTGGTTAAACATATGGAATTTAGCCAGTTCAGATATGGAAACCCTGAGTAGTCGCGTTCAATATGAATCTCTTCCCTGTGCAAATAAGAGAAAGACTCGGGAACTTGAGCGACAAATGTTTGCCCAAGTGGATCGGTTGTTTAAGCAAGGAAAAGAGCAAGGGATCTTTAAACCTCTCGACAATGAGATTCTTTCAGGGCTGAGTTTTGAAGCCAGTGTCGCACTGGCGAGAAAACATGCTTTGGGATACTACCACCTGGATGAAGCAGCCTTAGAAGCCGCAATCGAAGCCAGTTGGGATGCAATAATTCAACACTAACTTGGAGTTCTGATCAGAATGAAAAAGTGGACTTTCTTTATGTTGCTTATCGCAATACTGCTGTTTGGCAGCGTGATAGGCTTCAATCTATTCAAACAACAAAAGATAGCCGAATATTTGGCTAATCGCCCAGAGCCTGAGTTTCCGGTTACTGTAACGGAAGTGAAGCCGGTTGATTGGGTACCTGTGATCGAAGCGATCGGTTTCATTGAGCCGAATCAAGGTGTCACTATCGCCAATGAAACAGCAGGTGTGATTGATAAAATCACGTTCGACTCAGGTACTACAGTTGAAGAAGGTCAGCCTCTTGTTCTGCTGGATTCTAAGGTGGAAAAAGCTGACTTGAAGAGCTCACAGGCAAAGCTGCCTGCAGCCCAAGCGAAATACAAACGTTACCAAGGCCTATACAAAAAAGGCTCTGTATCGAAAGAAGCATATGATGACGCCGAAGCAAACTATTTCTCGCTAAAAGCCGATATCGAAAGCCTTAAAGCAACGATTGACCGCCGTGACATCAAGGCGCCTTTTTCGGGCGTGGTAGGTATTCGTAACGTTTACCTAGGCCAATACCTACAAGCTGGTACTGATATTGTTCGTCTTGAAGATACCAGCGTCATGCGCCTACGCTTCACTGTGCCACAGACAGACATCTCACGTATCCAGCTTGGTCAACAAGTTGATATCTTCGTCGATGCTTACCCTGAAACACCATTCGAAGGCTCAATCACAGCAATAGAACCTGCGGTGAATATTCAAAGTGGTTTGATTCAGGTTCAAGCGGATATTCCAAACAGCGATGGCAAGTTACGTAGTGGTATGTTCGCTCGTGCCAATATCATTCTGCCAACCTTGGAAAATCAAGTGACTCTGCCACAAACGGCTATCACCTTTACTCTTTACGGTGACAATGTGTACATCATTTCCGAGAAAGATGGTGAAAAACGCGTTAAACAGCAAGTGGTTAAAGTGGGTGAACGCGTGAAAGACATTGCTCATATCCTAGATGGCGTGAAGCCTGGTGATGTGGTTGTGACATCTGGTCAGGTTCGTTTGAGCAATGACGCGAAAGTTCGTGTAGTAGAAAGCGATGCAACTACTCCACCAGCTGAAACACCAATGCTGTAATTGGAGGCCTCATGCGCTTTACTGATGTTTTTATTAAACGTCCAGTTTTAGCGGTATCGATCAGCTTTTTGATAGCCCTGCTTGGTTTACAAGCAGTATTCAAAATGCAGGTCCGTGAATACCCTGAAATGACAAACACTGTAGTTACGGTGACAACCAGTTACTACGGTGCCAGTGCCGATCTGATCCAAGGCTTTATTACTCAGCCTCTGGAACAGGCCGTAGCTCAAGCCGATAATATCGACTATATGACATCATCGTCGGTACTCGGTACATCGACCATTACCGTTAACATGAAGTTGAACACTGACCCGAATGCAGCCCTATCTGACATTCTGGCTAAGACCAACTCGGTTCGATCTCAGCTTCCCAAAGAAGCCGAAGATCCAACTGTGACCATGTCGACGGGCTCGACTACCGCAGTACTCTATATCGGCTTTACCAGTGATGAACTTTCATCTAGCCAGATCACTGACTATCTAGAGCGTGTAATCAACCCACAGCTGTTCACTGTAAATGGTGTCTCTAAGGTTGACCTCTACGGTGGCATGAAATACGCCCTGCGTATTTGGCTAGATCCGGCCAAAATGGCCGCGCTGGGCAAAACGGCTACCGATGTCATGAACGTACTAAGTGCCAACAACTATCAGTCAGCAGCTGGTCAGGCTGTAGGCGAGTTCGTTCTGTATAACGGTAGTGCAGATACTCAGGTATCAAACGTAGAAGAGCTGAAGAACCTTGTCGTAAGCTCTGATGAAGGTGATGTTACTCGTCTGAGTGATATCGCTAAGGTAACGCTTGAGAAGAGCCATGATGTTTACCGTGCAAGTGCCAACGGCAAAGAGGCGGTAGTAGTTGCGATCAATGCAGCACCAAGTGCCAACCCAATCAACATTGCGGCTGATGTGCTTGACCTGTTACCTCAACTAGAGCGTAACCTGCCGAGCAACATCAATATGAACGTGATGTATGACTCGACCATTGCTATCAATGAATCGATCAACGAGGTTATTAAGACCATCGCGGAAGCAGCACTGATTGTATTGATCGTCATTACCCTATTCCTCGGTTCTTTCCGTGCGGTAATGATCCCTATCGTCACCATCCCTCTCTCACTGATTGGTGTGGCGATGGTAATGCAAGCGATGGGCTTCTCATGGAACCTGATGACACTACTCGCCATGGTATTGGCCATCGGTCTGGTGGTGGATGATGCGATCGTTGTTCTAGAGAACGTCGACCGACACATCAAGCTCGGTGAGTCGCCTTTCCGTGCTGCGATTATTGGTACACGTGAAATTGCTGTTCCGGTTATCGCGATGACCCTAACACTGGGTGCGGTGTATGCGCCAATAGCCTTAATGGGGGGCATCACAGGCTCACTGTTTAAAGAGTTCGCTTTGACCCTCGCAGGCTCGGTATTCGTTTCCGGTATCGTCGCTCTGACTCTGTCACCCATGATGTGTTCGAAAATGCTCAAGGCCAATGAAACCCCAAGCAAATTCGAACAAAAAGTCCATAATGTGCTGGATGGCATGACCAACCGTTATGAACGCATGCTGGGTGCGGTCATGAAACATCGCCCTGTAGTACTTGGTTTCGCTGTGATTGTTTTTGCCAGCCTACCGATGCTGTTCAAATTCATTCCAAGCGAACTGGCGCCATCGGAAGATAAAGGGGTGGTGATGCTGATGGGTACGGCTCCATCAAACGCTAACCTCGACTTCATGCAAAACACCATGAACGACGTAAACCGAATTCTGTCTGATCAACCAGAAGTGGCTTACGCACAGGTGTTTACTGGTGTGCCTAACTCAAACCAAGCGTTTGGTATCGCCTCTATGGTGCCTTGGAGTGAGCGTGAAGCAAGCCAATCTGAAGTAGCTGATCGCGTGACAGGCCTTGTGAAAAACGTTCCAGGCATGGCGGTAACTGCATTCCAGATGCCAGAACTACCAGGTGCCGGTTCCGGTCTGCCAGTACAGTTCGTTATCACCACACCTAATGCGTTTGAGAGCTTATTCGCTATTGCCTCAGATGTGCTTGGCGAGGTGTCGTCTAACCCAATGTTTGTCTACTCTGAGCTGGACCTTAACTACGACTCAGCAACGATGAAGATCAACATTGATAAAGACAAAGCGGGCGCATACGGCGTAACAATGCAAGACATTGGTACTACGTTGAGTACCATGATGTCCGATGGCTATGTAAACCGTATCGACCTTAACGGCCGCTCCTACGAGGTCATTCCACAGGTAGAGCGTAAATGGCGTCTAAACCCTGAGTCGATGAATAACTACTACGTGCGTGCCGCAGATAACCGCGCGGTTCCACTTGGTAGCCTGATTACTATCGATGTTGTCGCTGAGCCACGTTCGCTACCACACTTCAACCAGCTAAACTCAGCGACCATCGGTGCCGTACCTGCACCAGGGACAGCAATGGGTGACGCGGTAAACTGGTTGGAAGAGTTAGCAAGCAACAAACTGCCAAATGGTTACAACCACGACTACATGGGTGAAGCTCGTCAATATGTTACGGAAGGTAGTGCACTGTACGCAACGTTTGGCTTAGCACTGGCTATCATCTTCTTGGTTCTGGCGATTCAGTTTGAATCTCTTAAAGACCCAATTGTTATCATGGTTTCCGTTCCATTGGCGGTATGTGGTGCCTTGATTGCTCTGGCTTGGGGAGCTGCTTCGATGAACATCTACTCTCAGGTTGGCCTGATCACCTTGGTAGGCCTGATCACTAAGCACGGCATCTTGATCTGTGAGGTGGCCAAAGAAGAGCAGCTACACAATAAATTGAGCAAGACAGAAGCGGTCATGGAAGCGGCGAAGGTTCGTCTACGCCCTATCCTAATGACAACTGCAGCGATGATTGCAGGTCTGATCCCACTGATGTACGCAACAGGTGCTGGTGCCGCTCAGCGCTTCAGTATCGGTATTGTTATCGTGGCTGGTCTAGCGATCGGTACTCTGTTTACCCTGTTCGTACTGCCAGTTATCTATAGCTACTTAGCTGAGAAGCACAAGCCACTTCCAGTCTTTGTTGAAGATAAAGACTTAGAGAAATTGGCTCGTGTTGATGAAGCAAAAGCCGCACAACGTGAGTTAGCCGACAACAGCTAAGCTCTGCGTTAACTAAAGGCCACTTCGGTGGCCTTTTTTATTGGTTTAGATTGACCGCTGACCACATCGAATTTTTGTTATCCAAATAGCGACTTTCCCGTACCAATTACATAGAATATACACAAAGATACAGGAGTTCTCGTCACATGTTTGACCCAAAGAAACTAGAGCAAATTGCTAAACAGATTCATGATTCCATGCCCGCGCCAGTAAAAGAACTTGGTGCAGATGTTGATCAGAAAGTTCGTCAAGTTATCCAAGGTCAGCTGAATAAGCTGGATGTCGTTAGTCGCGAAGAGTTTGATGTTCAGACTCAGGTACTCCTTCGCACTCGCCAGAAGCTGACTGAAATGGAAAAGAAGCTAGCCGATCTAGAAGAGAAACTAGCAGATAAGTAAAAGCTAATAGTGATGAAATATGGAGGGTTGGCGTACTGCGTCAGCCCTTTTTGTTTTCTCAAACTTTATTCTATCCCTCAGTGCATACCTAGCTTATGGAAAATAAAAAAGGCTTGGTCAACGGCGACCAAGCCTTTTCATTAAGTGTTGTGTTTATATTTTGTATTTATTACTCCAGTCTGTCTGGAGTTCTTTACTCATCTTAGCGAAGAAGATTAACCGCCTACCGCGATATTCTTCATATCCGTCATGTATCCACGTAACTCTTCACCGATGTACTCAACAGGATGGTTACGGATTGCATCGTTGACTGCGATTAGCGTTGCATTGTCTACTTGGTTAGAAGTCTCACCTAAACCTTTACCAATCACGTCAGTGCCAATAGAAGGCATGAACTTCTCGCGCAGTAGTGGTGTAGCGACATTAGCAAATAGGTAGTTACCGTATTCAGCCGTATCAGAGATAACAACGTTCATTTCGTACAGACGCTTACGCGCGACTGTATTTGCGATGAGTGGTAGCTCGTGTAGTGACTCATAGTACGCTGACTCATCAATGATACCTGATGCTGTCATTGCTTCGAATGCTAGCTCAACACCCGCACGCACCATTGCAACTAGAAGGATACCGTTGTCGAAGTACTCTTGCTCTGAGATCTCCACATCACCTGCTGGGTAGTTCTCAAACGCTGTTTCGCCTGTCTCTGCGCGCCAGCCTAGTAGGTTCGCATCATCATTTGCCCAGTCAGCCATCATAGTGCTAGAGAAGTGGCCTGTGATTACGTCATCCATGTGCTTGTTGTACAGTGGACGCATCAGCTCTTTCAGCTCTTCAGAAAGCTCAAATGCTTTGATTTTCGCCGGGTTTGATAGGCGATCCATCATGTGTGTGATGCCACCAAACTTCAGCGCTTCTGTAATGGTTTCCCAACCATACTGGATTAGCTTACCTGCGTAGCTTGGATCAATACCTTCCGCAACCATCTTCTCGTAAGAAACGATTGAACCTGCTTGTAGCATGCCACACAGAATAGTTTGCTCGCCCACTAGGTCAGATTTCACTTCAGCAACGAATGAAGACTCTAGACAACCTGCTCGGTGACCACCAGTACCTGCTGCCCAAGCTTTGGCGATATCCCAACCTTCACCTTTTGGATCGTTCTCTGGGTGAACTGCGATTAGCGTAGGAACGCCGAAGCCACGCTTGTACTCTTCACGTACTTCAGTACCCGGGCACTTAGGCGCAACCATCACGACGGTTATGTCTTTACGGATCTGCATGCCTTCTTCAACAATGTTAAAACCGTGTGAGTAACCTAGTGCTGCGCCTTCTTTCATCAGCGGCATTACCGTCTCAACCACATTCGTGTGCTGCTTGTCTGGCGTTAGGTTGATCACGAGATCAGCTTGAGGAATAAGCGTCTCGTAGCTACCTACTTCAAAACCATTTTCTTTCGCGTTTTTGAAAGACTGGCGTTGCTCATCAATCGCTGCCTGACGCAGTGCATAAGCAACATCAAGGCCTGAGTCACGCATGTTCAAACCTTGGTTCAAACCTTGTGCACCACAACCAACGATAACCACTTTCTTACCTTTCAGGTAATCCGCTTCTGTAGCGAATTCACTGCGGTCCATAAAGCGACAACGGCCAAGCTGATCTAGCTGCTCACGTAGGTTTAATGTATTGAAATAGTTAGCCATGTTAGGGCTCTCCTTTGAGAATTTATCCGTTTGGGTCGGCGTTTCATTACCGAATGCCTCGATACTAAATCAGACATCGGGTTGCTTAAAGTGATATATTCACAATTAGTTATTGCAAAAAATGCAACAAGGAAACACTTATTTCATGAACATTAAAAGTCTGCAACTGTTCATTCATCTGTGTGATAGTAAAAGCTTCGCCAAAACGGCTTCTGCTATGCACATCAGCCCTTCTGCGCTCAGTCGTCAGGTACAAAAGTTGGAAGCAGAAACTGGGCAAGAATTGTTCGTACGGGATAACCGCAGTGTTGAATTGACCCCAGCGGCAAAAAAACTTTTGCCTGTGGCTTTAAAGATTCTCGGAGAATGGCAAAACTTCAATGCGCAGATTCAAGGGCACGAAGAAGAATTAAAAGGTGAGATTCGCCTATTTTGCTCGGTGACCGCCAGCTACAGCCACCTGCCTGAGCTGTTGTCAGAGTTTCGCCTTCAGCATCCGTTTATTGAGTTTAAACTGTCTACAGGCGATCCGGCTCAAGCGATAAACAAAGTCCTTAATGATGAAGTGGACGTGGCAATCTCCGCCCAACCGGAAGTGCTGCCTGCCAAACTCAAATTTGAAACCATTAGTGAAATTCCTCTTTCGGTAATCGCCCCTGTCGGCGTGAGCAACTTTGCTGAAGCGCTGCAAAAGGACAAACCTGACTGGTCGTCCATCCCTTTCATCGTGCCGGAATCAGGTACCGCACGAGACCGCGCCAACACTTGGTTTAAAGCGATGAGAATCAAACCCAACATCTATGCGCAAGTCTCCGGTCATGAGGCGATAGTCAGTATGGTCGCACTAGGTTGTGGCGTGGGTATTGCGCCGGACGTGGTGATCAACAACAGCCCAGTTAAAGAGAAGATTCAAAGGCTCAAGGTCGCATCAATCAAGCCTTTCAAGTTAGGGGTCTGCTGCAAACGCTCGCAGCTAGATAATCCGCTGGTCAAAGCACTATGGGAGGTTGCTCAAGACGCCTATATCGCGCCCTAACAGCTCGAAGAAACAATAAAGCCACCGTTATCGGTGGCTGTATTGTTCGTGGTTATCGAGGCAACTGCGACGATTAAATCACTCGAGAGAATTGCTGCTGACGCGCCTTCGCTCGGAGGTATTTATCAAAACACATACAGATATTACGAATCAGTAGACGACCACGCAATGTCACGCGAATTTCCTTATCGTCTACTTCAACAAGTCCATCATCTATAAAGGTTTGCAGCAATTCCAAGTCTTCCTTGAAGTATTGACTAAACTGAATATCAAACTCTACTTCTACTGCCGCTTTATCGAGTTTGAAATTGCAGATAAGTTGTTTAATCACTTCACGTCGAAGTAAGTCATCACTATCAAGAGCAACACCTTTCCATAGAGCATGGCGGTGTTCATTAACCTGAGAATAATACTTTTTCAACTCTTTCTGGTTTTGCGCATAGGCATCGCCGATCATTGAAATAGCGGAAACCCCAAAACCAACCAAGTCACATTCACCTTGAGTGGTATAACCTTGGAAATTGCGATGCAAAACTCCTTCGCGCTGAGCGACCGCCAGTTCATCATCAGGCTTTGCGAAGTGGTCCATACCGATAAACTGGTAACCAGCATTGGTCAACGTCGCTATAGTATCCTGAAGAATGGCCATTTTTTCTTCCGCTTGTGGCAGGTCTTCATCTTTAATCTTACGCTGAGCAGCGAACAGCTGCGGCATATGAGCATAGTTAAAAATAGACAAACGCCCTGGCTGCATCTCCAAAACTCGATTCAATGTTTCAGCGAAGCGCGCTTTAGTCTGTTTTGGTAAGCCATAAATCAGATCAAGGTTGGTCGAACGGAAACCAAGCAGTTTCGCTCGCTCAACCATAGCAAAAATGAACTCTTCATCTTGCTCGCGGTTGACCAGCTTTTGCACTTCTTTATTAAAGTCTTGAACACCAATACTTAAACGGTTAAAACCTTCTTCACGCAGATGATCAAGCATATCCAGTTCGATCTCACGAGGGTCGACTTCAATACTGATTTCTGCGCTGGCTTCAAAGCTAAATTCCGCTCGTAGAATGTTCATCAAACGGCTGATTTGGGTCTTGGTCAGAAATGTGGGTGTACCACCACCAAAATGCAACTGAGTCACTTTACGTCCATGCAGTAAGGAGGCTCGTGTCAGGATTTCCTGCTCCAGTACATCGAGATACTCATCAGCTTTATGTGCATGACGCGTAATGACCTTATTACAACCGCAGTAGTAGCAAAGCTTGTGACAAAACGGAATATGGATGTAGAGCGACAGCGGACGCTCCGGGTATTCAGTACACGCCATGTCGTAGTCGGCAATAGTGAACGCTTCGTGAAACTCCAACGCGGTTGGGTAAGACGTATAACGCGGACCAGAATAGTTGTATTTATTAAGGATGGCTTGATCCCATACTATTTGTTGGCTTGCGACGACTTGCTGAGACATGGTGTACTTCCGTTAGTGCTGTAATGCGTATCCGGTGTGATTAACCGTTATATTTTGGGGGCTATTTTGCCACACGCAGAGGCGGGTCGCCGGGTGGCATAGCGCTTTTTGAGTAACAATAGTCAGAATTGATAACTCGATCACTCACCCATAAGTGTAAGTGATCGAGTGACTAAAGTATCAATCTAGATCATCTGAATGTTGATCTGGTTGTTTAAAGGCTGAACTTTTTTCTGCAGCAGCTTGAGCTCGTCGATTATCGCATCTTGCAAACGAGATTCCGCTTTATGACGCTCTAAGTTTTGCTTCATGCGATCTTTCTTCGCCATTTGTTGGCGATCTTCACCACGTGGCATGTCTTTGACAAGATGATAAAGCTCCGATGTCGCTGGGAACTCTGTATCAAAATCCACCCGATCTTCACCCTGAACATAGTCCATGATGTTGTATAAGCGAATACTGATTTCCGACAAATCACACTGGCCTTGAATACCGGCTAAACAAAGCACATGAACACTTTCAAAAATGTTGGCGTTGCGCTTATCAATAGCCAGCTTCGTATGCTGTTCCTGCAATTCCTTTTGCTTCTTTAGCTGGAGCAGAAGGTAACCCGCATAGGACGCTAAGCCGAGAATAATGACTCCACCAGCAATGGCTAACAAGGTTACATTCACAATTTTCCTACCCTTTAAACTGGTTCAAATCCAGATCTTCGAACTGCGACAGCAGTTCATCTTCTGATGAAGCTTTCTTACTCACCTTTTTCGACACAGGTGCGCTCGGCTCCTCAACGATTTCTGGCTCTTCTTCCTCTTCATAGAGGCCGAGTTGCTTCATCAGCACTTCAATACGCGCCAATTTCTCATCGACGTATTTCTGTAGGCCTGCGCCTAAGCTTTCACCATTATCAAGGCGATCAAGCAAGACATTCAGCTGGGCATCATTTTCCAGCATCTCTAGCTCTTGTTCTGCATTGACTCGACGTTCTGCTTTGGTTGGCTTCTTCACCGCTTCAACCACAAGAGGAATTTTCTTCTTGCTGCCTAAACGTGGGTCGCGCTTTTGTCCAGCTGTCTGCTGTTTATTCTGCTTCGCTTCAGAGTTACGACCGCCCGTTTTTAGGCCTTTGCGTTTTTTCTCTTTCTTACGTAGACGTCCTTCGACGTCAGCTTCCGTGCGATTACGGACAACAATTACGTCACCATTACCGCCCGATCTTACTTTCTTACTACGGCTCATTACTGGGTTTTCCTCAGTAAAATTACATCATTACCAATAAATTCAAGCTTGAGCTGATCCCGCTCTGCCAAGTACTTAAACGTATTGCGGCTAAAAAAGACCACATGCGTAGGGTCATTTTTATAGTGCCATTTGGCAAACGCTTCGACATCAATGACCATCTTGGTCATCAGACCAATCCAGCCACCTGGCTTAACTAAATTCAACCATTGCTGCCATACCTGATCCGGATGATACAAGTGCTCAATCACCTCAGTGGCAGTCATAAAGTCATATGTACGCTCTAGCACCTCGGTATTGGGGTGATAATAGAGGTCATACAATGACATGTTGTGCCCCTGCTCTTCCATCATCAAAGAGAGAGTCGGTCCAGGACCACAACCAAAATCTAACCCTGTTGAGCTAGGCTCAATACGTTCCAATATGGGGTTGGCTACCCGAGATAAAAAGGTACGATAGCCAGCGTCATTTGGATCGTTCTCATGCAGATCATAGTGGGCTTTTTCAGCCTTTGCATCCAGCCTTTGCTCTGGATTGACAAATACCAGTTCGCATTGCTGACATTGGAGATAGGCTCGACGCTTGTCTTCAAAGTAATGATGCGATTCAGGGTAATGACAAAGTGGGCAGTGGTGCATGCTGACATCCTCAAACAGGGATGCGAAACATACCAGAAAGTAGCTGTAGAGTGGAGTGCCATTGGGCAAATAATCACCAATTTAATGAAATTTTCCCTCTCTGACCAATAATCTTATCGATGTAATAAAGGAACCGAGTTGGCGAGAGACGGAAGTTGGTGGATTTGAGATATAAAAAAAGCGATAGATCACTCTATCGCTTTCTAAAAATGCCTTTCGGCGAAACTGTGTTGCACATATTATCGTGCATCAAATTTCCATTTGTTTTTGGCGCTTTCCCTGCAAAAGGTGTCGTTTTTCACCATCCTAGTGAATTTTGGCTTTCCGTTTACTTCCCGTAACTGGGCTAATCCTTAGCCTGATCCTTTTCGCTGTCTAAACCATTAGACGAGGTGACCATCCCTATCCAGTAAGCTTCCTGCTTACCTAACTCCTTTATAGACCTCCAAGCATCCTTCGCTTGCGTCCTTGGAGACCATCATGGCCTAAATTCCTTTATCAGCGCCCTGCCGATGAACACACTTTAACGATTGATGGATTTTGAACAATCCACTTGAAGAAAAAAATCGGCTTTTTTTTGTCCACTGCTTCTCTTCTATTATTTTTCAGATAGTTACAGAAGACAACGAGAAAAGAGCAATACGATAAATGGGCGATCTCTTACAAACCTTTGGGGAAGATCGAACCACCCTGAAGAAAAGTCGTTGTGATATGCATCATACGAAAAAGCCCAGACTCTCGTCTGGGCTCTTTCAATACAACATTGCTCGGGCAGTATTTAATAGGGCTTAGTGTAGGCCACCAACATATTTAGACAAAGTCTCTATATCTTCGTCTGTCAGTTTCTTCGCGATATCTTGCATCATGCCATTCATATCATTAGCACGAGAGCCATCGCGGAATTTCATTAGCTGAGCTTTGATATAATCAGCGTGCTGACCTGAAATTTTAGGGAAACCTGAAAGCTCAGTACCGTTACCGCGAGGACCATGACAGGCAATACATGCTGTCAGACCACGTGTCGCATCACCCGCCGTATATAGAGTTTTGCCTTGTTCCACCACGTTTTCAGGCGTCGTGTTGTGAGAAATTGGTAGAGATGCGTAGTAAGCTGCAAGATCTTTCATGTCTTGCTCAGACAGTGGCATTGCCATACCGCCCATCACCGGATCAACACGACCCTGCTTACCACCACTTGTCATACCTAGTTTCAGATCTTTCAGCTGCTTCTCAATATACTTAGCATGCTGACCTGCTAACTTAGGGTACATGGCCAATTGACTGTTGCCATCAGCACCATGACAAGCAACACAGGTTTGGGATTTTGCTTTACCAGCTTCAATACTGCCTTGGGCCCATACAGAGCAGCTGGCTAAAAGACTCAAGATTAGCGCTAATTTCTTCATGACATTCCATTATAATTATCAAGCTTCCAGTACCACTCCGAGTTGCCACTCATGGTACAATAGGCGACCTTATGCCGAGCACGGTTATTTTACACAATTTCACAAAAAAGTAATCAATCGACTACACAAAGTCGAGATGGAGTTAACAGTGAGCGTAAAAATTCATTATCAAAACACCCATTTCATCACCAGTGCACCTGATATTCGTCACATGCCTGAAGATGAAGGTATCGAAGTTGCGTTCGCAGGACGCTCCAACGCGGGCAAATCAAGTTCTCTTAACCGACTGACTAACCAGAAAAGTTTAGCCAAAACCAGTAAGACACCAGGTCGAACTCAGCTGATCAATTTATTTAAAGTGACCGATGGCTGCCACATCGTCGATCTCCCAGGCTATGGCTTCGCCCAAGTACCGCTGGAAATGAAAAAGAAGTGGCAAAAATCACTCGGTGAATATCTACAAAAGCGTCAGAGCCTTAAAGGTTTAGTCGTATTGATGGACATTCGCCACCCAATGAAGGATCTCGATCAACAGCTGATATTCTGGGCGGTCGACAGCGGCATCCCTGTACAAGTCCTACTGACCAAAGCAGATAAGCTGAAAAGTGGCGCGCGCAAAGCTCAAGTACTTAAGATCAAGAAGGATTCTGCTGGATTCGGTGGTGATGTAAGTGTTGCTGCGTTTTCTTCGTTGAAGGGCATCGGTGTTGATGTCCTGCGCAACAAACTTGATGAGTGGTTTGCCCCTGCCGTTGCAGAGCAATTGACTGATGAGATTATTGAAGACCAGCAAAGCGACGAACAAGAATAGGCGCACTGCCGGATGAAACCAGCCTCACTATTCAGTGGGGCTTTTTTGTCTCTGCTTTTTTACCTCGGCACTGCAGCGAAAGAAATATCCATCAGCAGAAATAAAAATCCCCACCATCCTGGCGGGGCAACGGGAGAGAAATAGGAGGTAGTTATTATTATGCCGATAGGATTGTTCAAAGTAGAGAACAATGCAACGGCTGGTTTCTTCTCAGTCTCCATCACTTTCCTTTCCTACAACTAACACCTAAATCATTAAAAAATATAAATAATTACTCTATAAAATGAGACGAACACTCTGAGCTCTTGATTTGATTTTCTATTTGAAAAAATAAAAGTGTGATTGAAGTTTTCTTACAAAATTGGTCTGAGTTACCAAATACAAGATTAAGGCGAGTTAAGAGTACGATATTGAGAATTGAGCAGCCAAATCATAACAAATAAGAAAGGGCATCAGTAAGGGTATGATATTTATTGTAATTTTCTTTGGCGCAATAAAAAACGCCCCAGTCAAATGCTGACTGGGGCGGCTGAATCAGCCTAATCCAATAACGTGAAACAAAAGGTCTGAAAGATAGAACATCTTACCTCTGTACCCTACGCCGTTTAATGTACAACAATTGGTCAGAAATGAAAACTCTTTTCGTAATTTTTTTTCATTAAAATTTTATTAAACTACAAGACGCACTAATAAGCACTGGCTTTTTTAGAATCAAAAAAAAGCCAGCGATTGGGCGCTGGCTCATGTTATTTAGCGAATTTTGGCTATTTTTTGCCTAGTGCGCCTGATCCCAGTTATCACCATGACCAGCTTCCGCAATCAAAGGCACATCAAGCTGAGCGGCTGATTCCATCAATTCTTGTACTTTACTTTCAATTTCGGCTAAAGCTGACTCCTGAACTTCGAAGACCAGTTCATCGTGCACCTGCATCAGCAATTTCACTCGACCCTGACCTTGACTCTCAATCCATTCATCTACCAATAACATGGCTTTCTTGATGATGTCCGCTGCTGTCCCCTGCATTGGAGCGTTGATCGCCGCACGTTCTGCCGCTTTACGACGCATGCCGTTGCGTGATTTTATTTCCGGCAAGTGTAGACGGCGGCCAAAGATGGTTTCGACATACCCTTGCTCTGCCGCGGCACTGCGTGTGTCTTCCATGTACTGCATCACACCTGGGTAGCGCTCAAAATAGGTATCCATATATTGCTGTGCTTCGCCACGCGGAATACCCAACTGTTTTGCCAAACCAAAAGCACTCATACCATAGATAAGGCCAAAGTTGACCGCTTTCGCACGACGACGTTGTTCAGCTGACACCTGCTCTATGTCCACACCAATGATTTCAGCTGCTGTGGCTGCGTGAATGTCTTTTCCTTGCTGGAAAGCATCCAGCAGCGCTTTATCTCCTGAAAGGTGTGCCATAATACGCAATTCAATCTGGGAATAGTCGACGGCCATGATCTTGTAACCATGCGGCGCGACAAATGCCTGACGAATACGACGCCCTTCGTCATTACGGATTGGGATATTCTGTAAGTTAGGGTCAGTCGAAGAAAGACGCCCCGTCGCGGTCACCGCCTGATGATAAGACGTATGAACACGCCCTGTTTCAGCGTTAATCATCTTGGGTAATTTATCGGTGTAGGTCGATTTGAGTTTCGCTAAACCACGATATTCAAGAATCAATTTTGGTAATGGATAGTCTAGCGCTAACTCTTGCAGTACTTCTTCGTTGGTGGAAGGCGTGCCTGAAGGCGTCTTTTTCACCACTGGCAACCCCATCTTCTCAAACAAGATAGCTTGCAGCTGCTTGGGTGAGTTCATGTTGAATTCTTGCTCAGCAATTTCAAACGCTTTCTGCTCTAACTCATCTAGACGAAGCGCAATCTCCTGAGATTGAGCCGCCAGCTTCATATCATCAATCAGCACCCCTGTGCGTTCAATACGTGATAATACTGGCACCAGCGGGACTTCGATCTCTTCGTAAATAGTCTTAAGCTTTTCATCCTGCTCAATATTGGCCGATAAGCGATGATGCAGACGCAGCGTCACATCTGCATCTTCCGCTGCATAGGGGGACGCCTCTTCCAGCTCAATCTGGTTAAAGGTGAGCTGTTTCTTACCTTTACCCGCAATCTGTTCAAAAGAAATGCAGCTATGTTGTAGGAAGCGCAGTGCCAAACTGTCCATATCATGTTTGCCGCCAACGCTGTTATACACGTAAGACGCGAGCATAGTGTCATGCTTTATACCCTTCATCTCAATATCATATCGAGCCAAGACAGACGCATCATACTTTAGATTCTGACCCACTTTTGCCTGAGCATCATCTTCAAGAATCGGCTTCAATTGCTCTAGTACCCAGTCGCGATCAAGCTGATCTGGCGCATCAAGGTAATCATGCGCCACAGGTACGTATGCCGCTACGCCTTCTTCTGTCGCAAACGAAACACCAACTAGGTTAGCGACCATGTAATCGAGACTGTCCGTTTCCGTATCAAATGCAAAAACATCACAAGCCTTGAGTTTGTCTAACCAAGCATTAAACGTGTCTTTGTCTAAAACCGTTTGATATTGGCTACGATCAATCGTAATGGCCGAAACACTGAGCTCAGGGGCCTTATCATGCTGTGACGCTCCCGACTTTTCATCAGCTTCAACCACACCATTCCCACCTTCAAGTAACTCGTTAAGCCAAGACTTAAACACCAGCTCTCCATAAAGCCTAACGAGTTCATCTTTATTCGGCACACTCTTCACTAGAGTGTCATAGTTCTCGTCCAATTCGACATCGAGCTTGATTGTTGCCAACTCATAAGACATGAAAGCATTGTCTTTGTTATCAATCAGCTTTTTCGCCATGGTTTTGGAACCACGGAAACCAAGGGATGCAATATCATCGAGGTTCTCATAAAGTTTTTCTAGGCTACCGATTCCCTGAAGTAATGCGGTCGCTGTTTTATCACCTACACCAGGAACGCCAGGGATGTTGTCGACCTTATCGCCCATCAATGCGAGGTAATCAATGATCAACTCAGGTGGAATACCAAATTTTTCAATCACACCTTCTCGATCCATGACCACGTTGGTCATGGTGTTAATCAGAGTCACATTGTCATCGACTAGCTGAGCCATATCTTTATCACCAGTACTGATTAAGACCGGCATACCCGCTTGCGATGCTTGATGAGCCAATGTCCCAATCACATCATCCGCTTCCACACCAGGAACGCAGATCAAAGGCAGTCCCATAGCACGAATGACATTGTGCAGTGGTTCAATCTGACAGCGAAGATCATCAGGCATAGGTGGACGATTAGCCTTGTATTCGGGATACATCTCATCGCGGAACGTTTTTCCTTTGGCATCAAAGACCACGGCAATGTGATCGGAAGCAAATTGACGCATCATGCTGCGCAACATATTCACAACGCCGTACACTGCATTGGTTGGAATTTCCCCATTACTCATAGTGCCCGGATAAGCATGAAATGCGCGGTAAAGATAAGAAGAGCCGTCAATCAAAATCAACGGGTTGTCTGGAATATGAGCCATAGTCTTTAAGCATCCAAGAAGTTAAGATCTGCTTAGGATGCCATGACTCTTTCAGTGGATCCATTTTAACTCTGTGTACACTACTCACACATTTGGTTAATAATCCCCTGATCGATACCTTCAACTGTGGATAACTCTGTTTATACTATTTATCCACTATCACAACATTTCGTCACAAAACTGCAATCAAACATCACAAGTGGTTGAAATATAATACAAATGTTTTAGATCGATCACCATAATATCGATCCAATAACGATCCTTGACTGTGGAAAAGACTATTGGTGTCCTTTTATCCAGCGATGAATTTTAAGCATAAAAAAAGCGACATCTTAACGATGTCGCCTAGCAAAAAGGGGTCAAAGCTTATTCAATTGAATAGTTAGCTTTGCCATAAAGCTATAAATTACACTGGAAGCAATGTGAGCAATGTCGTGTCAAAAAGAACTAGTGCAAGTTCAATTAAGTTCAGTGTCATCACCGTCTCCAAGTTGAATCTGGTAACTCGACGTCCTTGTGAACTTCTCTTATTCCCTAAGACGAGATAAATAATAATTATTCTCATTTATCTCGTCAACCCCTAAATGAGAAAAAATCTCATTTAATTTTTATGACAGTGCTACAACTGCTTCACGAAATGAATTCTTGATTCGATCAAAGGCTCTTTTACTTCAAACTTTTCAATTAGATAACCATTTCTCAGTAAGAGTCTTAACATAGAAGGAAATTGATTACGAGATTTCACCTTAAGTTGAGAATAAGCGTGTTTTTTGACCCAGATCTCCTGATAATCGAGTAGCTTCTGTGCCACCCCTTTATTTCTAGCCAGAGGTGATACACCACCAAACCAGCTATAAAATGTGTTTTCGTCAATCTCATATCCAATTTTAAACCCAAGTAGCTGGCCATTTTCTTCAGCTACCTGAATGAGGTATCGCTTGCCGTCTAATCGTTCGGACAAGCTTTCTACGCTTTCTTTATGTATGAACTCTTCGATAGTCGCGACAATCTCAACACATTCTTCTAGTGTTCCAAGTCGATATTCAACGCTCATCGGTTCTCCTTAAAACAACAAAGGCTGGCACAAGCCAGCCTTTGAATATGTGTAAGCTGAGTTATTCCGCGTCTTTTAGAAACTGAGCAGGCTGAGCATTTTCTTCTGCCAACCACTCAGCGACATCTTTAGCAAAGTAAGTCAGGATACCGTCGGCACCTGCGCGCTTAAAGCAAAGCAGTGATTCCATCACAGTCTCACGCTCTTTAAGCCAACCGTTTTGGAATGCCGCTTTATGCATCGCATACTCGCCAGACACTTGATAAGCGAACGTCGGGACTTGCAGTTCCGATTTAACACGACGCACCACATCAAGATATGGCATACCCGGCTTGACCATCACCATGTCCGCACCTTCGTTGACATCCATCGCGACCTCGTGCACCGCTTCATCAGTGTTGGCCGGATCCATTTGGTAGTTTTTCTTGTTACCACCCTTAAGGTTACCCGCTGAGCCGACTGCATCACGGAAAGGTCCATAGTAATAAGATGCGTATTTCGCAGAGTAAGCCATGATCTGAGTATTGATGTGGCCTGCTTCTTCCAGCGCTTCACGAATCGCGCCAATTCGACCATCCATCATGTCTGATGGCGCAACCACATCAGCGCCCGCTTCCGCATGAGACAAAGCCTGTTTGACCAAAACTTCTGTCGTTGCATCGTTCAGAACATAACCTTCTTCATCGATGATGCCGTCTTGACCGTGCGTCGTGAACGGGTCAAGAGCCACATCAGTGATCACGCCAATTTCTGGCACATGCTCTTTTAAAGAACGTACCGCGCGCTGAACTAGCCCTTCAGGGTTGTAGGCTTCAGCTGCGCACAAGCTTTTGGCATCTTGATTCACCACAGGGAACAACGCAATCGCTGGAACCCCAAGCCTTGCTAAGTACTGTGCTTCTTCCAACATCAGGTCGATAGACAGACGCTCAATTCCAGGCATAGACTCAACGGTTTCACGGCGGTCTTTACCCATCAAGATAAACATTGGGTAGATCAGATCGCTTGTGGTTAATTGATTCTCAGCCATAAGGCGACGACTAAAGTCATGCTTGCGTATACGACGCATACGACGGCCAGGGAACTGACCTTGAATGGAAACTGACACTCTGTTCTCCTTGTGTGGTGAAAGTGCTTGATTTGCATGATATCACTCTTGCGTAATGACGCTAGCCGCAAGCAGTAAAAATGCAAGAAATGACCAAATGCTCACACTGCCGTATACTCAGGCCAAGCAAGCTTTACAGAGACAAACCATGATCGATACACACGCCCATATTTATGCCAGCGAATTTGATAGTGACCGCGACCAAGTCGTCGAGAGAGCCTTGGCTCAGGGGATAGACAAAATCCTGTTGCCAAACATCGATCTGGAGTCGATTGAGCCGATGCTAAAGACTGAAGCAGCCTATCCGCAAGTTTGTCGCTCAATGATGGGCCTTCATCCATGTTATGTCGATGGCAATGTTGAACAGACACTGCAGGTGATTCACCATTGGTTTGAGAAACACAACTTTATTGCTGTAGGCGAAATTGGTATTGACCTCTACTGGGATAAAACCTACAAAGCCGAGCAGGAAATGGCCTTTGTCACCCAGCTCAACTGGGCCAAAGAGATGAAGCTACCTGTCGTCATCCACACCCGTGACTCCATTGAAGAAACACTTCAGCTGCTTGAACAGGAACAAGATGGCTCGTTGTCTGGCGTATTCCACTGTTTTGGTGGCAGTGTAGAAGAAGCCAAAGCAATCAATGGATTAGGCTTTCACCTCGGTTTGGGTGGTGTATCGACGTTTAAAAATGGTGGCATGGACAAAGTCATTCCGTCGCTGGATATGGACTATGTCATTCTTGAAACCGACTGCCCTTACCTAGCTCCAGTGCCACACCGTGGCAAACGCAATGAACCTGCATACACATCCTTGGTTGCCCAGCGAGTCGCTGATTTACGTGGCATCAGTGTCAAACAAGTCGATGCCATCACCACGTCCAACGCGACTAAGCTATTCCAGTTGTAGTACAAAAAAGGCTTGCCACTTGGCAAGCCTTTTTCTGATTTGAACGCCTATTCTCCAGCTTCTTCCTGCTCTTGTTCATCATTCTTACGCACATAGAAGCGCGCAAAGAACAAGCCAACCTCAAACAATAAGCACATTGGGATCGCCAGCAAGGTTTGCGAAATCATATCTGGTGGCGTTAGCATCATGCCGACAATAAATGCAGCAACGATGATATACGGTCGCTTCTCACTTAGGCTCTTCGGATCGGTTGCCCCTGTCCAGCACAACAGGATGATCGCCACCGGCACTTCAAAAGCAATGCCAAAGGCCAAAAACAACGCCAGAACGAAATCGAGGTAGCTGGAAATATCCGTGGCAAACTCTACGCCGCCCAGTGATATCGCCGTAAAGAAGCCAAATACCAGTGGGAATACCACAAAGTACGCGAAGGCTACGCCACAGTAGAACAGCAGTGAGCTAGAGAACATCAGCGGCATGATCAAGCGCCGTTCATGTTTGTATAGCCCAGGCGCAACAAATGCCCAGACCTGATAAAGGATAAAGGGGACCGCAATAAAGATTGACGCTATTAAAGTCAGTTTAAGTGGGGTAAAGAAAGGCGATGCAACATCCGTTGCAATCATCGTTGCACCTTCCGGCAGGCGTTCAACGAGTGGCGCGGAGACAAACTCATAGATGTCATTCGCAAAATAGATCAAGCCAACAAAAACCACCAGCACCGCAACAATCGCCCGAAGCAGGCGGTTACGCAATTCCAGCAAATGGCTGATCAAAGGTTGTGTCTGCTCAACAGAAGACATGAAAACCTCTACTCTAAAAGATCGAAAAGGAGCTGCACAGCAGCAGCTCCCCTAATGCGAGACTATTCGGCTTTTTTATCTGCCTGAGGCGCTGCCTGAGTATCAAGAGTCTCTACAGCAGCCACTGAGTCATTGGCGTCAGGAATGGATTGTACTTTATCCGCTTCCGTTTCAGCACCTTGAGGTGCTGAGTCGCTTTTACTCGCATATGGGCGTTGCACATCTTGAGCGGCCTGCTTAAGTTCTTCAACAGAAGACTTCAGCTCTGGTGATAGGTCTTCCATCCCCATTTTCTCAGCCTTGCGCAAATTTTCCTGCAGTTCCTGAACTTTCAGTTCATGTGAAAGCTCATCTTTCACACTGTTTGCCATGTTTTTCGCCGCGCCGACAAATCGGGACACACTACGAATAGCATGAGGCAAACGTTCAGGGCCAAGAACCACTAACCCGACGACAGATATTAATACCAGTTCCCAGAAACCGATATCAAACACGTGTTATGCCTGCTCTTTGTCTTTCTTAGTTTCAGCAGAAGTGTCTGTTTTCTGCTGTTCAATATTTTTTGGCTCGAAGTCCGCATCTTTTTTTGCTGGCTCTTCATCGCTCATGGCTTTTTTGAAGCCTTTCACTGCGCCGCCCAGATCACCACCGATACCACGTAGTTTCTTAGTACCAAACAGAAGAATAACGATGACAGCAATAATCAAAAGTTGCCAAATACTAATACCACCCATTTTCTATACCTCGGGTCTTATTAAACAAATTATTTCAAGAGTTTAACGTCTATTGACGATAAGCTCGCCAACTGAGCAGCCAAAATGTGACACCGCCAATAGCCGTGGCCATCGATAACTGCTCGTACGGGCTGTTGACCAATATTGCCGAGCATACGACTAATGTGGCCCCAACACCAAATAAAAATTTCCCCGTTGCCTGCTGACGCTTCGTAGTACGGTAACCCTGATAGAGCTGGTCCATACGCTGATTCATCATCTTGCCTTGGCGTAAGCTGTCATATAGAAGCTCTGGCAATTCAGGCAACTTCTCAGCCCAAAACGGCGCACGATCTTTGATCGCATTTATGACGGCTTGCGGGCCAACCTGATTCATCATCCACTCTTCAAGGAATGGCTTCGCGGTTTGCCAAAGATCAAGCTGAGGATAAAGCTGACGACCTAAACCTTCCACGTACAGCAATGTCTTTTGCAGTAGCACCAACTGGGGCTGAACTTCCATATTGAAACGGCGAGCAGTATTGAACAGATTCAGTAGTACATGACCGAATGAAATCTCACATAGCGGCTTAGCAAAAATGGGCTCACACACTACGCGGATAGCAAATTCAAACTCGTCGATGTTCGTTTCACGTGGAACCCAACCCGACTCAACATGCAACTCGGCAACACGGCGATAATCTCGATTGAAAAACGCCAAGAAGTTTTCCGCTAAATAACGCTTATCTTCGCTATTTAGTGTGCCAACAATGCCACAATCCAAACCAATCCATCTTGGATTATGTGGATGATCAGGGCTTACAAACACGTTGCCCGGATGCATGTCAGCATGGAAAAAGCTATCACGGAAGACTTGAGTGAAGAACACACTCACGCCACGCTCAGCCAGCAGCTTCATATTGGTGCCGTTGGCCTTCAAGCCTTCAATGTCCGAAACTTGGATGCCGTATATTCGCTCAGAAACCATTACAGTTTCATTACTAAAATCAGTAATTATTTCAGGAACGTACAGTTCTTCACTGCCTTCAAAGTTCCTTCTTAACTGAATCGCGTTTGCCGCCTCTCGTCGTAAGTCTAATTCATCGAGTAAGGTTTTTTCATACTCACGCACCACTTCGACGGGTTTTAAACGACGTGCTTCAGGTAAAGCTTTGGCGACTATACGCGCCATTCGATACATCAGTTTTAGATCTGCATCAATGACCGGACGAATATCTGGCCGGATAACCTTTAATACCACTTCTTGGTTAGTTGATTTGAGCTTGGCAGTATGGACCTGAGCGATGGATGCTGACGCCAGTGGTGTAATATCGAAATCACTAAACCAATTTTCCAGTGGTCCCCCCAACGCCTGTTCAATCTGCTCTTTAGCTAATTGTCCATCAAAAGGAGAAACCTGATCCTGAAGTAACGCCAGTGGGTCAGCAATGTGAGCAGGAAAGAGATCACGTCGGGTCGACATCATCTGACCAAACTTAATCCATACTGGCCCCAACTCTTGCAACGCAAGGCGTAGCCTTTCACCTAACTCTTTGTCCGCATGTTGTTTTTTAATCCAGAATAGGGCTTTACGAGCAAGCAAAGGCGCTTTGGTTAACTGATGATTAGGCAACAGCTCGTCCAGTCCATATTCGAGCTGAACTTTGATAATACGGTAGAGGCGTTTTAATTCTGCCGGAGTCATGCGCGCTCCAGTAATTGATTCAACTTAGCTTCAATACGAGCGGCTTGGCTTGTAACCTCATCCACCTGATCGCAGAAATGAGCTATTTCCAGTGGTGCAGGCGCCAGTTTCCACTCTTCGGTAATGACCTGTGCCAAATGGTTTTGGTGCTTGTTTGCTTTGGTTTTAACCAACTGGCCAAGGTTCGACACGCCTTGTACTAAGCTATGAGCTACGACATCCCCGGTCACACGAGAGAGCCACTCTTCGATGTCTGGCTTACAATCTGTCATTAACTGAGAAAACTTCTGAGCTAGCTGAATATCCCCTTCCAAGATCACTTTATCTTGTTTGATCAGCTTGGTGATATTCGACTGCTCACGCAGTTCAGGTAGCACAGAAAGGTTAAGTGACAGATAGCAATCCGGTTCCCCTTCATAATGAGCCAACACATCAATTTGTTGGCTAAACACAAAGGTCAATGTCTTATTAAGCTCTTTAAGGTGAACTTGAATCACTTGACCTTTAAGGCGGGAAAGACGACGCCCTAACTCTGGGTCGTCGTTAATCAATGTATTGAGAGTCGATTCAATCGCAGCAGTGACAAGAGGTTCAAATGGCATAGCAATCCTCTAACCTCAAAATTTGTAACCACGGTGCAGCGCAACAATACCGCCAGTCAGGTTGTAGTAGCTGGTCTTGTCGAAACCCGCTTCTTCCATCATGCCTTTGAGCGTTTTCTGATCTGGATGCATGCGGATAGACTCTGCCAGATAACGGTAACTCTCCGAATCATTCACCACCAGCTCGCCCATTTTGGGTAGCAGATGGAAAGAATAGGCATCGTAAATTTTCGATAACGGCTCGAGTACTGGCTTAGAAAATTCCAGCACCAATAGGCGGCCACCTGGTTTTAAAACGCGGAACATCGAGCGCAGGGCTTTGTCTTTGTCTGTCACATTACGCAGACAGAAACTGATAGTGATGGCATCAAAGTAATCATCTGGAAAAGGCAGTTCTTCGGCGTTAGCTTGAACGTAATGCACGTTACCCACAATGCCTTTGTCACGCAGTTTGTCGCGTCCCACATTGAGCATTGAGTTGTTAATATCAGCCAGAACCACATGACCTTTTTCACCGACAATGCGAGAGAACTTCGCCGTCAGATCACCCGTACCCCCACCTAAGTCAAGCACACGTTGGCCCGGGCGCACTCCACTGCAATCAATCGTGAAACGCTTCCAAAGACGGTGCACACCACCGGACATTAAGTCATTCATGATGTCGTATTTGGCGGCAACAGAATGGAATACTTCTGCGACCTTGGCGACTTTCTCTTCTTTGGCTACCGTGGTGAAACCAAAATGCGTGGTTTCATTTGATTCTAAAGCTGTATTCGACTGCACGCTTGTATCCGTCATGATGATTCCTCTTCGAGCAACGCTATGAATAAATACGGCTGAGCGCTGCGGGGCGATTAGTTTACTTTATCCTCAGCCGGATGTCTTTCCGCGATAGAATCATTTTCACTCAGCGCATTATTTTCTGTGAGCCCATCATACTGAGATAGCTCCGTCAGACTCGGCGATATTGGCTTTTTGACCTCCACTCCTAGTTGCTTAAAGCTTTCTGCTTGACGAATCACATTGCCTCGACCAGTAGCAAGCTTGTTCATCGCGCCTTGATAACTCTGATTGGCCTTGTCCAACGCAGCACCAAGACCTTCCATATCGTCCACAAACAGGCGCAGCTTGTCATACAGTTTACTGGCTCGCTCGGCAATGATTTGTGCATTTTGATTCTGTCGTTCATTGCGCCATAGATTATCAATCGTACGCAATGCCACTAGTAAAGTGGTTGGGCTAACTAAGATGATATTGTGTTCCATCGCATCCTTCACCAGATCGGGGTCAGCCTGAATAGCAACCTGAAACGCCGGCTCAACAGGGATAAACATCAGCACGTAATCGAGACTCTGGATCCCTTTCAGTTGATGATAATCTTTTTGTGATAATCCTTTAATGTGTGACCTTAATGATAGTAAGTGGTCACTTAATGCTTGTTCCTGCTCAGAGTTAGATTCCGCATTGAAATAACGTTCATACGCCACCAGCGTCATTTTAGAGTCAACTACTACCTGTTTATCTTGCGGCAAGTGGACAATCACATCCGGCTGATAGCGCTTACCTGCTTCATTTTGCAAGCTAACCTGAGTCTGGTATTCATGCCCTTCACGTAATCCAGACTCAGCCAATACTCGGGCAAGTACCACTTCACCCCAGTTACCCTGCTGTTTATTATCGCCTTTTAATGCTTGGGTGAGGTTAACCGCTTCACGCGTCATCTGTTCATTGAGGCGTTGTAGGTTTTTCAGCTCATGGACTAAGGTATGACGCTCCTTCGCTTCCACCGTAAAGCTATCGTTGACCTGCTTCTTAAAGCCTTCTAACTGCTCTTTGAGTGGGGTGAGCAAACCTTCAAGACTCTGGCGGTTTTGTTGATCAACTTTGGCAGTTTTCGCCTCAAATAACTGATTCGCAAGGTGTTCAAATTGTTGCTTTAGACGAGTTTCGGCCTGCTCTAACAATTGCAGTTTGTCGCGATTGGCTTTGTTTTCTTCCTCATGACGCGCTTCTTGCTCTCTAAGCTGAGCTTCGAGTTGCGCTTTCTGATCGCGGCTGTGGTTTAACTCCTTGGCGTATTGCTCACGTTCTTGCTTAACCGCCTCGAAGTAGCGTAACTTTTCCAGCACCGCCATCAGCTTGCCATGAGACTGTTTTAACTCATAGGCAGCTTTGTCTCGCTCACTATCCAGCTCATCCAACTCCTGATGGGCTTGCTCAAGCTCTTTTTTTAACTGGGTAATTTGCGTATTAGCGAGCTGTTGATTGGACTCAAGCTGCTGTTTGAGAAGTTGTTGATCAAAACGCATTTTCTGCCTGATCCACCAACCAACTCCGAGCCCGCTGATTGCAGCGCTGCCTATAACACTAATAAGTAGGGCTTGGTTGTCCAGAATCCATTGCATAATCAAGGTTTAACTCTTATTTCAAGTACTGTTTCAATGGTATTTTACCACTGGATAAATGTCCAGTTTGTCGACCAGATATCGAACAGCTAGACTAAGCGCTCTTTAATTCACCTCACCGCCAATCACCAACAACTCGAGTGTTGGTTTAATGAAGGAACATCATGAACGAGCGACGTGCTTTAGGTTTTGCTTTGTCTGCCGTCTTACTGTGGTCTACCGTTGCCACCGCTTTTAAATTAACTCTCGCAGAATTTACTCCAATACAAATGCTAACCGCTGCCAGCGTAGTTTCAGCTGTGGCTCTGACAGCCGTATGTCTTTTTCAGGGTAAGCTATCTTCGCTATCAAGCACCTTCATGGCCAACCCTTGGTATTACTTGTTACTCGGGTTGATCAATCCACTGGCTTACTACGTGATTCTGTTCAAAGCGTATGACTTACTTCCTGCCTCACAGGCACAAGCGATCAACTATAGCTGGGCAATTACACTGACCTTGATGGCAGCCATCTTTCTCGGTCAGAAGATCCGCAAACAAGATTGGCTGGCGTGTACATTGAGTTATTTTGGCGTCATCGTGATCGCTACTAAAGGTGACATACTGGGGCTGAGTTTTGAAAGCCCAGTGGGTGTCGGGTTAGCTCTATTGTCTACGTTGCTTTGGGCCAGTTATTGGATCCTGAATGCCAAAAACAAGGCAGACCCTATCGTCGGCGTCTTGCTTGGCTTTTTAGTGGCGATCCCGTTTGCAGTTGCTCTGAGTGTGTATGAAGGCGCTCATTGGCGTGGCATCTCATTACAAGGTTGGTTAGCCGTGACTTATGTGGGCTTGTTTGAAATGGGAGTGACTTTCGTCCTTTGGCTCAGCGCACTCAAACTGACACAAAACACCGCGCGGATAAGCAACCTGATTTTCGCTTCACCTTTCATTTCTCTGGCGCTGCTTGCCACAGTTATTGGTGAAGAAATTCACCCGACCACTCTGATAGGTTTGCTTCTGATCATTACAGGGTTGGTGATCCAGCAGATCAAGTTGGGCAAAAAAGATCTCACTCAATCAACCAGTTAACATTATTAGAACAATTGGTAAGCCATCTCACTTCCCTGACCTCGTACCTCATCAATTTTTCCAGTGAGGTCAGGAGAAACACGCAATGCCGCTGCGGCTTTGTGTCGACTCAAATACCCTTGCTTCTCATCTATACTGAGCATGGAATCCCATTTACGGTCAATATCGCGAGCTAAAAACATTAAGCAGGCGAGCCTTTTTGATTCCACCGCCTTGCTTGGATGATTCACATTGGCGATAGCATCAATCAATTCTGAGGGAAACTTCCAGCTTTCCGCTAAGGCCGCCCCCAATTGCTGTGCGTCCGTACCGAGCACTTCTCTTTGCACTTCAACTGGATTCTCTCCTTCTGCAACCCGACGGCTTATCTCCAACGCTTTTTCAGGCTCTAAGGAGTGGATCATCAACTCTCCAATATTATGTAGTATGCCGGCAATAAACGCTTCATTAGGGTCCACTTTGACGTCCTTAGCGATGGTACTGGCAACAGTTGCAACCTCAAAGGTACTGGCCCAGTAATCTTTAATATTGAGAGTTTCCAGTTTGGGAAAGGTGGAGGCGAGAATAGATGATGAAATCAAATTTCGAATCGCGCCGACACCAATGCGCACAATCGCATCGTTGATGTTCGACACTCCTTTTACACCACCAAATTGCGCTGAGTTTGCCATCCTTAACACACGCGCTAACAACACCTGATCCATGGCCATTTTCTTTGCCAGCTCACCAAAATCAATTTGCTCCCTGTTCACCATCTCCAGCAATTCCTGAAGCACACTTTCGATTCTGGGTAATTCATTAATTCTTGAGATCAGCGCTTGATAGCTCATATACCACTCCTTCAGCAAGTTCTGTCCTCATTTACTATAGGATAGAAATTCAGCAAAAGAGGGATAGCCACAATATCGCGCTTCCCGATCAAGAGGGCTTGACAGAGAAATAAGCGATAAATTCAATAAGAAAAACTCAATAATTGATCAAAAAATATTCATGCGTTCGCATTGTCGTAATAGTATATTGATCCTCTCAATAAGAATTGAGATGACAACAATAACTATAAAAAGCTGGCTGTATGATTCTATTCCACTCCGTTCAGAATAAGCTTTCGACTAAGCAACGCGTCATAAAAATTGGCTATCGTGAAGCGCAGGTACTTGACCTGCTACTCAAACACTCCCCTGAGGTCGTCAAAAAACACGACATCGTTCAACATGCTTGGGGCAGCGAGTATATTGGCGAGACTTCACTGGCGAAAAGCATCAGTACACTGAGGCAAGCCCTCGTTAAACTGGGCGCGAAAGAGTCCCCGATTGTGACGGTGCCTAAAGTCGGTTACCGACTGGTAGGCCATTGTATTGCGTATGCACCTGCCGCTCTTCCATCACAAACCATCAATCGTGAAGCAAACACTCCCCTAACTGCAACACCATCAAGTCACTCTCTTAAATTCAAGCTGTCTTTTGAGGAGTGTAAATCGCCACTGTGTTATGTTGTAGCGATTGCACTACTGTTTGCATCAGGCATTCTGGCTTTAAGCAAGCTGCACGGATGGCGTTGGGAAGACATTCCCAGTGATCAGTATCTGACTCAGCACACCATAGGACAGCTACAAGTCTTTACAGAGCCACAAACCCGACTTAGCCTGCCACTGCGTCAGCTTTTATCGAAGAACCAGTGTGATTGCGTGGTTTATATCGAGAAAAACGAGCACTTTTCTGAACTCTCATGGCTAGATAAACAGCGCCGACAGTCCATCAATATCTTCTACGCCCCCAGTCAGCTCAAACAAGTTTCAGCTCAGATTGAACGTTTTGTACAGGAGGGGCAACTATGATCCCATACCTAACACTAGTGATTGCCGCGATTGTCTTCTCGACTGTCTTAAGCCTACCTTGGTCAAATCGTATTGAAGATAATCGCTATCAACACAGTGAAATTCATATTCAGCCTGACAATCGAGTCTTCCGCTCTGATGGATTGACACGAATTGAAAACAACCAAGTGGTGCATTTAGCCTCGCTTCAAGATGAGAATATGGATCAGCCGATTGTGATTCGTTTTCAGGGCCAAGCGGAATCATTCCGTCAGTTTGGTTTTTCATTGTCTGGTATCATCAACCTGCTCTCGGTACAAACGTTAACCCCTGTGATGAACGATGCGACCATTTCGCCCTACCTCTTGCTCAATGACGACCCTTACACACTTGATATCGATATTCTTTATTCCACTGACCGTTTCGTGATTGTGCGTGATAGGCAAACAGGCCGAGTTCAACTGCTGGCTAAGCGATAAACATCGACAAAGCTCACCAGCCTAAGCGTTATCTTCCCATGGTTTAGCCAGTACAGGCCCTCCTGTTCTTCCTCCAACCTAAACACATCACAATTTTTCTAAATCCCATCGAAGCAAGATCACACCCATCAATCAGCGATGATTTTCATTACATAAAAATGACAAATAACACAATTCAACTAATTGAATTTAAATAGAAATAAAATTCAACTCTTTTCAGTATTGTAAATTACATGACTATGGAAAGGTAAACCTGTTGCTTTGATAAGCAGCCAACAATGACAACACAACTTCATAAAACTAAGAAAAATCACGAAAGGAAACGTCTATGTCTACGGTGAAAAAACATGTGTTATCAGCAGCGGTACTTTCCGTTCTCTCTGCAGGCGCACAAGCCAAGATTTACCCTGATCAGTTAGTACTTGATCAACTGGGTGAAGATGTCTGCCGTTCTGGCTACCGTCCTATCGATCGATTCGAAGCCTCTGAGCAAAAGGACTACATTGTTTCTCGCATGGGTCAGTGGCAAATCGCAGGACTAAAGGACAACTGGGTGATAATGGGCTCTGGTTACCATGGTCAAATCAAGCAGGATAACCCCAATAGCAGCACTTGGTGCTACCCTGACAACGCTTTGTCTGAAATTCCAAACTACCCTTCTAAATCCATCCCAGAAGGTGATGAACTGGACATTCAGTATGAGCTGGTAACTAATCACTCCAACTTTGTTCGTCCATTAAGCTACCTTGCTCATTATCTCGGATACGCTTGGGTTGGCGGTAACCATAGCCAATACGTCGGCGAAGATATGGATGTCAGACGTGAAGGCGACGGCTGGGTAATTCAAGGCAATAATGACGGCTCATGCAGTGGCTATCGCTGTGATGAGAAAACCAAAATCACCGTCGATAACTTTGCCTATACTCTTAACGACAGCGATTTCTGGCACGGCACTGTGACTGAGTCGGATCGTCAGTTGGTAAAAACCGTAACGGCAGTTGCTCGCAACAACAGTGATATTCCACAGCAGGTCGTGGTCGATCTGAAAGTGGATGAGTCTACCAACTGGTCTAAAACCAACAGCTATGGTTTTGCTCAGAAGGTATCGACAGAAAACACCTTCAAATGGCCTTTGGTCGGTGACACCAAACTGACCATCACTCTAGAAGCCAATCAAAGCTTCGCTAACACGAATGGTGGCTCCACCAGCGAGCAGGTGACGCTTCAAGCAAGACCAACCGTACCTGCAAATTCGGAAATCCCAATTCGTGTCGAGTTGTACCGTTCGAGCATCTCCTATCCGTATCGCTTTGGCGCGGATATCAGCTACGATGTCGAATTTAATGGCTTCCTACGCTGGGGTGGCAACGCGTGGCATTCTCATCCTGACAACCGCCCTTACAAAGCACACACCTTTACGATGGGACGCGGTAGCGAAAACTCCGCAGATATCCGTTATCAATGGGATCACCGCTATATTCCTGGTGAAGTCAAATGGTGGGATTGGAGCTGGGCCATCAACGAGAATGGTTTAGGTAACATGCAGTACGCAACAGGAGCCAGCCTACGTCCGTTTTACTCTTACGTCTCTGGGGATTTCTACGCCGAATCTCAATTTGCTGGCACGATCGAAATCGGTCAAGCCACACCGATTGGCACTGCAGCACAAGGCAGCCGCGTTAAACGCTCAGCGGAAGCTCTGGTGAGTGAACGAATCGGTGATATCGAAGTCACCACTAACTTCGATGCACAAGAACTTGAGGCTCTTGGCTTCGGTGATGCTCAGTTGACCATTACACCAGCTAAATAACTTGCCCATAGGCCAATATGCAAAAACGGAAGAGCTCCCCACTCTTCCGTTTTTTATTAGTGAGAATTTATACCCACTGGCCAGCAACAAAACCTGAGCTCCAGCACCACTGGAAGTTGTAACCTCCGAGCCAACCTGTCACGTCCATTACTTCACCAATGAAATACAGGCCTTTAACATCCTTGCATTCCATCGTTTTTGACGACAAGTGATCAGTATCAACGCCACCTAGCGTTACTTCTGCAGTGCGATAGCCTTCTGTTCCGTTGGGCGCGATGGTCCAGTTTTCTAGCTGCTGGGTAATCTGTTTCAGCTGATGAACGCCAAACTGCTTGAGTGGCATATCTGTTAGCACTTTACGTTCAATCAGCACTTCCACTAAGCGCTTCGGCAAAACTTTGGCTAAGGTATTTTTCAGGCTTTGGTTCGGGTGCTTTTCCAAAGAGCGGATCAGCAAAGTATCAATATCTGCATCCGGTACAAGATTCACAGTTACCGCTTCGCCTGGCTTCCAGTAGGACGAGACCTGTAGGACAGAAGGTCCAGATAATCCGCGATGAGTAAACAGCAAGGCTTCTTTGAAGGTTGTATTGCTTTGCGTGGTGATTTCGACAGGAATCGCGATACCGGACAGCTCAGCTAAATCCTCTTTATCTTCTTTGTGTAAGGTAAATGGCACCAAGCCCGCCGTCGTCGGCAACACAGGCAAGCCAAATTGCTCTGCCACTTTGTAGCCAAAGGGCGTCGCGCCCAGTTTTGGCATCGACAATCCGCCAGTCGCTACCACCAAGGAGTGACATTCAATCACCTCGGTATTGGCGTGCAACTCAAAGCCCGTGTTGGTTTTTTCAATATGGTGAATATCCTGACGATAGCGTTGCTCTACCGTCGGCAAGTCACACTCTGCAAGTAGCATTTTGACGATGTCTTTCGAGTCGCAATCACCGACACAGAACAGTTGACCATGATCGCGCTCTTCAAACTCGATTTCATGCTTGTAGATCATCGAGATAAAGTCCCAGTTGGTGTATTGGGCCAATGCTGACTTCACGAAGTGTGGATTACGACATAAGTAATTTTTGGCTGAGACATCGTAGTTAGTGAAATTACAGCGACCGCCGCCCGAGATAAGGATTTTCCGGCCCGGTTTTTTAGCGTGATCCAGCACAAGCACTTTTCGCCCACGCTTACCTGCTTCTGCAGCACACATCAAGCCAGCCGCACCTGCACCGATGACGACCACATCAAACTTTTCCGTCATGACCTTTTCTCAACCAAAATCCAATAAAAAAGGATGTGCGTTTAGCACATCCTTAGCCAGTTTCGGCGCTATTCTAACGGCAAATGCAGCGCTTGCCAAATCACCCGTTATAAGATGAACGCCGCAAATAGCGTCACTCCAAGCAGTGAAGTTGAGAGAATAAAGAGCTCTCTCACTCGCTCACATTTACCGGTAAACACTTCATCGTGATGATGGTGGTACTCTTTGCTCTTCAGGTAATGGAACAGTCTCACTTGTTTAGTGACATTACCATGAGTGGTAAAGAAGCCATTTCCGTCGACTTGCTGATAGAGCAGCGGATGCGCTTCACGCATGATGTAGATAAGAGAACGCAGCGCAGTTAGATACCTAGCCATATTGACTAGAGTCACTAGCATCAGCGTGAATAGAATAGTATCAGCATTGATCATCTTTTCCTCCCTACACCTTCTATACGAAGCCCAGAAGAAAAAGACGATCTGCTTAGAGAGTCTTTCGCTGAAGTTTATTCAGCAGGGGCATCCATGATAGAAGATGAACCTTCTTTCGCTAGAGCCGCTAGGTCTTTATCGATAAAGAACAGCGCTTTGCCGTCTTCACCAACCAACTCTAGCTTGTCTAAAATCCCTTTAAACAACTTCTCTTCCTCGTGCTGCTCAGCGACGTACCACTGCAAGAAGTTGAAAGTAGAGTAATCTTGAGATGTAAACGCTAAATGAGCCAGCTTATTGATTTTTTGAGTAATCATCTGCTCATGCTCATAGGTTTCACGGAAGACGTCGCCTAGGCTGCCGAACTCATGTTTTGGAGCATCAATCGCCCCTAGAATTGGCATCGCGCCTGTTTCGCTCACGTAAGTGAATAGTCTTTGCATGTGCTCCATTTCTTCTACAGCATGCGCACGTAAAAATTCAGCAGCACCTTCAAAACCGTTGTCTTCACACCAAGCACTCATTTGTAAGTATAGATTGGATGAGAAAAATTCGAGATTAATTTGCTCATTCAATTGATCAACCATTGCCTGTGAAAGCATTTATCACTCCTAATTAACTCGATGAACTTCAATGAACTATATCATTTCCACACCATAACACTTTGACGAATGAATGTGGATCTGAGATCACCACGGCAAAATTTTTCTCACCTTAGTGCTAACCTATAATCAGATACCTAAATGGAGGTAGCACTATGAGTTATCAACATATTTTAGTTGCTGTAGACCTATCTGAAGACAGTAAAATCTTAGTAGATAAAGCGGTAGCCCTTGCCAAACCTCTCGGCGCCGATGTCTCGTTTATTCATATTGATGTCAACTATGCTGAACTGTATACCGGCTTGATTGACATTAACCTCGCCGAAACCCAGCATCAGGCTATCGAAGCCTCTCAGCAGCAACTGCAGAGCTTTGCTGAGCACGCCAATCACCCTATCAAGCACACCTTAGTTGGTAGCGGTGATCTAGGTAATGAGCTGTGCGATACCATCAAAGAGTTCAACATCGATTTAGTGGTATGTGGTCATCATCAGGACTTTTGGAGCAAACTGCTGTCTTCCACTCGACAGCTGATCAATTGCTCTCCGGTCGACATGTTGGTCGTGCCACTTAAAGACTGATCGTGGCTGAGTTTTGGTATAGACTGCAGAACAGTTGTTGATAATGAGTATTAATCATGGGTTATCTATCTGCAGTCACCCTGTTGTGGGCGTTCTCGTTTAGCCTGATTGGCGTTTATCTTGCTGGTCAGGTTGATTCTTGGTTCTCTGTGCTAATGCGCGTTGCGCTCGCCAGTTTAGTGTTTATTCCATTCCTTAAGTTTAAAGGAGTTGATAAATCGCTAATCATTAAGCTGATGACCGTGGGCGGTTTCCAGCTTGGTTTAATGTATTGCTTCTACTACCAGTCTTTTCTTTTACTCTCTGTACCGGAAGTTCTACTGTTCACCGTATTCACACCGATCTACGTCACCTTGATTTACGATTTACTCAAAGGTCGATTCTCACCTTGGTACCTAGTAACTGCCGTCATCGCGGTGGCGGGCGCGGCCTTCATTAAGTTTGCAGGTATCAATGAAAACTTCTTGATCGGCTTCCTTGTTGTGCAAGGTGCTAACGTATGTTTTGCCATCGGTCAGGTGGGTTACAAATACCTGATGGAGAAGCAACCGGTTGATTTACCCCAGCATACGATCTTTGGTTATTTCTACTTAGGTGCTCTGTGTGTTGCCTTAGTGGCGTTTGCGTTGATGGGCAATATCGATAAGATGCCAACCACCAGCACGCAGTGGGGCATTCTGATTTATCTAGGTCTGATCGCTTCAGGTTTCGGCTACTTTGCCTGGAACAAAGGAGCGACTATGGTGAACGCTGGCGCGCTAGCGGTTATGAACAACGCGCTGGTTCCTGCGGGGCTAATCGTCAACATAGTGATTTGGAATCGAGACGTTGACCTAACCCGCCTAGCGATTGGCGGTGCGATCATCATGCTATCGTTGTGGATTAACGAAACCTGGGTCAAACGTAAAGTCGCCCAAGGTTATCAAGCCGCAAGCTAACAAAAAAACGCTCTCCAGTTGGAGAGCGTTTTTTTATCAATGCATATTGGGTGTCGATGCCGGTTCGAACATTTCTGGTGGCAGGTTCAAGGCAGGGTTTTGACTGAGACGTGCCTTAATTTTAGCCTCGTGCTTTTGCAGTTTGTGTTGCTTCTTAGCCAGCTTCAATAGCTTCTTCTGCTGCTTGTAGTGTTTCTTAAGTGCTTTCTTAGCCTTCTTAATCGCTTTCTTATCGGACAAGTCCAGCGTCAGCTCATCGGCAGTGGTTTTGGGTTCTGTAGACACCTTAGGCTGCGCTTTCTCTTTAACTCGCTCCACCACGCGACGCACCGCTTGGGACTTCTCTTCAGAGAGGTGAGGTACTTGAGTCTCTTGAGGTGGTAAAGCTTCCGCTAGTAAACCACAGGCGCGTTGCTGCTCTATAGGTTTGCTCTGGCACTGCTGAGGAGGAATGGCGGCAGGTTTGCACAAAGAGGTTTTCTCTGCTGAAGATCGAGCACAAGAACGACAGACAAACTTAGGTGCGACCACCAAACGATGGATTTCATTCAATCCATCAGCAATTTGCTTGCGATTCATCTTACAAAGTCGTTTAGCCATGCTACCACTCCAGCTAAGAATACGAATAATTCTTAGTATGATATACCTGCATGGTGACGATTAAGCAAGCACTAAATAACGCTGTAAAATACGATTGAGTGCTAAGTCATTGATGCATTCACATAAACGTCAAAACGATTTTTTTTCGTCTCAATAGTCATCGCGGGCTTTTGCCCATTCAGCCACTCTGCGTAGTCAGGTCTCTTAACCACCACCCTTTTACTCGCAAGGGCTAACGCAGGTTCTAACAGCTTATCAGCATCCAGATCGGCCCCGACCAGAGATTGAAAAACTCGCATTTCCTTTTTGACCAGTGCACTCTTCTTTTTGCCTTCTGGATGTGGGTACATAGGGTCTAAGTAAACCACATCAGGCTTAGTAAACTCTGAGTCGTTAGCCAGAGATTCTAAGGCGTTATGGCTAGAAGCATGAAGTAGAGACATTCGCTCACTGACCCAGTCTCCGATTTCTGGGTCCTGCTTTGCTCGTTCCAATCCATCATCTAACAAGGCTGCCACAACAGGGTGACGTTCCACCATTTGTACTTTACAACCTAGTGAAGCCAGTACAAACGCATCACGGCCCAACCCCGCCGTACCATCGAGCACTGTGGGTGTCACGCCTTTATTCAAACCGGCAGATTTTGCAATCGCCTGCCCTTTTCCACCACCAAACTTGCGCCTGTGAGCTACTGCACCACCCGCTAGTTCGACGAAGATAGCGCCCAACTTAGGCTCATCGACTTTACGCAGCTCTAAGCGTTCCGCAGTCAGAACCAGCGCAAAGGGGCTTTGTTGATCATGCGACAGACCCCAACGCTGAGCCAACTGATTCAGTTGCTCATTTCGGTTCGGATCTTCACTAATGAGTTGTAGCTGCACGATAGGCTCCATAGGAGTGGTCAAATTCTCGGGCGCCAGTGTAATGGATTTTGCTAGTTGACACTATGCTTGTCAGTCAGCAGCTCATCGACCAGCTCTTCAAGTGGTTTGGGTTTGCCAATCACGTATCCCTGAGCGTAGTCAACTTCCAACTCGACTAAGAGGTCGATGATACGGCTATTTTCAACAAACTCAGCAACGGTTTTCTTACCCATTTGCTTTGCCAGGTCATTGATTGAGCGAACCATCAAGTGATCGACTTCATTGACATCGATATCTCGGACAAATAATCCGTCAATTTTAACGATGTCGACTGGCAATTTTTTCAGATAGCCAAATGATGACAAGCCAGAGCCGAAATCGTCGAGCGCTATCTTACAACCAAGCTGTTTAAACTGAGTAAACAGATCTATTGCCTGATTCATATTACTCATTGCCGCCGTTTCGGTAATTTCAAGACAGATTTTTTCACACGGTACAGGGCTGTGCTGAAGCGTATCCAATAGGAAGGCGATGAACTCCTTATTGCCCATTGAGTGGCCAGAGAGGTTAATCGAACACATGCCAAGATTCGCCAACGCCACAGGATTGGCAGCCAGCCAATCTAAGGTTTGAGTCACCACCTGTTTATCGAGCAACTGGGCAATGTTGTACCGCTCAGAGGCAGGCATAAAGATGCCTGGAGAAATGTATTCACCTGCCGCGTTACGTATACGGATGAGGATCTCAAAATGCATCAGCAACTCTTGTTGGTTTAGAGCTAATATTTGCTGAGCAAACAGCTCAATGCGCTGATTCGCCAGTGCATTGTGAACCAAACTGACACATTCCATTTCCTGTTCACGGCGGCGCAAATCAGCGTCATCTTGGCAGTAAAGGTTGAAACGGTTGCGCCCTTCTTCCTTCGCCGCGTGACAAGCTGTATCAGCCTGCGCATGAACCATTTGCGGAGAATCAGCGGTATGATCAATCAAACGAATTCCTATCGAACACGTCAGGTTGAGACGAATCTCATCCCAAACAAAAGGTTGCTCACTAAGTGTCATGATAATCGTATTGGCAACGTTTTTAGCATCACGCTCAGTACAGTCTTTGAGTAGCACTGCAAACTCGTCGCCGCCCATGCGCGCGAGAATGGCGTTATACGGTAAGACCTCTTCCAGCATGCTAGCGCAGAACTGGATGGCGGTATCTCCAGCCTCATGGCCCGCCGTGTCATTGAGCACCTTAAGCTGATCGAGGTCCAAATACAGCATGGCATGAGTACGTGTATAGCTTTCCACTTCCACTAATGACTTCGCCAGCTCCATCTCAAAGTGATTCCGGTTAAACGTCCCTGTCAGCAAATCGTGACGAGCCTGATACTCTAATTGCTCTGCTAACTGCTTAGTTTCGGTAATATCTTCACCAACGATCAGCAAGTGCCCTGACTCGACAAGCGGACGAATATTTTCACGGATCCACACCGGTTTGCCATCGGCATGACGGTACTCAATTTCTCGCCGCCAAACGCCACGCATTGCTTGTTTCGGCTGTAACAATACCTGACGAGGGATAACCGCATCTTCATGTAGGTAGAACTCTCTTAGCCGGTGCCCGAGTACTTTGTCTGATGAATAACCAATCAGTTGCTCAGCAAATTGGTTTACCTGTTGAATACGGTTGTGCTCATCAAGCGTAATCATCATCACAGGCTGCTGGTCGTAATAATGACTAAGGTTGGCCTCTCTCTGATAGAGACGTGCCTCTGTGATTTTCCTAGAGGTGATGTCACGAGCTTCCAATAAATACTCCGCTCCCTGCCCCATTTCGGGTAGAGGCTTGAGTGACATTTCAAGCACCATGGTCCCCTGCTCGGTGTGCCAGATTTCAGCTTCAAACTGAGTATTCTGCTTCTGGTGTCGATCATTGAAGTAGCGTTTTAATTTATCTGCCGCATGGTCTTCCCAGTGTTGGTGTTGCCAAATCGGCCGATCAACACTGAAATTCTGATGATAGAGGAGTTCTTGCAGCTTACTGTTGCTGGATATTGACCGCCCCTGTGCATCCAACAGGCCGATAAAGTGGTAGCTCTGGTCAAAGACCATCTCAAGCAAAGTTTGGCTCTCTTTGGCTAAGGATTCGCTTTTCTTAAGTCGGCTCAGGTAGTAAACCAAGCCAATGATGATCACCGACAGCAAGACAACCAGCCCAGTAATGATTCTCAGCTCTTTCTCATACCGAACCGCAAAAGGTAGCGGCTTATTGAATAGGGTTGTCGCGGCCTCTCCTTCAATGCCCAACCCCCATTTAACAACAGCTTGGTAATCCAGTTTGATTTCAGGAGTCGCCACTTCAACTTTAGGTAACGATTGATCGTCAGCTTTTAGCACTTTAAGAAGCTGTTTAGCCGTTTGCTGCCCTTGTGTTCGGCCATTGAGGATAACGCCTCCAACCGCACCATTGCCAAGCCCTAAGTCATGCACCATATATATCGGAGCATTAGACTCTCGACTGAGTTTTTTCCACTCTTGATTCGTGGCTATCCGGCCTTGCTTATCTCGGTAATAGACCCAAAACAGTATGCTACTTTTGCTATCAAGGCTGGCAGAAAAGTCTATCAGCTGCTGGTAGCTTTCCGGTACTAGTAGCTCAACCATTGGTTGATATTCACTATTGAGGGTCAGGAAATGTTCAACCTGTCGCCTAACCGCTTGACCTGTGACAGAGTAGTCACTGACAACATAAATCTTTTCCACTTGCGGCTGTATACGTTCAATCAAGGCAACATTACTATAGATATCAATATCTTCTATTACTCCCGTTGCTCTTAGTTGTGAATGCATTTGTGGTCTGTAGTGGTTGATGCCACCAAATACCACAGGCGTATCACCAAGCTCGGGGGCCAAGCGTTGCATTAGGTTAAGTGCATTGTTATCACTCACTACAATAGCTGTGAATATTTCCTGAGAAAACTTGGTTTGATAAAGCTTATAGAGCTGTTCTAAGTAGGCTGGATTTTGTAATCGTTTTGAGTCGAGGTACACCACGCGCGTGGCAATATCCTCTCCTCTCAACACATCCTCAAGACCACGCTGAAATGCATCAGTCCAAAAAAAACCTTGGTGATAAGAGTGAACAATCAGTACATCTTTGTCTTTGGCATGAGCATAAGGGAGCGCCGCACAAAATACAGCTAGAAGAATCAGGCAAAAGCGCACTAAAATAGCTCTCAGATGAAGTTAGCAATTAGTTTAATAGTATCACTCTTGTTGATATTTTGAACTAAGGACATAGCGTTTTAAGTAGGGATAAAGATGCAAGCTCACCATACCAAGCTCGATGACCTTGACCGTGCGATCTTAAAAACACTGATGGAAAATGCCAAAACTGCCTACGCGGAGATGGCGAAACAATTCGAGGTCAGCCCAGCCACTATCCATGTTCGCATCGAGAAGATGAAAGCGGCCGACATCATTCAAGGCACTGAGGTGATCGTTGATACCAAAAAGTTGGGTTACGATGTGTGTTGCTTTATCGGCATCAACCTTAATGCTGCTCGAGACTACCATTCGGCACTTGAGAAGCTAAATGCATTGGAGGAAGTGGTTGAAGCCTATTACACCACTGGAGCCTATAATATCTTCGTTAAACTGATGTGTCGCTCAATTGAAGAGCTCCAGTTTGTTCTGATAGATAAACTTCAGGCTATCGATGAGGTTCAATCAACAGAGACTTTGATTTCTCTCCAGAACCCCATCAACCGTAACGTTAATCCATAAGCAAGAAGGCCTGCATAATGCAGGCCTTCTTTATGTTATTTGGATTCTAGGTACTTTTTGAGTTCTTCGGCAGAAATGCCTTGTTCGGCAATCGTTTTTGCAATCGAAGCAACCTCTTCCCCTTTGCGGTCTTCCACTACCTGTTGAAACTGGTACACAATATCACGCAACATATGAAGTGGCACTTGCTTCGCTGCACTGCGAATACGCTCTCCACTTTGGTTACCCAGCTCGTTCAATAGTTTTCCAAACATCACTTTTTCCGGAGCATCTTCTAGTTGTTCCAGTACACGAGCCATTTCATAAGTTGTCATCGACATCGAGGTTTAATATCCACATTAGTTATTAGAAGTGAGGATCAAATATACAATGTTTTCTTAGTCGTTCAAAGCAATTAGACAAACTTACGCTATGGCAGCATGCCATTTTTTTCCTGCTTTACTCATCAATACAAAAATCCCTGGAACAATGATGAACATCTGCACTGCTATCATTACTTGTGGTTCCATTCCAAGTCGTTGCACGGTCCCGACAACAAGGCCAGAACCACTCATCTGGAACAAGCCAAGTAAAGCAGCCGCAGTACCGGCTTTATCACCGAATGGCGCGAGAGCTTTTCCTGCCGCAGCGCCTAGCACCCATGCGAATCCGACCGAAGACATAAAAATCGGCAACATAAAAGCCATGGCCGTCGGTGTTTTAGCCATCGCTAGCATCACAATACCAGCTAAGCCAAGGGTCATAATACCCACAAACAATGTTTTATGCGTCCCGTATTGCTCCATAAACTTCGGTGCTGTCATACAAGCAACGATGTTAATCGCAGCGTTGATCCCGAACCACATGGTGAATTCGTTCATCGTCAGCCCCAAGTTTTCCATCAGGACTACAGGAGCCGAGGTAACATAAGCCAGAATGACGGCCATAGCCAACATACACAATGAGGCGTGGAATAAGAACGATGGAGTTTTGAGCACAGCCATGTAACGACTAGGACGAAATACAGGCTCTTTACTTGGCGCAGGGTTGGTTTCCTTCATTTTCATGAACATCACAACCAACACGATCAAGGCAAACCCAGCCATAAACGAGAAGTTAGATCGCCAACCAAATTGCTGAGTTAGCCAGCTACCAAGAATTGGCGCTAACGCTGGAATAAAGCAAATGGCACCATTCAAGTAGCTGATCATTTTGCCACTTTTTTGTGGCCCAAAAATATCGCGAACTGTTGCAAAAGCTGCTACCGATGTCGCGCACGCACCTAAGCCTTGTAGCAGCCTCGCGATTAGCATCCACTCAATCGTCTGAGCGCCCCACGCCAATAAAGCACTCAACGCATAGATACTAATTCCACCTAATGCAACAGTTCGACGTCCTACCTTGTCTGCCAGTGGGCCTGCAAATAATTGACCGACACCCATAGCGAACAAAAACCATGTAATCGTATCTTGAGCCAGTGCGTGTTCCACGTGAAACGCTTGAGAAATCAACGGTAAGGCTGGCAAATAGATATCAATTGCCAAAGGACTAAACAGTACTAGCAAAGTGAGTAGCACCATTTGCATTTTACCGTGATTTTGTTGATGAGCGGTTGGCACGAAGAAGACTCCCGACAAGAATTGGTGAAATTGTTTGCAGTGTAAGCTAGTCTAGTTATGACATCCAATGACACATAATCATTAAAGATATTCCATATAGGAATTTCACATGAACATAGAAAAACTTGCCCGCCTCGACCTTAACCTTCTTGTATGCTTGAAAGTACTCTCAGAAGAGTTAAACGTGACTCGCGCTTCACATCGCCTATGCCTCAGTCAGTCGGCTGTGAGTAAGAACCTCGCAAAACTGCGTAATCAATTCGACGATCCTCTGTTTGTTCGCCACGCTCATGGCTTAAAACCAACCCCAAAAACACTGTTCCTCAAACCAAAACTGGATAGCTTGATCCATCACCTAGAACAAATTACTCAGCCTGAACAATTCTCGCCAGACTCGAGTGACCATAAGTTTCAGATTGCCGCCGTGGAAAGTGTTTACCCATTAATTCTTCCTCATTTTCTACCAGAAATTTTTAAGCGGGCACCAGGAGTGACCATCAGTACCCATTCATGGGCCGATCAAACCTTTCGTCAGATCCAACGCGGCGACATTGATCTCGGTATAACAGGTAAAGACATAGATATTAACGATGCAAAACTCACTATGCTTCCACCTAACAACATTTGCGAGCAGGAAATATACAGAGATAACCAGATGTGCTTATTGCGCCATAATCATCCAATTCTCTCTGGCCACTGGAACCTAGAAGCTTACCTCGAACAACGCCATGTCCAGGTTCGTTGTGATGGTAATGATCGCTGGCTACTGGATTATCGCTTGGCAGACATTGGTAAAGAACGGGATATTGCCATCACAGTACCTGACTTTAACAGTGCAGCCAGCCTTTGTTCCTATACGGACTTTATCTTTACCGCCCCAAGTCACTTTGTGAAGCTATCGTCTAAACAACTGGGCCTGACCGTCTTACCACTGCCTTTAGAGTTTCCGCCAATGGCCTATACCTTGTTCTGGCATAGAGACCGAGAAAATGACCCTGCTTTGTCTTGGTTACGTAGAATAATCAGAGAAAAAACGACCGCATTGAGATGATTTGCAGGCTGATGGTAAAAGGAGTAGCTTATTGCCACATCGTCCGCTTTATAGAAAGGACGCGTGAATAAATGATGAAGGATTAATAGATGCTTACCACTACTGAACAACGTTTGGCAGCCATTCGCGAATGGCTGGTTCAGCACGATATTGATGCGTTGCTAATACCCCATGAAGATGAATACTTAGGCGAATATGTACCCGCTCATAATGAACGTCTGCATTGGTTAACCGGTTTCACTGGTTCAGCCGGTGCCGCGGTTATCACTCAGAGCAAAGCAGCGATGTTTGTTGATGGTCGTTATACGGTTCAAGTGACCAAAGAAGTCCCTGCAGACTTATTTGAGTATCGCCATTTAATTGAAGAACCAGCTTTAGATTGGGTTAAAGACCAGCTTTCCCCGGGGCAAGTTGTGGCGATAGATCCGCGAATGCACAACTCAGCTTGGCTATCCATGGCGCAGGCAAAGCTTACAGATGTAATGCAGCTCAAAGTACTCTCCAGCAATCCTATTGACGAGCTGTGGCATGACCGTCCGCAACCTGTGGTTTCAGACGTTCGTTTAATGCCTACGGAAGCGGTTGGTCAATCTTGCCAATCTAAGCGTCAGGAGATCAGTCAATTGGTCGCGCAATCAGGCGCTGATAGTGCCGTGATCACAGCACTAGATTCCGTTTGCTGGCTACTCAACGTACGCGGTTTAGATGTTTCTCGATTACCAGTTCTTTTATCACATGTGATCTTACATGCAGATTCAACACTGGAATACTTCCTTGACCCAGCTCGCCTGCCTAACGGCTTTGAACAGCATGTCGGACAAGGAGTTAGTGTTCATCATCCAGAGACACTCCAAGCACGACTTGAATCATTGGCGGGCAAGAAAGTATTGCTCGACCCAACGACCAGTAATGCATGGTTCAAATTAATTCTGCAAAACAGCGGCGCTCATGTAGTTGGTGCGGCAGATCCTTGCTTGATGCCTAAAGCTGCGAAGAATGAGACTGAAGTTGCAGGTATGAAAGCCTGTCATATTCGAGACGGCGTTGCGATGAGTAAGTTCTTGTGTTGGTTAGATGCACAAGTAGCTGAAGGCAACTTGCATGATGAAGCAACGCTCTCCGATAAATTAGAGTCTTTCCGCAAGCAAGACCCAACTCTAATGGATCTGAGTTTCGACACCATTTCTGCTGCGGGTAGTAATGCGGCCATGTGCCACTATAATCATGAGAATCAACCTGAACCTGGTAAGCTAGAACTCAATACACTTTATCTAGTCGACTCTGGCGGTCAGTATTTAGATGGTACAACGGATATCACGCGTACTATTGCTATTGGTCAACCAAGTGACGAAATGATTAAGCAATTCACGCTTGCTCTAAAAGGCCATATTGGTGTTGCTCGTGCCCGTTTCCCGAAAGGCACACGTGGTTATCAGATTGACACATTAGCACGCCAGCATTTGTGGGCAGAAGGCTATGATTATGACCACGGCACAGGCCATGGTGTTGGCCACTTCCTAAATGTTCATGAAGGCCCTGCTAGTATATCGAAGCGACAGATTGATGTTCCTTTAGTCGAAGGTATGGTGCTTTCAAACGAGCCGGGCTATTACCGCGCTGATGCCTTTGGAATTCGTATTGAAAACCTAGAGCTAGTGGTTGAGACTGAAACCAATGGTGACTTTCCAGTTCTTTCGTTCGAGTCTCTAACTCGTTGTCCGATCGATACAAGAAATATTGATGTTAATATGCTAACTAAGCCAGAGCTGGCATGGTTAAATGATTACCACCAAAAAGTTTGGCATGATATTAGCCCCTTAGTCGAAGGGGATGTAAAGGTGTGGTTAGAAAAAGCAACCCAACCACTTCACTACTGATTACTATTAGCAATCGATTCTTGAACTAAAGCTCTCCAATGGAGAGCTTTAGGTTTAAGCGTATCACTAATGTTCCACGTGAAACACTTTAAGCACTTCAGCCGGAATAGACTGAGTGCCAATCCCTCCATACTGGATCAAAACCTCTGGCGCGAATCATCGCTTCAACCGAGCTTGCACTTCTCTCATCACTGATCTCGAACTGCTCCAACTCAGTTTCTTCTGATGCGTAGCCACCAGGTTGTGTTTTTGATGCTGCAGACATTGACGTAATACCCAGTGGCAAAACATTATCTCTGAAGTGTGCTGATTCACGTGTCGATAGAGAGAGTTCTACTTCAGGATTGAGTAATCGATATGCGCAAATCAATTGCACTAACTGCTTGTCACTCATCTCCGATTTAGGTTGCAATGCCCCCGCGCATGGTCTTAATCTTGGAAACGAAATTGAATAACGCGTTTGCCAGTATTTACGCTCTAAATAATCAAGGTGAGCAGCAACATAGAAGCAGTCAGTTCTCCACTCCTCCAAGCCGATCAATGCGCCAATACCTATTTTGTCTATGCCAGCTTTTGCTAACCGATCCGGAGTTTCTAAGCGATATTCAAAATCCGTTTTGTTGCCTCGCAGATGATGTTCCGCATACGTCGAAGGGTGATAAGTTTCCTGATACACCATGACAGCATCCAGACCTAATGATTTGAGTTCTGCGTACTGGTCTTGTTCAAGCGGCTGCACTTCCATCGCTAAGTAGTTAAATTTCTGTTTGATGATGGGCAACATCTCACGGAAGTACTTCATCCCCACTTTAGTTTCATGCTCACCTGTCACTAATAATATGCTATCAAACTTCATCTGTTTAATGGCATTCATTTCAGCTCTGACTTCTTCTTGATTCAGGGTTCGACGTTTGATGCGATTTTCCATTGAAAAACCGCAATAAGTACAAGCATTAGCACACAGATTCGACAAGTAAAGAGGAATATATAGCGAAAGCGTATTGCCAAAGCGCTGTCTAGTTAAAGCATAAGACTGCTGGGCCATTGCTTCTATGTAAGGCTCTGCAGCAGGTGAAATTAGTGCCTTAAAGTCTTCTAGATCACGCTTGGGCTTAGCCAATGCTCGCTCAACGTCTTGCGCGGTTTTGGCATATATCGACATCGAAATGTCATCCCAATTTAGCCTGTTAAATTGGTCTGTAAAAGTCATTCTCACACCTACTCATATTAGAGATCATCAAGGAATGACGTCAAAGGGCTCGATGCAACAGCATGAGAGACTTGCCCAGCCAAGCCAGCTTCATAGGCCAATCGGCCAGACTCAACGGCCATCTTAAATGCCGTTGCCATTGATATTGGATCATAGGCCGCTGCTATTGCTGTGTTTACAAGTACGGCATCCGCTCCCATTTCCATTGCTCTTGCTGCATGTGAAGGCGCGCCAATTCCCGCATCCACTACAACCGGCACATTAGCTTGGTCAATAATGATCTCAAGAAAGTCATGCGATGCTATGCCCTTATTTGAGCCAATTGGAGCTCCTAAAGGCATCACGGCTGCACACCCTACCTCTTCCAACCTCTTACACAGAACTGGGTCCGCATGGCAATATGGCAAAACCGTAAATCCGTCTTTCACCAGTTGCTCGGCTGCTAATAATGTTTCAATGGGATCTGGCATTAGATATTTTGGATCAGGATGAATTTCGAGCTTTAACCAGTTCGTTTCTAGCGCCTCTCTGGCTAAATGCGCTGCGAAAACTGCATCTTTCGCATTTTTTGCCCCCGAAGTATTAGGCAATAAATTCACTCCTGATTGGAGCAAAGGCTGTAGGATATCATCTTGGTGATCATTCACATCTACTCGCTTAAGTGCCATTGTAGCTAATTGAGAACCAGACGCCTTTATTGCGTTTTCCATTAGATACTTGCTGGCAAACTTTCCTGTACCCGTAAACAATCTTGAACTAAACTCTTTGTCTGCGATCTTAAGCATGGCTATTATCCCCCGGCGATGGCCTGAAAAAGTGAAATGGTATCTCCTTCACTCAGACATGTTGTGCACCACTCACTACGAGGCACAACCGTATTGTTAATAGCAAACACACAGCCGATTTCAGGCAGTGAAAATTGCTTAATAATGCTCTCTAAGTCCGACCCCGCACTCACATTATGAGGCCGTTCATTTACTATGATTTGTATCTCACTCATCATTTCGCTTCTTTATTAATCTGTTATAGCGCTTAACCTCTGCAAACAGCGCAATGTTTATCACGGGCAATAGTCATCACTTGCCATTCAAGAGTTAATCCGTTGAATAGATGGAGTTGACTCGGAAGAAAACTGAACCTTCCCATTGCCAGCCTTTGTATCGCAGCCAGTGCTTGATAGTTTCCCAATGTGCCTACAACAGGACCAACAACGCCACTATCGCTGCACTTTTTAGGTTGGTTTAGTTCATCAAAATGATAAAGACAGCGATAGCACCCCATATTGCTGCGCTCTTTTTGCGAATAATCAAATACAGCAAACTGGCCTTGCCAGCCAACGGCTGCAGCAGAGATAAGTGGCTTGCTCTGTTTGAAGCACACTGAATTGACTAATTGGCGCGTTTCAAGATTGTCCGTACAATCTAAAACAACATCGGCCAGCATAACTTCTAAAGCGAGTTGAGACTCTGAAAGCCGTTGAGAGATCGTGCGCAAGCTGATGCCCGAGTTTAGGGCACTCAACTGGTCTCGTATTGCCTTCGTCTTTTCCTCACCGAGGTTAGCCTCTCGATAAACGATCTGACGTTGCAAATTAGTACTATCTACCTTGTCATCATCAACAAGCACTATTTTTCCAACACCAGCCGCTGCTAGATATAATCCTGCCGCACTTCCCAAGCCACCACAGCCAATGACTAGGGCATGGGCTCGATTCAATTTGTATTGACCATCTTCACCAATCTCAGGTAATGACACCTGTCTGTGATAACGTAAAAACTCTTGGTCTGTTAGCACGTTGAGGACTCCTCCGTTAGCCCTCTGAAGAATTGGACGGCATGCTCACATGAAGGCGCGTTGGTAATGGCACTAACCAGTGCCAAACTTGTCACACCACAGTCCCACACTGATTTGGCGTTTGCAGTGTTAATCCCTCCGATCGCAACGGTTGGTATCACAGCGGTTCCATTAGCGGACATAGAGTTAACCAATTTCTGATATAGGGCTAAGCGGACCAAGCCTTGTGGGCTGGACATCAATTGCTTGGTTTTTGTTGGAAAGATGTGACCCAAAGCTAAATAGCTTGGATTGAACTGTGCAACTCGTAGCAACTCAAAATAACCATGTGTAGACAGACCTAAGCAGATATTGGCTTCTGCTAACACTTCAAGGTCAAGCTTCTCTAAGTCTTCTTGTCCTAGATGGACACCGAAGGCTTGATGCTCTATTGCTAACTGCCAGTGATCATTGATAAACACTTGTGCATCATACTGGCGGCCTAGCTCGATTGATCGAACAATCTGTTGCTCTAAATCGAGTTGTTGTGAGTCCTTAATACGTAGTTGTACCGTCTTAACCCCCATCTTCAAGAGTTTCTCGACCCAATCCGCGCTATTAACTACCGGATATAACGCCATCGCAGATTTACACACAGTAGGAAATAAGAGTTGCTTCCTTTTAGTCACACTATCAGTTTGAATACCGGGGCTAATATCCTCAATAAGCGGAATAGGAAAATCTTCGATACATTCGGGCCATGTTTCACGTGAAACATTTATCATTGCCCGAGAAAGGGTCAATGCATCTTCAATCGTGAATTGCAATGAAAGTAGAACAATAACCCAAGATAAGTGACGTATTTCTTCGGTATCGGAAATATGATCCGTGCTTGCCAGCGCATTGCTACCATGGCCATGCAAATTAGCCCAAATATCTATTGATTGTTCTTTCTCTGCAATATTGAGATAAACGTGCACTGGAAACTTGGAAGGCACATACTCTGTAAGAGACAGTTGTGAGTAGTAAATGAGGTAGTAATCTAAATCACCAACCGGAGAAGAACTGATTAAATCAGCCCCAAGAGCAATCGTGCTTTCGCCTTGAGTGATCTGAATAGTTTGAGCAGGGCTAATGCCCAACTCAAACTTATCGATTTCAAACCCTTGCTTCTTGGCCAGCCGCAGGCACAACCCCACCTCATGATGGAGTGTATCCATCATAGCTGGAATAAGGATCTTCACCGTTATCCCTCCGTGATCGAAGTTACTGCAGGGTGATAAAGCTCAGAGCCAGTCTCTCTAAACTCTTTAGACTTTTGACGCATGCCTTCCAATGGGTCATCAAGCAATTTGATTGAGATGGCTTGGTCCGCCGCTACTTGATCAATATCTTTTGCGTATTCTCGAACTTCCTGAGAGATCTTCATTGAGCAGAATTTCGGGCCACACATAGAGCAGAAATGGGCAACTTTACCCGACTCCTGCGGCAAGGTTTCATCATGGAATGCACGGGCAGTATCAGGGTCAAGCGCAAGGTTGAACTGATCTTCCCAACGAAATTCAAATCGAGCCTTAGATAAGGCATTATCACGAATCTGAGCACCTGGATGCCCTTTCGCTAAATCGGCAGCGTGAGCGGCAAGTTTATAAGTGATCAGTCCTGTCTTTACATCTTCTTTGTTAGGCAAACCTAGATGTTCTTTTGGAGTCACATAACACAGCATTGCACAGCCATACCAACCAATCATTGCAGCACCTATACCAGACGTAATATGGTCGTAGCCGGGAGCAATGTCTGTCGTGAGAGGGCCGAGCGTATAGAAAGGCGCTTCATGACAATGCTCTAGCTGCTCTTCCATGTTCTCTTTAATCATATGCATTGGCACATGCCCTGGGCCTTCAATGATCACCTGAACATCATACTCCCATGCGATCTTTGTAAGTTCTCCAAGCGTGCGTAATTCTGCAAACTGGGCTTCATCATTGGCATCTGCAATTGATCCAGGACGTAAACCATCACCAAGCGATAGTGCCACGTCATACTTAGCACAGATTTCACAGATCTCGCGGAAATTGGTATAGAGGAAGCTTTCTTGATGATGAGCCAAACACCATTTAGCAATGATAGAGCCACCGCGTGAGACAATGCCTGTAACGCGCTTGGCTGTCATAGGGACATAGCGAAGGAGTAAACCTGCGTGGATAGTAAAGTAATCAACGCCCTGCTCGGCTTGTTCAATTAAAGTGTCACGCATTACCTCCCAATTGAGATTTTCGGCAATGCCGTTCACTTTCTCTAATGCTTGGTACATAGGTACTGTACCAATTGGAACTGGGCTATTACGCAAAATCCATTCGCGAGTTTCGTGAATATTGCGACCAGTAGACAGATCCATCACTGTATCGCCCCCCCAACGTGTCGACCAAACCAGCTTTTCAACTTCTTCCTCAATTGAGGAGGTCACAGAGGAGTTACCAATGTTGGCGTTTACCTTCACTAGAAAGTTACGGCCAATGATCATAGGCTCAGATTCTGGGTGATTGATGTTTGAAGGGATAATAGCGCGACCTTCAGCGACCTCTCTGCGTACGAATTCAGCGCTGATTTCGTCTGGAAGATTAGCCCCAAAGCTTTGGCCTGGGTGCTGCTGATTCAGAACCTGATCTCGATACTTTGCACGGCCCATATTTTCACGTAACGCAATATACTCCATTTCAGGTGTAATAATGCCTTTACGTGCATAATGCAGCTGAGTAACACATTGGCCACCTTTAGCACGACGGTTGCGTGGCAGGTTGCCATAACGAAGCTCATCGAGCGTTTCATCTTCCAGCCGTTGCTTGGTGTACATTGAACTCACATCATCGAGCACTTCTGTATCATTGCGCTCTTCTATCCACTTCTCTCTCAGCTTAGGTAAACCACTGTACAGGTCTATGGTATGAGTAGGATCGGTATAGACTCCTGAAGTGTCATAAACCCTGATAGGTTCATTAGGCTCGAAAATCGGCTCTTCTTTTGTGCCACCAATAAGGCTATCAGCTAGAGTGATTTCGCGCATAGGCACACGAATATCTGGGCGTGAACCTTGTACGTATACCTTGCGTGAATTGGGGTACGGTTGTACCGAGAGAGAATCAATAAACTGTTTTGCTTCCAGTCTCGCTTGCTTGCGACTCGACATAGCATTTTTCCTTGCTTTGTTATTCTAGATAAAAAGATTTTGGATAAAAATGCTTGGCGGATAGATGCGACAAGAGGTATCAAAGTAATAAAGAAATGTATTACTTGAATGTAGATAGATCACAGGTGCGAAAATACAGTGATCTCTTCTCCTGTTCCCTTCGCAGATACTAATCTGATCAGGTTCAACGGATCCCGAATTAACGGTCTCAGCCTTATGGCACTCCGACAAGTAAAATCAGTATATAAAAACGGCCTGGTGAAACCAAGCCGTGTAGAAGAATATTAGCGAAACTTTACCCCAAAATTAGCTCTTAATCAGTATTTGAAAGCCAATCCAAGCCGCTGAGATACTAAGTATAACGTTTAATAGTACGTTGAGACCCATCTTAAAAAATGCACCTTGCTGCATGAGTAATACATTATCCATGGAAAAAGTCGAAAAGGTCGTCAGAGCCCCAAGAAAGCCTAAGCCAACGATTTGTCGCCAAGGTTCGGTGGCCAACATTTCATTTTCAAATGCCGCGATCAGCAAGCCCATAATAAATGAGCCCACTACGTTGACCGTCAACGTACCATAGGGAAAACCACGCCCAAGTAAAACAACACACAATTCTGAAACCAAGTATCGCGAGCATGCGCCAAAGGCACCACCTAATGCGATAAATCCAAGTATAGAAAGTTGTCCCATGGTTCCTCCTGTCAAATTCTGCCATATTGTATCTGGAATAAGGCTATTTTCGAATCAAAATCGCAACACATTATCTCAAATTAATTCTGAGATTTAAAAAGTTACAGGAGTCACTTTACTTCAATGTAACCCATTAATCCGGTTTTCATGTGTTCAATCACATGGCAGTGATACATCCAGCGCCCTGGATTATCTGCAACAAACGCCGCTTTGGCTCTACCGTTTTTACCTAGCAGTACGGTATCGGTATGGAACGGTTCTGCAATCTTTTTACCGTCCATTTCTAGAACTGTGAATGTATGACCATGGATATGGATCGGGTGGTGATACTGGGTGACGTTCTTTAAGTCAAAAATATAAGTCTTCCCCAATTCAAGTGTTGCCAAAGGTGCTGGAATATTATTTTTGCTCATACCTTCCCATGACCGTTTATTGGTTAACCAGAATTTGGGCATAGCTTTACCATCTTTACTCGTTGGGGTAACCGCGCCCTCCCACTCAAAAACAAAGTCAATTTCCTCAGCATTAGCCAAATCAAGCTGAGGCACTGGATTCAATGGTAACTTGGGCAATGGTTGAGACTCAGGCAAAGAAGATTTAACAACTTCGAATTCACACAGAGGGAATGGGAAACGTCCCTTCATTTGACGAACATAGACACGCTCACCAGCTTGAGGAGCAATAAGACCTATATCAACCCTCATTCCTGGGCCAATTTTATGCTGAGATAGCTTATAGGGCGTTTTTACCGGGTTACCATCGATAGCGATGACCCATGCCTCAGCACCTTCCACTGCAATCGGGTAAGTAATAGTATTGTCGACATTTGCTATTCGCAACCGTGTGGTCGCTCTGGCCTTCAGTTGGTAAATCGGCTCATGTATACCGTTCACACTACTCCACTCCCCTGGAGTGCCCATTCGTGCACTCATACGCGGGATCATTAAGTCTTTCCACTGGCCTTGCTTGTCTAGGTGCCAGTGCTTAAGCATCAATTCATGCTCTTCATCAAAGATAACAGGCTGGCTCTCTTCAACAATGATCAATCCTACCAATCCCATTCCAAGTTGCTTCACACTGTTCATATGCGGGTGATACCAGAATGTGCCGGCATCAGGTGGTGTAAATTCATAGCTGAATGTCTCACCTGGCATGATAGGTGGCTGGCTAAGGAATGGGACGCCATCCATCTCAATAGGAATTCTCAGTCCATGCCAATGGATGGTAGTCGGCTCTGATAGTTTGTTAGTGAATCTTATGGTAACTGGCTCACCTTGACGGCAGCGGATCGTAGGCGCAGGAATCTGCCCATTGAATCCAAGCACTTGGGTTTGATAATCAGGCACCAATTCTGCAGTCGCAGGTTCAGCCGTAATATCGTAGACATAACGCCCTTGCGGATCAGTAGACCGGTTCATTGAACAAGCAGGAAGTACACTAAGCGCAGAAATAGCGAGTGAGGATTGCAAGAAGCGACGACGAGAGATTTCCATATTCTGATAACTTTTATTGATTCATTAGCAAAATGTAACAAACAATTAAGAATAATACTCAATAGAAAAGTAATTTTTAATGCCACTTAATATCACTGGATAAATGACAGATAAGAAAGAAAAATAATAGCCCATGTCTTTGACTATTGAGTTATCTCGGGCGAGTTACGACTCTACAGATTAGACATTCATAGTTGGAATGAAAAAGGCTCTAGTCTTTCGACTAGAGCCTTAAATATGGCAGGGGTGGAGAGATTCGAACTCCCAACACGCGGATTTGGAATCCGCTGCTCTGCCAATTGGAGCTACACCCCTAAATTCTCTACAATCAGGTTCGAATGGATTAGAACTCCCAACACGCCCTATCACAAGGTATCTGGGGAATCCACTGCTCTTTATTCTTTCGAATTAGAGCGACACCACTGTAGAATCTTTTCAGATTTTAGATTCGAAAAAACCTCGCTATAAGCGAGGCTTCGAAATAAGTGGCGGAGCGGACGGGACTCGAACCCGCGACCCCCGGCGTGACAGGCCGGTATTCTAACCAACTGAACTACCGCTCCGCACTGGTTAGACTCTAAGTCTAAATGTAAAGCCTGGCGATGTCCTACTCTCACATGGGGAAGCCCCACACTACCATCGGCGCTATTGCGTTTCACTTCTGAGTTCGGCATGGAATCAGGTGGGTCCACAACGCTATGGTCGCCAAGCAAATTCTTAATTCGGAAAGCTGTTATTGTGTTCTCAACACATTCAATGTTCTACTTTGAGTCCATCAAAACCCTTTGGGTGTTGTATGGTTAAGCCTCACGGGCAATTAGTACAGGTTAGCTCAACGCCTCACAACGCTTACACACCCTGCCTATCAACGTTCTAGTCTCGAACAACCCTTTAGG
>NZ_JAKEUU010000007.1:0-123682 GCF_022398215.1 Vibrio sp. Isolate24
AGCGAGCGTTCAATCTGAGCCATGATCAAACTCTTCAATTTAAGATTTTGTTCGGCTCAATGAATACTGAACATTACATAAAGTAATGTTTGAATTGACTGTGCTGAATCCGAAGATTCAATGGTCACTTCGTATCATTGAAACCTAATTTGATACCGAAGTATCGAATTGGATTATCATCAACGAGTGCCCACACAGATTGATAGGTTTATATTGTTAAAGAGCTTCTCTTCTTGTGGCTCTCACCACTTCGGAAGAGGCGGCCATTCTAGCGTTTTAAGTTTTAGTGTCAACCACTTTTTCAAACTTTTTTCTTAAGCGTTTCTGCTTAGCTAGTTAACCTGTCGATTTAGCTTGGACCCTTGTGAGCCCTTGCCCTGTCGACGAGGAGGCATTATAGAGATAGCGCTCACATTGGCAAGCGTTATTTTGAAAAAAATGCAAAAACAACGTTTAACAGGCTAACTTTCGCCCAAAGCCTTATTTATCCAACTTTACCCCAATTAAGCCAACAAAATATTCACAGAGTTATCCACAATCGCTGTTTTTCACGCAAAAAAGGCCGCTCTCGCGGCCTTTTTATCTATATATAGAGGGAAAAACTAAATCCCCGAACCATCTTGCTCACTATCGTCTTCGTGAAGACCACATTCACGCTTCAATCCAAAGAATCGAGTTTCTTCTTCACTCATACCTGGCTCCCACTTTTTGCTTGTATGGGTATCACCAACGGATAGATAACCTTCATCTCTTAGGGGATGATAAGAAAGTCCGTTTTGCTCTAGGTAATAATGAACATCTTTATTCGTCCAATCGATCACAGGCAAGAACTTAAACACACCATTTTGAATCGATAAGATTGGTAAACTTGCTCGTGATTTAGATTGCTCACGACGTAAACCTGAGAACCAAGTTCCTACTTCAAGCTCATCTAAAGCTCGCCTCATCGGTTCGACTTTATTTAGTTTGTTGTATTTCTCTATTCCCTCTATACCTTGTTCCCACAATTTTCCGTAACGCGCTTCCTGCCAGTTAGCACTTTCTTTTGCGCGATAGACCTTAAGGTTTAGCGTCAACTGCTCACTCAGCTGATCAATAAAGCGGTAGGTTTCTGGAAACAGATAGCCAGTATCAGTCAAGATAACGGGAATATCAGGCTTTTGCTCAGTAACTAGGTGCAACATAACCGCTGCCTGAATACCGAAACTAGAAGAAACAGCGAACTGACCTTCAAGGTTTTCAAGTGCCCAAGCCACTCTTTGCTGTGCTGTTAGCTGCTCTAACTCTGCATTAATTTGACCAAGCTGGAGTATCTGTTCCGTCTTAGTTAATGAGAGAAGTTTCGCTAACTGAGGTTTAGAAGCGACAGAATCAAGCATGTAAATCCCTCATCGATACTTTTACCTCTTGGATGATTCCAGCACGAATTGCAAAATCACCAAACCCTTCACCCGTTTCACGTTCTTGCGCCCAACGACCAACCAGTTGATCGACCTCTTCAAGAATCTGCTTATCGGTAATGTTCTCTTTGTACATCTTTGGGATGCGTGTACCCGCTCGGTTACCACCTAGGTGGAGGTTATAACGTCCGGGAGCTTTACCGACTAAACCAATTTCAGCCAACATAGCGCGGCCACAGCCATTTGGACAGCCTGTCACACGTAAAATGATGTTGTCTTCTTCTGGTAAACCGTGCTTTTCAAGGATAGCTTCTACATCAGTGACAAACTGAGGTAAAAAACGTTCGGCTTCAGCCATCGCAAGTGGGCAAGTTGGGAAAGCGACACACGCCATTGAGTTTTTGCGCTGTTCACTCACACTATCATCAATTAAACCGTGTTCGCGGGCAATCTTCTCGATCTTGGCTTTTTGGCTTTTAGCCACACCAGCAACAATTAAGTTTTGGTTGGCCGTCATGCGGAAGTCACCTTTATGGATCTTGGCAATTTCAGCAACCCCTGTCTTAAGAGGCTTACCCGGGAAGTCCAGTAGACGACCATTTTCGATAAACAGTGCTAAGTGATGTTTACCATCGATACCTTCAAACCAACCGATACGATCGCCACGGTCAGTAAATTCATAAGGTCGACTTTCAGCAAATTTAATACCAGCGCGCTTTTCTACTTCAGCTTTAAACACATCGATACCGACACGATCTAAGGTGTACTTGGTTTTCGCATTCTTACGATTCGAACGGTTACCCCAGTCACGCTGAGTGGTAACGACTGCCGCTGCAACATCAAGCGTTTTGTCTAGCGGAACAAACCCAAAGTCATCGGCACGACGGGCATAAGTGGAAGTATCACCGTGGGTCATTGCAAGACCACCCCCAACTAACACATTAAAGCCCACCAGCTTGCCATTCTCACCAATCGCCACAAAGTTAAGATCATTTGCATGAACATCAACATCGTTCTGTGGAGGAATCACAACCGTGGTTTTGAACTTACGAGGAAGATAAGTCTTACCAAGGATTGGCTCGTCACCTTCTGTTGTCTCTACTTTCTCGCCATCCAGCCAAATTTCGGCGTATGCCTTAGTCTTAGGTAGTAAATGCTCACTGATTTTCTTCGCCCACTCATAGGCTTCTTGATGTAGCTCTGACTCAATTGGGTTAGTCGTACACAAGACGTTACGGTTAACATCACCCGCTGTGGCAATCGAATCAATACCAATACTGTTTAGGGTTTGGTGCATCAACTTAATATTCGGCTTAAGAACTCCGTGAAACTGAAAGGTTTGACGAGTCGTCAGGCGAATACTGCCGTAAAGAGAGTGCTCAGTCGCGAACTTATCAATCGCTAGCCACTGATCCGGTTTGATAATGCCACCCGGCATACGAGCACGCAGCATGACATTATGTAGCGGCTCAAGTTTTTGCTTTGCACGTTCATTACGAATGTCGCGATCATCTTGCTGATACATACCGTGGAAACGAATCAACTGAAAGTTGTCGGCAGTAAAACCACCTGTAATTCTGTCTTGTAGGTCTTGCTCAATGGTACCGCGTAAGAAGTTGCTTTGCGTTTTTAGACGCTCGTTATCAGAAAGCTTTCCTAACTCTTCGCCTAATACAAGCTGCTTATTATTCTCAGTAGAAAAAGTCATTAGTACACATCCCTTTGATAACGTTTCGCTTTACGTAGTTCATTGATAAATTCTTCCGCATCATCGCGTGATAGCTGACCTTGTTGCTCCGCAACATGAATCAAGGCTTCGTGCACATCTTTCGCCATGCGTGTTGCATCGCCACACACATAGAGGTAAGCGCCTTCTTGGATCCACTGCCAAACTTGTTCAGCGTTTTCCAGAATACGATGTTGCACATAAACTTTCTCTGCTTGGTCACGGCTGAATGCCACATCAAGACGATTTAGCACTCCAGACTTAAGGTACTTCTGCCACTCCACCTGATAAAGGAAGTCTTGCGTAAAGGTGCGGTCACCGAAGAACAGCCAATTTTTACCTTCAGCATCTCGGTTATCTCGTTCTTGAACAAAGCTGCGGAAAGGTGCGATACCTGTACCTGGGCCAATCATGATCATTGGGGTATTGTCATCTTGAGGTAGCTTGAAGTTATTGTTGTGCTCAACAAACACTTTCACTTCACCACCTTCTTCTAAACGATGAGAAAGGAAGCTAGACGCGCCACCAAAACGCTTTTCACCTCCCTTGTTATATTCAACAACGCCTACTGTAAGATGGACTTCTTCATCCACTTCACTTTGACTAGAAGCAATAGAATAGAGGCGAGGGGTCAATCGGCGCAGCAATCCAACAAGTTCCTCAGCGGATAGTTTGGTTTTCTTTTCCGCCAGAACATCAACTACTTGAGTGTTAGTTGCATATTCTCGTAACTTGTCTTTATCTTCCAATAACTTGAGCAATTTCTTGCTACCTGATAGCTCTGCAAACTTGCTCACAAGCTGGGGGTTTGCAGAAGTGATTTCGTACTTACTTACCAGCGCACTGTGGATGGAAATACTCTCACCATCAACATCAACACTTTCAACACCAGACAACCCAACTTTCGCCAGGATAGCATTTGCAAGAGCTGAGCTGTTTTCAAACCAAACCCCAAGGGCATCTCCGGGCTGATATGTTAAACCCGAGCCTTCAAGATCGATCTCTACGTGGCGTACATCTTTGCCTGAATCACGCCCTGTAATTTTTTGGTTCGTAAGCAGCGTCGCTGTATAAGGATGTTGCTTGTTATATGGAGAATGACCTAGTGCAGCCTGACCCACTGGAAGCTGTACAACCTCAGCCTCAGAATTAGAAGAGAGCGCTTCTTTGACCTTCTCTAGCGCTGCTGCCCGCCACTCAGCGGCGAGCGCTTCATAGTCCACATCAAGATCGACTCGTTCAATAAACGATGTCGCGCCAAGTTTAGATAGGTAAGAATCGAAATCTTTACCTGTCTGACAGAAGAATTCATAACTCGAGTCACCCAGACCAATCACACCGTATTTCAGGTTGGGTAATTTAGGTGCCTTCTTAGACTGAAGGAATTCATGCAGCTCAGTCGCATTATCTGGAGCTTCACCTTCACCGTTGGTGGAGGCAACAATAATGACGTGCGTTTCCTTCGCCAGATTTTTTCCTTTGTAATCGCTAGCATCAAACAGCTCGACAGCTATGCCTTGAGCTTTTGCTTCTTGCTCAAGCGCTTCAGCAACGCCCTTGGCGTTCCCCGTCTGAGAGGCAAAGATAATAGAAAGCTTGCCTGCTGGTTTTGCAGCTACAGCCGCAGCAGCCTGACTGATAGGTGCTGCAGCGCCTGCTGTTTGAGGTTGAACTTGTGATAGCCCCCAAAAATAACCACTGACCCACGCCAACTGTTGAGGTGACAGTTCTGAGACGGTTTGTTGTAGCGTATCCAGTTGTTGATCATTTAAAGGAGAAGCGACTGACGGTAATTCTTGTGGTGTGTTTCCTTGAGAGGACACGTTCTTGTTTAAAGACATGGTCTCGACATCCCTATTCATTGCGTGATGATAGATTAACCACTCCCTTTAATAACAAGAAAGAATAGAAATGAATGTTTTATAACTTTTGGAATTAAAGAAAGCCGAAAGTTTAAGCAGGCAAGCTTACTTCGCCTCAACGCGTACCTGTCTGAAACCGACAGCCATCGCAGACTTTGATGCTAGATCCAGATCCAAATAGTGACACTCTTCCCCATGGGAGTCGGTTAATAACACAAAGCCACCGCGAGCGTGGCGAAACTCGACAATCCATGTTCCTTCCTGAGCTGAAGGTTCGATGATGGCTTCAACTAACTGATTTTCTCGGTAAAGATTTCTAAGCTCATTGATAGTCATGAGAATCCTTCTCTAAAATTATTGATAAGAATCCTTAATAAGCATGGCCGAAAGACAAAAAACTGCTAAAAGAAAAGTGAAAATATAACTAATAGGCATAAAAAAACGCTGCGATATTACGCAGCGTTTTTAGAAAAATAATTCCGTTAGAAACTGTATTCAGCACCGACGAAGAAGCCGTTCGCCATCATGAAAGGTTTGCCTAAAGTACTCTCTTCCAACGTAGGTTTAAACTCATCGGACTCAAGATCAATAACACGATACCCTCCTCGGAAGGTGAGCGTGGAGTTATTCAATGGCATTCGATACTGCATACCCGCCATCAGGTCGGTGCTCTTAATACCACTGCTATCACCAAAGTTCATTTCACCGATAATATCAAAGTTCGTGTCTGGCACTGTGATTTCCGCGTAACCATAGAAGGCCCACAGCAACTCATTAAAATCTTTAGTTTGGCCTGTTTCTGCATTCTTGTACTTTGTATTACTCATATCACTGAACGTAATACCAGCATCAAAATGCATCAGCTCATGTTCCATCACTTGGTAATATAACGTGAGATCAAGCTTATCAAACGCCATAAACTCATTATCAACACTGGTGGTTCTGATTCGTGCATTCGGCACATATTTGATGTCGTGCTCGATCGCCGCATAAACGCTTGGAGTGACTTCTTTATCACGGCGGATTTCATTGACTTCTGTATCTACCCACCATGCTTCAGCCCCAACTTTTGCAACGACAGAACTTTCTGCCATTGCTGCTGAACTTGCCATCGATAGCGCAGCGGCAGTGATCACTGCCAATGCAGATCTGTTCATCTATTTTAGCTCCCGAGCTCATTGAGGTTAGAGATATGAGAGCGATAGTAGCACACCCACACAACGATTTATGTCAAATTACTGCGTGGATTAACGATGGCTGTACACGTAGTTTTTAAAGAACCAAATACCCACCGCGATAACAATCAACCACGGAATCAGTTTAATCACCGCACCGACCATGCCGAGTAGCACCATGACCATCAAAGCAAACCCTGCCGCAGCAAAAACCGTGAACATGGTAAGACCTGTCACCAACAATGTTGCAATAAAGACCAATACAAAGATGAGTTCAAACATATCTTTCTCCTTAGTTAGCTTTCACATAGCAGAAAGCAGGCCAAGTTAAAGAAAAACACATAAGTATTTGATTTTAAATAAAATAAAAAGAGACGTCTCTTCAGGTGTCTCTTTTATTGATTTTCTTGATTGGTGAAATAAACCAACTTAATACTATTAAATGGTAAAATTTACACATTCAATTCTTTAGGAATTTTACTCAATGCTGTCTCAACAACCTCAATGCCAGAGCCTGGCTTGTGAGCATTTTCACTGATATAACGACGCCATTGACGCGCCCCCGGCATATTCTGGAACAAACCCAACATATGACGAGTAATATGGCCAAGGTATGCCCCTTTCTCTAGCTGGCTTTCAATGTACGGGTACATCTCTTCCACAACTTGAGTGCGCTTCTTGACAGGCTTATCTAATCCAAAAATCTGCTGATCAACTTCCGCTAGAATATATGGATTCTGGTATGCTTCACGGCCTACCATAACCCCATCAAGATGTCTCAAATGCTCCTTGCTCTCTTCCAGTGTCTTAACACCGCCATTAATGGCAATTGTCAGGTGTGAAAAATCTTTCTTCAGCTGATAAGCACGTGGATAATCAAGCGGTGGGATCTCACGATTCTCTTTTGGGCTTAGACCAGAAAGCCAAGCTTTGCGCGCGTGAATAGTAAATTGCTCACAGCCCCCCTTCTCGGAAACCATTGATACAAAATCGGTCAGAAACTCATAAGAGTCCTGATCATCAATACCAATACGAGTTTTTACCGTCACTGGAACATCCACGACATCGCGCATTGCAGCGACACATTCTGCCACCAGCTGTGGTTCTGCCATCAGACACGCACCAAAACGACCATTTTGCACACGATCAGACGGGCAACCAACGTTGAGGTTGATTTCATCGTAGCCGCGATCTTGCGCCAATTTCGCGCACGTTGCCAAATCCTGAGGGTTTGAGCCACCTAACTGAAGTGCTACCGGATGTTCTTCCTGGTTATAGGCCAGAAAATCACCCTTACCATGAATAATCGCCCCCGTCGTCACCATCTCGGTATAAAGCAAAGTTTCGCTCGTTAGCAGTCGATGGAAGTAGCGACAATGTCTATCCGTCCAATCCAACATGGGTGCAATGGAAAAGCGATTAGCCGCGTATTTACTAGTATTTTCAGGTTTCATAAGGTGTTACTCGAAATCTTATACCACTGCTATGTATGAATATTCACTATCACAACTAATAGCAATTTTTGCCAGAGCGTGAGCTTCAAAGTGGCGTGGTCAAAAATAATCGGTGGATTATACACAGACAAGAAAAAACATTCAGGAAAAGAGTGTCTCAAAGTGAAGGGATAAGCGTTGTGCGGCGCTTTTCGGACTAGACGGTGACAGCATCAATATCGTTGAATTAATGTACCAGTTCTCATGATAAGGGGAAAACAAGTCAAGAATAGAAAGTAAACTTCAAAAAAAATGCTGGCCGAAAATGAATTGAAGGCCAGCACCGTTCCATGAAGCAAATGAAATGATTGACAAATTACCCATAGGGACCTTTATAGTAGTAAAATTAAATATGAGATCAATTTCATATTGGTTTTTTCGTTGTTCATCGCACGATTTTGCGTATTACACCTAGATTTAGAGTCGCGTCCCCACATAAACCACTTCGAATATGTGAACTCAATCATCTTGGATTACATAAGGTCCACGCAAAAAAAAGCTGGCCCTTGGAGTTATCGGCCAGCATAAATATCTGAATTAAATGAAAGATACATGAATGTTACAGTTTCATATCATCCCGTTCAGGGACGGAATCAACCATACGGTAAGAGCAATAAGAGCACAAGTGCATATGCAACTTAATTAAGCAGAAAGCTATGTTTTTACCTATTACACTACTCAGCACACAAATGAACATATATTAACTAACTGAAAACTCTAAACTAGTGTTAATAAAACTACCTACATGTACATCTGAATACATCCCTTTAAGCTTATTTACCAGCAGGCTCACCATTCCTAACCCTGAGTCTGACTTTATCGGCAAACTTGTACATGCTTCACTGTTCATGAATTTGACTCATCTGATTGGTTAATTAACGCTGCAACTATTTATAAATATTCACTATTCTATCTGTTGATACATATTAAGAGCGCATAGTAAAAGGACTTACTCTTATGGTCTCTGAAACATTAGACAAACCCACCATACTGGTGGTCGATGATATTCCAGACAATATCCATACTCTGTCTGGTATTCTTTCCGATGAATTTAAGATAAAGGCAGCCACCAGCGGTGCGAAAGCGCTAAAAATAGCCAATAGCTCTCCACGACCTCATTTGATCTTACTCGATATCATGATGCCAGAAATGGATGGCTATGAAGTGTGCTCGATTCTAAAGTCCAACCCACTCACTTGCGATATTCCCGTGATCTTTGTGACTGCTAAAGCGGAAGTGGTGGACGAGCAAAAAGGCTTTGAGATTGGTGCTGTCGACTACATTACCAAACCTGTCAGCCCGCCCATAGTCAAAGCTAGAGTAAAAACACACATCGCACTGTACGATCAAAATCTAGCGTTATCGGTTCAGGTGAAACAGCGGACCGAACAACTGGAGCGCAGTCGCCTTGAAATCATTCAACGCTTGGGCCGTGCCGCTGAATACAAAGACAATGAAACAGGCATGCACGTTGTCCGCATGAGTCATTATTCACGTATTCTGGCTGAGCAACTGGATGTCAGCAAACGCTGGGTAGAACTGGTTTTTCAAGCTTCGCCAATGCACGACATCGGCAAAATTGGCATCCCTGATCATATTTTAGGTAAACCAGGGAAACTCGATGGTGATGAGTGGGCAGTCATGCAAAAGCACGTCAACTTCGGCGCTGACATTATTGGAGACAGTGATTCGCTGTTGCTGCAAATGGCGAAAGAAATTGCCCTGTATCACCATGAGAAATGGGATGGCAGTGGTTACCCACATGGCACTCAAGGAGAAGCCATTCCTTTAAGTGCCCGAATTGTCGCGATTGCCGACGTGTTTGACGCTCTAACCAGTGAGCGGCCCTACAAGAAAGCTTGGCCTGTTGAAGAGGCAGTGGCACTGCTTGAAGAAGGCGCTGGCGCGCATTTTGACCCCAATTTAGTGCCTATTTTCATCAGCCAACTAGATGAAATCCTAAAAATCAAAGAGTCCTTTAAAGACGAATTTTAAGCGCTTCGGCTAAGGTAGAGAATGAATCAAGTACAAGACTATGCGCTCGATTCTAAGCGCATTCTTACCGGTTTTGTCATTGCCTCTGTCATGTTGCTGGTGGTCGGCAGCATTGGATGGATGAGCCTCAATCAACGCTTTGAGACCGTGGAGCAATATGCTGGTAATGCCCAGCTATTATCAACATTAGATAGCGTGAAAATGCTTGAACAGAGCTATATTCGCCTGCCTCAAGATGAGCTCTCTGATGATATTTACCACCAAATAGATAAAGCACAGGCTTTATCAGAGATCGCCATCGCCAATGGGATTGATGCACAAATTACAGATGCACTTGTCGATTATCGCCAAGATTTTACCCAGTACATCCAACTCAACCAGAGCGAAAACACCACACGTAAGGAAATGACAAGTGTCGCCGAGCAAGCAGCTAATGCCATCGATGCCCTGCAACAACTGCACGAAGAATTCGTAGAAAATGGCATCGTGAGTATTGAAGCGTTGCGCGATCAGGTCGATGAAGATTCTGATAACGCAATACGAGCACACTGGTTAGTCGGTTTAATTGCCAATTCACAAAACCATCAGAAGTCATATGTACTCACTAAAGACCAGCAGGAGCTCAACCAAGCACAGTTTGAGTTGAAGAAAATCGACCAGCTCATTAACTTACTGGAAGATAAACTGACCGAACAAACCAGTATGAACAAACTGACACTGGTTAAAAACGCCAAAAACCGTTATTTAACGTCATTAGTCCAACTAAGAAGCTGGTCCAACATCGGCGACAAACTTCAACAAAGCATTCTCAGCCAAGTCAATCGCTCTGGTGATGAGATGGCGCGCTCAGCCACCGACTTGCGTAACCATCTTCAGGATATCCTCAGAACATCGCAACAAGCGGTTTCTAGCACTCAAATAGCCATCAGTGAACGTCTGGCGGTGAGCTCTAATTTACTCGTTCTCCAATCTTCGATCAGTGAAGCACAACAACTTGATCGCGACTATTCATTATCACTTTCACCAACGCGCCAACAAGCGATTGCTAACCAAGTGAATGATTATCTCGAATATTCTCTGCGTCTTCTCGATAACCTATCAGCTCAAGTGCCGACCGATGAAGAAAAGATCAATGTCGACCAAATACAAACCTTGACTAACAGCTACTACACGCTGTTCAATCAATTAACTTCAGCACGCAGTATTACTTCACAGCAAATCGCTCAGCTAGAAGAAACATACGAACGATTACAATCTTTCATTCAACCTGTCTATCAAGAGCAACTCAATACGGTGGAAAGTTCCGGTGCCATTGCCCGCTATCTGGCTATCGGTGGCGCTATCTTTGTAGTGACCTTACTGCTACTTGGCTTACTCGCCCACAAGTCCCATGCTGCACTAGAACGTTTCGCCGATAAATTGTCATTGGCGAGAGATGAAGCCGATGCGGCAAACAAAGCGAAATCGGACTTTCTCGCCAATATGAGTCACGAAATCCGCACACCAATGAATGCCATTATCGGAATGAGCTATCTCGCCCTGAAAACAGACCTTTCTAAAGCGCAACGTAACTATATCCAGAAAGTAAAACTTTCCGCCGATTCTCTTCTCGGTTTGATCAACGATATCTTGGACTTCTCAAAAATTGAAGCGGGTAAACTGGATATCGAAAACGTCGATTTCCATCTGGAAAATGTTCTCGACAATATTTCTAACCTCGTTGGTTTACGTGCCTCCGAGCGCGGACTGGAACTGTTGATCCATATTGATCGCGATGTGCCCACCGCCTTAGTCGGCGATCCTCTTCGTCTTGGGCAGATCCTGATTAATTTGGCTAACAACGCCGTCAAGTTTACCGAACAAGGTGAAATTAAAATCAGCATCACTCTAGATAAAAAAGAAGGCGACAATATCACCCTCAAGTTCTCTGTGTCTGACAGTGGGATCGGCATGACATCGGAACAATGCAATAAACTGTTTAACAAGTTTACTCAGGCAGATAGCTCAACCACACGCAAATATGGAGGGACAGGTCTTGGCCTGGCTATCAGTAAAGAGCTTTGTCAGCTGATGGGCGGAGATATTGATGTGGCCAGTGAGCAAGGTAAGGGCTCTACCTTCACCTTTACTGTCCAACTAGGCGTTAGTCATGCATTGAAGCAAGAACCATTATTAGTACCGAAAGAACTCGGCCAGTTGAAAATTCTGGTGGTTGATGACAATGCCAGCGCACGATTGATCGTAGAAGACATTCTTCAATCCCTTCAGTTTGAAACCACCTGCGTCACCAATGTCGATAGCGCTCTGGATGAGTTAGAAACAGCGATCACCAATGAACAACCTTATGATTTAGTGATTTCGGACTGGCAAATGCCTGTCAAGGACGGCATCGATTTAGCGGAAATCATGTGGGGCAGACTAGCGGAACCAGCTCAGCCAAAACTCTTAATGCTAACAGCCTATGGCCGCGAAGAGCTAACCGATGCCTTCATCCAGCGCCAGCTAACACCACCATCAATTCTGGATAAACCTGTCACCTCCTCACATCTTTTCGATGCCATTGTGACGCTATACGGCGTTGAAGGCAGTCGTGTCAGCCGAAGCGATGTAGAAGAGCAGACACAGCTCGCTAATGCTCAACAACTGGCTGGCGCTCAGTTGCTGCTCGTCGAAGACAATGAGATTAACCAAGAGCTGGCCACTGAACTGCTTGAAGGCCAGCAAGTTCATGTCATGGTGGCTGAAAATGGGCAGGTTGCTGTCGATCTCTATAAGCGCCATAACTTCGATGGCATCCTGATGGATTGCCAAATGCCTGTGATGGATGGTTATGAAGCCACGGAGTTCATTCGTCAGAAGCTCGACGACCCACACATCCCCATTATCGCTATGACGGCTAACGTTATGGAGCGAGATAAAGAAAAAGCCAAAAATGCAGGCATGAATGACATTATCGCTAAGCCTATCGATGTTGGCGCTATGTTCAGTACCCTAGCAAAATGGATTACACCTAAACATCCGCAACAGTTAGTGATGGCAAAGGGGCAGCCCACCAAGCAAGTCCCCGACATTACTGGACTCGATATAACATCGGGATTGACTCGTGCCAGCGGGAATGCAGATTTATACATCAGACTCATTCTGCGTTTTGCCAGTACTTATGCCGATCCCAAAGCGGTAGAAATTGCCATCTCTGATCCAGACAGCACGACACGACAACGCAATATTCATTCTTTGAAAGGCGTTGCTGGTAACATTGGAGCAACGACCCTGCATGAACTTTGTCAAGAACTCGAACAGGACAGCAAAAATCGAGACTTACGCCAGCGTGTCATCAAAGTACTGGCTACCTTAGTCAACAATATCCATTCCAGTCAGCTAACGAGTGAAAAGCCAACTCCCTCTTTAACTGAAGAGACGTTCAGTGAATCACTATTTAACCAGCTCAAGCAGGCCGTGGATGAAAACGACACCCACGCCCTTTCGATCATAAACGATATCACTTCAAGCTCATTAGTTGGGTTATCTGAATCTGATTTTACCCAGCTCAACAGCGCCTTGGAGGAGTTTGATTTCGAATTAGGCCAGGAGATTTTATCCAACAGAGCGCACAAAGTCAGTAATGCCAATGCGCCGTAACAGTATCGTTTTATTAACAGATAAGGTAACTTATAGCACTTAAAGCAGATCCAGTTACCGTAACCGCAATTAGATAGGTTAACTCACTGACTGTCTTATCAGAAAATACCTCTTGATAAACGAAATCCATCAAGAAATGGTATATTATTACTAAAGTCCAATGGTTATGGTGAAAGATTTGGACCACAAGCTAATAAAGCAGATTGAAGAAATGTGTGCATCACGAGGGGTTAGACTAACGCCTCAAAGAAAAAGGGTTTTTGAGCTCATTTGTTCAAGCCCCAAAGCATCAAGCGCATACGAGTTATTGGAAGAGCTAAAAAAGAGTGAACCGCAAGCGAAACCACCAACGGTGTATCGCGCACTCGACTTTCTTTTAGAGCAAGGGTTTATCCATCGTGTTGAATCGACCAATAGCTTTATTCAGTGCAGCTCTTGTAATGCTCATAAGCACTACTCACATTTACTGATTTGCGATAAATGCAGTAATGTTATTGAACTCCAAGATGAGAGCTTGATAGCTTTACTGGAAAATAACGCAGAAAAACATGGCTTTACGATCACAAACCACGTGATTGAATCTCATGGCATTTGTCAGTCATGTTCAAATGAACAGACGGAATAAGAATAGAAGAAGATTATGCGCGCTGAATTTGTAAACCCGTTTTTAGCTTCTCTGATGAACGTTCTAAAAACGATGGCTTCTCTGGAATTGAAGCCACAGAAACCTCGAGTAAAAAAAGATGAAATTGCTCGCGGTGATGTTTCAGGTTTAATTGGGATGGTAGGTCAGCAGACACGCGGTTCTATGTCTATCACATTTGATGAAAATCTGGCTCTAGAAATTATGCAAAACATGTTAGGTGAACGCCCTAACGGTTTGAACGACGAAATTACCGACATGGTGGGTGAAATCACTAACATGGTCGCTGGTGGTGCAAAACGTATCCTTTCCGAAAGCGGCTTCGATTTCGATATGGCAACGCCAATCGTAGTATCAGGCAAGGGCCACACCATCCGCCACAAATGTGAAGGCGCGATCATCATCATGCCATTCACATCTCAATGGGGTAACGCGTTTATCGAAATTTGTTTCGAATAACTCGCCCCTGACAGATAAAGAAAAAGCTTCCTTGGGAAGCTTTTTTGCTTTATGCGATGATGTTTCTCTGCTTAAGCGCGGTTAAGCAATCCTCCACCAGCGCATCGATGGATTTCTCACCCGCAAGCAAGTCAATCTCAGGGGCTAGTGGCGCTTCATACTCAGAATCAATCCCAGTGAAATTAGCGATCTCTCCCGCGCGAGCTTTTTTGTATAGCCCTTTAGGATCACGCTGTTCACACACTTCCAATGATGTATTGACGAAGACTTCCAGGAACTCTCCGTCTGGCAATAAATCTCTTACCAGTTGACGCTCAGCACGATGCGGGGAAATAAAAGCCGACAAAACAATTAAGCCCGCATCAGCCATCAGTTTGGCTAACTCACCAATACGTCGGATGTTCTCACGGCGATCCTGCTCAGAGAAACCAAGATCACTACACAAACCATGACGCACATTGTCACCATCGAGTAGATAAGTGTGATAGCCCTGCTCTGCCAGTTTGTTTTCCAACGCTCCTGCAACCGTCGATTTCCCTGCGCCAGATAAACCTGTAAACCAAAGCACAACCGGTTTTTGTTGCTTTAGTTTGGCTCTGAAAGCCTTATCAATATTATGCTGATGCCAAACAATGTTTTCATCTTTGGTCGGCGTTTCCGTGGTCATAATTATGTCCTTAAAACGGGAAAAATTGAGGGATCAAAGCCAATACCAGCACCGAGTAAACAATGGATACTGGAATACCGACTCTGATGTAATCTGCAAGCTTATAGTTACCTACGCTGTAAACGAGTAAGTTAGTCTGGTAACCATAAGGTGAAATAAAGCTGGCACTGGCACCAAACAGTACCGCCATAATGAATGGCATAGGGTCGACGCCATAGCCAATTGCCATACTGTAGCCAAGTGGAAACGCGAGCGCGGCAGCTGCATTATTGGTCACCAGCTCGGTCAGTATTAGAGTAAACAGGTAAGTCGCTACCAAAGCGCCAAATGCCCCCCAACCATTGAAGGTTTCCATAAACATCGCGCCCAATGTGGCGGATAAACCAGAGGACATCATCAGCTGGGCGATCGATAAAGCAGAGCCGACAATGACAACGATATCGACAGGAAAGCGACGTCTAAGCTCTCCCATCTGAATCACGCCGAAAAACATCGCCGCAAGAAGAAATACCGACAAGCCTTTAATCAATGGAACAACATTCAGCAAAGCTGCACCAATCACGCCTGCAAACCCAAGTAGTACTAGGCTTGATTTATTCGCATCTAGACGAGCACTCGAATCCAGGTCATTGACTAAAACAAACTCTTTGCGGTGCGCCTTACGCTCCTGCTCGAAGCGTTTTCCCGGCGCTAACACCAAAGTATCACCGGCATTGAGTTCTATGTTACCCAATCCACCCTGCAATCTTTCGTGGCCACGACGAATAGCGACGACAACCGCATCAAAGCGATCACGAAAATGGCTGGACTTGAGAGTCTTATTGCAGAAGCTAGCCGAAGAGCTCACCACCACTTCAACAAAGCTCTGGCCGTTGAGGTGATGTTGACCAAACAGCGTCAAGCCTTGAATTTCCTGAAGTGTCGCAACGCTTTCGATATCACCACAGAACAACAAGCGATCTTTGGCCTGTAAGACAAAATCCGGTTCCACCGATGCCATGGTTTTACCACCACGTATCACTTCCGCTAGGAACAGTTTTCTCAATGCACGTAGGTTGTTTTCACTGATGCTCCGCCCAACCAAAGGCGAACCTGGTTCAACAATCGTTTCCAGAAAATATGGCAACTCTTCCTGATGTTTATCTTCATAGTTTGGCAGTAAGTAACTCAACGGAATCAAGATCAACAAGCCCGCCACCAGTACAGATAACCCGATCATGGTTGGCGTAAAAAAGCCAAGACTTGGCAATCCTGCATCTTCGACAAAGCTATTGATGATCAAGTTGGTTGACGTGCCAATCAAGGTCAGTGTACCGCCAAGGATCGCAGCATAAGACAATGGTATCAGTAGCTTTGATGGTGCATGAGTTTGATTGCGCTTGATGGCGCCGATCAAAGATACCACCACAGCGGTGTTGTTAGTAAACGACGAAAGCAATGCCGTCGATAAGCCCAACTTAGCGACAACAGCGCCAAGCTTACCTGTCGATAAGGAACGGCTGACCCAACTAATCAGCCGTGTTTTTTCCAACGCGCTGGAGGCAAGAATCAGCAACACCAGCGTTAACAGAGAGGAATTGGTAAAGTTAGTGGCAACATCACCAAGTTCAATCATGCCCGCAAGAAACGCTATAAACGCTGCTCCTGCAAATATGAAACTTGGCTTAATTCGTGTTGTGATCAGGCACGTAACGATACCTAACAACACTGCCAACACGAATCCTTGCTGCCACATCATATTCTACCTGCTCCGCTCGGTTAGATTTTCGCATCCCACTCAGGGAAGTGCTTAAGAATCAGAGCTTTTAGCTCGTTTTCAAAAGCCCCCATTCGCTCCTGAGGAGAACGCTGACGCTCAGCCAAGGCATCGCGTACCAAACCCGCACCTACGGTTACATTAGTCAGGCGATCGATGATGATGAAGCCACCGGTATCTTGCACGGCATCGTAATTGTCGATGGCGACCGACTCATTCAATGTCCACTCACACAAACCAATACCATTCAGTGGTAGCTCTTCTGCTTTGTGCATAGACAGGTTGTTGATGTCGTACTGGTGACGAATGGCTTCAACGCGACCTACCGTCTTCTTGCCCGCAATCTTCACATCGTAATCACGGCCGGCCTGCAATGGCTGTTCTGTCATCCACACCACATCAGCAAGCAGTCGGTTACTTGACTCAACTTGAGCATGTTCAAGTACGATCAAGTCACCACGACTGATATCGATCTCATCTTCCAATGTCAGCGTTACCGCAAGGCCCGCTTGAGCTTGCTCTAGGTCGCCATCAAAAGTCACAATACGCGCCACTTTCGAACTCTTACCTGAAGGCAGAGCTTTGATGCGGTCACCTACTTTGACATTGCCTGAGGCAATCGTGCCCGCAAAACCACGGAAGTCGAGGTTTGGACGATTGACATATTGAACAGGGAAACGGAAATCACCCTCTTCTTTGATCTGGTCAACATCGACATTTTCTAGAAGATCGAGTAAAGATGGCCCTTCAAACCAGCTCAGGTTATCACTCGCTTCCACCACATTGTCGCCCTCTAGCGCAGACAGTGGAATGATCTGAATATCGGTTTCGCCTTGTAGATTTTCTGAGAACGACAGGTATTCGTCACGGATCTCTTCAAAGCGTTGTTGTGAATACTCAACCAGATCCATCTTGTTCACTGCCACCACAAAGTGCTTAAGGCCAAGCAAGTTTGAGATGAAAGAGTGACGACGAGTTTGATCCAATACCCCTTTACGCGCATCAATCAAAATGACTGCAAGATCACAAGTCGAAGCGCCTGTCGCCATGTTGCGCGTGTACTGCTCATGCCCTGGCGTGTCGGCAATGATGAACTTACGCTTCTGGGTAGAGAAATAGCGGTACGCGACATCAATCGTGATCCCCTGCTCACGCTCAGCTTGCAAGCCATCAACCAAAAGCGCTAGGTCTGGACGTTCACCGGTGGTACCGACACGCTGGCTATCCGAGTGAACGGCGGCCAACTGATCTTCATAAATTTGCTTTGAGTCGTGGAGTAGACGACCAATCAATGTACTTTTACCATCATCTACTGAACCACATGTGAGGAATCTAAGTAGCGATTTGTGTTGATGCTGAGTCAGGTAACCTTCGATACCAAGTTCAGCTAATTGAGCTTCAACTGCACTGTTCATAATCTTTCCTTAGATCCTTAGAAATAACCTTGTCGTTTCTTCAATTCCATCGATCCCGACTGATCGTGGTCGATCGCACGGCCTTGTCGTTCACTCGATGTCGCAACCAGCATTTCTTCAATAATGCCCGTCAGTGTATTGGCGTCTGATTCGATCGCTCCGGTCAGCGGGTAGCATCCTAAAGTACGGAAACGGACGTTTTTCTCTTCAATCACTTCACCTGGTTGTAGCTTCATTCGCTCATCGTCCACCATGATAAGCATGCCATCACGCTCAACGACTGGGCGCTTATCAGCTAGGTAAAGCGGAACAATTTCGATGTTTTCCAAATAGATGTATTGCCAGATATCCAGCTCAGTCCAGTTGGATAGTGGGAACACACGGATGCTTTCACCTTTGTTGATCTGGCCGTTGTAAGTACGCCATAACTCAGGACGCTGATTCTTTGGATCCCATGTATGGTTCTTGTCACGGAAAGAATAGACACGCTCTTTCGCACGAGATTTCTCTTCATCGCGGCGGGCACCACCAAAAGCCGCATCAAAACCATACTTATTCAACGCTTGTTTAAGACCTTGAGTTTTCATGATGTCAGTATGCTTGGACGAGCCATGTTCGAATGGGCTACATCCCATCGCAAGGCCTTCTGGGTTCTTATGAACCAAAAGCTCAAAGCCGTATTTTTCTGCGGTTTTGTCGCGGAATTTGATCATCTCCTTAAACTTCCAGTCGGTATCGACGTGAAGTAGAGGAAACGGGATCTTACCTGGGTAAAAAGCCTTACGAGCAAGATGCAGCATGACTGAGGAATCTTTACCGATGGAGTACATCATCACCGGATTATCAAACTCTGCGGCAACTTCGCGGATAATATGAATACTTTCCGCTTCTAGCTGCTTGAGATGGGTTAAACGTTCTTGGTCCATGTTAGTGCTTCCTTTGCGGCTCACTGGGAGCGTCTGACAAATTCTAAATAAATGGGCATTACGCGAATTGGCGCTGTTGTAATGGTTCTTGCTGTGTTCCAAACCACGTTAATTTTTCTGATAAAGACACCACTTCACCAATCACGATCAGTGACGGTGACTCAGCATCTTGAGCAAGGGTTGCCAGCTGTGACAGCTGACCTTTAAAAACTTTCTGACAGGATTGTGTTCCGCGTTCGATGATCGCAATCGGAGTGCCTGGTGAGCGGCCATGTTCAATCAACTGACCTTGAATGTATTCAGACTTCATCAGCCCCATATAAATCACAAGAGTCTGATTGCCACGAGCCAGCGTTGACCAGTCCATTTGGTCACTTTCAGCTTTAAGATGACCAGTGATAAACATCGCCGTCTGCGCGTAATCACGATGCGTCAATGGGATGCCGGCATAGGCGGTAGCACCAGCAGCAGCGGTAATGCCAGGCACAACGTGGAACGAAACGCCTGCATCGGCCAAGACTTCCAGTTCTTCACCACCACGGCCAAAGATAAATGGATCGCCACCTTTGATACGCACAACACGATGTCCTTGTTGAGCAAAGTCCACCAGTAGCTGATTGGTTTTTTCTTGGGGAACACTATGATGTCCAGCACGCTTACCAACACAGACTAAAATCGTATCGCTCGGTACTAGTGCCATGATTTCATCGGAGACTAAATAGTCGTAAAGTACAACATCCGCCTGCTGTAAAAAGCGCAGTGCTTTGATGGTCAGCAATTCAAGATCCCCCGGACCGGCACCAATAAGCGCTACTTCACCCGGGGTCAACACACTCTTGCCAATACTCACTGAAGTAACAGCTTGGTCTTGCTCTGCTCGTGGGTTGTTGAGTGGAAATTGAGAAACTGTATCCTTGCTCGCCATCATGTAATTCCTTTCCTATCGCTGAAAGCATTATGGCGCTCTAGATATATTACCTGAAATTCTAAAATTTCATTTTTTATACCTTTTTCTGATAAGACTAGAATGCAATATGGTTAATGCTGAGGTACAGATGAGATCTAACAAGCAGAACGGCATAAAGTAATCGCTCTAGGTCACAGTTTATTAATGAGTGAAATATCCGTTGCACATCGTTTTGTTACATTATGCAGCGTCTCACAATAACGCTATCGGAGCTTATAAAATGAAAGTCGCAGTGAAACCTCTTTCGATTGCCGTACTGGGTGGCATGCTAACTATGGCTGGCCCTGCTATGGCTGAAACGATCAAATTACGCATCGTAGAAACCACGGATATTCACACTAACGTCATGGACTACGACTACTACAAAGATAAACCGACTCAGAAAACCGGTCTGACTCGTACAGCAACGCTGGTTAAGCAAGCTCAGGCCGAGGTAGAGAACAGCGTACTGGTTGATAATGGTGACCTTATCCAAGGCAGCCCTATGGGTGACTACATGGCCGACAAAGGCATCAAGCCAGGTGAAGTACACCCTGTTTACAAAGCGATGAACCAACTAAACTACGATGTCGGTAATATCGGCAACCACGAGTTTAACTATGGTCTCGAGTTCCTTGCAGAAACCATCAATGACGCTGACTTTCCTTACATCAGCGCAAACGTGTTTGATAAGAAAACAGGCAAGCACTACTTCAAGCCTTACATCATCAAAACTCATACTTTTAAAGATGTTGATGGCGTAGAACATGAAATCAAAGTGGGCTACATTGGTTTCGTCCCACCACAAATAATGGTTTGGGATAAGAAAAACCTAGAAGGCAAGGTATTTGCGAAGGACATCAAAGAAACTGCAGAAGAGCTTGTCCCTCAGATGAAAAAAGAAGGTGCGGATGTGATCGTTGCCATTCCACACTCTGGCGTAGCATCTGATCCTTACAAAGCAGGTGCAGAAAACTCAACTTACTACTTATCAGAAGTTGAAGGCATTGATGCGATCGCCTTTGGTCACTCACATGCTGTCTTCCCTGGTAAAGGCTTTGACAACATCCAAGGTGTGGATAATCAACAAGGTACTATTAACGGCGTCGCTTCAGTCATGCCAGGCCGTTGGGGCAGCCACGTTGGCGTTATTGATTTAGAGTTAAAAGAAAAGCAAGGAAAGTGGACCGTTGTTAAGGGTCAGTCTGAAGCTCGTCCTATCTATGACGAAGTGGCCAAAAAGTCGCTGGCTAAAGCCGACCCTGACATGGTGAAAGCACTAGAAGCAGACCATAAAGGTACTCTGGATTTCGTCAACCAGCCGATTGGTAAAGCTAATGATGTTATGTACAGCTTCCTAGCTCTGGTTCAAGATGACCCGACCGTACAAATTGTTAACCTAGCGCAAAAAGATTACGTTGAACGCTTCATTCAAGGCGACCCTGATCTTTCTGATATTCCAGTTCTTTCTGCCGCAGCGCCATTTAAAGCAGGCGGTCGTAAAAATGACCCAGCAAACTTCACTGAAGTAGAGTCAGGGCAGCTTACTTTCCGTAACGCAGCTGACCTTTACCTATACCCGAATACGCTTGTTGCGATGAAGGTCAAAGGCAAGGAAGTGAAAGAGTGGCTTGAGTGTACAGCGGGCCAGTTCCAGCAAATCGATGTGAACAGCACTGCACCGCAGCAACTGATCAATTGGGATGGCTTCCGTACTTATAACTTTGATGTCATTGACGGTGTTGAATACCAGATTGATGTGACTCAACCCGCCAAATATGATGGTGACTGTAAGCTGGTTAATGAAGGCGCTGAACGTATCGTTGGCTTAACTTACCAAGGTAAGCCAATCGATATGGAGCAAGACTTCCTAATCGCGACTAACAACTACCGTGCCTACAGCAACAAGTTCCCAGGTACTGGTAGTGAGTTTGTCGCGTTTGATTCTCCGGATGAAAACCGCTCTGTTATTGCTTCTTACATTAGCCGAGTAAGTAAAGAAAAAGGCGAAGTCACGCCAAGCGCAGACAACAACTGGACATTCGCTCCAATTAAGTCTGACAACAAACTCGATATCCGCTTTGAAACATCACCAAGTGACAAAGCAGCAGATTTCATTGAGAAGAAAGGTCAATACCCAATGAAACATGTCGCTACAGACGAAATTGGTTTTGCGGTTTATCAGATCGACCTGCAAAAGTAAGCATGTGATATTGCTTTCAAGCCGCGATGTCTATCGCGGCTTTTTTTCATCACAAGTTAGCGAATCATACTTATTCGGTTAGAATTCTAAGCATGTGTTAGTTGATGATAAAAATTCATGCAGCCCACCGAACGCTTTACGGAACAGCTACAAGCCACAGGCTTCAATCACAATGAAATAGCCCAATTGCTTGACTCAGCTCAGCTTATTGAGCTCCCAACCCGACATATATTGCTTCACCAAGGTCAACTCGCCGACGAAATCTTTTTTCTCATCGAAGGAATTTGCCATTCTGCCTATCTCACTGATAAAGGTAAGGAATTCAGCAAGGAATTTTACTGGGAACACGACTGGATCATCGGCTTCGAAAGTTTAATCAAGCAACAGCCTTCGCCATACCTACTAGAATCTCTGACCTCTTGTGTGCTCTTCTCACTTCCAGTAGAAACACTTCGCCAATGGCGCAGTCAAAAACATAGCGTGTATCTCAAGCTACTGGAAACTCAGTTGATGTACAAAGAGAACAAAGAACGCTTTATGCTGTTGTATACCCCAGAAGAACGTTATGAACTGTTCTGCCAGCATTACCCGCACTTACCTGAAAGGCTAACCGACTATCAGATAGCCGCGTATCTAGGTATTACACCGATTAGCCTGAGCCGAATTAAAAAGCGAATGCAAAGTTAACATTTGTTAATGCTGACAGGGTTCATCACTGCTAACTTAGATCTTCATAATAAAGAAACCGAGCAATGCTATGATCACTTGGCAACTTCTTCCTTTTGACCAATTAACCACTCACCAGTTATACCAATTACTTAAGCTGAGAGTCGATGTCTTCGTCGTCGAACAAACCTGCCCTTATCCTGAACTGGATGGCAAAGATAGCTTAGAAAACGTACATCATTTAATGGGTTACAAAGAAGACGAACTGGTTGCTTGCGCACGACTTCTACCGAGAAACGTCAGCTACCCTTCAGTCAGTATTGGTCGAGTGGCTACCACGCAAGCTCACCGCGGTGACGGGTTAGGCCATCAGTTGATCGAACAAGCGCTATTAGAGTGTGACAAGCTGTGGCCGGGACAAGATATTGAGATTGGTGCTCAGGAACATCTAGAAACGTATTACAACCGCCATGGTTTTCAGCGCACCTCCGAGATGTACCTAGAGGACAATATTCCACACATCGACATGAAGTTTAGTCGGTAGTTATGACCGGGCTCTCTCCTCAAGCCATTGTTCTGTGGTTACTCATTGCAGGTAATCTCACGGCATCACTGTCAGATGTGATGGTCAAATTGCTTGATGGCAGCGTGAGCCCGTTTCAGTACATTTTTATTCGCCAGTTAATCTCAGTGGCGGTGATCTACCCGCTGTGGAGAAAAGAAGCACAGACCACACGCCAACTGCATTCACCTAGCCTCAATATCTTTCGCGCTCATCTCGTTTTGATTGGCAGTGGTTGCATGGTGGTTGCCATTACTCATATGACATTAACCAGTGCTAATGCCGTGTTCTATGCCGCACCTTTGTTAATGCTGCCCATTTCAGTGTTGATGATGGGAGAAAAACCTTCTCATTCCAAAGTGCTCGGCACACTATTAGGCTTTGTTGGTGTGCTGATTGTTCTCAGACCTTCACAATTTCATTGGGCTGCCTTTTTTGCACTCGGTACGGCAACCACGCTGGCGTTATTTAATGTTTCAGCACGTAAACTACCCGAGCAACAATCCATGATAAGTACCTTGTTTTGGACTTCACTGCTATCACTTCCCGTTGCCGGCATTCTGGCTGTTTGGTCATGGCAACCAATCAACGCCTCCCAGTTAGGATTAATCGCCGCCGGAGCACTTCTGATTCTTGTTTATAATGGTCTAGCTGTATTGGCTTACCGAAAAGCGCCAGCCGGGGAGATAGGTTTAGCAGAGTATTCTGGATTAGTGTTTGTCACTCTGTTTGGAATCTGGTGGTTTAACGAAATTCCGGATTGGATTACTGCCGTGGGAATCATGCTGATCATCGCCCCTTTGCTACCAATAAGGCGACGATTTCGACAGCGTATTGTAAACAGTTAACTACTTACTACGTCCAAACCCACCATCAGACAAACGGAAGAACATCACCGACTTAGCGCTTTTCTCAAGTTGAAGAATGTCTAAGCTACCGTCATCCGCCAATTTAAAGCGCACCAGTTGACCCGCTTTAATATAGCTCAGTGGCTTATCACTGCCTTCAACACGAACTAAAGCATTTAAATCCGCCATCGCTAAGTCATTATTGCGAAACACTTGAGCTAGCGTATCACCTTTCTTAACCGTATATTCTTGCCAAACCTCAGACTTTAAGCTGTCTTGCTGCTTAGAAGACTGCTCACTCAGGCCTGTGGTATTGATATTCACTTGAACACGCTGTTTTGATGACGGCTCTGATTGTGGCTGATCAATTGTCGGCTCAGGAGTAGGAAGTATAAGCAAGAGGAAAACGACAGGGACCAGAATCATAAGCGCACGCTGGTGTAGTTTAGGCAAACGAGACCAAGCCTGCTTGGCTTGCTCAACCATACCTTTCCAATCCACCTGTGAGAATTTTTTCTGGATTATCTCAGCATAATCTACCTGTTTGGCTTTCTTCTTTCTGCGATTCACTGTACTAGGTCTCCCAAGATCTATGACTACAAGTATAAAAACGAAGCGCACTCTAGTATAGGAATTTTCAATGAGTTAGGTAATACGTAGGTTAAATTTGCCAATCTCAACCGAAAAATAAGAGGTAAATCCCACATTGCAACACTTGTCGTTGCTTCAAAGCGAGCCCATTTCATCCCAGCACTAATGCTGGTATCCTGTGCCACCTCAATACATCAAAAATAGAGAGACATCATGTCTGAAGTTAAATTTGAAACTGTAGAACAGAAAGCAAGCTATGGCATTGGTCTACAGATGGGCCAACAACTGGCAGGTTCTGGTTTAGAAGGTCTTAATGTTGACGCTATCGCGGCAGGTATCGCCACGGCTCTAGTAGGCGACATGCCTGCAATTGAAATCGACGAGATCAATGCAGCACTTCAAGATCTGCATCAACGTGCTGAATCTGCTCGTCAAGAAGCAGCAAAAGCAGCTGCAGCTGATGGTGAAACCTTCCTAAAAGACAACGCTCTACGCCCAGAAGTAACGGTTCTAGAGTCAGGTCTACAGTATGAAATCCTTACAGAAGGTACTGGTGAAATCCCAACTTCAGACAAGCAAGTTCGTGTTCACTACCACGGTGAGCTAACAGACGGCACTGTATTCGACAGCTCTGTGTCTCGTGGTCAACCGGCTGAGTTCCCAGTAACTGGCGTGATCAAAGGTTGGGTTGAAGCCCTGCAGCTAATGCCTGTTGGTTCTAAGTGGAAACTATACATCCCGCAAGACCTAGCATACGGAGAGCGTGGCGCTGGCGCAGCTATCCCTCCATTTGCTGCACTAGTATTCGAAGTAGAACTATTAGACATTCTGTAATTCAAAACGAATTCAGTATTCTTAATAAAGCGACGCATTGCGTCGCTTTTTTTGTCTACACTGGTAATGTTTTGCTTTATCCCTCAAGGAATCACTATGAACAAAGCCTTAGTACTACTTCCAATTATCCTTTCAACAAGTTTCTCCAGTTACGCATTTCTCAATCTCGGAAAAGAAAACATCGACTCAAACGCGTTAACTGGCCTACTGGGCGAAAAAATGTCAGACACTCAAAGTCAATCACCATTGACTAACGCATTGGCAAGCAACCTATCGATCAGCGCAGAGCAAGCCGCAACAGGCTCGGCAGCGCTGCTATCTTTGGCTCAGAATCAACTGCCCGCGAATCAAAGCGCTGAACTAACAGAATCTATACCAGGTCTATCGAGCTTGTCTTCGCTGGGCGGGATAACAGACCAAGTCCAATCAATAAGTGCAGTGAACGATATTTTTGCGAAAATAGGGCTAGAGTCATCAATGATCAGCCAGTTCACGCCAATCATACTCGAGTACTTATCAGGACAAGGAGCCAGCTCTGGGTTAATGGCGTCTCTAGAAGAGCTGTGGAAAGAATAATAAGAGTCAAATAATCAGCAGATACAAAAAAGCCGAGCTAATGCTCGGCTTTTTCGTTCGTACGAACCTGATTACTCAGCAGCTTCTTCAGCAGCTGGGCGATCTACAAGCTCAATGTAAGCCATTGGAGCTTTATCACCAGCACGGAAACCAGCTTTTAGGATACGAGTGTAACCGCCCTGACGAGCAGCAAAACGTGGACCTAGTTCGTTAAATAGTTTTGCAACTACTTCGTTGTCACGAGTACGTGCAAACGCTAGACGACGGTTAGCAACACTGTCAGTCTTAGCTAGTGTAATCAAAGGCTCAACTACGCGACGTAGCTCTTTTGCTTTTGGCAATGTAGTCTTGATAACTTCATGACGTACTAGAGAGCTAGCCATATTGCTGAACATCGCTTTGCGATGTGAGCTGTTGCGGTTGAGTTGACGACCACTCTTACGATGGCGCATGACCTAATCCTTCTAACTAGTATCGATTAATCTTCAGCGATAGACGCTGGTGGCCAGTTCTCTAGGCGCATACCCAGAGACAGACCACGTGATGCAAGTACGTCTTTAATCTCAGTAAGAGATTTTTTACCAAGGTTAGGCGTTTTAAGTAGCTCAACCTCAGTACGCTGTACAAGATCACCGATGTAGTGAATCGCTTCTGCTTTCAGACAGTTAGCAGAGCGAACTGTTAGTTCAAGATCGTCTACAGGACGCAGTAGGATCGGATCGAATTCTGGCTTCTCTTCCTTCTCCTCAGGTACACGTACATCGCGAAGATCTACGAACGCATCCAATTGCTCAGCTAGAATAGTAGCTGCGCGGCGGATTGCTTCCTCAGGGTCTAGGGTACCGTTCGTTTCCATGTCGATAACAAGCTTGTCTAGGTCTGTACGCTGCTCTACACGAGCCGCTTCTACAGAATAAGCAATTTTGTCTACTGGGCTGTACGTAGCGTCAACCAGTAGGCGACCAATTGGACGCTCATCTTCTTCAGTATGGATACGAGCGGAAGCTGGAACATAACCACGACCACGTTCAACTTTGATACGCATTGCGATCTCAGCATTGTCATCAGTAAGGTGACAAATAACGTGTTCAGGGTTAGCGATCTCTACATCACCATCATGGGTGATGTCACCTGCAACCACAGGGCCCGAGCCTGATTTGTTCAAAGTAATGAACACTTCATCTTTGCCTTCGGCAACACGTACAGCCAAACCTTTAAGGTTTAGTAGGATTTCAAGGATATCTTCTTGAACGCCTTCTTTTGTACTGTACTCATGAAGTACGCCCTCAATTTCTACTTCTGTTACAGCACAACCTGGCATAGAAGATAGAAGAATACGGCGAAGTGCATTACCAAGAGTATGGCCAAAACCACGCTCTAATGGCTCAAGAGTTACTTTTGCGTGAGTCGTGCTAACCTGTTCGATGTCAACAAGACGTGGCTTAAGAAATTCTGTTACAGAACCCTGCATTGTGTCCTCTCTTTAGTTTAAACCTTACTTAGAGTAAAGCTCGACGATCAATTGTTCGTTGATGTCAGCAGACAGATCTGAACGCTCAGGCAAACGCTTGAACGTACCTTCCATCTTACCACCATCTACTTCAATCCAAGTTGGTTTTTCACGTTGTTCTGCAACTTCTAGAGCCGCTTTGATACGAGACTGCTGTTTAGCTTTCTCGCGAATTGAAACAACGTCGTTAGCCGCAACTTTGAAAGAAGGAACGTTTACAACTTTACCGTTAACTAGGATAGCTTTGTGGCTAACTAGCTGACGTGCTTCTGCGCGAGTTGCACCAAAGCCCATGCGGTAAACTACGTTATCAAGACGACCTTCAAGAAGCTGAAGTAGGTTTTCACCAGTGTTGCCTTTAAGGCGAGCTGCTTCTTTGTAGTAGTTACGGAATTGTTTTTCTAGAACGCCGTACATACGACGAACTTTTTGCTTCTCACGAAGCTGAACGCCATACTCAGATAGACGACCGCGACGAGCGCCGTGTACACCTGGTGCGTTATCAATTTTACACTTGGTATCGATCGCGCGAACACCAGACTTAAGAAATAAGTCAGTGCCTTCACGACGGCTAAGCTTCAGCTTAGGACCCAAATATCTTGCCATGATCTTTCTCCAGTAATCTAAAAAACGTTATACGCGACGTTTCTTAGGTGGACGACAACCGTTATGAGGGATTGGTGTAGCATCAACGATGTTTGTGATGCGGAAACCAGCAGCGTTCAGTGCACGAACAGTAGATTCGCGACCTGGACCTGGACCCTTAACCATAACTTCCAAGTTCTTTAGACCGTACTCTTTAGCCATTTCAGCACAACGCTCAGCAGCAACCTGTGCAGCGAACGGAGTAGACTTACGAGAACCACGGAAACCTGAACCACCTGCAGTAGCCCACGCTAGAGCGTTACCTTGACGGTCAGTAATAGTTACGATTGTGTTGTTGAAAGACGCATGGATGTGCGCAACGCCATCTGCAACTTGCTTGCGTACGCGCTTACGAGCGCGAGTTGGTTGTTTAGCCATTGTACTCTACCTTCCCGATTATTTTTTGATCGGCTTACGCGGACCCTTACGGGTGCGAGCATTGGTTTTAGTACGCTGTCCACGTAGTGGTAGACTGCGACGATGACGAAGACCACGGTAACAGCCAAGGTCCATAAGACGCTTGATGTTCATTGATACTTCACGACGTAGATCACCTTCTACAGTGTACTTAGCTACACCATCACGCAGTTGATCGATCTGCTCTTCAGTTAGTTCACTGATCTTAACATTTTCAGCAATACCCACTTCAGCTAGGATAGCTTGAGAGCGAGTTTTACCAATACCGTAAATCGCTGTTAGAGCGATTACAGCATGCTTCTGATCAGGAATGTTAATGCCTGCTATACGGGCCATTATTCACTCCTAAGTGTTTCTATAAAAGAATTAGCCGCAGCAAAGCCCGTTATGGATACGCTGCGGAATACTACTTCTTTTGCACGCAAAAGGTAGGCCGAGGAATATACTCGACGCTACCTTATATTTCAAGTAAAAATTTCTGCTAATTAGCCTTGGCGCTGCTTGTGCTTTGGCTCACTGCAAATCACGCGAACAACACCGTTACGCTTGATAACTTTACAGTTACGGCAGATTTTTTTAACGGAAGCACGAACTTTCATTGCTAAACTCCGTAAATGAAACCTGAGTTATCGGCCGTAGCCTTTCAGGTTTGCCTTTTTCAACACAGAATCATACTGTTGAGACATCAGATGAGTCTGTACCTGTGCCATAAAGTCCATGATGACAACTACTACGATAAGTAGAGATGTACCGCCGAAGTAGAAACGTACGTTCCACGCGACCATCATAAACTCCGGAATCAGACAGATAAAGGTAATGTAAAGCGCACCAGCTAAGGTTAAACGCGTCATTACTTTATCAATATATTTCGCTGTCTGCTCACCTGGGCGGATGCCGGGTACGAATGCACCAGACTTCTTCAAGTTATCTGCTGTTTCACGCGGGTTGAATACCAACGCCGTGTAGAAGAAACAGAAGAAAATAATCGCTGCAGCATAAAGCATTACATACAGAGGTTGACCTGGGCTAAGAGCCAAAGACACGTCAGTTAACCAACCGAGCGCGCTGCTCTCACCATTCTGACCAAACCACTGCGCCAATGTTCCTGGGAACAAGATAATGCTTGACGCAAAGATTGCCGGAATAACACCTGCCATATTAATTTTAAGTGGCAAGTGAGTACTTTGTGCAGCAAATACTTTACGACCTTGTTGACGCTTCGCGTAGTTAACAACGATTCGACGTTGGCCACGCTCCATGAAAACAACGAAGTAAATTACTGCAAAAGCAAGTACAACAATCAACAGCAGAAGAAGTACATGCAATTCACCTTGACGCGCTTGCTCGATTGTTTGACCGATTGCTGAAGGCAATCCAGCAACAATACCTGCAAAAATCAGTAACGAAATACCGTTACCAATACCACGCTCTGTAATTTGTTCACCTAACCACATTAAGAACATGGTGCCGGTTACTAAACTTACGGTAGCAATTAGCGTAAACATGGTTTGGTTGATAACAACCAGATTGTCGACCATGTTTGGTAAGCCAGTTGCAATACCAATAGCCTGGAATGTTGCAAGTACAAGCGTGCCGTAGCGTGTATATTGGCTGATCTTACGACGGCCTGCTTCACCCTCTTTTTTGAGTTCAGCTAACGCTGGATGAACTACAGTTAGCAGTTGGACAACAATCGATGCCGAAATATACGGCATGATACCCAACGCTAATATAGATGCACGCTCAAGAGCACCACCGGAGAACATGTTAAACATTTCAACGATGGTACCTTTTTGCTGTTCGAACAAATCGGCAAGTACAGCTGCGTCAATACCAGGAATCGGCACAAAAGAGCCAGCTCGGAATACTAAAAGTGCACCAATTACGAATAACAAGCGCGACTTTAGTTCACTTAAGCCGCTCTGAGCACTACGAAAATCTTGTCCTGGTTTCTTAGCCATCTGTACCTCGTTCCTCGAGATTATTCCTCGATTTTACCGCCTGCAGCTTCGATTGCAGCTTTAGCGCCTTTAGTCACACGTAGACCTTTAACAGTCACTGCTTTGTTAATTTCACCAGATAGAACAACTTTTACAAATTCGATGTTCTTAGTGATAACGTTAGCAGCTTTAAGGCTGTTTAGGTCAACGACGTCACCAGTAACTTTCGCTAGCTCAGCTAGACGAACTTCAGCAGACACTAGGCTCTTACGAGAAGTGAAACCGAATTTTGGTAGACGTTGTTTCAGAGGCATTTGACCGCCTTCGAAACCTGGACGAACTGAACCGCCAGAACGTGACTTTTGACCTTTGTGGCCACGACCACCGGTTTTACCAAGGCCAGAACCGATACCACGACCTACGCGCTTCGCAGAAGGCTTAGAACCCGCAGCCGGTGATAGAGTATTCAAACGCATTCTGATTACTCCTCAACTTTAACCATGTAGAAAACCTTGTTGATCATGCCGCGTACACACGGAGTATCTTCAAGTTCTACAGTATGGTTGATTTTACGAAGGCCTAGCCCCTTTAAACACGCTTTGTGCTTAGGTAGACGACCGATTGAGCTTTTAGTTTGAGTAACTTTAATAGTTGCCATGGTGTTCTTACTCCGAAATAGATTCAACAGTTAGACCACGTTTAGCAGCAACCATTTCTGGCGACTTCATGCTACCTAGTGCATCGATCGTTGCACGAACGATGTTGATAGGGTTCGTAGAACCGTATGCTTTAGATAGTACGTTGTGTACACCTGCTACTTCTAGTACTGCACGCATCGCACCACCTGCGATTACACCCGTACCTTCAGCAGCTGGCTGCATGTAAACTTTAGAGCCCGAATGACGACCTTTCACCGGGTGGTGAAGAGTACCTTCGTTTAGAGCGATCGTAGTCATGTTACGACGCGCTTTTTCCATTGCTTTTTGGATCGCTGCAGGTACTTCACGTGCTTTGCCGTAACCGAAACCTACACGACCGTTACCGTCACCAACTACAGTTAGTGCAGTAAAGCTCATGATTCGACCACCTTTAACCGTTTTTGAAACACGGTTAACTGCGATTAGCTTTTCTTGCAAATCATTCGCTTGAACTTGTTGTTCTTTAGCCATCTTCCAACCCTACCTTAGAATTTCAGACCAGCTTCGCGAGCAGATTCTGCTAGCGCCGCCACTCGACCGTGGTATTGGAAACCAGAACGATCAAATGCAACTGAATCAACGCCTTTTTCAAGAGCGCGTTCTGCAACAGCTTTACCTACTGCTTTAGCTGCATCGATGTTACCAGTGTTCTTAATTTGCTCACGGATCGCTTTTTCTACAGTAGAAGCTGCTGCGATAACCTCAGAGCCGTTTGATGCGATAACCTGAGCGTACACGTGACGAGGAGTACGGTGTACTACTAGGCGAGTTGCACCCAGTTCTGCAATCTTACGACGTGCGCGTGTAGCACGACGGATGCGAGATGCTTTCTTATCCATAGTGTTACCTTACTTCTTCTTAGCTTCTTTAGTACGCACATTTTCATCTGCGTAACGAACACCTTTACCTTTATAAGGTTCAGGCTCACGGTAAGAACGAATGTCAGCCGCAACCTGACCAACAAGTTGTTTGTCACAACCAGTGATCACGATTTCAGTTTGGCTTGGACACTCAGCTTTAATACCCGCTGGCAATTCATGCTCAACTGGGTGAGAGAAGCCAAGAGTTAGGCCTACAGCGTTGCCTTTGATAGCAGCACGGTAACCAACACCCTTAAGAGTTAGCTTCTTAGTAAAGCCTTCAGTAACGCCAACAACCATATTGTTAACTAGAGCGCGAGCAGTACCTGCTTGCGCCCATGCGTTAGCAACACCTTCGCGTGGACCGAAAGTAAGATTGTTTTCTTCCTGAGCAACAACTACCGCATCGTTAAGAACGCGAGATAGTTCGCCTTTAGCACCTTTTACAGTGATTTCTTGGCCGTTTAGTTTCACCTCTACGCCAGCTGGAATAGCGACAGGTGCTTTAGCAACACGAGACATAGTCTACTCCTATTAAGCTACGTAGCAGATGATTTCACCACCAAGACCTGCTTTACGTGCAGCGCGGTCTGACATAAGACCCTTGGAAGTTGAAACGATAGCAACACCAAGACCACCCATTACAGAAGGAAGCTCATCTTTCTTCTTGTAAACACGTAGACCTGGACGAGAAACACGTTTAAGTTGCTCGATTACTGGTTTAGCTTGGAAGTACTTAAGTGTAACTTCTAGCTCAGGTTTAGCTTCGCCTTCTACAGCGAAATCAGTGATGTAACCTTCAGCTTTTAGTAGTGCAGCAATTGCAACTTTAAGCTTTGAAGAAGGCATTTTAACAGCAACTTTGTTTGCTGCCTGACCGTTACGAACGCGGGTCAGCATATCCGAAATCGGATCTTGCATGCTCATATGATTTACTCCAAATGATTAAGTGGCAATTACCAGCTAGCCTTACGAAGTCCAGGAATCTCGCCTTTCATGCAAGCTTCACGAACTTTGATACGGCTTAGACCGAACTTACGTAGGTAACCGTGTGGACGACCAGTTTGGTTACAACGGTTGCGCTGACGTGATGCACTTGAATCACGTGGAAGAGATTGCAATTTAAGAACTGCGTTCCAACGATCTTCTTCAGATGCGTTTACATCGCTGATGATAGCTTTAAGCGCAGCGCGCTTTTCAGCGAACTTAGCTACTAGCTTCGCACGTTTTGCTTCACGTGCTTTCATTGAATTTTTAGCCATAACAGTAACCCTTCACCTTACTTACGGAATGGGAAGTTAAAGGCAGCCAGCAGAGCACGGCCTTCCTCATCAGTACCAGCAGACGTCGTAATAGTGATGTCTAGACCGCGTACTCGATCAACTTTATCAAAGTCGATTTCCGGGAAGATGATTTGCTCGCGAACGCCCATGCTGTAGTTACCGCGTCCGTCAAAAGACTTAGCGCTAACACCACGGAAGTCACGTACACGTGGAAGAGCGATGTTAATTAAACGCTCAAGAAAATCCCACATACGTTCGCCACGCAAGGTTACTTTACAACCGATAGGGTAGCCTTCGCGGATTTTGAAACCTGCAACAGATTTACGCGCTTTAGTGATAAGTGGCTTTTGACCAGAGATCGTTGCCATATCAGCAGCTGCGTTTTCTAGCAGTTTCTTATCGTTGATTGCTTCACCAACACCCATGTTTAGGGTGATTTTCTCGATTCTAGGGACTTGCATGACGCTTGTGTAGCTGAACTCTTTGGTCAGTTCAGCGACTACAGACGACTTGTAGTAATCATGCAGTTTCGCCATAGTAGAACTCCAAATTACTTCTATTAGTTAGAAACGATTTCGTTGTTAGATTTAAAGAAACGTACTTTCTTACCATCTTCAAAACGGAAACCGATACGGTCAGCTTTACCAGTAGCTGAGTTAAAGATTGCAACGTTAGAAGCATCAATAGCTGCTTCTTGCTCAACGATGCCACCTTGTTGACCTAGAGCCGGAACCGGCTTTTGGTGCTTCTTAACAAGGTTGATACCTTCAACAATAACTTTACCAGTTGCTAGAACCTTAGTTACTTTACCTTTCTTGCCTTTGTCTTTACCAGCAAGAACGATTACTTCGTCGTTACGACGGATTTTAGCTGCCATTTCTACGTGCTCCTTACAGAACTTCTGGAGCCAGTGAAACGATCTTCATGAACTTATCGCCACGAAGTTCACGCGTCACAGGGCCAAAGATACGTGTACCGATTGGTTGCTCAGTGTTGTCGTTCAACAATACGCAAGCATTACGGTCGAAGCGAATGACAGAACCGTCTGGACGACGTACGCCTTTACGGGTGCGCACTACTACCGCCTTCAGAACGTCACCTTTCTTAACTTTACCGCGAGGAATTGCTTCCTTAACAGTAACTTTGATGACGTCACCGATATGTGCATAACGGCGGTGTGAGCCACCCAGGACCTTAATACACATTACCTTGCGCGCGCCAGAGTTATCAGCTGCGTCAAGTGTACTTTGCATTTGGATCATTGTTAGTGCTCCGCTAAATATTAATAACTAGACCCATCACGGGTCGGGCTGCCTCTTTAAAAGGGACGCGAATTGTACCACCCTTTTCTGTGATTGGGTAGTCAAAAAATAAACGGCCCCAAAATAATTTTGGAGCCGTTTTTTTGTTTATAGAATAGTGAAGATTAGATCTTCGCCTTTTCTACAACTTTAACCAAAGTCCAAGACTTAGTCTTAGACAGTGGACGACATTCACGAATTTCAACAGTATCGCCTAGGCCACACTCGTTGTTCTCGTCATGTGCGTGAACTTTAGTCGTGCGCTTTACGAACTTGCCGTAAATTGGGTGTTTAACCATGCGCTCGATAGCAACAGTGATAGACTTGTCAGCCTTGTTGCTAACTACACGACCAAATGAAGTACGAATTTTGTCGCTCATTATGCGCCTGCCTTCTCAGTCAATACGGTTTTCACACGTGCGATATCACGACGTACAGCTTTCAGAGTATGAGTTTGCTGTAGCTGACCAGTTGCAGCTTGCATGCGCAAGTTGAACTGTTCGCGTAGCAAATTCAATAGCTCAGCGTTAAGCTCTTCAACGCTTTTTTCGCGTAGATCTTGTGCTTTCATCACATCACCTGCTTAGTTACAAACGTAGTTTTGAATGGCAGTTTACGCGCCGCTAGACGGAACGCTTCACGAGCCAATTCTTCAGGTACACCACCCATTTCGTACATAACCTTACCAGGTTGGATTTGGGCTACCCAGTACTCAACGTTACCTTTACCCTTACCTTGACGAACTTCAAGTGGTTTTTCTGTGATAGGTTTGTCTGGGAACACACGGATCCAGATTTTACCTTGACGCTTAACGTGACGTGTCATTGCACGACGTGCCGCTTCGATTTGACGAGCAGTTAGACGGCCACGGCCAGTTGCTTTAAGACCGAATTCGCCGAAGCTTACATCAGTACCTTTAGCTAGACCACGGTTACGACCAGTCTGAACCTTACGGAACTTAGTACGTTTAGGTTGTAGCATCTGTCGACTCCTTACTTACGGCCTTTGCGCTGCTTCTTAGGCTTGTCGCCTTTAGGCTCTACAGCGTTAGCTGCTGGCATACCGCCTAGGATCTCACCTTTGAAGATCCAAACTTTAATGCCGATTACACCGTATTGAGTGTGAGCCGAAGAAGTTGCGTAATCAATGTCAGCACGTAGAGTGTGTAGAGGTACACGACCTTCACGGTACCACTCTGAACGTGCGATTTCAGCGCCGCCTAGACGACCACTTACTTCTACTTTGATACCTTTAGCACCTAGACGCATAGCGTTTTGTACCGCGCGCTTCATAGCACGACGGAACATCACACGACGCTCTAGCTGAGACGCGATGCTGTCACCAACAAGTTGCGCATCTAGTTCAGGCTTACGTACTTCAGCGATGTTAATTTGCGCTGGTACACCTGCAATTTTAGCTACTGCTGCGCGTAGCTTCTCAACGTCTTCACCTTTCTTACCGATAACAACACCTGGACGAGCAGTGTGAATAGTCACACGGATGCTCTTAGCAGGACGCTCGATAACGATGCGTGATAGAGACGCTTTTTTCAGTTCACTTGTAAGGAACTGACGTACCTTGAAGTCGCCGTCTAGGTTGTCAGCGAAATCTTTGGTGTTAGCAAACCATGTAGCATTCCAAGGCTTAACGATGCCAAGACGAATACCATTTGGATGTACTTTCTGACCCATTGCTTACTCTCCTAGTCTCTTAGCGATCTGCTACAACAACAGTGATGTGGCTTGAACGCTTCAAGATACGATCCGCACGACCTTTAGCACGAGGCATAATACGCTTCATGATAGGGCCTTCATCTACGAAGATCTTTGCGACACTTAGATCGTCAATATCTGCACCTTCGTTGTGCTCCGCGTTCGCGATAGCTGACTCAAGAACTTTCTTAACTAGGTCAGCAGCTTTTTTGTTGCTGAAAGTTAGGATTTCTAGAGCTTGGTCAACTGATTTACCACGGATTTGATCCGCAACTAAGCGAGCTTTCTGAGGCGAAATGCGAGCAAAGTTATGTTTAGCTAGTGCTTCCATCATCTACTCCTTAACGCTTCTTAGCTTTCTTATCCACGACGTGGCCGCGGTAAGTACGAGTTGGTGCAAATTCACCCAGTTTGTGACCGATCATTTCTTCGGTAACGAAAACTGGTACGTGCTGACGACCATTATGGACAGCGATGGTCAAACCGATCATCGTAGGGATGATCATTGAACGACGGGACCAAGTCTTAATAGGCTTTTTGTCTCCGCTTTCCACCGCTTTCTCTACCTTCTTCAGCAAGTGTAGGTCAATAAATGGACCTTTCTTGAGAGAACGTGGCATGGCGATTCCTCTTTATATAGATTACTTGTTACGACGACGTACGATGTACTTGTCGGTGCGTTTGTTCTTACGAGTCTTGAAGCCTTTAGTTGGCTGACCCCATGGTGAAACTGGGTGACGACCACCAGAAGTACGGCCTTCACCACCACCGTGTGGGTGGTCTACTGGGTTCATCACAACACCACGAACGGTTGGACGAACACCACGCCAGCGGCTAGCACCAGCTTTACCAAGTTCACGTAGCATGTGCTCAGAGTTACCAACTTCACCGATTGTTGCACGGCCTTCAGAAAGTACTTTGCGCATTTCGCCAGAACGTAGACGGATAGTTACGTATGCACCGTCGCGAGCAACGATTTGAGCATATGCACCAGCCGAACGAGCTAGCTGACCACCTTTACCAGGCTTAAGTTCAACGTTGTGTACAGTTGAACCTACTGGGATGTTACGCATTGGAAGTGCGTTACCAGCTTTAATTGGTGCATCTGCACCAGACTGGATAGCATCACCAGCTTGAACACCTTTAGGTGCTAGGATGTAACGACGCTCACCGTCTGCGTACAGAACTAGAGCGATGTTAGCGCTACGGTTTGGATCGTATTCTAGACGCTCAACTTTCGCTGGGATACCGTCTTTAGTACGTTTGAAGTCAATGACACGGTAGTGGTGCTTGTGACCACCGCCGATGTGACGTACTGTAATACGACCGTTGTTGTTACGACCACCGTTCTTAGAGTTTTTCTCTAGAAGAGGTGCGTATGGCTTGCCCTTGTGTAGGTCAGCGTTAACAACTTTAACAACGTGACGACGACCAGGGGAAGTCGGCTTACATTTAACAATAGCCATTTCTCAACTACTCCTGTTATTCCGCGCCGCCAACGAAGTCAAGATCTTGACCTTCTTTCAAAGTAACGTACGCTTTCTTAACGTCGCTGCGGCGACCTTGGCGTAGACCTTGACGTTTGGTCTTACCCTTATTGATAAGAGTATTCACAGACTTAACTTCAACTTCAAATAGCTTTTCTACAGCTGCTTTGATCTCTTTTTTAGTAGCATCTTTAGCTACTTTGAAAACGATAGTGTTCGCTTTCTCAGCTGCCATAGTTGCTTTTTCAGAGATGTGCGGTGCACGTAGAACTTTTAGGATACGCTCTTCAGTGATCATGCTAGCATCTCCTCTACTTGCTTAACTGCTTCAGCAGTAATTACAACCTTGTCAAACGCAATTAGCGATACTGGGTCGATACCAGCAACGTCACGTGCGTCAACTTTGTATAGGTTACGAGCAGCTAGGAATAGATTCTCATCTACTTCGCTAGTCACGATAAGCGCGTCAGTTAGCTCAAGCTCTTTAAGCTTAGCTACAAGCTCTTTAGTTTTAGGTGCTTCTACTGAGAAGTTATCAACAACGATTAGACGCTCTTGACGAACAAGCTCAGAAAGAATGCTCTTCATAGCACCACGGTACATTTTTTTGTTTACTTTTTGGCTGTGATCTTGTGGTTTCGCAGCAAAAGTAACACCACCTGTACGCCAGATTGGGCTACGGATTGTACCAGCACGTGCACGGCCAGTACCTTTTTGACGCCATGGCTTAGCGCCACCGCCTGCAACTTCTGAACGTGTTTTTTGAGCACGAGTACCTTGACGAGCACCTGCTGCATACGCAACAACTACTTGGTGTACAAGAGCTTCGTTAAACTCACGTCCGAAAGTAGTTTCGGAAACAGTTAGTGCATCAGCACCTTTAACCATTAGTTCCATTACTTACTCCTGAGACGTTATGCTTTAACAGCTGGTTTAACGATCACGTTACCGCCTGTTGCGCCAGGGACTGCACCTTTAATAAGAAGCAGGTTGCGCTCAGCGTCAACACGTACGATCTCTAGGTTTTGAGTCGTTACACGCTCAGCACCCATGTGACCTGCCATTTTCTTGCCTTTAAATACGCGACCTGGAGTCTGACATTGACCGATAGAACCAGGAGCACGGTGAGACAATGAGTTACCGTGAGTCATATCTTGAGTAGAGAAGTTCCAACGCTTAACAGCGCCTTGGAAGCCTTTACCTTTAGATGTACCAGTAACGTCTACTTTCTTAGTTTCGTTGAACAGTTCAACAGTTAGTTCAGCACCAACTTCAAACTCTTCACCGTTTTCCAAACGGAATTCCCAAAGACCGCGACCAGCTTCAACACCTGCTTTCGCAAAGTGGCCAGCTTCTGGCTTAGAAACACGGTTAGCTTTCTTAGCACCAGTAGTTACCTGGATTGCTGCGTAGCCGTCAGTTTCAAGTGTACGCACTTGAGAAACACGGTTAGCTTCAACCTCAACAACTGTTACTGGGATAGAAACGCCTTCTTCAGTAAATACGCGGGTCATGCCCACTTTACGACCGATTAGACCAATCATTCTTCTAATCTCCCTTAACCTAGGCTAATTTGTACGTCAACGCCCGCAGCAAGGTCTAGACGCATCAGAGCATCAACAGTTTTGTCTGTTGGCTCAACGATGTCGATTAGACGTTTGTGAGTACGGATTTCGTACTGATCACGAGCATCTTTGTTAACGTGTGGAGAGATAAGAACTGTGAAACGCTCTTTACGAGTAGGTAGTGGGATTGGACCACGAACCTGTGCGCCAGTGCGCTTAGCTGTTTCAACGATTTCCGCTGTTGAAGCATCGATCAGTTTGTAATCGAAAGCTTTTAGGCGGATACGGATACGTTGGTTCTGCATGAGACAGAGCTCCAAAATTAAATATTACACAAACAATATCGCCACTCAAACTCGCAAAAGCGAGAGAATGCCGATTGATTTATGTGAAACCGTAGCATCCAAGATTAGGACGCATTGTCAGTTAATTTTCGATTAACTACCCCTACATGCCAAAGTCACCTTTGGGGATAGTTTTTCCGAAGAAAAGATAGCTAATTGTATTAACCGCGAACATAAGCTGAGTTTACATTACCTTGCAAATCAATCTGATTTGCTCGCTCCTCATTGCTCATTGGTTCACAACTGGCTTAACCAGTGCGACGCATTATACAGATCACAATTTTATGTGCAAGGTTTGTTTGAAAAATAAACCAGAACAGATATGAAGGTGGATTTCAGAAGCAAAAACGCAGACGGAGCTAGCCGATCTGCGTTTTGTTATTAGGAAGGTAGTCCTGTGTGTAAAGTCAAACGAGTCGTTGACGCACCGCTTCAAACAGACACACTCCAGAAGCAACAGAAACGTTCAAGCTCGACACACTGCCTGCCATTGGGATTTTAATTAGGTCATCACAGGTTTCACGTGTCAGGCGACGCATGCCATCACCTTCTGCTCCCATGACGATAGCAAGAGGCCCAGTTAACTTAGCTTGGTAGATGTCATGTGTCGCTTCACCGGCCGTACCGACAAACCAGATCCCCTGCTCTTGCAACGCACGCATAGTCCGAGCAAGGTTGGTTACGCGAACCAAAGGCACCGTTTCTGCTGCGCCACAAGCAACTTTGCTGACTGTCGCGTTAATGTTTGCTGATTTATCTTTAGGGACGATCACCGCAGCTACACCAGCCGCATCGGCATTTCGTAAACACGCGCCGAGGTTATGCGGATCGGTGACCCCATCCAATACCAGTAATAATGGTGCAGAATGTTGGGCAAGGATGTCATCGAGATCATTTTCATTTAGCTGCTTGGCCGGCTTCACCTTGGCCATAATGCCCTGGTGGTTAGCGCCACGAGCTTTATCATCAAGAGTCTTACGTGTCATTTGTTGAATCGACACGCCACACATCTGGAGCTCATTTAGGATTGGCATTAAACGGTCATCTTGACGACCTTTTAATACAAAGGCTTCAACAAAGCGCTCTGGCTCTTTTGCCAATACCGCTTTTACTGCGTGAATCCCGTAAATAAATTCGTTACTCATTACTTTATCCGATTACTGTTTCTTGCTACGTGCTTTCTTAGCTTTATTACGTGGCTTTTTCTTACGTGCTTTATCTGACTGCTTCGAGGCTTTTTTACCTTCTTCGGGGCCTGCGTCTGGGCGTTTGGTTGGTTCAACCAAAGGTTTGGCCTTATCTACTGAACGTCGACCAGTCGCAGCCGCATTCTTTTTCGCTTTGGCTTTTTTCTGCGCCTCAGCAGCACGCTTCTTAGCGGTTTTTCCTTTGCCGCGTAGCTTACGATTTGTTTCGATCAATTCAAAGTCTATTTGTCGATCATCGAGGTTGACGGAAAGTACTTTGACTTTAACAGCATCACCAAGCCGATAAATAGCGCCAAAGCTTTCACCAATAAGTCTTTGGCCAATAGGGTCAAATTGATAATAGTCATTAGCAAGCGTCGAAATATGCACCAACCCGTCAATATGTAACTCTGTCAGACGCACGAAGAAACCAAAACCGGTGACATTGGCTATTACACCATCCAGCTCTTCTCCGACATGATCTTGCATATATTCACACTTAAGCCAGTCAGACACTTCACGCGTTGCATCATCAGCACGACGCTCTGTCATCGAACACTGCTCACCATAGAAGTCCATATCATCAAAGGAGTAATGGAAGCCACCTGTAGGTGTCCAACGATCTTTCAGCGTGCCATTCTCTTTTGCAATCAGGTATTTGATTGCCCGATGAAGCAAGAGGTCCGGATAGCGGCGAATAGGGGAAGTAAAGTGCGCGTAGCGTTTTAATGCCAAACCAAAGTGACCACAGTTATCGGCGTTGTACACCGCCTGCTTCATTGAGCGAAGCAACATGGTTTGAATCAACTCTTTATCCGCACGTTCACCAATCTGCTTGACCAAATCTGCATAGTCTGTCGGTGAAGGCTCTAAACCACCATTGAGATGTAAACCTAATTCGCCTAAGAAGTCACGGAAACCTTGTAATCTCAGCTCACCCGGAGATTCGTGAATGCGATACAGTGCTGGCTCTTTTGCTTTTTCAACCAAGGAAGCAGAAGCAATATTGGCAAGAATCATACATTCTTCGATAATCTTATGCGCATCATTACGGATTACCGGTTCGATGCTGTCAATCTTACGCTCAGCATTAAAGATGAACTTAGTCTCGACCGTTTCAAACTCGATAGCACCACGATTATCTCGAGCGTGCTTAAGCACTTTGTACATCTTATGCAGCTCTTCCAAGTGCGGAACTAATGGCTCATATCTTTGACGCAGTTCCTCATCTCCTTCAAGGATATCGCTCACCTTGTTGTAAGTCAGACGAGCATGTGAGTTCATCACCGCTTCGTAGTGCTTATAGCCAGATAACTTACCCGTCTCAGAGATGGTCATCTCACACACCATACATAAGCGATCAACTTGCGGGTTAAGAGAACATAAGCCGTTAGACAATACTTCCGGAAGCATAGGCACCACTTGCGATGGGAAGTAAACCGAGTTACCGCGGTTAATCGCTTCTTTATCTAAAGCGCTATCAGGGCGGACATAATAACTCACATCGGCAATCGCCACCCATAGGCGCCAACCGCCACTTTTCTTTTTCTGACAGAAAACTGCATCATCGAAATCACGCGCGTCTTCACCATCGATAGTCACTAGTGGTAGCTCACGAAGATCAACACGGCCTTGTTTCGCCTCTTCTGGAACCTCTTCACCCAGCCCCTCAATTTGCTTGTCGACAGCTTCAGGCCACTCATGGGGAATTTGGTGAGTGCGGATTGCGATTTGTGTTTCCATGCCCGGTGCCATATTTTCACCTAGCACCTCAATGACTTTTCCCATCATGCCGCGAGAGCGAGAGCCACGGTCAGTGATTTCAATCACCACAACGTTCCCCATACGAGCCCCGGCTCGCTGATCATTTGGAATCAGAATATCTTGGCTGATACGTGAATCATCAGGGACAACGTATGAGTAGCCATACTCAAGGAAGAAACGACCCACAATCTGCGTTGCTCGCTCTTCTAAAACGCGAACAAGTCGCCCTTCCTTTCGCCCTCGCTTAGAGTTGTCCGTTGGTTGCACCAGTACATAGTCACCATGAATGATGTTCTTCATCTGATGATGTGGCAGCACTATGTCATTATCTTTACCAACACTGCCTTCTGGACGAACCCAACCGTGGCCGTCCTTGTGGCCAATCACGTAGCCTTTGACCATTTCGAGCTTTTCCGGCAAGGCGTAGCATTGACGACGCGTAAACACCAATTGACCATCACGCTCCATCGCTCTCAGTCTACGACGTAAACCTTCATACTGCTCTTCGCCTTCTAAATGTAGGGCTTCAAACAAGTCATTGCGATTCAAGGGAACACCCGCCTGTGCGAGAAACTCAAGAATGAACTCCCGGCTTGGAACAGGGTTTTCATAATTTTCTGATTCACGAGCTGCAAATGGATCGTTTGGTGTGCTTTCTGACATAGGCGCGCCTAATTAAACAAGGAAGGTAATTAAAGCTAGTATATCCGACTCACTTACTAAGCTACAGGATAGATAGATTAAAAAGCCAAATTCTATTGTGTTTTCATCTGTTAACATCTTTGATCACGATCTTTTACAACAAAATTCAAAGATCACACTTTGATGAAAATGACAAAGCAAACGATTGCAAAAGTGAAATTTCACTCTATTATCCAGTCAAATTTTACTGTTTATATTTTATTTAGGTTTCGTTATGAGTATTAAGCGTACTTTACTTTCCGCTGCAGTTGCAGGGTTATGTTCCTTATCCGTTTCTGCCGCCGAGAAAGTCGATCTGATGATCACAGATGCGATGGTATTAACCATGAATCATGACAAGCAGGTGTATGAAAAAGGCACTGTTGTGATCAAAGATAATAAGATTTTGGCCGTTGGTGACCAATCGCTTGAATCACAATACCAAGCTAAGAAAACACTCGATGTTGATGGTGATATCGTGATGCCAGGCCTGATTAACACGCACACTCACGTATCAATGACTGTCTTTCGTTCGCTAGCGGACGATGTTCCTGACCGACTACACCGTTATATCTTCCCGCTTGAAGCTAAGCTCGTCTCCCGTGATATGGTACGCATTGGTGCCAACCTAGGTAACGTCGAAATGGTCAAAGGCGGCGTGACGACTTATGCCGACATGTACTACTTTGAAGACGAAGTGGCTAAAACTGTCGATAAAATCGGCATGCGAGCCATTCTTGGCGAAACAGTGATTAAATTCCCTGTTGCTGATGCAGCCAATGCAGAAGAAGGTATTCAGTACGCGCTCAACTTTATTGAAGAGTACAAAGACCACCCTCGCATTACACCCGCATTCGCCCCGCATGCACCTTACACCAATACAACAGAAACTCTGCAGAAAATTGCCAAACTATCACTGGAGAAGGATGTTCCAGTCATGATTCACCTTGCAGAATCGCATCGTGAAGAAGAAAAAATCGCTGAGCGTGCTGAAGGAATGTCTCCCGTTGAGTACATGGATAGCATTGGCGCACTCAACAAAAACTTAGTTGGCGCACATATGATTCTCGTCGATGACAAAGACATTGAATTGGTCAAGCAATCGGATATGGGCGTTGCCCATAACATGAGTGCCAACATTAAGTCAGCGAAAGGCGTATCACCAGCGCTTAAGATGTACGATCAAGGCGTTCGTATTGGTTTAGGCACTGATGGCCCAATGTCTGGCAACACGCTAAGCACCATTGATGAATTCAATCAGGTCGCTAAAGTGCATAAGCTGGTTAACAAAGACCGTGCAGCTATGCCACCAATTAAAGTGATCGATATGGCGACCATGGGCGCAGCAAAAGCACTGCATATGGAAGACAAAATCGGCTCACTAGAGGAAGGAAAGCTAGCGGATATCATCGTGGTCGATACCAAAGCACCAAACATGGTGCCCGTATACAATCCATACTCTGCATTGGTTTATTCTGCAAATTCTGGCAACGTCCGCCATTCCATTGTTGACGGAAAAATCCTGATGGAAGATCGCAAGATGCTAACCGTAAATGAAGCAGCGATTCGTAAAGAAGCGCTTGAGTTTACAGAAGTCGTACGAGAGACCGTGATTGAATCAGGGGAAGTCGTACAATAATCCCCCTATCTTAAAGCAGTAATGCCCAGCAAGTGCTGGGCATTTTCTTTTCATTCACGCTCTGAGTGCAGTCAGGTCGATGAGTTACCAGAAGGTATCGCGTTTTTTGGCTCTGGCAATAATATTTTGTGGCATTCTCCGCTCTAAGCCTTGGCGCAGAATCGAAATACGTTTGTGCGTGCGCTGATCAGCTGTCACTGAGTTGTATAGCCAGCGATAGGCATCTTCGTAATCCAGCGGACTGCCATAGTCACGCAGTAACAGCTCCGCTAAGTGAATACGTGCCTTAAGGTTACCCATTGCAGCCGCTTCACGCAAATAGGGGATCGCACGCTCTTTGTCCTGCTGAACTAAGGTACCGCGCGAATAATAACGCCCGAGCTGTTCCAGTGCTGCTGGCAAGCCCTGATGCGCTGCATTTTCCATATAGTACAAGCCCAGTTCGACATCCTGCTCGACACAGACACCCCACGCTAACATATCCCCATACAAAAATTCGTACGATGGCAGGCTGATCCTCGTTGCACGAGCAACAATGTCTTCAACCAATTGGCAACTGTCTGCTTTGACCTGTTCTAAATGTTTATTTTCGTTGATCAGTTTAATCAGTTCAGCTTCGGTATAGATGGGAATCGGCTCACCAATCTCAGTAAGTTCATTGGCATTAGCCATGGAGGCCCCAAACAAAAATACCATCGAAGCAGCTAACTTTCTTAGCTTCATTGTCTGCACTCTTTGACTTCGATAATGTCTCCACCCGTCTACTCACCACGACAGGCAATACAAGCTGGGTTCTTAGCAACCTGTATATTGAGGATTAACCGTACAAACGGCAATCTTGATACCTGTATCGGCAATGACTGCTAACTCTTTAATCAAAATTGCCGAAGACTGGCAAAAACTTGCCACTGTCAGTATAGATAATGCATAAATATTGAGCATAAAAAAACCAGCGTTTCCACGCTGGTTTTTAAATCACAGAAAGCGACCAGAATTAAGCTTTGTAAGGATGAACCTTGATGATTGTCTCGTTACGGTCTGGACCTGTAGAGATAATGTCTACCGGAACACCCGTAAGTTCTTCAATACGCTTGATGTAATCCAGAGCTGCTTGTGGAAGCGCCTCTAAAGATTTAGCACCAAAGGTTGTCTCAGACCAACCTGGCATAGTTTCGTAGATTGGCGTTGCTTCTTCGAATGACTCTGCAGCCATTGGAGAAACTTCTAGGATAGAGCCATCTTTCATCTTGTAACCAGTACAGATCTTGATCTCTTTCAGACCATCAAGAACGTCTAGCTTAGTTAGGCACATACCTGTTAGCGAGTTGATTTGGATTGCGCGGCGCATTGCCACTGCATCGAACCAACCTGTACGACGTAGACGACCCGTTGTTGCGCCAAACTCATGACCGACATCACCTAGGTGCTTACCTACTGGGTCTTGCTTGTCTTGACCATCGTAAAGCTCAGTTGGGAATGGACCTGAACCAACACGAGTACAGTAAGCCTTAGTAATACCAAGGATGTAACCGATGTGACGAGGACCGAAACCAGAACCCGCAGCAACACCACCAGCCGTCGTGTTAGAAGACGTTACGTATGGGTAAGTACCGTGGTCGATATCAAGTAGCGTACCTTGAGCGCCTTCGAACATAATCTTGTCGCCGCGCTTACGTGCTGCGTCTAGTTCGTCAGTGACGTCGATAACCATTGAAGTAAGAAGATCTGCGTAGCTCATGCATTGCTCAAGGACTTCTTCGTAGCTCACTGTTTCCGCTTTGTAGAAGTGCTCTAGCTGGAAGTTATGGAAAGCCATCACTTCTTTTAGCTTCTCGGCAAACATCTCTTTATCGAACAGGTCACCAACGCGTAGACCACGACGAGCCACTTTATCTTCGTAAGCTGGACCGATACCACGACCCGTTGTACCAATAGCTTTCGCGCCACGAGCGATTTCACGCGCGTTGTCGATAGCGATGTGGTACGGAAGAATTAGAGGACAAGCTTCAGAAACGAAAAGACGCTCGCGTACTGGAATACCGCGCTCTTCAAGAGGCTTCATTTCTTTAAGGAGAGCTTCAGGCGATAGTACTACGCCATTACCGATAACACATTTTACGTTATCGCGAAGAATACCTGATGGAATTAAGTGAAGAACGGTTTTTTCACCGTCAATGACTAGAGTGTGACCTGCGTTGTGACCGCCTTGGTAGCGAACCACGTATTTTGCATCTTCAGTTAAAAGGTCTACGATTTTACCTTTACCTTCGTCACCCCATTGGGTGCCCAGAACGACTACGTTATTTCCCATCTTTCCAAGTCTGATTGCTAGTTAAAAATGGATTCTAGCACTGAATCACACTTCTTGCAGTCATTTTTTAATCATAGAAGTGTAATGAAGCACTAACCCTTTGTTAGTACTACTATTAGGGGTCGTTTTGACCCTACTCATCGGCATAAATCTTCACTAGCAGGCTGCCATCTGTGCCAATGCTCGCTCGGTACATACCACTGCTGTTCATTGCAAAGTGAACACGTCCATCACCATCAATGGCGATCAGCCCCCCTTCGCCACCCATGGCTTTCAACTCGCCTTGGACCACAGTCTCGCAGGCCGTATGCACATCTTCCTTGAGGTAACGCATTCGCGCTGCCACATCGCTCGCGACAGTCTTGCGAATAAAGTATTCCCCCATTCCGGTGGTCGATACCGCCACGTTACCATTTTCCGCAAACGTACCCGCGCCAATGATGGACGAATCCCCCACTCGACCGTACTTTTTGTTGGTCACACCACCAGTACTGGTGGCTGCTGCTAAATTGCCTTGCTTATCCAGCGCAACAGCACCGACTGTGCCGTATTTCTTGTCATCTGGGTATTTCGACTCGGATAAGGCAAATAAGCCTTTCTCTTTCATGGACTGCAACTGGTCATAGCGTCGGTCAGTGAAGAAGTAATCTTGTTCGGTGTATTGATGGCCCTGCTCAAAGGCAAACTCTTCGGCCCCTTCTCCGATCAATAGCACATGGTTACTGTCTGTCATCACATCACGAGCGAGCTCAATCGGGTTACGGATATGGCGCACGCCTGCCACTGCGCCTGCATTTGCGTCTTTACCGTGCATGACAGAGGCGTCCATCTCAACAATTTCCTTGTGCGTTAACACTGAGCCTCGACCAGCGTTAAAGTTGACCGAATCCTCCAGCACCTTCACTGCGGCAACGACGGCATCCAAAGCATCACCGCCACGAGCAAGAACCTCATGACCAGCACGAACGGACTTTTCTAAATCGTTGAGAATGTCCGCCTTTAACTCGTCACTCATCTGTTCACGTAAAATTGTTCCCGCGCCGCCATGAATAGCGATTGAAAATGGTTTGCTCACGTCCTACTCCTTTGCAGTGTGCTTTGCTCTCATCACACCTTAGATAAACAAAAAGCGCAAGCTAATCACTTAGCTTGCGCTTTAAAATCAACACCTGAGCACAGTACTCAGGCGGTCTTTTCTCTGTTAGTGAGAACCGCAGCTACCGCCACCACAGCAGCCATCTTTCTTCTCTTCAGCGTGGTCATGGTCACCGCCACAACAACCGCCTTCGTGATCGTGTGCACCCGCTTGGTGAACATGGCCATGTTCGATCTCGTCTGCTGTCGCTTCACGTGTAGCAACAACTTCAACGTCAAATGTCAGCGTTTGGCCTGCAAGCATGTGGTTGCCGTCAACCACCACTTCATCACCGTCAACTTCTGTCACTTCTACTGGGATTGGACCTTGGTCCGTATCCGCTAGGAAACGCATGCCCACTTCAATCTGGTCAACACCCTGGAAAACATTCGCTGGTACACGTTGAACAAGCGCGTCGTTATGATCGCCGTACGCTTCTTCTGGAGACACTGTTACTGAAAACTGAGCGCCCGCTTCTTTACCTTCCAGTGCAGTTTCAAGACCTGTGATCAGGTTGTTGTTGCCGTGTAGGTAATCCAGTGGTGCTTCTGCTGTTGACTGATCAACCACTGCGCCATCTTCCAGTTTCACCTGGTAAGCAAGGCTTACTACTACGTTCTTTTCAATTTTCATAATGACTCCAAGGAGATAAAGAAACGGAGCAATTGAATTGCTCCGAATAACAATTTTCTATGTAGGGTATTATGGGGATCAAATAAAGAAACTCAATCAATCCGGCTTAAAAATACCGATCATCTCTTGTTGCGAGTGTTCAGTTTTCTCCACAGACTGCGGTTTGCGCTGATCCTGATATTCACATTCAACACACTCAACTAACTCAATATTATTTTCTATCCACCAGCGTAAGGTGTCTTGCTGAGAACATTTTGGGCAGCTCGCTCCAGCGATAAATCTTTTTTTCATTTGTTCATTCCACAACATAAACCTTCACCAGCGTTAAATGTTTACCATGCTCGGGGAAGGTTTGGATTTAATCCCAGAAGTTCTTTGATTGCTGATCTTTTTCCATCTCGCGACCAAAGATTTCTTCCAGTTCTTTTCGGGCTTCTTTGGCTCTCATGGCCAATTGCTTGTCTTCATGATGCTGAGGCAGTAATTCTTTCAGCATCGCATTATCTAACTTTCTAAAGTGCGCTTCGGCTCGCTTGGCCTGATATGGATGCATACCGAGCTCGGTTAACGCTTGACGGCCTAGGTCCAACGCCCCAAGGAAAGTTTCCCTTGAGTAGTTATCTACCCCGTGGCTCAGAAGCTGATAGGCTTCAACCCGACTTCGTGCCCGCGCCAGTAATTTAAGATGTGGGAAATGGTACTGACACAAATCGACGATCTTCATGATCTCATCCGGCGAGTCGGTACAAATCACCATAGCTTCCGCTTTATCCGCTCCAGCAGCGCGCAGTAAGTCTAGCTGCGTGGCATCACCATAAAATACCTTGTAACCATACTTCCTAAGTAATTGGATCTGACTGGCGTCACTTTCAAGTACCGTCACGCGAATTTTGTTGGCGTACATCAGTCGGCCAACGATCTGACCAAAACGACCAAATCCAGCAATAATCACTCTTGGTTCACGGTTAACGACATCAGTGCGTAACGCTCCTGATTCATCAAAGTTCAAGCCACGGGCATACCACTTGCTTTGCGCCATCAATAACAGCGGAGTGGTGACCATAGACAGACTCACCACAACCAGTAGGAAAGCGGTTTGTTCCTGTGCCAATAAGCCTTCCGCGCTTGCGGCGGTAAAAATGACAAAGGCAAACTCACCACCCTGACTAAGAATGGCCGCCATCTTACTACGAGCTTTGGGTTTACTACCTGCCAAGCGGGCTAAGAAGTAAAGAATGACCGCCTTGACAGCCACTAGCCCGAACACCGCCATCAGTACATTCCATGGCTCCAGAGCTAGCAAGCCTAAGTTCACCGCCATACCGACCGCAATAAAGAATAAACCTAGCAGTAGCCCTTTGAATGGTTCAATAGCGATCTCCAACTCGTGGCGATACTCACTCTCTGCAAGGAGGACACCAGCAAGGAAAGTACCCAGTGCCATAGACAGGCCGAGTTGCTGCATCAGCAGTGCAATTCCGATAACTAACAGCAGTGCTGCAACGGTAAATAGTTCACGAACTCCACTTAGCACTACATAGCGGAATAAGGGGCGAAGTAGAAAATGGCCGCCAACCAGAAGACCAATAACACCACCGAGCATCCACATCGCATCGAGCCAGTCGCCTGCGGTGTTTCCTGCCAGAACGGGGAGAATTGCCAACATGGGGATGACCGCAATATCTTGAAACAGCAGAACGGCAAACCCTGACTGCCCCGCTTCACTGCCTGCCAAGCCCTGCTCTTCAATCACTTTCAGAGCAATAGCGGTTGACGATAACGCCAGCCCCATACCGATGACTAAGCTCGTTTGCCAACTGACCCCGGCTAGATTAGTCACGCTTGCCAGCACCGCGGTGGTAATCACCACTTGCGCACCGCCGAGCCCAAGAATAGGCCCTTTCATCTGCAACAATTTTTTGGGGTTCAGTTCTAAACCGATCAAAAACAGTAGTAGAACGACACCAAATTCCGCAAAGTGAAGAATCGCTTCAACATCGCTTATAAGGCCTAGCCCCCATGGGCCGATAATAATGCCTGCCAGCAAATAACCCAGTACTGAGCCGAGACCTAAGCGTTGGGCTAATGGCACTGCAACGACTGCTGAGGTAAGAAAGATCACGCTGCTCTGAAGAAAATCATTTTCAAGTGCCATGAATTTCTCCTGAGGTTGAAGTCATAGTCGGGTTGAGCAGCCACTGGCGATACTTCTCTGCGTGCTGATAACGGTCCATATCAGAAACATTGCGGGCCCAGTAGAGCACCAGAGGCTCAATCCACGCCATCTGACACAAGGCTGCAGTCAACTCAAACGGTTGTAAAATCTCTGACAGTGGATACTTGTTGTATCCCTCGCTGCCAAAAGCCTCTTCATTACCGCCCGTGGTAATCACACTGCGCCAATATTTACCCTTCAATGCTTCGCCCTTTCCATAAGCGAACCCCTTACCCAACACGCGGTCCATCCACTCTTTAAGCAGCGCTGGGCAAGAATACATATATAAAGGATGCTGAAAAACGATCACATCATGATCAAGTAGACGCTGCTGTTCGGCATCCACATCAATAAAAAAGTCTGGGTAATAAGCATAGAGATCATGCACAGTGACGTGATCAAGCGCAGTTATCTTCTTAATCATCACTTGGTTCGCGACAGAGCTTTGCGATTCAGGGTGAGCATAAATCACAAGCACTTTCGGTTTTTCAGGCGACTCAGTATTTAAATCGTTTACAGCCATTCCGTAAGCAGCCATCCTTTTGTTTTCAATACCTAAGCTGGGCTTAGGTACAATTTTATCGTTATCAGTTTGTTATACGTTGTTGTTAAGCATAACGCAATGATCGACATTTTATCTCATTCCCCCTACTATTCGACGCGATACGAGCAAGAATAAAGCGCAAGATTATGATTACCTTTTCTGACATCCAGCTGTTGCGTGGCGGTAAGCCACTACTGGATCAAACCTCAGCAACCATTCAACCGGGCGACAAAGTCGGTTTAGTGGGAAAAAACGGCTGCGGTAAATCTACCCTATTCGCATTAATTAAAGACGAATTGTCGATTGATGCCGGTAACTTCAGTAAGCCTTCGCATTGGGAGATGGCCTGGGTAGCACAGGAAACACCAGCACTGGAACGTCCGGCGCTGGAATACGTCATTGATGGTGATCGTGAATATCGTGCACTGGAAGCGCAGCTCCTCCAAGCAGAGCAAGCCGATAACGGTACACTCGTAGCCGAATTACACGGCAAGATTGAAACTATTGGGGGCTACAGCATTCGCGCTCGCGCAGCTGAATTACTTGATGGTTTAGGCTTTAGCCAAGAACAGATGAATTGGAATCTGACTCAGTTCTCAGGTGGTTGGCGTATGCGCCTCAACCTTGCCCAAGCCCTGTTATGTCGCTCAGATTTATTGTTGCTCGATGAGCCAACCAACCACTTAGATCTTGATGCCGTGATGTGGTTAGAGCGCTGGCTGCAAAACTACCCGGGAACACTCGTCCTGATTTCGCACGACCGAGACTTCCTCGACCCAATCGTTGGCCGCATTATTCATATCGAAAATGAGCAGATGAATGAGTACACCGGCAACTACTCCTCGTTTGAAGACCAACGTGCCCAGAAACTGCTCCTGCAACAAGCGCAATTTCAGAAACAGCAGAAGCAAATGGCGCATATGCAGAAGTATATCGACCGTTTCCGTTATAAAGCCTCCAAAGCCCGCCAAGCACAAAGCCGCATAAAGGCACTGGAGAAAATGGAGAAGGTTCTCCCTGCGCAATTTGATAACCCGTTCAGCTTTGAGTTCCGTGACCCGGATGCGTTGCCCAACCCTATCATTATGATGGATGAGGTCTCAGCGGGTTATGGTGACAACCTGATCTTAGAGAAAATCCGCCTCAATCTGGTTCCTGGCAGTCGCATAGGCCTACTCGGACGCAACGGCGCAGGTAAATCAACTCTGATCAAACTGCTTTCTCGTGAGTTGAACCCACAAGGTGGTGATCTGACTTACTCTCAAGGAGTTAAGATTGGTTACTTCGCTCAGCACCAGCTAGAAACCTTACACCCAGAAGAAACACCCCTCCAGCATATGATGCAAATTGCGCCAGACAAGAACGAACTTGAGCTGCGCAACTATCTGGGTAGCTTTGGATTCCAAGGTGACAAAGCGCTGGAAAAAGTGGCTCCTTTCTCCGGGGGTGAGAAAGCTCGCCTCGTGTTGGCGTTGATTGTCTGGCAAAAGCCAAACTTATTACTGCTTGATGAACCGACCAACCACTTGGACTTGGACATGCGCCAAGCCCTGACGCTGGCGCTACAAACATTCGAAGGCGCAATGGTAATTGTCTCGCACGACCGTTACTTGCTGCGTGCGACCACTGATGACCTCTATTTGGTGCATGATCATCAGGTCGCACCGTTTGATGGCGATCTCAATGATTACTACAAATGGCTGACAGAGCAGCAGAAAGCTGAACGCCGCGAAGCACAATCTGTGCAACCAGACAAGAGCACTACCAACAGTGCTGCCGCCAAGAAAGAGCAGAAGCGTCGTGAAGCAGAATTCCGTAAACAGACTGCTCCTGTTCGCAAAACACTCACCAAGCTTGAAGCTAAGATGGAGACCCTAGGTCATCAATTAGCGGAAGCAGAAACGCAATTATCTGATAACTCACTGTATGAAGCGGAAAATAAAGCTAAACTTAATCAGGTATTAACTGCTCAGAGTCAGGCTAAAGCCGAACTGGAAGACGTCGAAATGGAATGGATGGCACTGCAGGAAGAGCTGGAGCAGATGGAACAGGAGTTTAACGGTCAATGAGCTCAAAGCACGTATCAGTTTCGCTAACCCTAGAACGCTTATGGCAGTTCAGCCTGCAATATTACAGTGTTCGAGAAGTGAAAGATGCGTGCCTCAATTTACAAAACCAGTTCAAAGGTAATGTTAACCTGCTGCTGCTACTCAAATGGCTTGATGAGCAGCAGGCTACCTTTCTCGATGAGGACTGGCACAAGGTTGAAGAATGTTTAGGTCGTTCAGAAACCCTGTTACACAGCTATCGAGACCTACGCCGTAAACTCAAATCCCACGTCCCAGACACCCTCTACAGAGAATCCTTACAGTTCGAATTACAACTCGAAAAGCAACAGCAGTCTGATCTGGTCGATTGCATCAACAGTATAGAATTACAGACTAACCAAGCTGAGCCGCTGACGTTGAGATATTGTCGTCAGCTTGGCGGAGAACATTTGCACGACATTTTTACCCATTCCATCGATGACCTCACCCACTGATAGGCGTTCTTATGACTCAATTTATTGCTGCCAAAGGATTAGCCAATCCGCATCTGCAAACTCTGGCACCGCGTTTCATTCGTAAGAAAGCACTGTTTGAACCGCTTTGGCAGACCCTGAATACTCCGGATGGTGATTTTCTCGATCTCGCTTGGAGTGAAGACTGGCAAACTGAGAAGGCTAAGAAAAAACCTGTTTTTGTCTTGTTTCATGGGCTAGAAGGCTGCTTTTACAGCCCTTATGCCAATGGCCTGATGCACGCATTTTCTCAACATGGCTGGCTGTCTGTGATGATGCATTTTCGCGGCTGCAGCGGCAAACCGAACCACCGTGCACGTGCGTATCATTCAGGGGAAGTAGAAGACGCACGCTTGTTCCTTGAGCAGCTAAATCAACAACTACCAAATCAAACCAAAGTCGCGGTAGGGATTTCTCTTGGTGGCAACATGCTGGCTAACTATCTCGCGCAATACAATCAAGAGCCACTACTTTCTGCGGCGACCATCGTCTCGGCACCACTCGATCTATCGGCCTGTTCAGAGCGCATCGAGAAAGGATTCTCCAAGGTGTATAAAACGTACCTGCTCTCATCTTTGAAGAAAAATGCTCTGCGTAAACATCACCTAATTAAAGGCGAGCTCGATGTCTCTTACCAAAGCATAAAGCGAGTCACCAAACTGTTTGAATTTGATGATTTGATTACCGCTCCTTTACATGGCTTTAAAGACGCACAGGATTACTATCAGAGGTGCTCCGGTATTCATCGACTCAAAGACATTCGCATACCGACACAAATCATTCATGCCAAAGACGACCCTTTTATGACAGATGCCGTTATACCAAAATTCGTTTTACCAGATAACATTGACTACCGCTTGTTCGAACAAGGTGGTCATGTTGGCTTTTTAACCGGCAGCGCGCTCAAACCTAGGTTCTGGCTAGAAGAAGCGTTACCAGCCTACTACCAAAGTCTGGCGGTTTCTGGATAATAGCCGTCAACTTTTCGAGCATAAAAGACAGAGGTATTTATGATCGTTCCATGGCAACAAATTGACCCAGACACACTGGACAACCTGATTCGTGAATTCGTCCTGCGCGAAGGCACAGACTACGGCGAACTAGAAATTTCCCTGCAAGACAAAGTCGATCAAATCAAAAACCAGCTCGAAGCAGGTGAAGCTGTTGTGGTTTTTTCTGAGCTTCACGAGACCGTCGACATTCAGCTCAAACAAAAGTTTTCTTTTTAAAACACAGCATACAGTCTCTTCCCATTAAAGCGTGTTATAGTGGCATGCAACAAGGGACAGTTATTTACAGACAAGGTTTGTCATGTCAGCAAAACATCCGATTATTGCCGTCACTGGTTCATCTGGTGCAGGCACCACAACGACATCTGAAGCGTTCCGCAAAATGTTCAACATGATGAACGTCAAGCCCGCTTGGGTCGAAGGTGATAGTTTTCACCGCTTTACGCGCCCAGAGATGGATGTCGAAATTCGCAAAGCTCGCGAACAGGGGCGACACATCAGCTACTTTGGTCCACAAGCCAACGACTTCCCAGCACTCGCTGAGTTTTTCCGTAAATACGGAAATGAAGGAACAGGTCAGGTACGCCGTTATCTGCACACGTTTGATGAAGCCGTACCGTACAATCAGATGCCGGGTACCTTTACGCCATGGCAAGAACTGCCTGAGAACTCTGATGTATTGTTTTATGAAGGCTTGCATGGTGGCGTCGTTGATGGCGATGTTAACGTCGCTCAGCACGTCGACTTTCTGATTGGCATGGTCCCCATTGTTAACTTGGAATGGATCCAAAAGTTCGTTCGAGATACCCGAGATCGTGGCCACTCTCGAGAGGCTGTGATGGACTCTATTGTCCGTTCAATGGACGACTACCTAAACTACATTACTCCCCAGTTCTCGCGCACTCATATTAACTTCCAGCGTGTTCCAACCGTCGATACTTCTAACCCATTAAATGCCAAAGGTATACCGAGCTTAGATGAAAGCTTTGTCGTGATTCGTCTTCGTGGTATCAAAAACGTCGACTTCCCTTACCTACTGGCGATGATTGACGGCTCATTTATGTCACGTCATAACACGCTCGTGGTGCCTGGGGGTAAAATGAGTTTCGCCGTCGAGCTAATTGTGCGCCCTATTTTGCAACAACTGATCGAAACCGGAAAAATCGGTTAACAACCACCTGATAAGCACGATTACTTTTCATACCGTGATCATGTGCACATTTTTGCGTACAAAATCGTAAGGTGTACCCGATTAAAATCAAGAAATCGATTTCAAAAAAAGATACTATTTGAAACCGAAACAAAGATGGCTTGCAGCATTTGAAAAGTGCTCTTATCCTAGTAGGTCTTGATTCAAGGCTTAGCTAAAACATGGAAAGCAGCAAGCGTACCCTGCAGAGGAAGTGAGATATTATGGTTCTAGGTAAACCTCAAACCGATCCAACATTAGAGTGGTTCCTTTCACACTGTCATATTCATAAGTACCCATCAAAAAGCACGCTGATCCACGCGGGCGAAAAAGCAGAAACTCTTTACTACATTGTTAAAGGTTCTGTGGCAGTACTTATCAAAGACGAAGAAGGTAAGGAAATGATCCTTTCTTACCTAAACCAAGGCGACTTTATCGGTGAACTTGGTTTATTCGAAGAAGACCAAGAGCGTACGGCATGGGTTCGTGCCAAATCTCCTTGTGAAGTAGCAGAAATTTCATTCAAGAAATTCCGTCAGCTAATCCAAGTTAACCCTGACATCCTGATGCGTCTGTCCGCACAAATGGCAAGCCGTCTACAGGTCACTAGTCAGAAAGTGGGTGACTTGGCATTCCTAGACGTAACCGGCCGCATCGCACAAACCCTGCTTAATCTGGCGAAACAGCCAGATGCAATGACACACCCAGACGGTATGCAGATCAAGATCACTCGTCAGGAAATCGGTCAGATTGTTGGCTGTTCTCGTGAGACAGTAGGTCGTATTTTGAAGATGCTAGAAGAGCAGAACTTAATTTCTGCCCACGGTAAGACAATTGTTGTTTACGGTACTCGTTAATTACCGCGGCATAAAAGATTGAACAAACCACCAATGGCAACATTGGTGGTTTTTTTTGACCAAAAACAACCTTGCTTAACATTTCTTGATTACATATAAAAACTTCCATCTTAGTCTAAGACCTTCATTTAGTTATTCTTTATTCTTATCCGCAGAGTTTCGCTTTGAGGTTAAGCCCTTATGCCCAACATTGATCGAACCATAGTCATTAAGTTACTGATTTGCTTTGGTTTGCCAATTGCCGTGTTGTTTATGCCAATTGATGCCATCCCCATTGATGATCTGACTTTAATTCAACATCGTTTACTGGCTATCTTTCTGCTCGCCGCCCTATTATGGGTACTGGAGCCTGTTCCCGTTTTCGCCACTTCGATTTTGATCATCGCACTTGAATTGGTCATGATTTCAGACAAAGGTCTGCATCTCTTTCGTACTCCTCCAGCAGGACATGATCTGGGAGAGTTGATGAAATACACCGATATCTTCAGCGCCTTCTCCTCACCCATTATTATTCTATTTATGGGTGGGTTTGCGCTAGCCATCGCTGCATCAAAATACGAACTCGATAACAACCTTGCTCGAGTTTTGCTGCGCCCTTTCGGCCACCAGCCAAAATTTATTATGCTCGGCTTAATGTTGATTACTGCAGTGTTCTCAATGTTTATGTCTAATACCGCAACAACAGTGATGATGCTGGCACTGCTTGGCCCGATTGTCGCCTCAGCCCCCAAAGGCGATTTAGGGATAAAAGCACTGGTTTTGTGTATTCCCATTGCCGCTAATACAGGGGGGATAGCCACTCCGATCGGAACCCCACCTAACGCTATCGCTCTACAATACTTAACGGGTGAAAACAGCATCGACTTTCTCAGCTGGATGATGATGGGTTTGCCTTTTGTGATAGTCCAGCTCACCTTTGCTTGGTTCCTACTTCAAAAACTGTTCCCTTCTTCACATCAAACTATGACACTGAAGCTCGACGGCCAGTTTCAGCGTAGCTGGCGTGCCATGGTAGTCTATGTCACCTTCGCGGCTACCATATTGTTATGGATGACGACAAAGCTGCATGGAATGAACACCTACGTGGTATCCATTATCCCTCTCGCGGTCTTCACATTGACAGGTATCATGGGCAAAGCAGAGCTCAAACAGATCAACTGGGATGTGTTGTGGTTAGTCGCTGGGGGCATTGCAATAGGAATTGGCCTAGATAAAACCGGATTGGCCGCTGCGCTGGCACACGCGATTGATTACGAGGCCTTGTCCCCAGTTGCGGTGGTGCTCACCCTGTCTATGGTGTGTTGGTTAATGGCGAACTTCATGTCCAACACCGCAACGGCCAACTTATTGATGCCGATCGCTGCAGCGATTGGGGCATCGATGGACAGCCTAGCTTCAGTCGGAGGATTGCAAGGCTTACTGGTCGTGGTAGCTTTCTCAGCATCACTTGGCATGATATTGCCCGTTTCTACTCCCCCTAACTCCCTCGCCTACTCAACTGGGCTTATCGAAAGTAAAGACATGGCAAAAACAGGGGTCATTATCGGTCTCGTTGGTTTAGCGATTGTCTATATGGCAGCTCTATTTTTAACCTAGATATTAGGTTGTGGCTTCTTGTTTCATTAATGGGCAAGAAGTCACAATTCAGTCAAAAGGTCCCTCTTCATCGATATTCCACTTCCTGAATATCCATATAGATCAAATCTATATTTTAATAACTTCTATAACATCAGCCTGTTAAACCAATATTCATAGCTATTTCAGCAGTTCCTACGTGAACTTCCGCACTAACAGGGTGTAACCACTAATTCAAACTCACACACCCTGATTTTCGATAGGTTGTCTAAGTATTAAGGAAGGGCAATGAGAAACACAATTAAGTTAAAGATTCAGATCGCCATCGCGATCATTATTGCAATTGTCTCAGGAGTCCAGGCATGGATCTCTGTCAGTCAATTAAAACAAGAAACCACTTCCGCACTGAATAGTGAAATGGCTAACGTCAGCCATGCCACCTCTCGTTATATCAGTGACTGGCTCTCCATCCGAAGCGATATGATGCTGGCAAATGAAGTAAGCATTCTCAACACTGACAATGTCGATAGGGAGATGCTTATCACTAAACGAGCCGGTGGGTTCTTGTCAGTTTATGCTGGGTTTGATGACGGTTCTATCGCTTATGGAGATAAAAGCGAGGATTGGCCTGCAGATTACGATCCTCGCACCCGACCTTGGTATAAAGATGCCATGGCAACCAATGGCCTGATCGTCACCGAGCCCTATCAAGACTTCGATGGCAGTATCGTGGTCAGCTTTGCTAAAGCATTTAGCGGCAGTAAAAATGGCGTCTTAGCCGCAGATTTGACCGTGACGAATATCATCGAAGAGGTGCTCAATGTCAGCTTAGACAACGAGGGTTTTTCGTTTTTGGTTGATGGTAATAACAACATTGTTGCTTACCAAGATGAGAAGCTGAGCCAGCAACCTCTGACTGAGCTCAATCCGGTCTTATCAGCCGATAAAGTTCATCAGCTGGTCAATACCTCTTTCATTTCCACTATCAGCTGGCCACAGCAAGGCGATAAGCTGATCTTTGCGACTAATGTACCCAATACCGATTGGTCACTAGGCATTGTGGTAGATAAAGACATGGCGTACGCCTCGGTAGCCGAACAAATTCAATTCACCGCGATCGCATCGATTTTCCTCTACATTGTGATTGCTTCCATCAGCACTTATGTGATTACTCGCTTACTTCAGCCTCTACAAACCTTATCAGCAGCACTTTCACAGCTCTCTCAGGGTGAAGGGGATTTAACTCAACGAATAGACATTCGCCGTATGGATGAAATCGGAGAACTGGCGCAGCACGTCAATCAGTTCCTCAGTCAAATGCAATCTATGCTCAGCGGTATCATTCATCACAGTAGAGATCTGGCCGTCCAAGCTGAACAAGCCAACCTACTAGCACAACAATCTTCCCAGCAAGTCGAAGCACAGCAAAATGATGTTAATCAAATAGCGACTGCGATTCATGAAATGTCAGCAACAGCGGCTGAAGTAGCCAGTCACGCTGAGTTGACCGCGAACGCTTCTCAAGGTTCAGCATCCGCGTGTGAAGACGGCCAGCAAGTGATCGAAAAAAACCGCCAAGCTATTGTTGAGCTAGCCGATCAGGTGACCGCAGCCTCTGGGGTGATCTCAGAACTGGAGAGCAACACACAGAGCATCAATCAAATTCTCTCCACCATTCGCGAAATTGCAGAGCAAACCAATTTGCTGGCCCTTAATGCTGCGATCGAAGCTGCTCGAGCGGGTGAGCAAGGCCGTGGTTTTGCCGTCGTAGCGGACGAAGTCAGAGTGTTGAGCCAACGCACACATGGCTCAACCGAAGAGATCCGCAATATGATTGAAACACTGCAGAACAATACCAAGCTCGCCGTCAACAGTATGGAAAGCAGCACGGCACTAGCAGGGACTAGTGTGGATTACGCTCAACAAGCATATCAGAGCCTGAATACCATCACCTCTGCGATTACAGAAATTAACGATATGGCGCTTCAGATAGCCAGTGCTGCGGAAGAGCAACGTGCCGTCAGCGAAGACATCAGTCGCAATACTCAAGGTATTAAAGATGCGTCAGATATTCTGTCAGAACAGGCGATGCGCAGTAGTGATAGTGCGACTAACATGTTTAACTCAGCCAACACGGTACGTACTGAGGTAGAACGCTTTAAAGTTTAAGCTTTGTTTCCAACGCTATTTCATGCATATTGTCAGCCTATTGATTTCTTTGTTCACAGGAAGAACAGCTTATGGGATTCGAATGGCTGGCACTGGCTGCAGCTTTTCTCTGGGCGGTAGCCAGTTTACTCTCTGTTGGACCTGCACAGCACCTTGGTACCTTTGCGTACAGTCGCTGGCGTATGGGATGCACCTCTGTCATTCTCGCCTCAATGGCATTATTTACAGGCGGCTGGGCAACGGTTGAAACCAGCGCCATTTCAGCCATGGCCTTATCTGGTTTGATCGGCATTTTTGTTGGCGACACAGCTCTGTTCGCTTGCTTAAATCGGATGGGGCCTCGCCAAGCTGGCTTGCTGTTTTCTTGCCATGCTGTGTTTTCCGCCGTACTGGGCTACTTCCTGTTTAGCGAAACCATGACCAGCATTGAGCTTATAGGTTCAGCTTTGGTTTTCTCTGGCGTTCTCACTGCTATCTTTTTTGGCCGTAAAGGGCAAAGCACTAATCACTTGGAGTCGGTGAAAGGCAGTATCTGGTTTGGTATCTCCTTAGGGCTGGTTGCGGCGCTGTGTCAGGCACTTGGTGGCATTATCGCTAAACCCGTAATGCAGACTGCTATCGACCCCGTGGCAGCATCAGCTATACGTATGATGACAGCCTTTGCTGCACACTGCCTGTTTTTCTTAAGTGGTGCTAAGCTCGCGAAAGCAACACTACCCATGAATCTTCGCTTATTCACCATCACCGCTCTCAACGGCTTTCTCGCGATGGCTGTTGGTATGACGCTTATCCTCTATGCACTTCAAGAAGGGAATGTCGGTATGGTTGCCCTACTTTCTTCTACCACGCCGATCATGTTGCTGCCTATACTTTGGATTTATACCAAAAAACGCCCCAATCGATTTGCATGGCTAGGCGCGATTTTGGCGGTGGTAGGTACTGGGCTGTTAGTCAGTTAACCGCTATTAGAACAATAGTTAATACCTGCTTTATCTTTCCTCTGTATGAGTGAAAATGAAGTCAACGAGACAGGAAATCTACCCCCATTCAGTCGTTACGCTCAGTATGAGGTGAAATATAACAACGATATTTAGCCAACAATATTTGATCTTAGCCTACAGTTTTGGGTAAAAAGTGTAGTAAAATTACGCTAATTTTGTTTCTAAAGTTACTTTGAATTTGACGAGGACATCACTATGTCAGCTAAGAAGCCATTGGCTCTGGTTATTCTTGACGGTTACGGTCACCGTGAAGAGACAGCAAGCAACGCAATCGCAAATGCGAAAACGCCCGTGATCGACGGCCTGCTTGCCAACAATCCACACACTCTCATCTCAGCATCAGGCCTAGATGTGGGTCTGCCTGACGGCCAGATGGGTAACTCTGAAGTCGGCCACACGAACATTGGTGCAGGCCGAGTGGTCTATCAGGATCTGACTCGTATTACTAAATCCATCGCCGATGGTGAGTTTGCTGAGACACCAGCACTTGTCGAAGCGATTGACTCGGCGGTTAAAGCAGGTAAAGCCGTTCACCTAATGGGCCTAATGTCTCCAGGTGGCGTCCACTCTCACGAAGATCACATCTATGCCGCCGTTGAAATGGCAGCAGCACGTGGCGCAGAAAAGATTTACCTACACTGCTTCCTTGACGGTCGTGACACACCACCACGCAGCGCAGCAAACTCACTGCAACGTTTCCAAGATCTCTTTGCGACATTAGGTAAAGGCCGTATCGCCTCTTTAGTGGGCCGTTATTATGCAATGGATCGTGACAACAACTGGGATCGCGTTCAAGTTGCTTACGATCTTCTCACTCAAGCCAAAGCTGAGTTCAGAGCAGAAACGGCAGTTGCAGGCCTAGAAGCCGCGTACGCGCGTGAAGAAAACGACGAGTTCGTTAAAACGACAGCAATCCAAGCAGAAGGCCAAGAAGATGCCATCATGCAAGATGGCGATGCGGTTATCTTCATGAACTACCGTGCTGACCGTGCACGTCAAATCACTCGTGCATTCGTTCCTGCATTTGACGGCTTCGAGCGTGCTGCATTCCCAGCCATCAACTTCGTGATGCTGACTCAATACGCTGCTGATATCCCTCTAGCTATCGCCTTCCCACCTGCATCTCTAGAAAACACTTACGGTGAGTGGCTATCTAAACAAGGTCAAACTCAGCTACGTATCTCTGAAACAGAGAAATACGCGCACGTGACTTTCTTCTTCAACGGTGGAGTTGAAAGTGAATTTGAAGGCGAGGAGCGTCAACTTGTAGCGTCACCAAAAGTGGCCACATACGACCTTCAACCAGAGATGAGCTCCCCTGAGTTGACAGAGAAAATGGTTGCGGCGATCAAGTCGGGTAAATACGATGCCATCATCTGTAACTACCCAAATGCCGACATGGTTGGCCACACCGGTGTCTATGAAGCGGCAGAGAAAGCCATCGAAGCACTCGACGAAAGCGTTGGTAAGGTAGTGGAAGCCATCAAGGAAGTGGGTGGTCAGCTCCTTATCACAGCAGACCACGGTAACGCCGAAATGATGGTAGACCCAGAAACAGGCGGTACTCACACGGCACACACCAATCTGCCAGTACCACTAATTTATGTCGGTGAAAAAGCAGTGGAATTCAAAGAAGGCGGAAAACTGTCCGATCTTGCGCCAACCATGCTATCTCTGGCTGGCCTAGAAATTCCAGCAGAAATGTCAGGTGAAGTTCTAGTCAAATAGGCACGCTTGACGGCGACATCGCTTATATCGAAAAGCTCAGGTGAATACCTGAGCTTTTTTATTTCCTCATCAACAAGTTTTGACATTACTCTTTCTTCGAAGGAATGTGTTTGGGTATACTGACTTTCTCTCAAAGACTTAGGACTGATTCTTCGATGGCAACACAGCAACAAGGACGACTGATCGCCACCTCTACGCTCTCAGCATGGGTATTGATTGTTGCCTCAACCCTAGCCTTTCCTAGTTGGTCTGCCTCCCCCAATGAATTAAAAGGGGTCAGTAGTGAGATATCTCGTCAAAAGCAGGCATTAAGTTCTCAGCAAAAGAAACTCGACTCCCTGCAGAAATCACTCAAGGCGCAAGAACTGAGTATTGTCCGTTTAGAGAAAGAGATTAAAGAGGCCAAAGAGGCCCTGAATAAAACCAACCACAGTATTGCCACGTTAGAAAAGCGCATTACTTCACTTCGACAGCAGAAACAGCAACAAAGCGAAAAGCTCGCTGAGCTATTGCAGACCTATTACGTCACTCAACGAGCGAAATCATCCGCGAGCCTTCTTAATCAAGGAGTGGAAGAGGACAGGATCAGCCAATATTTCCAGCACTTGGCGAAACAACGTACCATTACGATTGAAAAGCTGGAAACAACCGTAGAACAGCTTTCAGAAAGTGAAAATCAACTAAAGCTTGAACAGCAACAAATCACTAAGCTCCTCGCTCAACAGAACCAAAAGCGTCAACAATTGAGTAAAGAACAATCGAAACGTAAAGGTACCGTTACCAGCATTAAGAAAAGCATTTCCAGTGATAAGGTTTACCTGACTGAGCTACAGCGCAATGAAACACGCTTAAAGGCGGAAATAGCCAAGGCAGCCAAAGCCGCCAAGCTCAATGCCGTTCCTATGGATGGCTTAGCCAAACGCAAAGGTCGATTACCTTGGCCACTGAAAGGTAAAGTTTTACACAATTATGGCTCACGTCAGACAGGCCAGATCAACTGGAAAGGTATGGTCATTGATGCCAATTACGGCCAATCAGTGAAAGCCGTGTATTCGGGCACCGTTGTTTTTTCTGATTATTTAAGGGGCTATGGTTTGGTAATCCTGCTCGATCACGGTAAAGGCGATATGACCTTATACGGTTTTAATCAGAGCCTGTTGAAAAAAGAAGGGGATAAAGTCGCCGCAGGTGAAACCATTGCACTCGCAGGCGATACTGGTGGTCAACCTCAAGCTTCCCTGTACTTCGAAATCCGTAGAAACAGCAAAACACAAAATCCGAAGCGCTGGCTAACAAGGTAATCTCGTTACCTCATTAGCCGACTAGTATTTAAGCGTAATATGCTTCCACTGTCGCAATAAAGACGCCAACCTGCGCCTTATCGAGTGAATTAATTCCAGCTGCGGCAGCGCGTCCTCCGCCTGTTGCAAACTGTGAACAAATATCACCTGCTCCTTGCTTATTATTCAGCGGTGCCCGTAGTGAGACGGTATAACTCCCATCCGCATTTTCTGAAAGTACAGCATGTGCACAGTCCGGAGATTGGTTCGCCAACCAGTTACCATAAACACCACTGATACGTCGTGAAGAAGCTTGATTAGGCAACTCAAACACTGCCAATACATCACTTTGATGAGAAGCTTCAATAGCGAGAGCCTTATCCAGATCACTTTGATACGCTGATGTAAGAGTGTGATAAGCCGAGTTTGGATCAGCAATAACTGCAAAAGGATCATTATAGGCCAAAAGGTGCTCAAACAGCAGAGCGGGGTCAAAATGTAAATCCGCCAACTCTGCCCCATAGCCATTGTAGTTAATGAGTATCCCCAGCTCTTTCAACTGTTCTTTCTGTTCATCGGTAAGGCCTGCTCTGTCAGCCAACTCATCCGCTTTTGCAATCAAGTTATCACCGTACGCGGCAGTAATAGCCCATAAGTGAAAACGACCTTGCAGCAGCTCATCCACAATCAAAGCGGTGCATGTATTGGCGTCTAAACAAATATGAGCATCAAGGTTTGAATGCTGTGGAATATCACCTGACTTGTGGTGATCGGCATAAAATACCTGAGCACCTGTGGCAAGAATCGCTTCTAAACTCGCTTTATTTTTCTCCATCGAGATGTCCAATACGGTCAGTGAGTCATCCGCTTGGCACTGGAGAGAAGTTAACAGTGCGATGTCACGTTTCACACCCGTAATCAATGTCGATTCTTTAGGTTCGGCTAAGCGAAGCTGAAGGAGAGAGATGATGCCATCCGCATCACCGTTGAACACATCGTAGTGCATAAACAAAACCCCTTAAAATATCTTTAGATACTTTAAGGGGTTAGAGAAAACTTCACAATCGCGTTTAGTTATGGCTAAGCATGAATGGCTTTAACACCATCTTCCAATAACTGCAGTTGTTCTAGCCCCTGCTCCGTCGCTTTCGGCTTGACGACCGCTATCATCTGCAGCATACCTTGATGAATGACCTGCTCGGTGATCTGAGTTTTTGGCGACATCGCCGCTTGGTAACCTAGCCAACTACATGCGATAAGATGTAGTGTTGTGACCAGTGACTTCATTTCGCTGTCTTCGACAGACACCAGCTCCAAATCAACAAATGCGCGCATAATGTTGATCAAGTTAGCCTGCAACTTTTCTTGCACCTGAATGTAATCGTCATGTAGCTGCTCATCACGTTGAAGAATCTCAGGCAGATTGGCGTAGAAAAAGCGGTATTTCCACATCAAATTGAAAATTGAATCAAGGTAGTGCTTAAGCAATACCAAGCTCTCTTGCTGACCATGAATAGGAGAGAACCTCTCCAATAACTCATTCGAATAGAGGGTAAAGATTTCGCGGACGACTTCTTGTTTGTTGCGGAAGTGGTAGTAAAGGTTGCCCGGACTTATGTCTATATGTGCAGCAATGTGGTTGGTGGTGATATTACGCTCACCATGTTCATTAAAGAGATCCAATGCGGCAAGCACTATTTTGTCGCGTGTCTTCATTCGTTTTCCGTACCCTCTTCCATTAATATCATCAGTATAACTGAGTATATTAACCAATAACAAAAAAGCGCCTGATTAGACCAGGCGCTTTCATTGGTTTCTTAGTTATTTGTGGTATGGCTTAGATAACTCATGAACCGCTTCAACAAATACTCCCGCATTTTCAGGCGGCACATCAAGGTGAATACCATGGCCAAGGTTAAATACATGACCTGTACCGGCATCACCATAACCTTCTAGGATGGTCGCAACCTCCTCACGAATACGTTCTGGTGAAGCGTAAAGCATCGATGGATCCATATTGCCTTGCAGCGCCACTTTATCACCTACACGCTTAACGGCATCTTGAATGTTGATCGTCCAGTCCAAACCAACAGCATCACAGCCAGTTGCCGCAATTTGCTCTAGCCACATGCCACCGTTCTTAGTAAACAGAGTCACAGGAACACGGCGGCCATCGTTCTCACGGATCAAGCCATCGACGATTTTGTGCATGTATTGTAAGGAGAACAGGTTGTAATCACGTGGCGTTAAAACACCACCCCATGTATCAAAGACCATCACAGATTGTGCACCTGCCTTGATTTGCGCATTTAGGTACTCAATCACACTGTCTGCAAGCTTATCCAACAACAAGTGCAGTGTTTGTGGCTCTGCGTACATCATCTTTTTGATCTTAGTGAATGCTTTAGAGCTGCTACCTTCAACCATGTAAGTTGCCAGAGTCCACGGGCTACCAGAGAAACCAATCAGTGGAACATCACCATTGAGATCTTTACGAATCTGGCGCACGGCATTCATCACATATTTCAGCTCACCTTCCGGATCAGGAATACCAATCTTTTCAACGTCAGCTTTACATGTGATAGGCTTATCGAAAACCGGACCTTCACCTGCTGCAAAACGAAGCTCAAGTCCCATCGCATCAGGGATAGTTAAGATATCCGAAAACAGAATAGCAGCATCTAGAGGGAAACGACGAAGTGGTTGTAGCGTGACCTCTGACGCGAGTTCTGCGTTCTTACACAAAGACATGAAGTCGCCCGCTTCAGCACGGGTCGCTTTATACTCAGGTAGGTAACGCCCTGCCTGACGCATCATCCATACTGGCGTGTAATCTACAGGCTGCTTTAAAAGCGCACGTAGATAGCGATCATTTTTTAATTCAGTCATTCCGTCTTTCCAACTATTCGGCTTCTATTTAAGGGCGCTATTCTAACACTGTTTTCCATGCAAAAGCGGTGTGCTTTGCAACCTAGATCAAGTTATTAACTTTTAAATCAGTGCTTAATTTGCACCCAAACTACAAGAGTGTTAAAAATTTGTGTGCTAGCGAAAACAACAATTATAACCTGAGTACTCGCGACTCAGCATCTCATAACGACATCTTACTTACCCCCTCCCTCTCGGAGGGTTTTTTTTATCTATCAAATCAAAATATTGCTTCATTGCATTTCATTGATTGTCCATTCGATCAATGCTCTCGCAATCGTGCCTTGCGGAGCAACAGGAGGCATATTCTGCGCAGTGAACCACTGGGCATCACTCAGTTCGCTGTAATCAGGTTTTAACTCCCCGCCTTGATAATCAGCCAAAAAGCCCATCATTAAACTGGAAGGGAATGCCCAAGGCTGACTACCAAAATAACGAATGTTTGTCACATCAATACCTGTCTCTTCTTTGACCTCACGAGCTACACACTGCTCAAGCGTTTCCCCCACTTCCACAAACCCTGCAATGACGGTGTACATACCGTTACGATGACGCGGGTGCTGGGCCAATAGAATTTGCTCACCATGACGAACGGCAACAATGATGCACGGAAAAATTCTCGGGTAATGTAAAGTACGACAATCACCACACTGCATAGCAACTTGATTGTGGTTGAGGTGGTTACGACCACCGCAAATTGGGCAAAAGCGCAGGGTCTGTGTCATGTGGCTATATTGCACCGCCTTGCTGATCAACAAAAACAGCGGCTCAGCCAATCCCAAACATTCTCGTAATGAAGTCAATGGCAACGTCTGCTCGACATCATGTGCGTTGAGCCACATAACTGGCAACCCATTGTAATCACCTATCTTTATCGCATTCTCCTCCGGCAGAGCAAATGCCTGGGCCGAACCACAAGGTAACGCATGCTCCTCCAGCCAAACCTCACTACCTGATACAACACACCAGTAAGCATTGCTCGTACGGTTTGTGTCACTGTTCTTAAACATTCCCCTTCCTCTCTGCTTGCAGTTCATCCATTTTACTGGCAATCTAATTTCATACCAGAGTTTGTAGTGGAACAATTTTCTGGCTATAAATTCTAGTAAGGACAAGAGGTTAAACTCTAGAATGGCTTTGCACTGCAAAGCGTAATGATCACCGGAACTGTGATCCGATCATGAGGGCATGGTCATGCTAAATAAATTCAAACGAACGCAAGACCAGTGGGGTGGCTCCAGTGAAGTCATCGATCATTGGTTAGAGACTCGACAGGCACTGATTGTCGAATATTGTCGATTGGGCTCACTTCAGCCAGCGAATGGACACGCTAACGTTGTTGAACTTCCTTCCCCGAAACAAATCCGCTCTTTTTGTGACCATGTGGTTGATTACATTTCAGAAGGTCATTTCAAAATTTACGACATGGTAATGGAGAAATGGCAGGCCACTGGCTTTAAATCAAATAACGAGATCGATGCTACTTACGCAAAAATTGTGTTAACCACAGAGCCTTTGCTTGAGTTTAACGATAAATATGTCAACGTAAGTGCCGATGATGAACTCCCCGATTTTGAGGTGGATATGTCAAAGGTTGGCGAACTACTCGAAGTGCGTTTTGAAGTCGAAGACCACCTGATACAGCTTATTGCTGATAGCTTGGCAATTCCTCCAGGCGCTTAGCCGACACGAGAAAATGTAAAGGCTGATGTGAGAATATCAGCCTTTTTGCTATTCATAATGACCAACACTCTTGGCTATACCAGACACACTCATCATGTATCTCTTTATCCTCCAAAGGGAAATGAACCTTCTATAGCATATTATTTTTGACTTTAATCAAAAGATCTGCCAAAAAAAATACCTGAATGAAAATCCGTATCAATGCATAAAATTCCTTATTTTATTTCCACACAAGTAAATACTGTCTAAATAACTTACTCTTACCTATCACGAAAGAATAGAAATCCGTTTTATTTAAACAATTACCCTAGCTATTCATCGCCATTTAAAATCCAATTAAATAACACTGAATATTTTTGTGAAGCTCAACAAAGTTAGATGCCCTATCAATAATTAAACTAACAACTAAGAGCTGTGATTAAGAAGCTCAAATTAATTATCACTATTCCAATAACTTAGTCTTTGTAAGTTTTATTTTATAACTCTAGTCGCGGATTCACTTTTATTTGTTATTCAGCAAGTAAAAGTAAGGAGAACACCATGACCACCCAAACTGTACCTACCGAAGAAAAAAAAGGCGGCTTCTTTGCCAACTTTAAATTCCCTTCCGCTTATACGATTCTGTTTATCCTCATTGCACTGGTTGCGATGCTGACTTGGATCGTACCTGCTGGCCAGTATCAACGAACAATGAATGAAGATTTAGGGCGAGAAGTGCCTGTCACAGGCACTTACCAAGCTGTTGAGGGCAACCCTCAAGGTGTCATTGACGTACTACTAGCACCGATTGACGGCTTCTATGATCACAATAGCTACGAAGCCGCCGCAATTGATGTTTCTCTGTTTATCCTTGTCATTGGTGGCTTCCTAGGGCTAGTGACAAAAACGGGTGCCATCGATGCTGGGATTGAACGCGTAACGCAGCGTCTTCAAGGCCGAGAAGAGATGATGATTCCCATCCTAATGGCGCTGTTTGCTGCTGGGGGAACAGTCTACGGCATGGCCGAAGAATCCTTGCCATTCTACACCCTGTTAGTGCCAGTGATGATGGCAGCTCGCTTCGACCCATTGGTTGCCGCAGCGACCGTATTGCTCGGCGCTGGTATTGGCGTATTGGGATCCACCATCAACCCATTTGCCACCGTCATTGCTGCTAACGCATCTGGCATTCCGTTTACTGATGGCATCATGCTACGTGCCTTAATGCTGGTGATCGGCTGGGTCATTTGTGTCGCCTACGTGATGCGCTATGCCCGTATGGTGCGTGAAGACCAGAGCAAATCGATTGTTTACGATAAATACGAAGAGAACAAAGCGCATTTCCTTGGTAATCAAACTGGCGAATCTCTTGAGTTCACCACCACACGTAAAGTCATTTTAACCATCTTCGGCGGCTCATTCGGCGTGATGATCTACGGTGTTTCTGTCGCTGGCTGGTGGATGGCAGAAATCTCAGCCATGTTCTTAGCGGCAACGATTTTAGTCGGACTCGTGGCACGTATGAGCGAAGAAGAGTTTACTAACAGCTTTATTGATGGGGCTCGTGACCTGCTCGGTGTAGCGCTGATCATTGGTATTGCACGCGGGATTGTAGTGGTTATGGACCGCGGCATGATCACTGATACCATCTTGTACTCAGCAGAACAGATGGTAACCGGACTATCGTCGGTCGTATTCATTAACGTCATGTTCTTCCTTGAGATTTTGTTATCGTTCCTTGTGCCTTCAACCTCTGGTCTAGCGGTACTGACCATGCCAATTATGGCCCCACTCGCGGACTTTGCGGGGGTCGGGCGCGATCTGGTGATCACCGCTTACCAGTCTGCTTCTGGTTTAGTAAACCTCATCACTCCCACTTCGGCAGTCGTTATGGGCGGCCTTGCCATTGCCCGAGTGCCTTATGTGCGCTGGGTGAAATGGGTGGCACCACTGTTGGCCATTCTGACGTTATTCTGTGTTGTAATGATAAGCATTGGTGCACTTATCTAGCCTGCTCTTTTCCTTACACTCGCTCACAGGATGTGAGCCCCCAAAGCCGCCTTAGTGCGGCTTTTCTTTACACTCTTCACCGAAAAATTAGAAAAGTTATTTCTAGCTATAACTTTTATTTATCCAATATTTCCATTCTTAAATACTTCATAAAATTTAATATGTGATCTGGGTTAAACTTATTATCAATTTTTTTGTTATCAATCTATATTTGAAAGCCTTAAAAGCAATTATCTAGAAAGTTAAAATGCATAATTCCAATCTAGTTAAAGATATTTAAGTCATTTTAATTTGAATATTTTTCCTTATCACCAATATATATCAACCACTCAGCATAACTTTATGCATAAACTTTCCTTTCTAATGATTAAATAGGGCATTCACATCCAAATAACAACTGCATAGATATTGTTAAAACCCTTGAAAACACTGGCTTTAGGCATAAAAAATGAACTGTGACTGACCTCTAAGATTCCTCCTCAGACAAGCGTAATATGAATTACAGAAACAAAACAAGTGAATAAATAAATTCGCTCTTCTATTCCCTACAAATTAAATATTAGTTTTCAAATTTTAAACTAATTAAAAATATAAGAGAGATACGATCATGAGTAAGTTATACGTAGGTTCTGAAATCGGTCAATTACGTCGTGTTCTAGTTCATCGTCCAAGACGAGCACTGACTCACCTGACACCTTCCAACTGCCACGATCTGCTATTCGATGACGTCCTTGCTGTTGAGCGTGCAGGTAAAGAACACGATGTGTTCACTCAAACTCTGCGCGACCAAGGTGTGGAAGTCTTACTTCTGACGGACTTGCTTGCAGATACGCTGGCGGTAGCAGAAGCTAAAGAGTGGCTGCTCAGCCGTCAAGTGTCGGATTACCGTTTGGGCAAAACCTTTGCTAATGATGTTCGCTGCTACCTAAGTGACTTACCTAATATAGAACTAGCTAAGATCCTTACCGGCGGCCTTTCTTACGCAGAAATGCCGATGAAGTCTTCATCAATGATGCAAGGACTTCATGCGCCAACTGATTTCATCATTGAGCCATTACCAAACCACCTATTTACCCGCGACACTTCTTGTTGGGTCTATGGCGGTGTCTCTATCAACCCAATGGCGAAACCAGCCCGTCAGCGTGAAACCAACCACGTTCGTGCTATCTACCGCTGGCATCCAAGCTTTGCTGGTCAGGACTTCATCAAATACTTCGGTGATGAAGAGAAAATCTACGACAACTCGACCATTGAAGGCGGTGATGTCTTAGTCATTGGTAAAGACGCCGTGCTGATTGGTATGTCAGAGCGCACAACCGCTCAAGGTGTTGAACACCTTGCTGCTGGCTTGTTCAAACATGGTCAAGCGAAACAAGTGATTGCAATGGAGCTGCCAAAACATCGCTCTTGCATGCACTTAGACACAGTCATGACTCATATGCGTGAAGACACCTTCTCTGTTTACCCAGAAGTCATGCGCAAAGATGTCAAGTGCTGGAGCCTGACTGGCGATGCGTCTGGCGCAGTGAATGTCAAAGAAGAAGGTTACTTTGTGACGGCTATCGAGAAAGCACTCGGCATCGACCAACTCAACCTTATCACCACTGGCGGCGACAACTTCAACGCAGAACGCGAACAGTGGAACGATGCTAACAACGTTCTCACCGTTAAGCCTGGTGTCGTGATCGGATACGAAGGCAACACCTACACCAACGAGAAGTACGACAAAGCGGGCATCACAGTATTGCCGATTCCTGGCGATGAGCTGGGTCGTGGCCGCGGCGGTGCACGCTGCATGAGCTGCCCAATCGAACGTGATGGCATTTAAGTAACGGATAAGTTGGCGAGAGCGACTTAGCTTTCGCCCTCAGCAGAGAGATAAAAGCAATGACAAAACAAACTGTAGTTGTCGCACTTGGCGGAAACGCCCTACTTCGCCGCGGTGAACCATTGGAAGCCGAAGTACAACGTCAGAACATCGAAATTGCCGTCAAAACCATTTCGGAAATTGCTCAGGAATACAACGTCGTACTGGTGCACGGTAATGGCCCACAAGTTGGCTTACTGGCGTTACAAGGCTTGGAGTACAAGAAGGTAGCACCCTACCCACTCGATGTTCTGGGCAGTGAAACACAAGGCATGATTGGTTACATGCTGATGCAAGAGTTCAAAAACCAAATGCCAAACGTCAATGCCACTTGCATGTTAACGCAAATGACAGTGGATCCTAATGATCCGGCATTCGCAGACCCAACTAAACCCATCGGCCCGATTTATGAAGAAGCCGAGGCTCGGGAACTGGCTGAGAAGTACCACTGGACGATCAAACCAGACGGCCAGCACTTCCGCCGCGTTGTACCTAGCCCGCAACCAACAGGCATTATCGAGCACGAAGCGATCACCAAGCTCATCGACGAAGGCCACTTAGTGATTTGTACTGGCGGTGGTGGCATTCCGGTCAAACACGAAAACGGCAAGCTGGTCGGTGTTGAAGCCGTGATTGATAAGGACATGTCTGCCGCTTTCCTTGCCAAACAGCTAAATGCTGACGCCCTACTCATCCTCACTGACGCGGATGCGGTTTACCTCGATTGGGGCAAGCCAACTCAACATGCGCTGCGCAGCACTAACCCAACTGAATTGGCGCAGTACCAATTTGATGCTGGCTCAATGGGGCCAAAAATTGAAGCATCATGCGAGTTCGTCAAACAAGGTGGCAAAGTGGTCGGTATCGGCTCACTGGAAGATGGTTTACGCATTCTTCAGGGCACGGCAGGCACCAATATCACCAAAGGTTAATTACCAGCAGTCCTGCCTCATGTCAGGTCTGCGATGAACGATGAAACAAACAATCACTCAAATTCATTACTGCACTTTCTTACCTCTTTCCCTGCAACGAGAAAGTGCACATCGATAAGAAGGAAAACACCATGGCTTTCAACCTACGTAACCGTAACTTTCTAAAATTATTAGACTTTACTCCGCGTGAAATTCAACACATGTTAGACCTATCCGCGGAGTTGAAAAAAGCGAAATACAACGGCTATGAGCAACCTCGTCTGAAAGGCAAAAACATCGCTCTGATCTTCGAGAAAACGTCAACTCGTACCCGTTGTGCCTTTGAAGTTGCAGCTTTTGACCAAGGCGCTCAAGTTTCATACTTAGGCCCAACAGGCTCTCAGATTGGTCACAAAGAATCGATGAAAGATACAGCTCGCGTTCTAGGCCGTATGTACGATGGCATCGAGTACCGCGGATTTGGTCAGGAAATTGTCGAAGAGCTGGGCGCTTACGCGGGTGTACCGGTATGGAATGGCCTGACTGATGAGTTCCACCCGACGCAAATTCTCGCTGACTTCCTGACTATGATGGAACATGGCCGTGGCAAACAGCTACACGAAATGAAGTTTGCCTACCTAGGCGATGCGCGCAACAACATGGGCAACTCCCTGATGGTCGGCGCAGCAAAAATGGGCATGGATATTCGTCTCGTCGCGCCGAAGCAGTTCTGGCCTGAAGAAGCACTTGTCGCGCAATGCCGTGAGATCGCTGAAACAACCGGTGCGAAAATTACCCTGACTGAAGATGTTCAAGAAGGCGTTCAAGGTTGTGACTACCTGTACACTGATGTGTGGGTATCGATGGGCGAAGCAAAAGAAGCATGGGCAGAGCGTATCAACCTCATGCTGCCTTACCAAGTCAACATGGAAATGATCAAAGCCACAGGCAATCCTCATGTGAAATTCATGCACTGCCTACCTGCCTTCCACGGCGAAGATACCACGGTAGGTAAGCAGCTTGCTGAAGAATACCCAATGCTTAAAAACGGCTGTGAAGTGACTGATGAGGTGGTTGAATCTGACTACTCTATTGTGTTCGACGAAGCTGAAAACCGTATGCACACCATCAAAGCGGTGATGGTAGCTACACTAGGTGACTAATATCATCGATTAAAAGTAATCATACTCAAATTAGACTGAGTATTGTTTGCAGGGAAATGCGGGCGGCGTTCATCAGTATCAAAAACATGCTGAATAAAGCCCGCATTTTTTTTCACACTTAATGGCTCATCATCACTCTCAATGCAAGACAGCACAACCACTGCAAACGTGTGGCTAAAATGGGCGAAATACGCATAAAAATCCAATTTATGAATACTTTACGCAAACGCTTGCGTTGGCTTTTTTTGTCCGTATAATCCTCCGCAATTTGTCTTCGGAGGATCAAAATGAACCTGTCAGCAACCACTCAATGTTGGCTTAACTTATGCCCTGACTCAGGGACATGTGTGGTTTCATTTTATTCTATCGATCCTTTTCAAGCCTCCTATTTAGGAGGCTTTTTTTTGTCTGATATTTACATCAATCCATGGATTAGCAATCCACAACAGTTGGACAAACTCACCCATTGAGACGAGGAAACACTGCTATGGCGCATTCGTTATTTAACAAGCACATTATCTCCATTCCTGAGCTCAGCCGCAGCGAGCTAGAGCTTATCGTCGACACCGCGGCTAGACTCAAAGCCGAGCCAAACCCGACACTGCTTAAAAACAAAGTGGTGGCCAGCTGCTTCTTTGAACCTTCCACTCGCACCAGGTTGTCATTTGAAACCGCTGTGCAGCGTCTTGGCGGCACAATTATTGGCTTCGACAATGGTGGCAACACGTCACTGGCGAAAAAGGGTGAGACACTGGCCGACTCTGTCCAGGTGATATCTTCTTATGTGGATGCCTTTGTGATGCGTCACCCACAAGAAGGCGCAGCGCGTTTGGCGTCCGAATTTTCAAATGGCGTACCTGTGGTCAACGGCGGTGATGGCGCGAATCAGCATCCAACCCAGACTCTGCTGGACTTGTTTTCTATCTACGAAACCCAAGGCACACTCGACAACCTCAATGTCGCGTTTGTGGGTGACCTTAAATACGGTCGTACTGTCCACTCTCTGACTCAGGCACTGGCTAAGTTCAATAACGTGCGTTTCTTCTTTATCGCACCTGAAGCATTGGCGATGCCTGATTACATCTGTGAAGAACTCGAAGAAGCAGGCATCAAATTCAGCATGCACAACAACATCGAAGATGTCGTACCGGAACTTGATGTCCTGTATATGACACGCGTACAGAAAGAACGCTTTGATGAGTCCGAATACGCCCACATTAAGTCAGCGTTTATTCTCACCGCCGACACGCTGAAAGAGGCACGTGAGAATCTGAAGGTTCTTCACCCATTACCACGCGTCGATGAGATCACAACAGACGTCGATAGAACACCACACGCTTACTACTTTGAACAGGCAGAAAACGGTGTCTATGCGCGTGAAGCCTTACTTGCCCTTGTTCTTAGTGAAACCCTTTAATTGCAGGAGAATTATCATGGTGAAAGAAACTCAACTACAAGTAGAAGCCATTCGTAACGGCAGCGTGATTGACCATATTCCTGCGAACGTTGGCATTAAAGTGCTCAAACTTTTTAAAATGCACAAGACCAATCAACGCATTACTATTGGTCTCAACTTACCCTCTTCGGCGCTCGGTGAAAAAGACCTCATCAAGATTGAAAATGTCTATTTGACCAAAGAGCAGGCCAACCAATTGGCTTTGTATGCACCGAAAGCGACCGTGAACCAGATCGAAGAATATCAGGTGGTCAACAAACTGACTTTAGCGCTCCCAGAACATATTCAGAGCGTCTTTGAGTGCCCGAACAGCAATTGCATCTCACACGGTGAACCGGTCGAAAGCCAATTCAAAGTGCAACAGAAACAGTATCAGGTTCAGCTCAAATGCCATTACTGTGAAAAAGTATTCTCACGTGAAATCATGGCAGAAGCGCGTTAATCAGCTCTGCCTGTCACTCTTATAAAACAACCGTGGATATTTATTCCCACCCAAGAATAAATATCCACTTTCAACAGAATTATTCACCAATAAAATCGCAAATTAATAGTCTTTGATTGGTGATCCCTTTCAAAAAGCCACACTTTATTTGGTGGTAAGATATCTACGAATCAAACCTTTAAGTCACCACAGAAGTGACCGCTCAATATCTGAAGACGCTACTAGGGAATGAAGTGTCGAAGGTCGCAAGGACGAATTATCTCTACGTCATGTTTTAAAGGAGTTCGCATGAGTGAAACTCTAAATCCAACTTCAGTCGATTACACTGAAGACAAAACTCTGACTGCAGCCTGTAAACGCCTGCTTCAACAACAGAGCTTTACTACTCAGAATGAGTTGCGCGAAGCTCTGGTTACTATCGGCTTTGAAGGCATCAGCCAATCAACGGTCTCGCGTCTGCTGTCTCAGCTTGGGGTCGTCAAAGTCCAGAATGCCTGTGGTAAAAAGGTGTATTGCATTACCGTTGAAACCGCTCCTGTGCGTGTTGAGTCATCGATTTCCTCGCAGATAGAATTTATTACTCATAATCAGGCGATGGTAGTGGTCAAAACTCACCCGGGCAGCGCTCAGCTCGTCGCACGATTGGTCGATATCGACCCACACACTGAAATCCTAGGTACCGTTGGGGGTAACGACACCGTCTTGGTGATCCCGAAAGATACTGAGCATATTGATGCCTGCGAACGAGTGGTTCGTGCTCGACTCGGCGTGGCTTAAGTCTTTCCTATATCACCTCAACTTAAGTCAGGTATCGGCCTGACTTAAGCTTTTGAATTGGCGATATTTGTCGGAGTATGAAACTTATTCCCCCTTTCCCCTGTCTGATTGAGTTAAAATGATGAAAATTTAACTCAAGTGACTTTTCTATGCGTGCCGTCTTTTCACTGATTTTATTATGTCTGACTGTAGCTTCTGCCCCTGCTATGGCGCTTTTCGAGCAGTCTAACTCTGCACCAAGCTTCGGAAATCAGAGCAATACGTTTGTCCCTGTCGATCAAGCTTTCCCGTTTAACGCCTATCAGCAAGGCGATAAGGTTTTCCTCGACTGGCAAGTCAAACAGGATTACTACCTCTACCAGCACCGTTTATCGGTCAGCGGCGAAAATGTCACGGTAGGCGAGCTGAAAATGGAAGACGGTCAGCCCTACAAAGACGAGTTTTTCGGTGAGGTAAACATTTATACCACGCCTTTGTTTGTCGAAGTGCCTTTGGCCGATTATCAGGATGGCGCGCGTCTGATTGTCCAGTATCAGGGCTGTGCAAAAGCTGGATTTTGCTACCCGCCAGAGACTCGCGTGGTTGACTTAACCAGTTTCCAATCCAGCGCTGGTGACCAATCGGCGCCATCAAGCAGCACAAGTTCTGCACCAACAGACACTCCAGCCAAGCCGTCACAGCCGGTTTCTCAGGAGTCGAGCCTAGCATCCAGTCTAAGTGATAGCTGGTGGACACCATTACTGTTTTTAGCGCTGGGTGTTGGCCTTGCGTTTACGCCATGCGTGCTGCCGATGTATCCGATTTTAACCAGTATTGTGCTTGGCAGCGGCAAACTGAGCCACGGCCGAGCATTAGGCTTAGCGTTTATTTACGTTCAAGGGATGGCTCTCACCTACACCTTATTAGGATTGGTTGTCGCCTCTGCAGGTATGCAGTTTCAGGCCGCTATGCAACATCCTTATGTCCTGATTGGTTTGAGCGTCATGTTTGTCGCCCTAGCGCTGTCGATGTTTGGTGCCTACACCATTCAGCTGCCAAGTGCGGTACAGACATGGCTGAATAATTTGAGCAACAAACAACAAGGCGGCAGCTCACTGGGCGTGTTTGCCATGGGTGCGATTTCTGGATTAGTCTGCTCACCTTGTACCACAGCGCCACTTTCAGGTGCGCTACTCTATGTCGCACAAAGCGGTGACTTGCTCACAGGCGGCGTCGCACTGTACGCTCTCGCGCTGGGCATGGGCATTCCACTGATGCTGGTTGCGGTGTTTGGCAACAAACTGCTGCCAAAAGCCGGTAACTGGATGGACAGAGTAAAGACTCTGTTTGGCTTTATTCTGCTTGCTGCACCGATCTTCTTACTTGAGCGTATCCTGCCAGAAACTTGGGCGACCGGACTGTGGTCCGCACTTGGTCTAGCTGCTTTTGGCTGGCTATACCATGTTAAAAACTCACTGCCATTTGGTGGCTGGAAACAAAGTGCGGTCGGTATCATTGCGGTTCTTGGCTTATTCGCCTCAGCGCAACCCGCACTCAACTACTGGTTTGGTGGTCATACAGAACAAGCGCAGCCTAGTATTCAATTTACACGCATTACCACCGTGGATGATCTCAACAGCCAGTTGGAACAAGCTAAGCTGGCGGGCAAACCTGTGATGCTCGACTTCTATGCTGACTGGTGTGTGGCGTGTAAAGAGTTCGAAAAATACACCTTCCACCAGCCTGATGTGGAAGCGAAGCTACGTAATTTTGTGCTGTTACAAGCAGATGTCACCAAGAACCTGCCGCAAGATATCGAGCTGCTGAAAGAGATGAATGTACTTGGCCTGCCAACCATAGAGTTTTGGGATGCCAGCGGCCAACATGTCTCCAATGCCAGAGTGACCGGATTTATGCAGGCAGAGCCATTTTTGCAACATATCAATGCCAATAGCTTATAGCCAACTTAAGCTTCACTTTACGCCAGTCATCAGACTGGCGTTTTTGTCTGTTGTTTATATATATGCAATTTGGTGATAAAACCCGATACAGTTCAGACTTTTAGGGTATGAATATTGTCCATACTCTCAAAGGTGACAATAATTCCATTAAGCAAACTTTCAAAAGCAGTTAACGTCATGGACTCGACTTACACCATTATCATCGCCGACGATCACCCCTTATTTCGTAATGCACTGTTTCAGTCTGTGCACATGGCGGTTAGTGGTGCCAATTTATTGGAAGCGGATTCCCTTGAAGCCCTTTTGGCCGTTCTTGCCAAGGAAGACGAGCCCGATCTTCTGCTGCTTGATCTAAAAATGCCCGGCGCTAATGGAATGTCTGGATTGATTCAGCTACGGGCAGAGTACCCAGATATGCCGATTGTGGTCGTATCGGCCAGTGAAGAGCCTTCCGTCGTCACTCAGGTCAAAAGCCATGGCGCGTTTGGTTTTATCCCTAAGTCGAGTGACATGCGCGAATTGGTCAGCGCATTGAATCAGGTCTTGAATGGCGAGCCTTTCTTTCCAGAAGGTTCCATCACTAACAACGCGGCTTGCAATGACTTAGCAGAGAAAATTTCCACTTTAACGCCACAACAATACAAAGTACTCGGAATGCTATCTGATGGTTTGCTAAACAAGCAGATTGCTTATGAGTTAAATGTATCTGAAGCCACGATAAAAGCCCATATGACCGCGATCTTTAGAAAGTTAGGTGTTAAAAACCGTACTCAGGCTGTAATTTTACTTCAGCAGCTAGAATCTGAAGCTTAATTTTCATCCTATCTCGATCATTTCTCTGCTAAGATAGTCAAGTCGGTCATCTGATCGACTTATTTATCCCTCTGTTTCACTAACTCTGGGAGTCACATCATTGCTTAGCGTATTGATCACTCAATTTGTCGTTCTCTGGGCCGTCATCGATCCGATTGGTTCCGTTCCGGTCTATTTATCTCAAACTCAGCACCTCACAGCCAAACAACGCCGTTTAGTGGCGCTCAAAGCGGTAGGTATCTCAACAGGCGTACTTCTGTTCTTCCTTATGGCCGGTCAGCTCTTACTGGAAGCCATGCAGATTCCTCTGCCTGCATTTCAAGCAGCAGGTGGCTTAGTACTCTTGCTGTTCGCTCTAACAATGATTTTTGGTGAATCTAAACCGGAACAGGAAACTAAGCTTTCTGAAGAAGTCAGCCACTCCGATCTAGCTGACTTAGCCGTCTACCCACTTGCGATCCCTTCGATTGCCTCTCCAGGAGCAATGATGGCGATCGTAATGCTGACTGACAATCATCGTTATTCTTTGGTCGACCAAGGCATCACCGCAGCGGTGATGGTGAGTGTTCTGTTGATCACCTTACTCTTGCTACTTGGCGCGACACATATCCAGAAATGGATTGGCAATGTCGGCGCTGCGATCATCAGCCGAGTCATGGGGTTGATCCTTGCCGCAGTGGCTTTGAACAACCTGCTTCTAGGCATCAAAGATTTCTACCTAGGTTGAATTATTTTATAAAGTCATCAACAAATCATTAGACCTTTGGCTAATTTAACACAAGATTAACATCACAAAAATCTATCACTTAAATACTAAGCGCCTTATTTATAGGCGCTTTTTGTTTTTCCCTACGCGACTAAAGTTGAAAAGAGTTCTTGCCAGCACCTTGCTAAGGTAGAAAGTGAAACATTTTATTAACAATACCAATCATAAGGAGGCGGCAATGGCGTTTGAAAGTCAGGAACGAGCCAAAGCCTACTGGGACAAAAACGTAAAACTGATGATCAGCTTGATGGTGATCTGGTTTGTCGTTTCTTTTGGCTGCGGCATTTTATTTGTCGACGTACTTAACCAATTTCAGATAGGTGGCTACAAACTGGGCTTCTGGTTTGCACAACAAGGTTCCATCTATACCTTTTTAGGCATTATTTTCTACTACGCGTGGAAAATGCGCCAAATCGATCGCGAATTTAATGTGGACGAGTAAGGAGCAGTTCAGATGGATTTGAAAACAATCACTTACCTCGTTGTCGGTGCCACTTTTGTCCTTTATATCGGTATCGCTATTTGGGCACGTGCGGGGTCAACCAAAGAGTTCTATGTCGCGGGTGGTGGGGTTAACCCGATTGCCAACGGCATGGCAACCGCTGCGGACTGGATGTCAGCAGCTTCCTTCATTTCAATGGCAGGCCTTATCGCCTTCATGGGTTACGGTGGTTCCGTATTCCTGATGGGCTGGACAGGCGGCTATGTACTACTCGCTCTGCTTTTAGCACCTTACCTACGTAAATTTGGCAAGTTCACAGTACCTGAGTTCGTTGGTGAGCGTTTCTACTCCAATGCGGCACGTATTGTTGCGGTTGTGTGTCTGATTATCGCGTCAGTGACTTACGTAATCGGTCAGATGAAAGGGGTGGGTGTTGCCTTCGGTCGATTCCTTGAAGTAGATTACTCAACAGGTCTACTGATCGGTATGTGTATTGTATTCATGTACGCGGTAATGGGCGGCATGAAAGGCATTACCTACACGCAGATTGCTCAGTACTGTGTACTTATTCTGGCGTACACCATTCCTGCTATCTTTATCTCGCTACAGCTAACAGGAAACCCAATTCCACAAATGGGCCTAGGTAGTACCATGGCTGGAACGGACGTCTATCTGCTCGATCGGCTTGATCAGGTGGTGACTGAGCTCGGATTTAGCGAGTATACGACTCAGGTGCGCGGCGATACCTTGAACATGTTTGTTTACACCATGTCTCTGATGATTGGTACTGCGGGTCTACCGCACGTTATCATCCGTTTCTTCACAGTACCGAAAGTACGTGATGCACGCACTTCAGCAGGCTGGGCGCTCGTCTTTATCGCGATTCTGTACACCACTGCACCTGCGGTATCTGCAATGGCACGTCTAAACCTAATGGATACAGTTAACCCAGCTCCAGGTCAGAACCTTGCTTATGATGAGCGCCCTGACTGGTTCAAAAACTGGGAAAAAACTGGCCTACTTGGCTTTGATGATAAGAACGGCGATGGCAACATCCAATACACCTCAAATGCTGAAACCAATGAACTGAAAGTCGACCGTGACATCATGGTTCTGGCGAACCCAGAAATAGCCAAGCTACCTAACTGGGTTATTGCACTGGTTGCTGCGGGTGGTTTAGCCGCCGCTCTGTCTACCGCTGCAGGTCTGCTACTCGCGATATCGTCAGCAATATCTCATGACTTAATCAAAGGTGTGATAAATCCGAACATCTCTGAGAAGAAAGAGTTACTGGCCAGCCGGATATCCATGGCAGTCGCGATTGCTGTCGCCGGTTATCTGGGGCTCAATCCGCCTGGCTTTGCCGCAGGTACGGTGGCACTGGCCTTCGGTCTGGCTGCCTCGTCCATCTTCCCTGCCTTGATGATGGGTATTTTCAGTAAGAACATCAACAAGGAAGGCGCGATTGCCGGCATGATTGCAGGTATCACAATCACTCTATTCTACGTATTCCAACACAAAGGCATCCTGTTCATCGCTGACTGGAAATACCTAGAAAGCTGGGGCAGCAACTGGTTCCTAGGTATCGAACCGAATGCCTTCGGTGCTATCGGTGCGCTATTCAACTTCCTAGTGGCATTCGCGGTATCGAAAGTTACGGCAGAAACACCACAAGAAGTGAAAGATTTGGTCGAACACGTTCGTGTTCCAGCAGGCGCTGGAGATGCGGTAGATCACTAATCTACACTTAATGACTAAAGCCCCTCACGGGACGACCCGTCCGGGGCTTTTTTATTGCTCTTAATTCAGTTACCGTAGTTTCGAAATGTTGTCGCAAGGAAGCCAAGATGTTCAAAAATAAGCACTTTATTGTCGCTCTTTTGATTGCACCGATTCTGTCCATTATTGCCTATTTCGGCACTGATATGGCAGTCAGCGAAAAACCCCATGCAGCCAAAGAAGGCCAGAGCTACAAACTGGTCAGCAAATCAAACTGTCGCTACACCAGTGGTTTGTGCGATATGGAAAATGGAGACTTTAAGGTCAAGTTCCGCTCAGAAAAGCTCACCGATGAAAATCTTGAATTGTCACTTCATTCAGCTCATGCTCTCGAAGGCGTTAAGCTTTCTTTGGTCGACAGCCAAGAGCAGAATGCGCAACCAATCAATATGGAGCCAGCCGATCAAGCAGGGCAAAATTGGTATATTACGTTACCTAAACCCACATCAACAGACAGCTGGTTGAGAGTGGCAATTCAATCTGACGGCACGCTATATTATGGGGAAACACAAACCGCATTTGTAAAATACGAAACACTGTTTACAGAATAGAGGGTCGCGAGATAATGATCAGGGTTGATGTCATGGCATCATCCCTGATTCTAGCCTTTTCTCTTATTCATGTTCTATTTAGGCTCTACACCATACTGGTTATTGCCTTGGTTTCCCTTGAGGAAACCGCACTCCACAAGAATCCAAACACCACACACTAAGGCCGCTAAAGAACTCACGGCTTGTAATGTGGTTGGTTGCGTCATCTGAGCCGGGTCTCCTGCTGGGACTGTCATGCGGCCAATGATTAATGGCACATTCAGTAATAACCACCAACTGGATTTGCCTCTGTCATGCCAGCGTTTGGCAGTAATAGCGAGATCTGGGAGCAAGACTACAATCAAAAATAACGGCAACAGCAAATGCGCCATACTTGGCAACAACGCATTCACTCCGGCAGCAAAGCCAACAATTAACACGTAATATATGATATTCCATATCCAGTAGGTTTTGCGCCCTACTCGACCTTGAAACGAAAGCAGCAACTCTTTCATTGACATGATGACTTACCTAAACCGCCAAAACTATTAATTGACCACTTTTTGAAAACATTCTTTATCCATATCCCGGATATTGACTGTCAAACTATGCACATGGCTTGCTTGATCTTGCAGAACTCCCATCAGCTGACGTGATAGCTCACGCTTTTGCTCCGCCGTTCGTCCACCAAGTAAATCAAAGCTGATATGTATGAAGTCGACATTATCACCAGCCTCTCCCACTAGCCAATGATGACATCGCAAAGCTCGAGACTTCACCGAAGAGGCATCGAACAACCCACTGTGAAGGGCGACCTGATGTAGATCTTCCAATAATCCCTGTACGTTAACTCGTTCATCAACAGAGTTAGAGTATTCCATCACTAGATTTGGCATAGCTGTCCTCAAATGTAAGAGAGTTTCAAATAATCATTAAAAATACTCAGACACTATTACCAATTTCCGCTGCTGTTTCCGAGCGTAAAACCAGCATAATGCTTTATGGATCACTCAGTACAGCAAAGCTTATACCAATTATGAGTTGTCACAGCGGCATCCAATCATCCAGAACCGAACAAGACATGATACTAGTCATGATTTGGTTGGTGTAATCTGTTATATTCCTACGAAGATTTTTTACATTAATGAACTTACATTAAATACAAAGGGAGATATTCCTATGCGTCGTCCTGTAGTGATGGGTAACTGGAAACTTAACGGCAGTAAAGCAATGGTAAAAGAGTTGCTAACTGGCCTGAACGCAGAACTTGAAGGTGTGGAAGGTGTTGACGTAGCAGTAGCTCCACCAGCGCTTTACATCGATCTAGCTGAACGTGTTATCGCTGAAGGCGGTAACAAGATCATCCTAGGTGCTCAAAACACTGACCTAAACAACAGCGGTGCATTCACTGGCGATATGTCTCCAGAAATGCTGAAGGATTTCGGTGCTTCTCACATCATCATCGGCCACTCTGAGCGTCGTGAATACCACAACGAATCTGACGAGTTCATCGCGAAGAAATTTGCTTTCCTAAAAGAGAACGGCCTGAAGCCAGTTTTCTGTATCGGTGAATCTGAAGCTCAAAACGAAGCGGGCGAAACTGAAGCAGTTTGTGCACGTCAAATCAACGCAGTAATCGACGCATACGGTGTTGAAGCGCTAAACGACGCGATCATCGCATACGAGCCAATCTGGGCTATCGGTACTGGTAAAGCAGCAACAGCTGAAGATGCACAGCGCATCCACGCTTCTATCCGCGCTCTAATCGCAGAAAAAGACGCTGCAGTGGCTGAGCAAGTAATAATTCAATACGGTGGTTCTGTTAAGCCAGAGAACGCTGAAGCATACTTCTCACAACCAGACATCGACGGTGCTCTAGTGGGCGGTGCATCTCTAGATGCGAAGAGCTTCGCAGCCATCGCGAAAGCGGCAGCAGCAGCTAAAGCGTAATTTTCCTTTAGGAAAAATTCGAAGAGGTCAGCGCAAGCTGGCCTTTTTTGTGTCTCACACATCAATCAAGTATCCTACAGCTTTTCTCCCCTAAGAGTCGCTGTACCGAATGCAGGATAAACATGGCCTTTTAACTGGCCCCATCCCTCTCGTGCTTCGTCAGATGACCATTCCGATGACTTTCGGCATGGTGGCCATTCTGATGTTCAACTTGGTGGATACCTTCTTTATTTCTCTTTTGGGGACAGAAGCGCTAGCCGCCATCAGCTACACTTTCCCAGTCACATTCGCTGTTAACTGTATCACTATGGGAATAGGAATGGGATTATCGACCAATATCGGCCGCTTGCTGGGCCAAGGTCAGTCTATTATCGCGGCACGATTTTCTTCTCATGGGTTATTGTTAGCCGTGTTACTTGTCGCCCTCGCCTCCACACTTGGGCTGTTTACCATCGAACCACTCTTCCTTTTTCTTGGTGCACAGCAAACCCTACTGCCTTTAATTCATCAGTATATGGATATCTGGTATCTGACCATCCCTCTTTTGGTCGTTCCCATGGCAGGAAACAGTGCGATTCGAGCCACAGGTGACACTAAGACACCAGCTAAAATCATGATGCTAGCGGGTCTAATTAATGGTGTGCTCGACCCCTTACTCATCTTTGGTTATGGTCCATTCCCCGAGTTAGGTATTCAGGGAGCGGCCATTGCCAGTGCGATGAGCTGGTTTGGCGCGTTAATCGGATCCCTATATGTACTGATAAAAAGAGAGAAACTCCTAGCGTGGCCATGTTTTAAAACCCTTGGGGTAGATTGGCAGCAAATTTTAAAAATAGGCACACCTGCCGCTTTATCGAATGCAATGAATCCACTCTCAGGCGCTATCCTAATGATGTTGCTTTCTCGTCATGGCACTGCTGCAGTGGCCGCTTACGGTGCAGCTCAACGAGTGGAGTCCATTCTCATCATAGTATTGATGTCATTAACCTCAACCTTAACCCCATTCATCGCTCAAAACGTTGGCGCAAATAACCCTCAACGTAGTTTTGCCGGGCTATTCCTCAGCATGCGTTTCTCACTGCTATTCCAGTTCGGTATTTTTATTATGATGGTTCCACTGAGCATCCCACTGGCAGCACTGTTTTCTCAAGAGCAAGCGGTGAGTGATCTGCTATGGCACTATTTGCTAGTTGTGCCATTCAGTTACGGGTTTCAGGGAATCGTAATGATGCTGGTGTCCGGGCTAAACGCACTCCATGAGCCGCTCAAAGCATTCCAATGGAGCTTTATGCGTCTATTCATCTTTACCTTACCTTGCGCTTGGCTCGGTAGTCATTGGTATGACATAGAAGGGCTATTTGCGGGTATCGCAGTGGGGAACATTCTCGGAGGCATTCTGGGGTATCTTTATGCTCTTAAGCTTAGGCGTCAATATTTAGCTCAAGCTATATAGCAAAACACCGACGGGACAGTCGGTGTTTTTGGATTCTGTTATTCGTCTACGTTGAGTTCATCGTCTTCGGTATCTAGGTCCACATCAAGCGGCTCTTGCGACAAAATCACTCCTGTATTGTCTGCATATAGATAATCTTCGGGCAAGAAAGTGACTCCGCCAAAGTTCACCGCGACGTCCACTTCTCCAATTGCTTGGGAAGTTGCTCCAGCCGGAATTGAAGCTAGGGCTTGGATTCCGATGCTCATATCTTCCAGTTCATCGACTTCACGTACACATCCGTAGACGATTAAGCCCTCCCACTCATTTTCTTCAGCCAGTGAAGCTAGCTCAGCATCAATTAATGCACGGCGCAATGAGCCACCACCATCAATGAGTAATATGCGGCCTAAACCATCCTGTTCGAGGACTTCCCGAATCAGACCGTTGTCTTCAAAACACTTCACCGTCGTGATCTGTCCAGCAAACGAGGCACTGCCACCAAAGTTGCTAAACATTGGTTCTACTACATCCACTTGCTCTGAGTAAATGTCGCATAAAGCCGATGTATTGTATTCCATCGTGTTCCTTCCCATACGGTTCGTCATCTCCATCGAGTATATAGACACATTAAGTCATTGCAATGACAAGGCTCAATTAACTGACCAGAGTTTGAGCTATAACCACACCAGCAAACAATAAGTTCGTTACCAGAGAGCACTTCACAACCACTGGCATCATAGGGGCTATCTGAGCAGGCTTCTTGGCTTGCCATACCGCTCGGCCATGTTTGTAAATCACCAGTACACTCAATAAAAAGGGCAAACTCAACCAGACAGGTACAGGCTGAACGATAAGGTAACCAATAAATGCAACCAAAGCACCAACCAACAACGCGCTGTGATAATGCTTGGCATTTTTCTGACCGAGACGAACCGCAACGGTACGCTTACCGCACTCTTGGTCATTTTCTATGTCTCGCATGTTGTTGATGTTCAAAACGGCAACAGCAAGTAAACCACAGCCGACCGCTGGTAAGATTAACAAAGGCGCGACAATTCCAGTGTGAAGGAAGAAAGTCCCGGCTACACCGAGCAGACCAAAGAAAATAAATACCGATACATCACCAAGTCCTACATAGCCGTAAGGTTTATTCCCCATCGTGTACGCGATAGCAGCAACAATTGCCAGCACGCCTAAGCCAATAAAAGCCAGAATACTTTGTAAACTATCGAGCGCATAAAAGACCAGAGACAGTCCAGCCACCATGGTTAGGACGATATTAATCACAATAGCGTGCTTCATATCCGTCTGTGTCACTGCCCCCGACTGAATAGCGCGCATTGGCCCAAGTCGATTGTCGTTGTCGGTGCCTTTAACAGCATCACCATAGTCATTGGCTAAATTGGACAAGATTTGCAATAACGTTGCTGTCACAAACGCCAACACAGTAATCATTAAAGAAAACTGATGGGTGGAATACGCGAGAACACTACCTGTTAAAATGGAAACCAGAGCCAATGGTAGCGTTTTAGGGCGAGCGGCATCTAGCCAAATACGTAAAGACTGTTTCATGCTTACCAGTTTAGTCCCTGTGTACATGGCAGGAATTGTGGCACATCAAAGTTAGCTCAGAAACAAAAAAGGCCACCGAAGTGACCTTTTTCAAATTATTCAGTAAACCAAACTTACTTCACTCGACCAACGTACTCACCAGTACGCGTATCTACCTTGATCACTTCACCGATAGCGATGAACAAAGGAACACGAACCACAGCACCTGTTGTCAGTGTTGCTGGCTTACCGCCAGTTCCTTGAGTATCACCTTTCAGGCCAGGATCGGTTTCTGTCACTTCTAACTCAACGAAGTTTGGTGGCGTCACTACGATTGGGTTACCATTCCATAGTGTCAGCATACAAGTATCGTTTTCAACCAACCATTTCGCATTTTCACCCACCGCTTTCGTGTCAGCAGCGATTTGTTCGAATGTTTCATTGTTCATGAAGTGGTAGAATTCACCGTCGTTGTACAGGTAGTCAAGATCGATATCCATTACGTCTGCCACTTCAACTGTGTCGCCAGACTTAAATGTCTTCTCTAAAACTTTACCTGAAAGCAGTTTACGGATTTTAACACGGTTGAATGCCTGACCTTTGCCTGGTTTTACATACTCGTTTTCGAGAATGACACAAGGCTCATTATCAAGCATAATTTTAAGACCGCCTTTGAATTCATTCGTGCTAACAGTAGCCATTTTTTCCTCTTACCATTCTTCGAGTTAAATTTAATGCCGCACATCATAACCCGAAAAGTCGATTCTGTTGAGCAAAACTGGCTCAAACAGCTGGCGAATGGGATCTCTGATCCTGAAAAACTGCTTGAGCAGTTGGAAATCGATCCCTCTCCATGGCGAAGTGGTTTCGACGCTCGCAAGTTGTTCGCCCAGCGTGTACCGCAAAGTTTTATTGACCGAATGGAAAAAGGCAATCCGTGGGATCCTTTATTGCGTCAGGTTTTGCCTCTCTCAGAAGAGTTTGAGGTACACCCCGGCTACTCAACCGATCCCTTGGAAGAGCAAGATAACCAAGTCCCCGGATTACTGCATAAATACCGCAATCGCGCTTTGATGATCGTTAAAGGAGGCTGCGCGATCAACTGTCGATACTGCTTCCGTCGCCACTTTCCATATAACGAGAATAAAGGCAGTAAATCCGTCTGGTTGCAGAGCCTAGATTATGTACGCCAGCACCCTGAACTGAATGAAATCATTCTTTCAGGTGGGGATCCTCTGATGGCAAAGGATGAAGAGCTGCAATGGTTGGTTGATCAGATCGCGGATATTCCACACATTAAACGGTTGAGAATTCACTCTCGCCTGCCCGTTGTGATTCCAGATCGAATCACGCCTACGTTGATCGAGCTGTTAGCAGCAACCCGTTTGCAAGTGATTATGGTTACTCACATCAATCACGCCAATGAAATCAATCAGCAACTAAGAGATGCCTTAAGTACACTACGACGTTCAGGTGTTACCCTACTTAATCAAGGAGTGATGCTCAAAGGCGTCAATGACAGCGTTGATGTACAGGTGGCGCTCAGCGAAGCATTATTTGATGCAGGTGTACTGCCCTACTACATTCATGTATTAGATAAAGTACAAGGCGCAGCCCACTTTTTTATTTCAGATCAGCAAGCGAAGCAAATTATGGCGGGTGTGATTGAGCGAGTGTCTGGCTACCTGGTTCCTAAGTTAACGCGCGAAATCGGTGGCCGAGCCAGCAAAACCCCTCTGGATCTCCATTTAGAATAAAAATAGTCATGAAAAGCAAACAAGGTTTCACTCTAATTGAACTGGTTATCGTCATTGTGGTATTGGGTATTCTGGCCATCACGGCCCTGCCTCGCCTACTTAATTTGCAATCCAATGCACGCAAAATTGCTACCTGCAATACCGTGAAGCCACTTCAGCCGCGGAGCCTAACTTTGTTTTGACCACGACGGGTTGTTAAATTCGCTTTATCCTCAAGATAAATATCTTTTGTTCGCCTAAACCAAGTATGCTCGGCATACTCCGCAGTTTAGGAGAGCACTATGAATATAACACCCGACCCTTTACTGCATCTTGGCCCATTTAGCTGGGCTGCACTGCTATGTTGCGCGATCAACGGTATTTTGATTGGCGTTGAACGTCAAACTCGTGGCAAGCCTGTTGGTATCCGAACATCCATCTTAATCATCGCTGGAACTTACTTATTTATGTCTATGGCGGTTTCTCTTTCTCCCAACACTTTAGATCAAGCTAGGGTGCTAGGGCAGATCATTACTGGAGTCGGCTTTCTCGGTGCAGGGGTGATGATGACACAAGATGGCAAAATACATGGTGTCACTTCAGCTGCGGTGATATGGGTACTCGCAGCATTAGGGATGATGATTGGTCTGGGTTACTGGCACCAATCGGTCATCATTACTTTGCTCACACTGATGGTTCTTTTGGGTGTCGATAAGGCGGAAAATCGTATTCAAGCTTTGAGGCGTGGTGTCCACCAAAAGAGACAACAGCGTAAAGCCTCTGCCATGGATAACCAACTGCACTCAAACGAGATATAAAAAAGCCACCCATCGATTGGGTGGCTGGTTTGATTCATCGCGACTTAGAATAACTCTTCAGCCACTTTGTATAGGTCTTCACGAACAGGGCGTTTCATATTCTCAATCGCGTCGATGATGTCGTGATGAACCAGTTGCTCTTTCTGGATACCGACACAACGACCACCATGGCCATCCATAAGAAGGTGAACCGCGTAGTTACCCATGCGAGAAGCGAGAACGCGGTCAAATGCCGTTGGTCGACCACCGCGTTGAATGTGGCCAAGAACAGTAGCACGAGTTTCACGACCAGTGGCCGTTTCAATCTCTTTCGCCAGCTCGTTAGCGTCCATCATTAGCTCAGTAAGGGCAATAATCGCATGCTTCTTACCTTTCTTGATGCCATCCTGAATGTTGTTAATCAGTTTCTCTTTATCCAAGCCTGTTTCAGGAGTGATGATGTACTCACAGCCACCAGCAATCGCCGACATCAGAGTTAAGTCACCACAGTGGCGTCCCATGATTTCAACAATTGAAATGCGCTGGTGAGAAGAAGAAGTGTCACGCAAACGGTCAATAGCATCGATTACTGTGTTCAAAGCCGTCAAATAGCCGATCGTGTAATCAGTACCTGCAATGTCGTTATCGATAGTCCCTGGTAGACCAACACATGGGTAACCCATTTCGGTTAACTTCTTTGCGCCCATGTAAGAACCGTCACCACCGACCACAACCAATGCTTCGATGCCGTGCTTCTTAAGGTTCTCAATCGCCTTCTCACGAACAGCCACTTCTTTGAATTCAGGAAAACGTGCTGAACCTAAGAAAGTGCCACCTTTGTTGATCACATCAGATACGCTTGAACGATCAAGCTTCTCGATACGGTCTTCATAAAGGCCTAAGTATCCGTCGTAAACGCCGTACACTTCTAAACCTTCCGATAGCGCTGTACGTACCACACCGCGAACGGCTGCGTTCATACCTGGTGCGTCACCGCCACTTGTCAAAACACCGATCTTCTTAATCATGCTCACCCTCGATTTTTTGGGAATCTTATTTCAATTTTTACGTCAGCAATTTACAACCGAATTACTGACAAGATTCTTATAGCTGTGCAGTATGTTACCTTGACGCACAAGGAATACTACTGTTATTTAAACTAAATTATGTAACTTTTCTACTTATGTAAGAGTATTACAGTTTTACTCTTTTTCTGATTTGATACACATCAGAATACCAACGGATTGTGCCCTCGATGAAAAGATAGTCAATAAGGCACATTTTGTCGCTTCAGACCTGTGGCTTACCATCCGCTGCTACCAATCTTGGGCTTTTTGCTCTTTCTCCGGCCCAAAAACAACCGAATACGGGTCTTGGTGGATCAATACATCGGCATGCGGGAAGCGTTCCAATAACCGATTTTCTACTGAGTCAGAAATGCGATGCGCTTCAAGTAGCGGGATCTGATCTTCAAGCTCAAGGTGCAACTGAATAAAACGCGTTGGGCCCGACATACGTGTTCGTAATTGGTGCACCCCTAAAACTCCATCGACTGATAAGCAGCACGCCTTGATTTCTTCCAACTCTTCATCCGGCAACTTACGATCCAGCAGAGTCTGAATCGCTTCTCGTACCATCTGCACAGCACTATATAAAATGTATAAACCAATCCCGACGGCAAACACCGCATCCGCTTGAGTAATGCCAAACCAACTTAAGCCCAGCGCTAACATAATCGCAGCATTCATGTATAAATCAGATTGATAGTGCAAAGAGTCCGCAGCAATGGCCTGACTGCCCGTTTGTTTAACGACGTATTTTTGGAACTGAACAAGAGCAAAAGTAATCACAATGGCAAATAGACTCACGTATACCCCATATTCGGGAGATTGCAGTTCATGAGGGCGGAAAAAGCGCTCTACACCATTGAGGATCAAGAAGACCGCAGAGCCAGAAATAAACATCGCCTGAGCCAACGCCGCCAAGGACTCAGCTTTACCATGACCAAAGGTATGCTCTCTGTCAGCGGGTTGCAGTGAATATCTGACGACAAAAAGGTTGACCAGAGAGGCGGCAATATCGAGCATAGAGTCAATCAATGAGGCGAGTAAACTGACTGAGCCCGTCACCCACCACGCTGCCAACTTAACCATCAGCAGTAACGTTGCAACAATCGTCGCTGTCCAAGCAGCCAGTGTTACTAAACGTGCATATTCGTGTTTCATAAAGTAAAGCGTTTGAAAAACATTACCTTAAGTATAACTCGCAAATTATTGAATAAAAATGATACAAAAAAGGCGGCCAATCGGCCGCCTTAATAAATCACATCTGTTTAACTGTCACTTAAGCGCTCTTGCATCTTATTGAAGCGCTTCTCAGCACGCTCTTTTTGCAGTTCAACATATTTGGTTTTCTGCTCTGGCGTCAGGATGCTCAGCATCTGATGTTGTTTTTCCAACATTTTTACTTTACGTGCAGTCTGCTGCTCAACCATTTGTTTGGCTAACTCATTCGCAGCCACTTTATCGAACGTATCCGCGAGTACCAGAGCTTGAAGTTTTTCTTTATTGGTTTGCATTTCAGCATGTCGAGTTTCAAAGTTTTGTTTAAACTCTGCTTTCATTTCGGTTTTAGACGTTTCACGCAGCACTTTCATCTGTTCTTTCTGCGCGTCCGTTAAATCAAGCTGACGCATAATACCACGATCAAAACCAAACTCACCGTGGTGGCCTTTTTTATGATCTTTGCCACCAAAAGCGAATGCACTTGCCGTGCCCAGAGTCAAAGGAAGAATCACCGCCGCTAATATCAATTTCTTTGCCGTTTTCATAATCGTACCTTTCGTATCCAGAGTGAGGAATCAAGCTGCCTTGACAGCGCTTGAGTGTAGAATACGAACTGCAACGTAAAGTGGCGTCTAGAGAGCGTAAAGAATCGTAAAGAGCAAATTTTTGGCTAAAGCTCTTGACGAATAATCAGTAGTATTAGTGTAACGGGTAATATTGAAGAGATGCATTCCATGGCAAATATCCTATTAATTGATGATGACACCGAGCTAACCAGCTTACTCAAAGAGGTGCTGACGTTCGAAGGTTATAGTGTATCTGAGGCTAACGACGGAGAAGCTGGACTTGAGGCGGTTAATGACAGCATCGATTTAATACTGCTCGATGTCATGATGCCCAAACTCAACGGTATGGAAACCCTTAAACGCCTACGTGAACACTGGGAAACCCCTGTATTAATGCTGACCGCTAAAGGGGAGGAAATAGATAGGGTTATTGGATTAGAGTTAGGGGCCGACGATTACCTACCTAAACCCTTCAGTGATCGCGAACTGCTAGCGCGTATTCGTGCTATTTTGCGCCGCACACAGGCCAAAATCGGCACGAAAAACAGCGACTGTATCCACTATCAAGACATCAAAATTTATCCGGGTAAACAGGAAGCGTATTGCCAGGAGCAGTATCTTGAACTCACCACAACAGAGTTTGCCCTATTGAGCCACTTCGTTCAGCATCCTGGAGAAACCTTAACCAAAGAGACTCTCAGTTTGGATGTTCTGGGGAAACGACTCGCTGCTTTTGATCGTGCGATTGATATGCATGTCTCTAACCTCAGGAAAAAGCTGCCAGAGCGTGAAGATGGTAAGTCACGTATCAAAACTTTGCGCGGGCGCGGCTATTTGTTGGTAGAGGAAGATTAATGCGTCTGCCCAAAATCACCAGCCTTTACGGGCGCATCTTTGCTATCTTCTGGTTCACCATGTTTCTGGTGCTGATCGCTGTTTTGTCTCTACCTCATCTAGATCCACGTAAATCAAGAGATATCCCTGCTGATCATTACCAAAAGCTGTTGGCCACTAAGCAGAAGATTGAACAAAGCTTTGCTGACGAAACGGATCTACGGCGTATTATTTTTCAGTTAGAAGGCCCCAAGCGATCGCCACGAGATCCTCGTCCTCGCTTTGTCCTGACCGATCTTGAAGGCAATATCCTCACGACTCGGGATCGCAAGGATTTCAAGCTCAAAGCGGTACAAAATTTTATTACCGGCATCGAAGATCCAGATAAGCCGAAACAAAGGCTCTATGGGCACTATATGGTGGCAGGACCATTGCCAATCACACTGGCGCAGAAGGATCTTCTGTTGTACATCGGCGTCAAATGGAATCAACCCTCTCCTTTCCTAATTCGACTGTTTGATAAACCCTTCCAATTGCTGTTTGCTGTAATGCTGGTGAGTACCCCTTTGCTCCTGTGGCTTGCCTGGGCGCTCAGTCAACCGGCCAGAAAACTGGAGCGAGCCGCTAAGCGCGTAGCAAAAGGAGAGTTTTTTGTTGATCCACAATTAGAAAAAGGCACCTCAGAGTTTCGCCAAGCTGGCAAAAGTTTTAACCAGATGGTCGAAGCCGTAAATCAAATGATTTCAGGTCAACAGCGCTTGCTGTCTGATATCTCACATGAGCTTCGCTCACCCTTAACCCGCTTACGGATGGCCACAGCCCTTGCCTCACGAAAACAGGGAGAAAGCCCAGAGCTCACTCGCATAGATACAGAAGCGCAACGGCTAGAGCAAATGATCGGTGAATTGCTGGAGCTATCCCGTATGCAAGTCGATAGTCACGTCGAGCGTGAACAACAACCCATTGTAAGTCTTTGGGAAGCGATTCTTTCCGATGCGCAATTTGAAGCGGAACAAATGGAAAAGTCACTGAGCTATAATGACATCCCTGATCGCATGATTTCGGGCAACCCGAAATTGCTGATGAGCGCTGTCGATAATATTGTTCGTAACGCTATCTACTACGGTAAGGATATTATTCAAGTATCACTCGACGTTCATTCAGACCAGCTCACTATCTCTGTCGATGACAATGGGGAAGGTGTGCCGGAGCAAGAGCTTGAAGCGATCTTCCGCCCTTTCTACCGCGTCTCTACAGCACGTGATCGTCACAGCGGTGGTACTGGATTAGGGTTAGCCATTACCGAAAATGCCATCCGCCAGCATAGCGGTACCATTCGCGCTTTACGTAGCGAGCTTGGTGGCCTGAAAGTAGAAATTCGCCTACCGCTGATACCAAAGCAATAACCTTACAAAAACACAGTTGATAATGGATCTCATTATCATTTAAAGTAAATCCTTCAATGACGGAGGATTTACTATGTCTCACACTTTCCCTGACCTGCCTTACGCTTACGATTCACTAGAGCCGTATATCGACGCTAAAACCATGGAAGTCCATTACAGTAAGCATCACAGAACATACTTCGATAAATTTATTGCTGCAGTCAAAGGTACCGAACTGGAAAATGCCTCACTGAAAGATATCTTTGCCAATATTTCCCAGTACTCTCCAGCCATTCGCAACAACGGTGGAGGTTACTACAATCATATTCTTTATTGGCACTGCATGACACCAGGTGCACTCGGCGAACCTGAAGGCGACTTGGCAAAAGCGATTAATGCTACTTTTGGAAGTTTTGAGCAATTTAAGGCTCTGTTCGCCGATGCGGCCATCAATACCTTCGGTTCTGGTTTTGCGTGGTTAGTCGTCAAAGAAGGTCAGCTGCACATCACTTCCACAAGTAATCAAGACAATCCATTGATGGATGTGGCGAGCGTTCAAGGTGAGCCTATTTTGGCGCTGGATGTATGGGAACACGCTTACTACATCAGCTATCAAAACCGTCGCCCTGAATACATTGATGCTTGGTGGAATGTCGTCAACTGGGATGCCGTCAGTGAAAACTATGCAGTAGCACTAGCACAAAACGCATAACCCAATCCTCGAGTTCAGGCTTGGCGGCTTCTTAAAGCCGCCTTATACTGCTGTGTTTCCAAGCAGATGATAAGAAATTAACGCTATGTTCGATATCGCCCTCTATGAGCCTGAAATTGCCCCCAACACGGGTAACATTATTCGCCTGTGTGCCAACTGCGGCGCTAACCTGCATTTAATTGAGCCACTTGGGTTTGACCTAGAAGAGAAAAAAGTTCGCCGTGCTGGCCTCGACTACCATGACTTAGCACGTGTCACTCGGCATAAAAACTATCAAGCGTTTGTTGAATACCTAGAAAAAGAGCGCGAAAGCTTCCGTATTTTTGCCTGTACGACAAAAACAACTGGTCATCACGTTGATGCTCATTTCCAGATAGGTGACGTGTTACTGTTTGGCCCAGAAACCCGCGGCCTGCCAGCAGAGCTGATTGAGAGCATGCCAATGGAACAGCGTATTCGCATCCCAATGATGCCTGATGCTCGCAGCCTCAATTTATCTAACGCAGTCGCCATTATCGCTTTTGAAGCATGGCGACAAATGGGCTTTGAAGGTGCTCAATAGCATCATAAACTGGATATAAAAAAACGGACTCAAATGAGTCCGTTTTTTATATTGTTCGAAAGCAGATAGGTCTATGGGCGAGCCACAAAACCTACCGCTTCGTATGCTTTCTTCAGTGTCTCCGCGGCGCGTGCAGACGCTTTCTCAGCACCCTGCTTCATCACCTGATCCATGTATGCGCGATCTGCACGGATACGGTGGTATTCAGCTTGAATAGGCTCAAGCATAGCAACAATTGCTTCACCAACATCTTTCTTAAATGGACCGTACATCTCCACGCCTTGGTACTTAGCTTCAATCTCTTCAAAGCTCATACCTGTTGCCGCCGAGTAAAGACCCATTAGGTTAGAAATACCGGCTTTGTTATCCCAGTCATGAGCAATACGCGGTGGCGTTTCTGCATCTGTCTGAGCTTTGTTAATCTTCTTGATGATTGACTTAGGCTCTTCAAGCAGAGTGATCACGTTCTTACGGTTATCATCCGACTTAGACATCTTCTTAGTCGCATCTTGCAAGCTCATCACTCGCGCATTCACTGTTGGAATATACGGCTCTGGCACTTGGAAGATTGGCTGCTCTGGCGAGTAGATATTGTTGAAGCGGTTAGCGATATCACGCGCTAATTCAAGGTGCTGCTTCTGGTCACTACCAACTGGTACTTGATGCGCACCGTAGAGAAGGATATCTGCTGCCATCAACACTGGGTAGTCGAACAAGCCCACGTTCACATCACCAAATTGGCTAGATGAGTCTTTCGAATAACGCGCAGACTTGTCTTTAAACTGGGTCATTCGGCCCAGTTCACCCATCTGGGTGTAACAGTTAAGAAGCCAACCAAGTTGAGCATGCTCTGGTACATGTGACTGAACAAATAGCGTGCTCTTTTGCGGATCAACACCAACTGCAAGACAGATTGCTAGTGCGTCTAGAGTCGCTTCGTGCAACGCTTTCGGATCTTGGCGAACCGTAATTGCGTGAAGGTCGACAACACAGTATTGGCAATCGTAATCATCTTGCATCTGCTGCCATTGACGTAGAGCACCCAAGTAGTTACCGATACTTAGTTCACCTGATGGTTGAACACCACTCAATACGATGGGTTTGCTCATGGGAATAATTCCTTTGACTTCTTATGCTAAATAATGAAAAAACCGCGTGGTTTCTATCCACACGGTTTACTCAGTGTACTCATTAACGAGTATTTTAAAAGCTCTTTTGTCGCTATTAAGCTGAAACCGTTAAGAGTTCTGCTAAATCTGCGATGGTATCTGCGACATAATCCGGTTGAGAGGCAGAAATAGGCTCACCGTGGTTGTACCCATAGGTCAAACCAAACGAATGACAGCCTGCGTTTTTCGCCGCTTTGATATCGTTACTTGAATCACCCACCATTAGCATTTCTTGTGGCTGACAGCCATGTTTCTCAAGCAGCCAATTTAGTGCCATTGGGTTAGGTTTTTTCTCTGGGAACGTATCGCCCCCGAGCACATCAACAAAGTACTTATCAATACCGTGCTTCGCCAGAACCTCAGGGACAAACTTCGATGGCTTGTTGGTCACTAGCGCCATGGTAAAGCCCGCTTCGTGCAGCTCTGCCAAGGTTTCCTTTACTGCTGGGTAGAGGTGGCTGAGCTTGTGTCCACTTTGCTCGTAGTAGTCATCAAACAGAATACGCGCTTTAGCATGCAATTCTGGGTCTAAATCTGGTGAGACCGTTAGGCTTCGACTCAGTGAACGACCTATAAGAACATCAGCGCCGTTACCTACGTAATCACGCACTTGCTCTTCTGTCACTGCAGGGTAGCCTAATGCTTGTACCGCTTGGTCAGCAGCAACCGCCAAATCAGGCACGCTATCAAGTAACGTACCGTCTAAATCGAATGCGATTAACTTAATGTTGCTCATTGAATTAGTTAACCTTAGCAAGTTCAGCGCGCATTTCATCGATCACTTTTTTGTAGTCTGGCTGGTTGAAGATAGCCGAACCTGCTACAAACATATCCGCGCCCGCTTCAGCAATTTCTCGGATGTTTTCAACCTTCACACCGCCATCAATTTCCAGACGAATATCGCGACCAGATTCATCAATCATTTTGCGAACTGCGCGTAGCTTATCGAGTGTTTTAGGAATGAAAGATTGACCACCAAAGCCAGGGTTTACTGACATCAGAAGAATCATGTCGACTTTATCAATGATGTACTCAAGGTGAGATAGCGGTGTCGCTGGGTTGAGTACCACACCCGCTTTACAACCATGCTCTTTGATAAGCTGAAGTGTGCGATCAACGTGCTCAGAGGCTTCGATATGGAAAGTGATCATAGACGCACCTGCTTTAGCGAAGTCAGGAATAATGCGATCGACTGGCTTCACCATTAGGTGTACATCGATTGGTGCAGTAATACCGTAGTCACGCAGTGCCTGACAGATAGGCGCACCAAAGGTTAGGTTAGGTACGTAGTGGTTATCCATTACGTCAAAGTGAACCACATCGGCACCCGCTGCGAGAACTTTTTCTACGTCTTCGCCTAAGCGAGCCATATCTGCAGATAGAATCGATGGAGCGATAAGGAAATCTTTCATACCTGACCTCTAAAATGAATTGAGCAAAACGACTGAATATAAGTTGAACGCAATTCTACCTAAGCTAAAGGTCAGAAGATAGATGAGAGAAGAGAAATGTCGTTAACGGTTGTCTTGTGGCTTAAACAACGCCAATAGTTCATCTACTTTGTTGCGCCCAGCGCCATTGCGGCTGATCGTACGCTTAACCTTGACGACATTGAGTTCTGCCCCGTGGTATAGCCGGCGTGTTAACGTCGTATCATGGTTAGAAATCAACACTGGAATATTACGCTCTTTAGCGGCTTTTTCTGCCACATCCGCCAATGCGGCCTGGTCATCCAAAGTAAAGCCGTTGCCCGCATAAGAGGTAAAGTTGGCTGTATTAGAAAGTGGAGCGTAGGGTGGATCGCAATACACTACACTGCCCTTGCGAGCACGTTTGAACGTGTCGGTGTAGCTCTCGCACACAAATGTCGCTTTCTTCGCTTTTTGGGCAAAGAACTCCAGCTCAGCCTGAGGAAAATAAGGCTTTTTATACGAACCGAACGGGACGTTAAAACCGCCTTTCTTGTTGTAACGGCATAAGCCATTAAAACCAAAACGGTTCATATAAAGGAACGCCAGCGAGCGATACATCACGTCATCGGAGCCATTAAACTCTGCTCGAATAGACAAGTAGGCATCTTTGCGATTGTTTTCAGGGACAAACCATCGTCTGGCCTCTGAAATATAATCATCTGGCTTTTCTTTAAGTAAATTATAGAGATTAATCAGATCAGGATTAATGTCAGCAAGCAGATACTGCTCATAGTCAGTATTGAGAAATACAGAACCAGCACCAACGAACGGCTCTACCAGCTTACGGCCTTCAGGCAAGTATCGCTGGATATCTTCGACAAGTCCGTATTTTCCACCCGCCCATTTCAGGAAGGCACGCTGCTTCTTCATCAACTGCTCTATCTATCAACCACAAATTAAGGCTGCGGAATGTAACATATTTTCCCGCTAAGCTCAGCGTTATTTCACTCGTTCAATTTCACGGTGAACCTGACTGAGCGATTTTGCCCAAGGGTCTAGTCGTTGCAAGTCATCGGGCAATGCATCTACTGCATCCCTTGCCACCTGAATGGTTGGATAGTTTTGATATGTGACGATGAACCACTCGATATCATTGCGCATCGTTGGATAGATATACACATTGTCAGATAATTTATATTTATCGAGAAAAGCTTGCACATCTTCCAGTGATTGTACGGCGGCCAGCTGTAGCGTATAGCTACGGGGAGAAAAGCGCTTTAGTTCCTCTTTGGTAAAAGAGAACGTAATGACTGTCTTTTCTGGTTGAGGGGAGTTCTCTGTTTGAGCAATTGGCTCGGCTTCCACAGCACTTGGAGTCGCTGAGGGTTCTGATTGAGGAATAGACTGCTCAACCACTTGTTCTATAGCGGTGGTATCCGCGGTTTCAGGCTTACCCTCGAGCAGAGCGTCTACCACCTCAGAAGTAATCACGACACGCTGATGATCACTTTCTGGATTGCCCACGCTCGACGTTTGCTCTGTTACTGCCGGCGGTAGAGATTCAGAATCATCTTCCGCAGAAGCAAGCATAGGATCGGTGCTCATCGACTCCTCTTCCATCGAGTTGTTCAGCTCCGCTTCAGGCACAGGGTCTTTAGCTAAAGTAGGGATGACGGTCTGCTCAATAGCATCAACCATTTGCTGTGCTTTATCATCAGGCGAGGGTTGACTCATCATCCACCAGTACCCACCACCAATCAATAACAGTAAGGTCACCACCAATAATGCGATGTTAATTGGTGAGCCAATAATTGAGCGGATAATAATCCTTTTTTCCACTTTATGATCCCCTAAAGCCATAATCTCACCCGGTCGACGGGCCACAGTTCGGTACGCATTACGTACGCGTTTTTCTCTTTCATCTTCGACAAAACGAATCACTAAGTGTTCAAAAAATCGATCGGCTTCATCCTGACTTAGTGGTTCGATCTCCAGATCAATTGGCTTGTGATCCTGCCCATAACTGAGCCGAGTCAGTAATACATCCAAACTATTCGACTGGGCAAACAACACCACATTAATTGTCCAAGCAGGGTTTTCCTGCGCTTCCAAAATCAGCATCCACAATTCAGATACAAATGTCTCCTGTAGAAGATGGGCGTCATCCACAACAATCACCGCATCGCAGCTTTCCCCTTGCATCTGGCGGGCAAAACTCTCAGCTAGAGGATCTGCAGGATTGAACATTGAGTCAGAAAAGAGCTGAGACAGAATCATAGTACGGCGCTGCTGATCATCCTGACTTGGATGACACATCAGGAGTGATTGGTTTTTATCTGACACCCACGCTTCTAAATAACGCTGGGCAAGCCAAGACTTACCAGCCCCTGATGCACCGCCAACAGTGACTAAGTTTGAACCGAAGTTAGTCAGCAATTGCATACGTTCAAGCAATTCAACTTGAGAAGCTAACTCCAACACACGGGATTCATGCGTCAAACTCATTTAACCATCCTAATGACAGCCTACTGTCTAAAGAAAAGAACTTAGATATCGCGACAAAAATCGATCGCTTGCTTAATAACCGATTCAGGCACACCTTTCACTACTTCAGCGCTACCGATACTGGTCGGTAACACTAATCGCAGTTCACCAGCGAGAACTTTTTTATCGCGCATCATGTGTTTCATGAAGTCGTCAAAGGTCATAGTTTCTGGTGTATGCACAGGTAATTGCGCTCTCTTCAGTATAGAGAGAATTCTCTCTACTTGCTGCTCCGTGATAAGCCCTTGAAGCTCGGCAGTTTTTGCTGCCATCACAGTGCCTGAAGAAACGGCTTCACCGTGTAGCCATTTACCATAACCTAACTCAGCTTCGATCGCATGACCAAATGTATGACCTAGATTCAGCAATGCACGAATGCCTGACTCTTTTTCATCCAAAGCCACCACTTCTGCTTTGATTTGACAGCAACGAGCTATCGCATAAGTCAAAGCTTGCTCATCCAGTGCGTAGAGTTTGTCGAGGTTTTCTTCTAGCCAGACAAAGAAATCCTGATCGTAAATGATGCCATATTTGATCACCTCAGCAATCCCCGCCGCAAACTCTCTTGGTGGCAGCGTTGCGAGGCAATCGGTGTCGATAATCACCGATTTAGGCTGATAAAAAGCCCCTATCATGTTCTTACCCAGCTTGTGGTTCACAGCAGTTTTACCACCGACTGAGGAGTCCACCTGAGACAATAGCGTTGTTGGGATCTGAATAAAGTCGACACCACGTTGGTAACATGCAGCAGAAAAACCAACGAGATCACCAATCACACCACCGCCAAGTGCTATCACGACGACATCACGTGCAAAGTTGCCTTCAAGAAGGTAACTCATCACGGTATTAAAAGTATCCAGCGATTTGTACTGTTCGCCGTCTGGCAACTCAAGTACAGAGGCTTCGCAGCCTACTTGCTCAAGAAGAGATAAGATTTTATCAGCGTACAAAGGAGCAACCGTGACGTTAGTAATCACAACGACTTTTTGTTTTGCAGATAAAAAAGAAAGGTGGGCCGGATCATTAAATAATCCGGCACCAATTGAGATTGGATAGCTACGCTCACCTAAACTGACCGTAATCCGTTCCATGGGTATTCTCCAGTTGCTAAAATTTGACGTATTAACGTTCTTCTAGCATTTTTACAATCTGGTTGGCTACCACTTTTGCACTTTGATCGTCGGTACGCACGGTGTAATCCGCAATTTCTTCGTAAAGAGGGTTGCGTTCACCAGCCAGTGACTCCAACACGTTACGAGGGTTGTCCGTTTGAAGTAGAGGGCGTTTCTTGTCACGGTTAGTACGTGCAAGTTGCTTTTCGATTGTGGTTTCAAGGTAAACAACAATGCCGCGAGCAGAAAGGCGATTGCGGTTTTCTTTACTCTTGATAGAGCCACCGCCTGTTGCCAGAACAATACCTTGCTCTTCAGTTAGGTCATTGATCACCTTTTCTTCACGGACACGAAAGCCTTCTTCGCCTTCCACGTCAAACACCCACGCGATATCCGCGCCAGTGCGTTCTTCGATCACTGTATCCGAGTCAACAAACTCCATGTGAAGCTGTTGAGCCAGGTGTCTACCAATTGTACTTTTGCCGGCACCCATTGGTCCAACAAGAAAAATATTGCGTTTTTCAGCCATGTTCAGCATTAATTTACAACGTTAATTCAATGACATCGCTACAAGAAAACCAAGATTTCTCTGGTCTAAGATATGCTTGCAGCACCTATTCCTCACAGATAATTCGTGATAAGACCCGAAATTATCTAGATAAGGTGACACTAATGCAAATTTATTTTCATCTATCTGTTGATTGATGACGGAACGACCACTTTTGGAGTAACGAAAATCAGCAATTCACTTTTACCCATTTGCTGATAAGTTCGTCGAAAAAGGGCTCCCAACAGGGGAATATCACCTAAAATCGGCACCTGATCAACGGTATCAGACACACTGTGTTGGTAAATTCCGCCTAACACAATCGTTTCACCGTTATTCACCAATACTTGAGTCCCAATGCGTTGCGTATCTATCGCCACCGCTTCTCCCGTACCCGTTTTTACAACTTGGCCCGGCCTGTCCTGCGTAACATTCAGATCTAAGATTAAGCGATTATCAGAGGTAATCTGCGGCGTCACTTTCAAGCTCAGTACTGCTTTTTTGAAGTTAACACTAGTTGCGCCACTCGATGCGGCTTCTAAGTACGGTATTTCGGTTCCTTGTTCAATATAAGCGGGCTGTTTGTTGGTCGTCATTAAACGCGGGCTTGAGATCACCTCTGCACGCGACTCTCTTTGTAATGCAGACAACTCAAGATCAAGCAAAGTATCACTGGCCAATTTGGCCACTTGAAATGCAATGGTCGACGCAGTGGCAGAAGTTGCGGCCAAATTGACGTTTAAAAAATCATCCAGTGACACACCACTGTCCCCATATAAGTTGAGCTTCTCTGCATTGCTTTCGATCGATCCTCCAACCGAGTGGCTCCCGTTGGTAGAACTGAACCCCCAACGCACACCCAACTCTTGTAAATCGCCTTCGTTCAAACTGACGATACGCGCTTCTATTTGGACTTGCTTCACCGGGACATCTAAGGCGGTGATGATAGACCTCATTGCTTGAATATGGCTGGCAACATCTCGAATAAGTAGGCTATTGGTCCGGGTATCAATCGCAATCGAACCACGCTCAGACAGCATGTTCGTCTTTGCCTGTGCACCTAACATCTCGGCTATATCTGCCGCTTTAGCAAAGCGTATAGAGATAATTTCTGACGTGAGTGGCTGTCGCTCTGATGAGACTTTCACCTGCTCCAACTGTTGCTGCTTAAGCTGCGCGATTTCGGTCGCTGGCGCCACCAGTAAAACATTTCCTTTCATGCGTTTTTCAAGCCCTTCCATATGAAGGATAATATCCAACAACTGGGGCCAGGGGATATCCTTTAATCTCAATGTCAGGTTACCCGTAACGGCATCCGAAACAACCAGATTAAAATTATTGTGATCTGCTATTTGCTGTAACACTTTACGAACAGGGATATCCTGAAAATTAACAGATAAGGTGCTGTGACTATGGACTTCACTCTCCACCTCAGAACGACTCGGAGAGTGAATTTGAGCATTAGCGTCTTTCAAAATCGCGATCAAACTAAGTAATACAATGCAAAATACCTTCATCATTCTCACCTAATTCATTACCAGTCGTCTTGTTCTGTAGCTAAGGCAACCCTTGCTATCTTGCACAGGCTCGCGAATTTCAACAGCTTCTACTGTCACATCAGTGATGAGACTATGCGCCGCAATAAACTCTCCTTGTACTCTGGTGATCAGCGCCCCATCAGGCAACTCAATAAGCGCAGCATGCTTGCCCCGAACCGTCATCACTCCTGCTAAGCGCAGCTGATCTAATGGATAGGTTTTAAGTGAGCTGTTGGCGACAGCATCTTTGTGACAGCCTAAGATAGGTGCCTCTGCTCCCAACAAAGCGGTTGGCAATAAAAAGGGGTCGCGCTGAATAGATAAATTCACATCTTGCAGGGCGTGAAAACGCTTCGGATTAAACTTGGTCAAAGACAGAACATGGGGTTCTTTTTGTTCTACTTGTACAAATTCCAATGGTTGGCGGTTAGCTTTGCAGCCGCTCAAGACAAGATACAAACAGATAATTAGGCTAGCTCTCACTGCTCACCTCATTTAGAGGCAGAAGGAGATACACCTCACCTTGCAAATTTAATTGCGGACTATCACTTTGCGTACGACGCCAACGCAGTGCATCAAAATAAACAGCATAAGGCCGCGTGACCAGCGTCTGGAAAAAGGCAGCAATGTGCTGATATTTACCTGACAGCTCGAACTGCAGCGATGACTGCAGAAAAGGACCTTTGGGCCGATGGCCTGTTTGATTCATATGGGAAAGTACCAACGCATGTTGCTGAGCGATTTGATTAATCATGCTCAATGCCCCCGTGACGTCTATTGTCTGAATAAAGTGAACCCGCTGTTGCGCTTTTCTTTGCTCAAGTTGTTCCAGCTCAGACCGACGCTGCGAGAGCAAAGCGACCGTTTGCCGTTTTTGCTCAATGATACTTTTCTGTTGCCGCTCTTTGACTAATAAAGATTCCAAGTGAGTCAGTGACGGGCTAATCACCAACCAATAACCTAAGGCCAGTAGCACCGACAGAGAAGTACCACACAACCAAAGCCGTTGTAACTTAGATAAACTCGCTAAACTAACACCACGCACTTCAATCATAGGAACGCTCCACCAGCTCAAACGTCAGCGAAAAGGATTGGTAAATATTGCTAAAGCGCTGCACACCATGCACAACTGATTGCAACTTCACCTCCTCTATCATGGGTGAACGTTGCAAGTTAGCCAGCAGTTCATTTAATTGTTCAGCTGTTTCAGCTATACCAGCTAGACTCACTTGCCTACCGACCAAGTTGATGTGATCGAGATACACACTTTCAGGCAATAGTTCTGGAAGCAGCGCTATGAGTTGTAATGGGAAATAGCGTTGTGCGTGCAGCTCCTGCAACTCAATGATTTCCCCCTTTAGCGCTGCTACTTTCTGCTCAATAGCATTTACTTGGCTAACTTTCTGATCTAAGTGGGAACTCCAGTTCTTTAGTTTCTCGACACGTGATTGCTGAAGACGAATCTGTGATTGCAGATAGTGCTCGCCAGTTACAACCACCAGTGAAGCAATCAGCACCACAGAGCTCAAAGAAAAGACAAGATGATGGATTCTCTGCTGACGCTGATCAGTACGCCAAGGTATTAAGTTGATTTCAGGCTGCATGATGCTTCTCCAGCCAATAAGCACCGCTTAAAGCCAAACCGAGTGCAATTGCAAATTGAGGACCAATCTTTGGCTGGTGCTTAGCATCGAATAGATCACACAGCTCAAGTGGCATGCAAGGGAGCCCTAATCTAGGCAACAAAAGAGACGTTAGTTGCGAGAACAGATTCGCTTCACCACTTAGCCAAACACCTTCCAGCTCAGCATCTATAAGCTCAATATTTAGGAGCAGGGGTTCCAATACCTTACCCAGCGATGAATCCTCTTCCTCGAAAGGAAATTCTTTATAGACCACTCCCAGATGTTCACGTTCAAAGCACAAAGCTACACAATCTGAGTGGACATCCATCAATAGCCAGTTTGTGTTTCCACACCGCCTAGACGCTCGTCGCCACAACTGAATAAGGTTGTGTGAATGGGGGTTGATCAAAATAGGGGTAAAACCCGACTTCAGTAACGGCTTACGCCGCGTATCGATACACTCCTTTCTAATCGCATACACCTGATAATCCATTTTCGCCTGCGTCTTTTCATGAGAAAGAGCAATAAAATCGAGATAAAGCGCTTCAACCTCAACCGGAGACTGCTGAGCAAAATCCCGAGTAATAACAAACTGGCACTCTTCATCGCTCAGATCGCTATCTATTTGTAATCGCTTACTTATTACTGAACTGTCAGGGACACTCAGGCACACTTTGCGACTAAATAGTGGCAAAGCCTTTCTTAGTTCTTTGAGTTTCTTTACAATTTTCTGATAATTTAACCTGTAGTTATCAGTGAAAATGTTCGCTTCAATTGGCATTTGGTGATAACTAACAAGTGTGAAAGTGTCTTTTCCAGGCTTTAAGACCACCGCTTTGATACTCTGGTGGCTGATATCTATGCCTGTAATTAATGATTTGACCATTGAGCTCAGCTCCGTAAAGTTTGCCTAGCGCCTCGGCTTAAATCGTTGATTTAGTAAGCACATAAACAGATTTGAGCTACTTTTAGCTTAAACTACCTAGGTTTGCATAACGTAAGCTTAATTAATCAGGGATTCTCCGGTGAAGTTCATAAAGCGATTGTTTATTTTCGTATTGGTTTGCACGGTACTTGGGGTCGGAACCATTTTTGGTTTTTACCTCTACGTAAAACCAGAGTTGCCAGATGTAGCAACTTTAAAAGATGTCAAGCTGCAGACACCAATGCAGATATTCAGTCAAGACGGTAAGCTGATCTCTCAGTTTGGTGAAAAGCGCCGCATTCCTGTCACTTACGATGAGATCCCTCAACACCTAATTGAAGCCTTGATCGCGACAGAAGACAGCCGTTTTTACGATCATCCAGGCATCGATCCTATTGGCATTACTCGTGCAGCCGTTGTCGTAGCTCTTTCTGGTTCCGCAAAGCAGGGCGCGAGTACGATCACTCAGCAGCTTGCGCGTAACTTCTTCTTATCTAATGAGAAGAAAATCATGCGTAAAATCAAAGAGATCTTTATCGCGATCCACATTGAGCAACTGCTGAGCAAAGAAGAGATCATGGAGCTGTACGTCAACAAGATCTTCTTGGGTTATCGCTCTTACGGCTTTGGTGCCGCCGCTCAGACTTACTTTGGTAAAGATCTTAAAGATCTGACACTGAGTGAGCTTGCGACCTTGGCCGGTATGCCAAAAGCGCCATCAACCATGAACCCTATCTACTCCATCGATCGTGCCACTAATCGACGTAATGTTGTACTCGCACGTATGTTGGATGAAAAGTACATTACCCAAGATGAATACGATCAAGCTCGCGCTGAAGAGATCATCTCACGTTACCACGGCGCAGAAATCGAGCTTAGTGCTCCCTACGTAGCTGAGCTGGCGCGCGCATGGATGGTGTCACGTTATGGTGAAGAGGCTTACACCTCAGGGATGAATATCTACACAACCATAGATTCAAAACTGCAAGTCGCAGCAAACGAAGCTGCTATCAACAATTTGCTCGCTTATGACCAACGCCATGGATACCGCGGCGCAGAAAAAGTGCTGTGGAAAACCGGACAGACAGCATTGGATGAAGAGCAGATTGACGACACTCTAGACAATGTCCCGACCTACGGCTCTTTACTGCCAGCTGTAGTAACAAAAGTGAGCGCTCAACAAGCAACTGTGTGGGTGAAAAACCGAGGTGAACAAACCATTAACTGGGACGGTATCAAATGGGCGCGTAAGTTTCTGACCGATGATCGCCAAGGCCCAGCTCCGAAGGCAGCAACCGAAGTTCTCGCTGAGGGTGAGCAAATCTGGGTACGCCAGGTAGAAACACCCGTCGAAGAAGGTGAGCCTCAAATAAGCTGGCATCTAAGTCAGGTTCCCAATGCGAATACAGCCTTCGTCGCAATGAACCCAGAAAACGGCGCCGTGATGTCCCTAGTAGGCGGCTTTAACTTCGTACATAGCAAGTTTAACCGTGCGACTCAGTCCATTCGTCAAGTAGGCTCAAGCATCAAACCCTTTATTTATTCAGCAGCGATTGATAAAGGGCTAACGCTAGCCACACTGATCAATGATGCGCCGATTAACCACTGGGATAAAAGCCAAGGTACTGCGTGGCGGCCAAAAAATTCGCCGCCGACCTACATTGGCCCGACCCGCTTACGCATAGGTTTAGCCCAGTCTAAAAACGTGATGGCAATACGTGTTCTGCGTGAAGTGGGTTTAGATGAGACACGTCAATATCTGTCTCGATTTGGATTCGATATTAATCAAGTTCCTCGGTCAGAGACCATTGCATTAGGTGCTGGCAGTTTAACGCCAGTAAAAGTCGCTCAGGGATACTCTGTTTTTGCCAATGGCGGCTACTATGTCGAGCCTTATTACATCAGTAAGGTAGAAGGACCCTTTGGTGATCTTGAGTTTACGGCAACACCTAAAACTATCTGTCGCCAAGATTGTGAAAAGACAGAAACCGTAACCAATGAATACCAAGAGCAGGATGTGGAGCCTGAGGATCAACAGCCACAATATGCTCCACAAGTGATATCAGAACAAACGGCTTTCTTGGTACGTGAAATGATGTACAGCAATACTTGGGGCGGCGGTAACTGGCGTGAAGGTACAGGCTGGAATGGTACGGGATGGCGCGCACAAGAACTAAAACGCCGCGATATCGGTGGTAAAACTGGTACTACTAACGACTCTAAAGACACTTGGTACAGCGGCTATGCGCCGGGTATAGTGGCTACAGTCTGGGTTGGCTTCGATGATCACACTAGGATGTTAGGGAGAACAAAGTCAAATCCAAACTTAAGTAACAACCCTATCACTGGAGCAGAGTCAGGGGCGAAAACCGCACAGCCAGCTTGGGTCGATTTCATGCATACCGCCCTAGCCGATATCCCAGTTCAGCAAAAGGAAATACCTGCGAATATTGTTCGTGTCCGCATTGACCGCAACTCGGGTCTGTTAACCAACAAATTCGACTCCAGCTCGATGTTTGAATACTTTCTTCAAGGGACAGAGCCAACGGAATATGCCACTGATGAAATCACTGACAGCATATATACCACTGCCGAGAGTGAAGAGCTGTTCTAAATCGTAACTATAAGGGCGGAGACCATGGTCTCCGCCCTTTCTAACTTTGCCGAACTACTGAGATTCAAGCTGGTGCTTAATAGCCAACGCGAGTTGCTCAAAGCGAGACCGCAGCGGCGAGCCCGGGCGATAAGCGAGCACAATACTTCGAGAAGGCACCGGATTGGTCGCTTTGACGTAACACACACCATCTTTCTGTTTTTCTTTTGGTAAAGACAGTTCAGGCAAAAGAGTAATCCCCGCCCCTGCTGCCACCATATTACGTAATGTTTCTAAGCTGGTCGCTTTAAAGCGTTCGTCATCTTTCGCGCCCGCCGCAAAGCAAAAACCTAAAGCCTGATCACGCAAGCAATGCCCATCACCAAGTGCTAACACGGTTTTACCATTGAGCTCTAACATGTCAATTTCGTCCAGATCTGACCACTCATGTTTACACGGAACAGCAATACTCAAAGGCTCCTCGTACACGGCAATTTCTTTAAAAGGTGCAGTTTCCGCCACCGAAGCTAATACCAAACAATCCAACTTTCCGTCTTCCAACTGGCGTACCAATTGATTGGTCTGAGCTTCATGGAGATAGAGTTCCAAATCGGGAAATTGCTCTTTCAAAGCTGGCACGATTTTGGGTAAAAGGTAAGGACCAAGGGTGGGAATAAAGCCAATATGCATTGGCCCTGTCATTGCTTCACCCTGACCGCTGGCCATATCGCGGAATGTTTTTACTTCAGACAAGATACGTTTGGCCTGATCCACCAGCTGTAGCCCCGCATCCGTAAAAAGGACACGTCGGCTGCTACGCTCCAGCAAGGCCGTTCCCAGCTCATCTTCCAATTTACGAATCTGACCACTCAAGGTTGGCTGACTAACAAAACAAGCTTCAGCCGCCTTACGGAAGTGGTTGTGCTCGGCAAGAGCAACCAGATACTCAAAATCTCGGATATTCATCTTAGTAACCTAACCACCCAACAAGATAGAAAAAATCTATCAAAACAATAGCATCAAACGATTAGAGCTATCAAAGGAAATTTTTAATAATAAATCCATAGCAAGACAGCAGCTTACGTAAAGCACGCTAAGCTCTAATACGAATGAAATCCAATTTACCCAAAGGTACGATTATGTTTACATCCAAAGAAGGTCAGAACGTTCCACAAGTTACTTTTCCAACTCGCCAAGGCGATGCTTGGGTTAATGTCACCAGCGATGAGTTATTCAAAGGCAAAACCGTGATTCTATTTAGCCTTCCTGGTGCCTTTACTCCAACGTGTTCATCAAGCCATTTACCTCGCTACAATGAGCTATTTCCTGTCTTTAAAGACCATGGCGTTGATGAAATCATCTGTGTTTCGGTTAACGACACCTTTGTTATGAACGCTTGGAAGAGCGACCAAGAAGCTGACAATATCACTTTCCTACCAGATGGTAATGGCGAATTCACTGATGGTATGGGCATGTTGGTTGATAAAAACGATCTTGGCTTTGGCAAGCGCTCATGGCGCTACAGCATGCTAGTTAAAGATGGCGTTGTAGAGAAAATGTTCATTGAGCCAAACGAGCCAGGTGACCCGTTCAAAGTGTCTGATGCTGATACTATGCTGAATTACATCGCACCCGACTACAAAACTCAGGAATCTATTACTGTATTTACTAAGCCGGGCTGCCCTTTCTGTGCTAAGGCGAAACAAAACCTTATCGACCACGGTCTTCAATATGAGGAAGTGATTCTGGGTAAAGACGCAACAACCGTCAGTTTGCGTGCTATTTCAGGTCGCACGACGGTACCTCAAGTTTTCATTGGTGGTAAGCACATTGGTGGCAGCGAAGAGCTTGAATCTTACCTCGGTCAATAAAACGCCTTGATCTTCCGGCTGTCCGACGGCCGGATAAGCTTTTTACAATCCAGTATCACCTTGGATTTCACCCTTCACATTCGGGTTTCCTCGTTTATCGAGGTAGCCTGGATAAACTAAACGGGAATCTAAAATGAAACAGCTTAATGTTGATGTAGCAGTTATTGGTGGCGGTACAGCAGGCCTTGGCGCATACCGTGCAGCAAAGGCTCATACCTCAAGTGTCGTTATGATAGAGGGCGGTCCTTACGGAACAACCTGTGCCCGTGTCGGTTGCATGCCTTCTAAGCTTCTTATTGCCGCAGCTGAAAGCGTGCATCAGATTGAAAAAGCGCCCGGATTTGGCATTCACCCTCAGGGCGAAACTCGTGTGGATGGCCGCGAAGTAATGGATCGTGTTAAACGCGAGCGCGATCGCTTCGTTGGTTTTGTTCTAGAGAGTGTCGATGAAATTCCAGCAGAGGATAAAGTGTCTGGTTATGCCAAGTTCATAGACAACCACACATTGATGGTGGATGACCATACCCAAATCACGGCTAAACGTATTGTGATTGCAACAGGCTCCCGCCCTGCTTATCCAAGTGTCTGGGATGAGCTAGGGGATCGTTTGGTTATTAATGATGATGTATTTGATTGGGATGATCTTCCTCAATCCGTGGCTGTGTTTGGTCCGGGGGTAATAGGCCTTGAACTAGGTCAAGCACTGCATCGACTCGGCGTTAAGGTCAAACTGTTCGGCCTAGGTGGCCAAGTAGGACCACTGACGGACCCTGAAGTGATGGCCTATGCCGACAAAGCGTTTAAAGAAGAGTTTTATCTTGATGCTGACGTGAAAGTCGAAAGTATGCAACGCATAGAGGGTGAAGATAAAGTCGAGATCCAATTCATCAATCACGATGGCAAGCTGGAAAACTTCATTGTTGACTATGTACTTGCAGCAACGGGTCGCCGTCCGAATGTCGATAAGCTGGCCATTGAAAATACTCAAGTTACCCTTGATAAACGCGGCGTACCAACAGCGGATCATTACACACTGCAAACATCAGTAGACCATATTTTTATCGCCGGTGATGCCAGTAATCAGATTCCGTTGCTCCACGAGGCGGCAGATCAAGGCCGAATTGCCGGCGACAATGCTGGTCTCTACCCTGATATCCGACAAGGCCTACGCCGTTCGTCTATCTCAGCGGTATTTTCAGATCCACAAATAGCCATGGTCGGAGAAACATTCAAGCAATTGGAAACTCGACTAGGTAATTGCGGCTGTTTTGAAATCGGCAAAGTATCGTTTGAAAATCAGGGACGCTCTCGGGTAATGCTACGTAACAAGGGGCTCTTGCACGTCTATGGAGAGCAAGGAACGGGACGCTTCCTTGGAGCTGAAATGATTGGCCCTAATGCTGAACATCTTGCGCACCTGCTGGCTTGGGCACATCAAAATAAGATGACAGTATCAAAAATGCTCGATATGCCTTTCTATCACCCGGTGATTGAAGAAGGGGTTCGCACTGCTCTGCGCGACCTGAATGCGAAACTGCACTTAGGCCCAGAGATGATTAAACACTGTCTTGATTGTGGACCGGGTTGCTAATCCTAAACAGACAATAAAAAACGAGCCAATTGGCTCGTTTTTTTCATATAGACCTCGTTATTTCTCTGCTGCAATCACAGAGATCTCCACCAACAAGGCTTCACGCGCCATATCAGCAGTAACACATGCTCGAGCTGGAGCGTGACCTTCAGGAACCCATGCATCCCATACCGCATTCATTTCCTGGAAGTCTTTCATGTCCTTCAAATAAATCGTCGCAGACAACATATGCTCCTTGTCGCTACCCGCTTCAAGCAGCAACTCTTCAACTTTGTCCAACATAGTTTGCGTCTGCTCAGTAATGCCTTTAGTCGCATCTGCGCACACTTGTCCACATAGGTAAATCGTGCCGTTATGTTTCACGATACGGCTCATACGTTGTTTGGTTTGTTGGCGTTCGATCATTTTTATCACTTTCAAGTTAGCTTGAGATATCATCTAGAGATATGTTACCCAATAAACGACGCTCATGACATGCCACTACTGTAAAAACAGCAACTGGTTCTGGAAAAAAATCGGCCGTTGCCAGCGATGTATGGATCAGCTTACTGTGCTATCGGTATTATGCTGGGTCATCTGGTGGTTTGCCTTCAAGGATAACCCTCAGAGCATAGAGTCCATCGCTCTGATCGTCGCAGGATTTGCATTTAACGGCTTGTTATTCCTTCATCTCTGGATGCGCTTTGTCATTTTTCCTTGGCGACGCAGAAACAAAAAAGGTTAGAGGTGATGAGGGGTGGGGAAACATTCTCGGTACGAGAAAAGAAAAAAGCCCCAAAATCAATGTCGATTCTGGGGCTCTCTTAGATTCTTCTAAGAAAAAGCAGTGGTACTTTAATAGACCCTGCTTTTCTAATAAGGTTCCCAAATATATTCGATCTTTTTTGATCTTTCTCGAAAATCCTTACCGAACAATAAATTATGCGACATTTGATCGAGCAATCGATTTTTCAACCAAATTCACCTCTAGCGCCACTTCATCACAAGCATGCTGACGAGGGCACTGATCGCAATCTTTAAGCACTTTCTCTGGTAACAGAGATTTCGACGTAGGTAAGAAGCTTTGCTTCATAAAGAACTCAGGGGTGCGAGTCAGAACGAACACTTTCTTGATCGCCATCTGGCGAGCTTTTTCCACCAAGTACTGCACAATCGCACTTCCCTGACCTTGCCCTTGCCAGCCAGCTTCAACACCCAATGAACGAATCTCGGCCAGCCCAGAGTCATAAACATAGAGCGATGCACATCCGGTCACCTCACCATGGTGCTCCGCAACCGCGAAAGAGCCAATATCTCTCACCAGTTCACTGCGAGAACGAGGTAAGTTCTCTCCCATATTTGCCCAGTAAGTCACCATACCTTCCAGCGCTTCAATATCCGTTAAACGCGCAGGACGAACATTCACCGCAGAGGTATCCCGTTTGATAAGGCGCCCTTCCGCTTGATCAACCGCATGAGCGACTTGTTTTGGAGAGACCCCACCCAAAGCACTACGTTTCTCAAGGCACGATTCTATTGTCAGTATGCTGTAAACATCTTCTTCTATGACTGAGGAGAACTCTTTCAGTTCCGCAATCGACAGTTCCTCTAACGCACAGCCTTTCGCAATGGCCCCTACTACGGCAACACCCACAATGTGGTGCGCTTCACGGAATGGAATGCCTTTCGCCACCAAATAATCTGCCAACTCAGTAGCATTCGCATAGCCTTGTTTCGCAGCTTCCAATGTACGTTCACCGTTTACTTTGATGCCATCGAAGCAAAGCGCCGCCATTTCCATACAGTCGTTCCAAGTGTCTAGCGCATCGAACAGCCCTTCTTTGTCTTCCTGCATATCTTTGTTGTAAGCGAGCGGCAATGCTTTCACCGTCATCATCATGCCAGCCAGTGAGCCGTAGACCCGCCCTGTCTTACCACGGATCAGCTCCAGCGCATCTGGGTTTTTCTTTTGTGGCATCAACGACGATCCAGAGGTCACAGTATCCGCCAACTCAATAAAGTTTGACTCACCCGAGTTGTAGAAAATCATATCTTCTGCCAAACGCGACAAGTGAAGCATAGAGATAGAAGCTACCGACATCAGCTCCATAACATGATCACGGTCGGAGACCGAATCCAGTGAGTTACGTGTCGCACGGCGAAAGCCAAGGTTATGTGCCAGTTGCTCCCGGTCGATAGGATAAGCCGTTCCCGCCAAAGCACCAGAGCCAAGGGGGCAGGTATCTAAACGTTCGATAGCGTCATGAAGGCGCGAGTAATCGCGCTCGAACATTTCCACATAAGCCAAACACCAATGAGCAAATGTGACCGGCTGGGCACGCTGCAAGTGTGTGTAACCCGGTAAAACTGTTGCCTGATGCTCTTTCGCGACCGATACCATTTGAGATTGCAGACGATCCAATGCCATCAATAACTGTTGACCTTGCTGACGACACCAGAGTTTAAGGTCAGTCGCGACCTGATCGTTTCTAGAACGGCCTGTGTGAAGTTTTTTGCCTAAGTCACCCACTTTGCCAATCAGTTGTTGCTCAACCCATGAATGGATATCTTCCGCGTCAGAACGAAGGATCTGATGAGGATCTTCCATCACTTCTAGCTTAAGTTCATTCAACGCCAGTTCCAGCTTCTGTTGCTCTTCTTCATTAAGCACATCCACTGATAACAACGCTTTTGACCAAGCGATTGAGCCCACAATATCTTGTTCTGCCAATCGGTAATCAAAGCGCAATGAATCGTTAAATTCTTTGAATCTCGTGTCTGCTGCTTGGGTAAATCTTCCGCCCCATAATGCCATTGCGTATCTCCTGATTACCGGTGCTCACTGTCAATGCGAACAGTTTTTGATCTATTGCTATTTCTGGGTGAAACCCAGTATTTTTCTGATGGTTCAAACTTACGGCAATTCAAACCAAAAATAAAGTATTAATTCATTATTTATACATATTTATTCATTAGTATTTTAAGTGCTGTTGTTTTGGTTACCAAAAAAAACGAGCCCATTTGCTAGGCAAATGAGCTCGTCAGCTAAATAAGTTAAGGGTTACTTTTTCTGACTGTTCAACGCACGAATACGACTAGACAGTGAGTAAAGGCGAATGAAGCCTTCTGCATGACTTTGATCGTAAACTTCATCTTCACCAAAGGTAGCAAACTCTTCACAATAAAGGCTGTTCACTGAGCGCTTCTGGGTCACCGTAGCTTGACCTTTATACAGCTTAATCACGACTTCACCGTTTACATCTTGAGCCAGCTCTTCTGAAGCAGCGAGAATGGATTTACACAATGGTGTGAACCAACGGCCATCGTACACAAGATGAGAAGCCTTAACGCCTAGCTCTTCACGGAATTCAAATGCGGTCTTATCCAGTACCAGCTGCTCAACGGCACGCAGCGCTTCCATCATAATCGTGCCACCCGGAGTTTCATAACAACCACGAGACTTCATACCAACCAGACGGTTTTCTACAATATCGATACGGCCAACACCATGCTTAGCACCTTTTTCATTCAGGTAAACAAGTGCGTTGTATGGCGTCATGTTTTCACCATCCACACCAACCACTTCACCTTTTTCCACTTTCAGCGTCACGTATTCAGCTTCATTCGGAGCTTGTTCAGGATCGACTGTCCACACCCAGCAATCTTCATTAGGTGCATTCCACGTATTTTCCAGAACGCCACCCTCTGTTGAGATGTGCCACGCATTGGCATCACGTGAATAAATTTTCGTTAGTGAAGCCGTACAAGGAATGTTGCGTTCAGCAAGGTAATCCAGACACTCTTCACGGCTAACCAGGTCCCATTCACGCCAAGGAGCAATCACATGAAGATCAGGGGCCAAAGCGGCAAAAGCGCCTTCAAAACGTACTTGGTCGTTACCTTTACCTGTACAGCCATGACAAAGGGCATCGGCGCCAACTTTACGCGCAACTTCAACCTGAGCTTTCGCAATGATTGGACGAGCCATCGATGTACCCAACAAGTATTTACCTTCGTAGTAAGCACCTGTTTTCAGCGTTGGGTAGATGTAGTCTGCGACCATTTCCTCTTTCAGGTCCGCGACATAACATTCAGATGCACCTGAAGCCTTCGCTTTTGCTTCGATGCCTTCTAATTCTTCTGCACCTTGACCAACATCGGCGACAAACGCGACCACTTCACAATCATAGTTTTCTTTCAACCAAGGGATAATCACTGAAGTATCCAGACCGCCAGAATATGCGACTACTACTTTATTTACTTTTAACTTGCTCATTTTCTTTTCTCCAAAATCCCGGCTCTGCGCGTGGCGGTCAGTGCTACGGGTGACTTTTTCGTTCTTTTTGTTGTGCTCGTGCCTTAACACAAGCGACTAATTGTTAGGTAAAAATTGTGTCCCGATGCTTTGCCCAGCAAACAGCTCGGCGAGCTTTTCTGGATAACGCCAGGTAGCCACTTCTATTGGTCGGCCTAAATCGTTAGCCGCTTCCAGTGCTGCATTGACTTTGACGATCATGCCGTCAGTGATTACCTGCCCATTGATCAAACTTTGTGCTTCTTGCTCATCTAAGCTCTTGATCAGGTGCCCTTTGCCATCCAAAACGCCACTGACGTCTGACAACAAAACAAGCTCAGCATCCAAGGCACCAGCAACGGCAACCGCCGCTTGGTCAGCGTTGACGTTCATCATCTGACCTTCTGCAGTCAGGCCAATTGAGCTAATGATTGGTAATGTATCAGCAGCTAGAATCGCCTGTAACAAGGTAGAGTTACCTGGTGTCGCTTTACCAACAGCGCCTAGTTCTGGATCCAACTCTTCAACCTGACACAACCCACCATCAGCAAGGGATAACCCGACAGCATTCAAACCGTCTTTGATCGCCTGCCCCTGAAGCATCTTGTTCGCCGTACCGGCTAAAGCACCTACTATTAAGGGAATTTGCTCATAGGGAGTGACACGAAGTCCGTCTTTTTTCAGCGTTTCAATCTGAAGCTGGGCCATAAGATCGTCCACTAGATAACCTCCTCCATGGACGATCACGATTCGTCGCTGAGCCTGCTTCTGATAGTCAGCAATTGCACTAAAAACCTGACTTAACGTCTCAGTACACGAAAGGGCAGCACCGCCCAATTTGATCACTAATGGAGTTGGTTTGTTATCTGTCATTACTTTTCCCTTTACCGACTTGCTTATACAAGGGCAGTTAACTCTGGAAATCCGTAGTGGATATTTAAACACTGCATCGCTTGACTCGATGCACCTTTAAGCAAGTTATCAATCGCAGAAACGACAATGATATGCTCGCCTTGTACCTTCCAACCAATATCGCAGAAAGGCGTATTTTCGACATGTTGAATACTTGGTAACGTCGCTTGGTGCAGACGAACCGCAGGTTTATTCTCATATGCCGTATTAAATGCTTTTGAGATCTGCTGCTCACTCACTCCGCTAGCTAACTTCATAGTGATGGTCGCAAGGATGCCACGTTTAAAGTTACCTAAGTGAGGGGTGAAAATTACGTCAGTCCCTAGATGAGTTGCGATCTCAGGTTGGTGCCTGTGACCGAACACGCCATAAGGCTGCAAACTTACTTCACAGAAACTGTTGGTCATCGATGCTTTTCGACCAGCCCCTGAGACACCGCTGGTTGCGTTGATTACTGGCCACTGATCAGAATCCAGCAAACCCGCCTCGACCAAAGGTTTAATCGCAAGCTGTGAGGCTGTTGGGTAACAGCCTGGCACAGCAATGAGCTGACTCTGTTTAATAGCGCTGTGGTTCCATTCAACAAGACCGTAAGCTGCGCTATCTAGCCAATCTTCATGCTGATGCTCAAAGCCATAAAATTCGTTATAGAAGCCGTGCTTCTTAACTCGGAAAGCGCCCGACAAGTCGAATACCTGGCAACCTTGTGTCAAAAACGTAGGCGCAATGTCGTGGCTAACCTCATGGGCAGTGGCAAGAAAAACTACATCGCTTTCCGCCGCTACAGCATTGATATCTTTTAAAGGCTCTACAGGCTGACTGATAATACCCGCCAGTTTTCCATGTAGCTCAGAGATACATTTACCGGCATCAACACTATTGGCGGATACAAATAAACCTGATAGCGTAAGTTGTGGGTGTTTATACACCATCAGTGCTAACTCAGCTCCGGTATAACCGCTGGCGCCAATAATTGTAGTTTTGAGCATCTCAGACATCCATTAAGACCTTAAAATCATCACTCAATCAGTGACTATAAATTTAATAAACCTAGCTTTTAATGGTTTTTTATTCATCAAAACTGATTTATTATGTGTTTTACCTTCATTATTGATTTATGTCAACAGGCAAAGCGAACTTAATATGCAAATACCCAGTTTTCTTGAGGTCTACAAGGGCCTGATTTCTACCTCTTCCATCAGTTCAACCGATCCGAGTTGGGATGAAGGGAATGCAAAAGTCATTGAAAAGCTTGCCAGTTGGATGCAAGACATAGGTTTTGAAGTCGACATCATCGAAGTCGAAACCGGGAAGTTTAATCTGCTAGGCAAAATTGGAAGCGGTGAAGGAGGGCTATTGCTGGCTGGTCACAGCGATACAGTACCTTTCGATGAAGGCCGCTGGAATTACGAACCTCACGCCCTCACCGAAGCGAATAACCGCTTTTATGGTCTAGGAACGGCTGATATGAAAGGTTTCTTTGCTTTCATTCTTGAAGCAGTAAAGAAGGTTGACTGGAGTAAACAAAGTAAGCCGTTATATGTCTTGGCGACTTGTGATGAAGAGACGACCATGCTCGGTGCGCGTCATTTTACCGATAACGCACCATTCAAGCCAGACTATTGCATTATCGGGGAGCCTACTAGTTTGGTTCCGATACGAGGCCATAAAGGCCATGTTGCCAATGCTATTCGAGTCACAGGCAAATCTGGTCATTCATCAGATCCGGCCTTAGGGGTCAACGCTATTGAAATCATGCATGAAATCCTTTTTGCCATGATGCAGTTGCGTGACAAGCTCATCAAAGAGTATCATCATCCTGGGTTCGCGATTCCAAGCCCAACACTTAACCTTGGCCACATTCACGGTGGAGACAGCGCTAACCGCATCTGTGGTTGTTGTGAGCTTCATTATGACGTACGCCCTCTGCCTGGAATAAGCCTTGATGGCTTGGATAACATGCTTCGTGGCGCCTTAAAAGAAATCGAGGCCAAATGGCCTGGCCGGATTGATATAACGCCTCTACACGAACCGATTCCTGGTTACGAATGTCAGCATGATCATCCTTTTATAGGAGGCGTGGAAGAGATATGTGGCACTGACTCAGAAACTGTCAATTACTGTACTGAAGCTCCCTTCCTTCAACAGCTATGTCCAACGCTAGTCCTTGGCCCAGGATCTATTGACCAAGCACACCAACCGGATGAATTTCTGGCGTTTGAATTTATCGACCCTACTATCGAGATACTTTCCAAGGCTATGTATAAATATTGCTTCTAGCCAACCTAAGACGAGTACTTCACCACTAATCTCCAGATACAAACAAGCCCGTTGCGTCAGCAACGGGCTTTAAATTTCAGTTCGACTGGGTTTCTCAATAAGTGGCTAGCAGTAGTGGAGAGACTTAGTTAAGGGTTATGGGCAACCGGGAGTCGTTGGCCTCAAGACCAAAATAATACGGCAGATACGAAAAAGCCCTAACATGACTGTTAGGGCTTTCTCTGAATAAGTGGCGGAGCGGACGGGACTCGAACCCGCGACCCCCGGCGTGACAGGCCGGTATTCTAACCAACTGAACTACCGCTCCGCACTGGTTAGACTCTAAGTCTAAATGTAAAGCCTGGCGATGTCCTACTCTCACATGGGGAA
>NZ_JAKEUU010000008.1:0-110309 GCF_022398215.1 Vibrio sp. Isolate24
CCGCCAGCGTTCAATCTGAGCCATGATCAAACTCTTCAATTTAAGATTTTGTTCGGCTCAATGAATACTGAACATTACATAAAGTAATGTTTGAATTGACTGTGCTGAATCCGAAGATTCAATGGTCACTTCGTATCATTGAAACCTAAATTGTTTCCGAAGAAACTATTTGGATTATCATCAACGAGTGCCCACACAGATTGATAGGTTTACATTGTTAAAGAGCGCTCTTCTTTTGTGATTAACATCACTTCGGAAGAGGCGGTCATTTTAGCGAGATAAAGTTTAGTGTCAACCACTTTTTCAAACTTATTTTCAAGCGTTTCCACTTGGCTAATCGACCTTACTAACTGGGCTTTATGGTTTCGAAACATAAGCTTCGAAGCGTTCCCGTGTCAGCGAGGGGGCATTATAGAGATCAGCGTCACGTTGGCAACCCCTTTTTGCAGTTTTTTTTGATTTTTTTGCCGTTTGAGTATTTTCTATTCAAAGATAGCCATTTTCCTTACTCTTCTACCTCTGTTTATCCAGAATTCCTCTATATAAGGAGAAAAAATGAGCGCCTTGCGTAGTTATAAAGATACACGTCCCGTCATTGGTGAACGTGTCTATATTGATCAAAGCTCAGTGTTGGTGGGCGATATTAGAATTGGCGATGACTCGAGCATCTGGCCTCTAGTTGCAGCTCGCGGTGATGTCAACCATATTCACATTGGCAAGAGAACCAATGTCCAAGATGGCAGCGTATTGCATGTTACGCACAAAAATCAGGAAAACCCTGATGGTTACCCGCTTATCATTGGCGACGACGTCACTGTCGGCCATAAAGTGATGCTACATGGGTGCATTATCAAAGACAGGGTGCTAGTAGGTATGGGCGCGATTGTATTGGATGGGGCAGTAATAGAAGAAGACGTCATGATTGGTGCCGGCAGTTTGGTCCCACCGGGAAAAACTCTCGAAAGCGGCTACTTGTATGTAGGCAGCCCAGTCAAACAGGCACGTCCTCTTAATGATAAAGAGCGCGCCTTTCTACAAAAGTCAGCAGACAATTACGTGCAGAACAAAGAAGATTACCTGCATCATGTCGATGTGATTAGCAAATAACTTCGACCTGCCCTGACTGATTGAAGGTTTCGTCTTCAATCAGTTCTTCGGCTAACTCTTCCAGATCAAATCGGTGCTGACTAAAGCAAACGAGAGCTTGCTCAGCACCTTGAAGTTTTTGCCCAGCCAAGACTTCCAGCTGATTCAAGGTAACCACGCACTCTATCAACGCACCTGACTGCTGAGCGGGAAACACGATTGCTTGCAGGTGGTCATCCCAATGCTGCATATCGGGAAACAGAATCGACTGATTCATTACATACCCTCTAGATTCTTTCTTAATTCGCGTAGAATTTGTTTTGTCCCTGGGCGGATGCCTCGCCATAACATAAAGCTTTCCGCAGCCTGCCCCACCAGCATGCCCAAGCCGTCGTATACCACCGCCGCGTTATGCTCAATTGCCCACTGGTTAAATGTCGTGTGACCAGAGCCATACATCATGTCATAAACGGTAGAGTTAGATGAGAAGATTGCCGATGAAATCGCAGGCAGCTCGCCACTGAGACTGGAGGACGTCGAGTTGATGATAATATCGTAGCTCTGTTCGATGTATGCCATCTCAACCGCTTTGATCGAACCAAAGCTCGTGAACATCTCTTGTAAAGTCTGCGCTTTGGACAAGGTCCGGTTGGTAATCACAATTTCAGCAGGCTTTTGGTCAAGCAAAGGCTTGATTACACCACGAGCCGCTCCTCCTGCACCGATTAAGAGAATTCTTGCACCTTCAATCACGACCTGATTCTGCAATAAGTCCTGTACCAGCCCTTCACCATCGGTGTTATCACCCAAGATCTCACCATCATCGAGCTTTTTCAGTGTATTGACGGCACCCGCCAACTGAGCCCGCTCTGTTAAACGTGTCGCCAGTCGGTAGGCATCTTCCTTGAATGGCACTGTGACATTGCATCCTTTTCCGTCTTGAGCAAAAAAGGCTTCAGCCGCCGCAACAAATCCATCCACAGGAGCCAGTTCAGCGGTATACGTCAGTGACTGATTGGTTTGACGAGCAAACAGCGTATGAATAAAGGGAGACTTACTTTGGCTTATCGGGTTTCCAAAAACGGCATAACGATCTATCTGCTGGGTCATATCCTTACCTACTCAAAACAAAAAGGGCCATTGCAAACCAATGACCCTATCATTAACCCTATAAGGAAGAAAGTGTTACCAATCGCGAGGCTTCAAGTAGTCCTGATACAGCTCTGCTTCATGGGTTCCCGGCTCCACTTGGTAACTGTATTCCCATCGTGCCAGTGGTGGCATCGACATCAGAATCGACTCCGTACGGCCACCACTTTGCAGGCCAAATAGCGTTCCACGGTCATAAACCAAGTTAAATTCAACATAGCGGCCACGACGATAGAGCTGGAATTGACGTTCTCGCTCACCGTATTCGGTTGCTTTTCGGCGCTCGACAATTGGTAGGTAGGCTTGGCAATACCCTTCACCAACGGCTTTGATGTAATCAAAACACTTATCGAACTCCCAATGATTCAAATCGTCAAAGAACAAACCGCCAACACCACGTGTTTCATCACGATGAGGTAGGTAGAAATATTTGTCACACCATGCTTTATGTTCTGGATACACTTCACTGCCGAATGGTGCACACACCTCTTTGGCAGTGTTATGCCAATATTGGGCATCTTCTTCAAACGGATAGAAAGGTGTCAGGTCAAAGCCACCACCAAACCACCAGATAGGCGCTTCACCGTCTTTCTCTGCAATAAAGAAACGCACATTAGCGTGGGATGTTGGGATATAAGGGTTTTTCGGATGCATGACCAAAGACACGCCCATCGCTTCAAATCGACGGCCTGCAAGTTCAGGGCGATGTGCCGTAGCCGACGCTGGCATCTCTTTTCCCTGTACGTGCGAAAAGTTCACACCACCTTGCTCAAATACAGCCCCCTCTTTCATCACTCGAGTGCGACCACCACCACCTAAACGTTCACCAGGCTCACGACTCCACGCATCTTCTATAAACTCAGCATGGCCGTCGGCCTGTTCAAGTTGCTGACAAATGGAATCCTGTAGCTCCATCAGGAACTGTTTCACTGCTTGCTTGTCGATGGCTGACATGTTTCTACTTCCTTTGCAGGGTTAACCCTGTCTTAATACCTTGGATGTTTTTGCGTCGCGAATTTCACTTGGCTTGTCTCGCCCACCTGTCTCTCCCGCCAGTATTGCAACTAAGCGATCACCGAGTTGCTGCTCAACTTCTGCAGTGGTCATACAAGGGGGTTCACCGGTCAAATTTGCGCTGGTAGAGGTTAACGGCTTTCCAAGCGCATTACACATCTTTTGTACCAAAGGATGATCGGTCACACGCACCGCAATCGAGTCAAACTGGCCTGAAACCCAATCCGACACTTTATCGCTGCACGGCATGACCCAAGTAACAGGGCCAGGCCAAGTCTGATGGACTTTCTGTAGCTGCTCATCTGTCAGCTGAGACTCGTCAATGTATGGCAGCAATTGTTCATAGCTAGCAGCGATCAGGATCAAACCTTTTTCCACCGGCCTTTGTTTCAGTTCTAATAGTTTCTGAATCGCTTCAGGGTTATCAGGATCGCAACCAACACCGAACACACCCTCCGTCGGGTACGCAATCACTTCACCGTTTTTCAGAGCCAACAGAGCCTGCTCAAAATTATCCACTGATTCTTTCCTGTCTGATGTACTGTCTAACCACTAAGTTTACAAACAATCATTGGTAGTGACTAAAGCTATTTATTTATAAATTGTGTCAATCTGGATTCAAACTTCACGCAAACGTTTGCTTGAGATTAAAATCCCCGTATAATGCGCTCAAATTTATCTGCTCATCAATAGAGTTGCATTAAAGGAGTTTAAGATGAAAGTCGGTATCATCATGGGTTCTAAATCTGACTGGCCAACCATGAAACTAGCAGCTGAAATGCTGGATCAGTTTGGCGTCGAATATGAAACAAAAGTGGTGTCAGCTCACCGTACTCCGCAGCTTCTTGCTGATTATGCCAACAGCGCTAAAGAGCGCGGCCTGAAAGTCATCATTGCCGGTGCTGGTGGCGCCGCTCATTTACCAGGCATGGCGGCCGCTTTCACTAGCCTACCTGTTCTCGGTGTTCCTGTTCAATCGCGTGCATTAAAAGGGATGGACTCGCTACTATCAATTGTTCAAATGCCAAAAGGTATCGCGGTAGGCACATTGGCCATTGGCGAAGCAGGTGCGGCGAATGCGGGCATTCTCGCGGCTCAGATCATCGGCACACATGATGATGCCGTGATGGAGAAAGTCGAAGCATTTCGCAACCAGCAAACTGAAACCGTGTTAGCGAACCCAAACCCGGCAGAGGACTAATCCCATGCAAGTGTTAGTGCTTGGAGCGGGACAGCTCGCACGCATGATGTCACTAGCTGGCGCTCCTCTGAACATCGATATTATTGCGTATGATGTTGCGAACGAAAATATCGTCCATCCGCTGACTCAGTCGCTACTGGGCAAAGGGTTGGACAATGCGATTGAGCAAGCAGATGTGATTACCGCCGAGTTCGAGCATATCCCACATGATATTCTGGATGTTTGCCAAGCAAGCGGAAAGCTCTTCCCCTCTGCCGACGCCATCAAAGCTGGCGGTGACCGACGAATCGAAAAAGCATTGCTGGACAGGGCTAAGGTCCACAACGCCAAATACCATGTGATCCAGACACGCGAAGACTTTGCTCACGCTATTGAGCATGTCGGTATCCCAATGGTACTAAAGAGTGCGTTAGGTGGTTATGACGGCAAAGGCCAGTGGCGACTCAAAGACCCTGCTCAGATAGACGCAATATGGGCTGAGATGGAAACGTGTATTGGCGCCACCGAAACACAAGCAATTGTTGCGGAGGAGTTTGTTCCTTTTCAACGTGAAGTGTCGCTTGTCGGTGCACGCAGTCAAGGTGGTGAAGTCGCGGTCTACCCACTTGCAGAAAACGTCCACACCAACGGGGTACTGAGCGTCTCAACAGCCATTGCCGATACTGAGTTGCAACAACAGGCACAAGAGATGTTCACTGCGGTAGCTAACGAGCTCAACTATGTGGGCGTTCTGGCCCTTGAGTTCTTTGATTTGAATGGCACCTTACTGGTCAACGAAATCGCACCTCGAGTCCATAACTCTGGCCACTGGACACAACAAGGTGCAGAAACCTGCCAGTTTGAGAATCACTTACGAGCAGTGTGTGGCATCCCACTGGGTAGCACCAAGCTGATCCGCGAAACTTCGATGATCAATATCCTCGGTGAAGATACCCTGCCAGAAAGCGTGCTCGCTATGCCGGGATGTCACGTTCACTGGTATGGAAAAGAAAAGCGCGCAGGACGTAAGATGGGCCACATTAACGTGTGTGGTGATTACAGCGGTGAACTGCAACGTCAATTATCTTCTCTGGCAGAAGTCTTAGACGCGGATGCTTTCACGGCGGTTCATGAGATCGCGCGTCACATTAAGCACTAGTCATCGCAAACTTGATAAAAAAATGGCGCTGAAACAGCGCCGTTTTTATTGTTCACTCTGGGTGTGATGACATTTTCGGTCAGCGCACTGATGTTTCATCCCACTAGCGAACTTCTTCTCGATCAATAAAGGAAAACCACACTTTTCGCACTTACCCTTAACTGGCGGCTGATTGACCGCAAACTTGCATTTTGGGTAGTTATCGCAGGCAAAGAAGGCTTTGCCAAAACGGTTCTTCCTCTCGACCAAATGACCTTTGCCACACTCCGGGCACGCATGTTCTGCTTGAACCTCTTGTTCAGTTGGTTGCTCAAGCGACTCGATATGGTCACAATGCGGATAATGACTGCAACCAATAAACATTCCGTAACGCCCTTGGCGGAGCACCAATTCATTCGAGCACTCAGGACAGGGTACGCCCAGCTCTTTAATGATATGGCCATCATTCTGATGTAAAGGCTGGATAAAGTCGCAGGTTGGATACTGATTACAGCCCAAAAACGGGCCGTGCTTACCGTGGCGAAGTTGTAGCTCGCCCTCACGCTGTTCAGACTGGCACTTAGGGCACGCTTTATGTTCTAAAGCGTGCTCATGGGCCGAAAACAACTGATGATCTATTTTACCGCTCATAGTCACTCATGGAGTTTAGTGAAGAATACCTTGCTCTTTGGTATACAACAGCTCTTCCATAAGCGTGTAGGCGTTTTCATTACCTGGAACATTGAACAGCACCATCAGCACAATCCATTTCAGATCATCCAGTTCGAACTCGTCTGTTTCAAGCCCCATGATGCGGTCAATCACCATCTCACGCGTCTCAGTCGTCAGCACATTGACCTGCTCAAGAAAAGTCAAAAAACCTCGAGATTCAAGGTTTAGGCGCTCACACTCTTTCGCGGTATAGATACGCGTTGAGGTGGATGTGCTGCAAATGGAAATCGCGGAATGCGTTTCGCTTTGCTGCAATGCAGCCAACTCTTCCAGCCAGACAAGGGCTTTATAGATGTCTTTTTGATGAAAGCCAGCACGAAGTAATTCTTCTTCTAGCTCATCTTGATTGACCTGTAACTCCGCATCGCTATGGATGTAAGTTTCAAACAGATACATAAGGATATCCATCATCATAGCTAGCCCCTCCCCTTTCGAATATAGCCACCGGAAACCGCAACAACATGCCCTGAGAGCTCAAGCTCCAAGAGCTGCATCATGACTTCATGCACAGGTATATTGGTCCTGCTTGCAAGAATATCAACTGGTGTAGCCTTACTTCCTACGTTAGCTAACAGCTGAGGAAATGGCAATTCTTCTTTGCAATCAATTTGTTCAAATAGATCGTTTTGCACTGGCGGCTTATTAATATCAGACCAGAGGATCAGGCTATCTATTTCATCAACAATATCGGAAACGTGTTGAACCAAGCACGCACCTTGCTTTATCAACAGGTTACAACCTCTCGCATGGGGATGATGAATCGAGCCCGGTATGGCAAACACTTCTCGACCTTGCTCCATCGCGTAGCGAGCAGTGATTAAAGAACCACTTTTCTCTGCCGCCTCTATGACTAAAACGCCCAATGACAAACCACTAATGATTCGATTTCGGCGTGGAAAATTATCGGCTTTTGGCTTCACATTAGGATGGAACTCAGACACCAACGCCCCTTGTTCAACGATGCGTTGAGCTAACTTCTTATGCCGTGCCGGATACACAGAATTTAAACCACAACCGAGCACGGCGATGGTTTGGCCATTACCATTGAGTGCCCCATCATGAGCATAACCATCAACGCCTAGCGCCAAGCCGCTGGTCACGACCATGTCTTGATTCACCAACTGGGTTGCAAAGCTGCGTGCGGTGTTAAGCCCATCAATACTGGCATTGCGACTGCCCACAATCGCCATTTGTGGCTGAGACAGACTCTCTAGCTGACCTTCAACAAACAGTATTGCTGGCGCAGCGTCAGCCTGTTTCAGTAGTGCCGGATAACGCTGATCACTCAAAGGTAGAATGGTTCTGACACTGGACGCTGCTTGCCACTCAAAACACGCTTCAATATCCTCCGCAGCTCGGTGTTGGAGATAGTTCAGTTGCGAGTCGGAAAAGCCTAAGCGGCGTAATGTCTCGGGTGAAGAGTCAATGATGTTAATTGGAGAATCTACCGCCACCAAACGCTGAAACGTTTTGGGCCCAATCCGCGGCGTAAAGTACAAGCTCAGCCAAGCCGTCAGTTCTTCTTTCGTCATAGGAAAATTTAATCCGGCCTAGCCCCTTGTTACACGACACTGACGAGCTAGAGCAAGTCAGCCTAAACCTCTTATTTCAAGCAAAGTCTGACCGCTTAGTGTTCGCCAAATTTGACATGATTCACAGTGCAATTTAACTCGGGGAAAATACGCAAAAGTGTAATGAGGCTGTCATTTGGGCAGCAAAATGTCTAGAATTGAGCCAACAAGGTTTATCCTGATTCGGCTCAGTTCAACATTTCGAGTGTATATGTCTGTATTACAAGTATTAACATTCCCAGATGAGCGCCTTCGCACTGTTGCAAAACCAGTGGAGAAGGTGACACCTGAGATTCAAAAGTTCGTCGACGACATGATTGAAACCATGTATGACGAAGAAGGTATTGGTCTTGCGGCAACGCAGGTCGATTTCCACCAACGCATCGTCGTTATCGATATTTCAGAAACTCGCGATCAGCCAATGGTTTTGATCAACCCTGAAATTCTTGATAAGCGTGGCGAAGATGGCATTGAGGAAGGCTGTTTGTCTGTTCCTGGTGCACGAGCACTGGTTTCACGTGCTGCAGAAGTCACAGTTAAAGCACTTGACCGTGATGGCAAAGAATACACATTTGAAGCAGATGACCTGCTTGCTATCTGTGTTCAGCATGAGCTTGACCATTTAGAAGGCAAACTTTTTGTCGATTATCTTTCGCCTCTAAAACGCAAGCGCATTCAGGACAAACTGGCAAAAATCAAACGCTTTAACGAAAAGCAAGCCAGCCAAGCCTAATGGCTAACTAAAGGAACGTACTTTGAGCAAACCTTTGAAAATTGTTTTTGCCGGTACTCCGGACTTCGCCGCCCGTCACTTGGCGGCGTTGTTGTCTTCGGAGCACGAGGTTATTGCGGTCTACACCCAGCCAGACCGTCCTGCGGGTCGAGGCAAAAAGCTGACGGCCAGCCCAGTAAAGAACATCGCGCTTGAGCATGATATCCCGGTTTACCAGCCAGAAAACTTTAAGTCAGATGAAGCTAAGCAAGAACTGGTTGATTTGAATATGGATCTGATGGTCGTGGTCGCTTACGGTTTATTGCTGCCTCAAGCCGTACTTGATACACCGAAGCTGGGTTGTATCAACGTCCATGGTTCGATTCTGCCACGTTGGCGCGGTGCCGCCCCTATCCAGCGCTCTATTTGGGCAGGCGATCAGGAAACAGGCGTCACTATTATGCAGATGGATATCGGCTTAGATACTGGCGATATGCTGAAAATTGCCACTTTGCCGATCGAAGCGACAGATACCAGCGCTTCTATGTATGAAAAGCTGGCAGAGCTTGGCCCGCAAGCTCTGGTTGAGTGTCTGGCTGACATTGCTGACGGCAAAGCGTCTCCTGAAAAGCAAGATGACGAGCTGGCGAATTACGCCAAAAAGCTCAGCAAAGAAGAAGCACGCATTAACTGGGGTGATGACGCCGAGCATATTGAACGTTGTGTGCGCGCCTTCAATCCTTGGCCGATGAGCCATTTTGAAGCCGCCGACAACAGCATCAAAGTCTGGCAAAGCCGCGTTGACGTTCAAACGACAACTGAGGCACCAGGCACCATACTGCAAGCAGATAAAACGGGGATCTACATTGCCACTGGCAAGCATGTTCTGGTTCTCGAACAGCTTCAGGTACCCGGTAAAAAAGCCATGCCGGTTCAGGATATCCTCAACTCGCGTGCCAGCTGGTTTGAAGTCGGCACTCAGCTGACCTAATTTATACGTACTTTTTGAGGGTGGAGACACCCTCCCTTACTGTTAAGGTATTCAACATGAATGTTCGCGCTGCTGCGGCTAATGTCCTTTTCCAAGTGGTCGATAAAGGCCAGTCTCTGTCTAACGCACTTCCCGCGGCTCAACAACAAGTCAAACCTCGCGATCAAGCGTTGTTACAGGAAATCTGTTACGGCTCGTTACGCTATTTACCTCGCCTTGAATCGATCGCGAATGAGCTGATGGATAAGCCGCTTAAAGGCAAACAACGCGTTTTCCATCACCTGATTCTGGTCGGTATTTACCAACTGAGCTTTATGCGTATTCCAGCGCACGCAGCCGTCGGTGAAACCGTCGAAGGCACCAAAACACTCAAAGGCCCACGCCTACGCGGATTAATCAATGCAGTGTTGCGTAACTATCAACGTAGCCAAGAAGAACTAGACGCTCATGCCATGAGCCACGATGCTGGTAAATATGGTCACCCGAGCTGGTTACTTAAACTGCTTCAGGACGCCTACCCACAGCAATGGCAAGACATTGTGGAATCCAACAACAGCAAAGCGCCAATGTGGCTGCGCGTGAATCACCAACATCACAGCCGTGACGAATACCAGCAACTGCTCAAAAATGAAAACATAGATAGCAGTATTCACAGTGAAGCGAGCGACGCCCTAAAATTGGCCGCTCCGTGCGATGTGACAAAACTGCCAGGCTTTGAGAAAGGTTGGGTTTCCGTTCAGGATGCCGCTGCTCAGTTGTCGATTAAATACCTAACGCCAAAAGATGGCGAGTTAATTCTAGATTGTTGTGCCGCACCGGGAGGCAAAACTGCCCATATTCTTGAACATACTCAAGATGCACAGGTTGTGGCCATTGACTGTGATGACAGCCGCCTCAAACGCGTACACGACAACCTGCAACGCCTTCAGCTGAAAGCGCAAGTTATTTGCGGTGACGCACGTAAGCCAAAAGATTGGTGGCAAGGCGAGCAATTTGATCGCATCCTGCTCGATGCACCTTGTTCGGCCACTGGCGTCATTCGTCGCCACCCAGACATCAAATGGCTGCGTCGTGGTGATGACATCGCAGCATTGGCAGATCTACAAAGCGAGATTCTGGATGCGATGTGGCAGCAGTTGAAACCGGGAGGTACGCTGGTTTATGCAACCTGCTCTGTGACACCACAAGAAAACAGTGAACAGGTGAAAGCGTTTCTGGCGCGCACCGCGGATGCTCAGTTAGAAGGTTCGCAGGCAGACAATCCAGGACGCCAAGTGCTTCCAGGCGAAGAGGACATGGATGGCTTTTATTACGCTATCCTGACAAAAATCGCGTAGTAATTCGGGGATCATCGATCCCCTAAATTTTGGTTAGACGAGAAACGGTATGAAAATCATCATTCTTGGCGCTGGTCAGGTAGGCGGTACACTGGCAGAGAATCTGGTCGGTGAAAACAATGACATCACCATAGTAGACAGAAACAGCGATCGACTGCGTGAGCTGCAAGATAAATATGATTTACGGGTAGTGAACGGTTACGCCAGTCACCCAGATGTGCTGCGTGAAGCAGGCGCACAAGATGCCGACATGTTGGTCGCCGTGACCAATATGGATGAAACCAATATGGCCGCCTGTCAGGTTGCTTTTTCTCTGTTTAACACCCCCAACCGTATCGCTCGTATCCGCTCGCCACAATACTTGGCCGAGAAAGAAGCGCTATTTCAATCCGGTGCCGTTCCGGTTGACCACCTCATCGCACCTGAAGAACTCGTGACCAGCTACATTGAGCGGCTGATCCAATATCCGGGGGCACTGCAAGTAGTGAGCTTTGCCGAGCAGAAGGTGAGCTTAGTCGCGGTGAAAGCGTATTACGGGGGTCCACTGGTGGGTAACGCCCTATCAGCGCTGCGAGAGCACATGCCGCACATTGATACACGCGTTGCTGCTATCTTCCGCCAAGGTCGTCCAATACGCCCTCAAGGCACCACCATTATCGAAGCCGATGATGAAGTATTCTTCGTTGCTGCCAGTAATCACATCCGCTCGATAATGAGCGAACTACAGCGTTTGGAAAAACCCTATCGCCGCATCATGATTGTCGGGGGCGGTAATATCGGTGCCAGCTTGGCTAAGCGCCTTGAGCAATCATACAGCGTCAAGCTGATCGAGCGTAGTTATAAGCGTGCGGAAAAATTATCTGAAGAGCTGGAAAACACCATTGTCTTCTGTGGTGACGCTGCGGATCAGGAACTACTCACCGAAGAAAACATCGATCAGGTCGACGTGTTCATCGCCCTAACCAATGAAGATGAAACCAATATCATGTCCGCTATGCTGGCGAAACGCATGGGTGCAAAAAAAGTGATGGTGCTTATCCAGCGCGGCGCCTATGTGGATCTGGTTCAGGGTGGAGTGATTGACGTCGCTATCTCACCTCAGCAAGCAACCATTTCCGCCTTGCTAACGCACGTCCGTCGTGCCGATATTGTTAATGTCTCTTCACTGCGTCGCGGCGCAGCGGAAGCCATTGAAGCCATCGCTCACGGTGATGAAACCACTTCTAAAGTCGTTGGCCGTGCGATTGGCGACATCAAACTACCACCAGGCACAACGATCGGTGCGATTGTTCGTGGTGAAGAAGTCCTGATAGCTCATGACCGAACTGTGATTGAGCAAGACGACCACGTAGTGATGTTCCTGGTGGATAAGAAGTACGTCCCAGACGTCGAAGCGCTATTCCAACCGAGTCCTTTCTTCCTCTAGGATTGACACTATGGTCAACTTCCGTCCTGTACTGTTTGTTATCGGGCTGGTTTTGTCGAAACTGGCCCTATTCATGTACGTCCCCACTCTGGTGGCTTTCTTTACCGGTACGGCAGGGTTTCTTGAGTTTGGTCAGTCAGTCATTATTACTCACCTAGCTGCTTTCACCTGTCTGACGATTGGCCGTACCAAGCGCTTCAAACTCAGCGCACGCGATATGTTCCTAATCACCAGTCTGGTGTGGATGGTGGCCAGTGCTTTTGCTGCTCTGCCGTTTGTGTTTATCAACCACATCAGCTTTACCGATGCGTACTTTGAAACCATGTCTGGCATTACGACTACTGGTTCTACCGTGCTCAGTGGGCTGGATAGCATGGCTCCGAGTATCTTGCTGTGGCGCTCCATCTTACAATGGCTGGGCGGGATTGGCTTCATTGTCATGGCGGTCGCGGTGTTGCCGATGCTCAACGTCGGTGGTATGAAGCTTTTCCATACCGAATCTTCTGATTGGTCAGATAAAAGCAGCCCTCGCGCCAAGACCGTGGCCAAAAACATCATGCTGGTCTATCTGATCCTAACTGGATTGTGCATGGTGGGTTACCTTCTGACTGGTATGAATGTATTCGAAGCCATCAATCATGCCTTCACCACGCTTTCTACCGGAGGCTACTCAACTTCTGACGGTTCAATGAACCACTTCTCCAATGGCTCACACTGGGTAGCGACCTTATTCATGTTCCTTGGTGGTTTGCCATTTTTGCTGTTTGTAGCCGCAATGCGCAAACGCCGACTGGATGAGTTGATCAATGATGCTCAGGTGCGAGGCTTCACTTACCTGTTTCTTATTACCAGCCTGATCATTTCAGCTTGGCTAGTCATAAGGGATGGCTACAGCATTATGGATGCGATGCGAGTCTCAATGTTCAACATAGTCTCGGTTGTCACCACTACCGGCTTTGGCTTGGAAGACTTCACCGCATGGGGCGCACTGCCAACCACCTTATTTGCCTTCTTGATGATGGCGGGGGCCTGTTCCGGCTCGACCTCAGGTGGTATCAAAGTCTTCCGTTTTCAAATTGCGAAGACGCTGCTCAACAAACAGATGATGAAGCTAATCCACCCTTCGGGAGTGTTTGTTCAGCGCTATAACCACAGACCAGTCAATGATGACATTGTGCGCTCTGTAGTCGCCTTTGCCTTGATGTTCTTTATCACAATTATTTTTATTGCTGGGTGCCTAAGTGCATTAGGGTTAGACCCTATTACCAGTATTTCCGGATCTATCACCGCCGTGGCCAACGTTGGCCCCGGCATGGGTGCGGTGATCGGTCCAACAGGTAATTTTGCCCCATTACCCGATGCCGCTAAGTGGCTCCTCAGCTTTGGAATGCTGATGGGACGACTGGAAATTCTCACCTTATTGGTGCTGTTTTTCCCGGCATTCTGGCGACGTTAAGGACAAAACAATGAAAAAACTTCTCGGACTTTTTACCTTGCTAACCAGCCCACTGGTGTTTGCCAGCCAAACTGTCACTCTTGAAGATGGTCGCCAAGTCCAGCTTAATAACGACTTTACTTGGCAATATGTAGTGCCAGTGGAAGCAACCAAAACCGATGAGATGGCAGCAGTTGAAGAGACCACTCAGCCCGTCGCCACCATTCCGGTCAAGAAAGCCAAAGTGGCAGCCATTCCGCTGATCGAAAAAGCGGTGGGAACCATTGTCACTGTCGGTAGCGATCGTGCCACCATGCAGTTGTCTGACTCAGGTGTTGAAGTGTTATTAGGTGCGGTGAGCTATGAAGATGGTCAGTTGATGATTCCAACCTCAATAACAAACCAAAGCAGCCAGTCAGTGATTTTAGTTGAAATCGAAATTCAGGTCTCGACAACCTCAGGAAACGTGCTGAGCAAAGAGTCAGTCAAGGTATGGCAATCCATCAAGCGCATGGCCGATACCTATCTACGTCCTCAACAAGTAGAACAGGGTAAAACGATTGAACTGGCGATTGATCAAGCCGAGCAGTACTTAGTGACCGCCAAAGTCATTAATCTCGAAACACGTTAGATCGGCTCAACGTAGAGATAAATCGCCAGAAAGTGACAAGCGCATCCTGCTAAAACAAACCCATGCCAAATAGCATGATTATACGGGATGCGCTTGGCAACATAGAAAATCACGCCCAATGAGTAGATCACCCCTCCCGCAGCCAGTAACGTTAACCCGCCAACATCCAGATTCATTGCCAATTGATAGATGACCACCAGCGATAGCCAACCCATCAATAAGTAGGTCACAAGAGAAAGCTTTTTAAAGCGATAGACAAACGCCAATTTCATAATGATACCTACCAGAGCGATGGTCCAGATGACGATCATCAGACCAATCGCTAAAGGGGTTCTGAGGCTAACAAGCAAAAATGGGGTATAGCTGCCTGCAATCAACAAATAAATCGCACAGTGATCAAACGTCTTCAGCGCCCGCTTGGCTTTTTGATAAGGGATCGCGTGATACAGAGTGGAAGCAAGAAACAACACGATCATGCTGCCGCCGTAGATGCTCATACTGGTAATAGTCAGAGCATCCGCATTATGATCGACTGCTTTGACCAGCAGCAATACCAAACCCATGATACCAAGGACCATCCCGATACCATGAGTTAGCGTGTTAGCAATTTCTTCTTTGATGCAGTAAGGCTCAGTGTGATTAGTCGACATAACAAACCATACTCTGGTGGAATATTTACTCCAAAGTATGGCACACTCAGCTTACACTTGTAAGCCCAAATTGTTAACTTTGCGTTAAGAGTGGCTATCGAGATATTTGAGAACTTGCTGACCAGCCTCATCAGCAGGTGTATGAACGGAGATCGTCAGTTGGCGTTTTAGCTGGCCACCACCTAATAAGCTGGCGAGCATTCCCTTGGCACCTTCTCGATGACGATCGATTTCAAACCACATCTGAAGCTCATCATTATTGCGATACGCTACCATTTCCAATTCGCGCCAACGACCATGAAAGGGCCCAGTGGTCGGAACAAACTCAAACTCCTGAACAAAAGGCAGCTCAAATCCCTCTACCGCTTCACACTCTACCTGTCGAATACGCAACCCCTGCTCTTCCAAAGCCGTAAAAATACCGTCTAATAAGGGATCAGGGCGCACCGTAAGAATATCAGTGTCACTGGGATCCTTTGCTAGGGCAATATTGAGCCCTGTTTCCAGCCATACTTTAGAGTCGCCAATGGTGACCGGTGCATTCCATGGCACATCCAACTCGACTTCGAAATCACGCTTCTCTCCGGGCTCAATGGTAAACGCATAGGGTAATGTCCAGTGAGCCAGAGTGTAACTGGTTGGCATGCGGCGCATATGACCACGATGATGGTCATCCCTACCCTGATTCGCTGGTACTTCTTTGATGTAACGACAATAGAGTTTCATCTCTATATTGTCGATTTCCTGCGCTGTCGCGCCACCATAGACATGGACAGTCACGTTGACCTTTTCACCTGGATATAACACTTCTTGCTGTAGTACAGAATCGACCTTTGCAGAGCCGATACCAAAACTTGCGAGGGTTTTCTTAAAGAACGACATACACACCTCCGTGGCAAAACGCAGCCATCAATATAATCACACGGTATCATATTAATCTGCACGTCTGTCTCACTGCTACTACGCTTCTCACATAATTGTAGTGATAGAAGCCAGACAGGATCGAATAGATATCGATCAATGGATAGGATGGTGCTAATCTAATCACTGATATGTATAATTCATATCATTATTCCTGATTAGCTACTTGGATTGGCGTGAGCCAGAAGAGCCACCCTTCAGCAATGAAGCATAACTCATAGCTAATCAGGCCATAAGTTCGGCAATGGATGTGCCTGGCAGTTAGGTTAATTAATGCGCCCAACAGCAGTCAGGTGTACGTCGCACACAAATCGTGCGATGCGTCGTCGTAGTGGCTTTGTCACTACTCCAGCGACAAAAAAACTCGCGCCCGGAATGACTTTAGTGGAAAAGACGACGTTAATGTCATCGACCCCAGCCAAAGTCACTAAGGCGGCATAGGTACAAAGCGCAGTTTCCACTGCGCTTTTTCTTTTCTCCTTTCCCTCTCTTCAGCCCTACCCCGTGGTATTGGTCTGCCTGATTTGATACCTTTAATGCTATACCAATATAAAAAATGTGGAGAAAGCCGATGAAGTGTCATCGCATTGAAGAGCTACTAGAGTTACTTGAACCCGAGTGGCAAAAAGATCAGCAAATGAATTTGCTGCAATTTATCGTCAAGTTAACTCAAGAAGCTGGCTACCAAGGCAAACTGGAAGACCTTACTGATGATGTTCTGATCTACCACCTTAAGATGCGTAATAGCGCTAAAGATGAAATGATCCCAGGGCTGAAAAAAGACCAAGAAGATGACTTCAAAACCGCAATCTTAAGAGCACGCGGGATCATAGAATAACCCCATTAAAAACAGCGGCCGCAAGGTCGCTTTTTTATATCCAAATCATTAAGAGGGATAAAACTGTTAGGCAATTTATTTATAAAACTGTACTGCTCTTTGTGCTTAAAGGTTGATAGCCTTAAAGAAATAAAAAAGAGATTGCGTATATAATCGCCGTCCATAAGAAAAGACTAAAATATTAAAGAGCACAGTCGACAGAGCGAGATCACTCAGAAATCTCGCCTTTAGCCCAAGAAGGAAGCGTAATGAGTCAGGACAAAATTGAAATAAAAGACGTGACTCCTAAAACCTTTAACCCTAAGACACACAAAAACACAGGGGATAGGTTTAACCCAAGCAACCGCATCTACGTACGCGAGAGTAAGGGAACATTTCAGCAATTACGTCGTTATGGAGGTTGGTTCCTACTAGTCCTCTTTGCGATGGTGCCATGGATTCCTTACGGGGAACGCCAAGCGATCCTGCTCGACCTAGCGAATCAGCAGTTTAATTTCTTTGGTACCACCCTTTACCCGCAAGATCTGACCTTGCTAGCACTGCTATTTATGATCTCCGCGTTCGGACTGTTCTTTCTCACCACATTTTTAGGCCGCGTTTGGTGTGGTTATCTCTGTCCGCAAACCGTCTGGACCTTCATGTATATCTGGTTTGAAGAGAAGCTGGAAGGTAGCGCCAATAAACGCCGCAAACAGGACTCAGGTAAACTCACCTCAAACCTCGCTATGCGCAAAGGGTTAAAGCACCTAGCATGGTGGGCCATTGCGCTAGCTACGGGCTTTACTTTTACTGGCTACTTTGTACCGATCAAAGATCTCGTCCTCGGATTCTTCACTTGGAACGCAGATTTCTGGCCCGTGTTCTGGGTACTCTTCTTCGCTGGTTGTACCTATGCCAATGCCGGTTGGATGCGCTCGATTATGTGTGTGCACATGTGCCCGTATGCGCGTTTCCAGTCTGCCATGTTTGACAAAGATACCTTTATCGTCGGCTACGACACAAAACGAGGAGAATCACGTGGACCTCGTCCACGCAAAGCCGATCCAAAAGCCCTTGGTTTAGGCGACTGTATCGACTGCAACTTGTGTGTTCAGGTGTGTCCGACCGGTATCGATATTCGTGATGGTCTGCAATATGAGTGCATCAACTGTGGTGCCTGTATTGATGCCTGTGACAATACTATGGAGCGCATGGGTTATGAAAAAGGCCTGATCAGTTACACTACTGAACATCGTTTATCAGGAAAACACACCAAAGTCATGCGACCAAAGCTCCTTGGTTATGGCGCCGTGCTGCTAGTCATGATAGGTCTTTTCTTTGCGCAAATTGCTGCCGTCGACCCAGCAGGCCTAAGCGTACTGCGTGATCGCAACCAGCTGTTTCGTGTAAATGGTTCAGGTGAAATCGAAAACACCTACACACTGAAAATCATCAATAAAACTCAGCAGACCCAAGAATATAACTTAGGTGTCAAAGGGCTTACCGATGTCTCTTGGTACGGTAAGCAAACCGTTCATGTATCACCAGGTGAAGTATACAACCTACCAATGAGCTTAGGCGTCAATCCAGACAATCTCAGCTCTCCTGTTGCGACAATTCAGTTTATACTGTCCGATAGCGAAGACTTTACAATTGAAGTAGAAAGCCGCTTTATTAAAAAGCTCTAACGGCACTCTACCTAAAATATGGAAAAGGGCTCAGCAATGAGCCTTTTTATCAAAGCTAAGTAATTGATTTAAAATGATTAAAAACGAAGAGCGACCACAAAATGACCTCAATGAAGATTCATTAGAGAGGATGGACGAAAGCGGCTTGAAAGATGACTATTTAAAGAAGATACGAAGTCAATTTAAGCTTTGGGAAAGTTTTTTAAACAATGCTATAGGAGTGCTAGCCTTCACTCTTGGACTCGCTTCCTTAGGCACACCTATCCCTTGCATTAGCGCTACTTTGTCTCTATTTGTTGTTATTTTCATATGGTGGCAAGGCCAGTCTCTCTTCCCCAAAGAAGTTACTCGCCTAAGAAAAATGGCAAAGAAAGACTATAAATCTAAAGTCATATTGTCCGGTGTAATGACCGAGCAACTTAGCTGGCTCAAAGCAGTTACTAGATATCCAATGTATTTGTTGGGTTTTTTGTTTTTAATACTAGTGGCCGTAAGTCCATTTGTAGAAAAGGTCCTTATATTTAATGGACACAATATCGATATATTCTCTAAATATTTTGGTCTAACTTGACGCCTGTGCTGTTGAAGCTAATAGCTTTAGCACCTGATACAAAGAGATAAAAAATGCATAAGCCCGAATATCCATTCCCACCCCCAACGTCAGCCTATTGGAAAAGTCACAGTACCTCAATGAGCTATGATGAGGCCGCCTCTCAATATGAAGCCCAACAAGGTGTTGACAAAAAAATGCAGCGTAACCCAGTAAAGTCACCGGCGACTCAAGCTCTGGAAGCAAATAGAATAAACCGTGCTTCTGAGCTACCTAATACTGTGCCGACTGTACCTATGCCACCGTCAACCCAACAAACGGCTTTTGCAGAAACGCAATCGAGTATGGCTTGGCCCCCATATAACCCTTTGGCTCCTGAAGGAGAAAAAGATCTCACTGACAAACTAAAAGAAACACTTGAACGTAATCATATTCAAGTTCAGGTTATGACTCTTTGGGATGCAATGGTTTATACAGTGAATAACTGGACAGCCATGACAGAAGATGGAAAAACTTTTGGTGCTGATGTGTTACAGAACATCAATAAGATAAAAGGCTATCTAGATAAAGGAACAGCCATAATCAATGCCGTTTTCCTTGCTAAAGCATTGGGAGGTCTAGGAATAGTCGCCAAAGAAACCACAACCAAAAATGGTAAAGCTGCCATCGTTATATCAAGTGTATGGAATGATAGTAAAATGCACTATGCAACTGTCAATGGCATCAATATCAAGAAAAATCATCCTTATCCAATGGATAATCCGAAAATCCAACAATTGGGGTTCGCTAAAAACACGAAAATTCGCGGTGCTATTAAAGCTGGGGTGTTAACAATTATAATCAGCGCAGCATTGGCTACAGAGCAACTTATTAACAATGATGAATATCATATGGTCGATTGGTATGGTTCAATGGGGACAGACTTGCTCAAAATTGGAATCACTAGTGTACTAACCCTTTTGTTTGTTCCTTCCAGTGTACCAATCATCATAGGTGTAGCAATTGCTATAGGCATAGCGGTAACTGTTGATTTTTTATTTGCTCAATTCGAAGTTCAAGACAAGATTACTGAGGAGTTGAAAGTTGCCACAGAAGTATAGATACATATCTATGACACTTGGTTTTTTTGTTACTTGCTTTTTTGCATACGCTGTATATGACTTCGTAATTATGGACCTCGCGTTAAGCATACGTGGCCAAGTGCCCAAAGTGACAGTCAGTTATAGCGATGGAATGGTTATCGTAGTAACACTATTCTTGTTTGCGTATACGATCCCCTTTTTATTACTTAATCGGAAACGAATGAGAGCCCCGCTTGAGCTATGGGAAATATACTGTCAAAGAACGATAGTTATCATAAGTGTTGTTGCACTTTGCTTGATGGCATTAGTTGGCTTTTTTTTCAAAAATTTCGAGATCGGACTCTTAGAATCAGCGGGTTATGAGTACAGCCATACAAAAGAGAACCACCGCTCCTTTGGCTTTGATAGCGACGTATATATATTGGCTGAAAAAATTTAAAGGTTTAGATTTAAAAGCCCGCAATCAAAGCGGGCTTCTTCTTTAAAAAACTTTCGTTTCCAGTCGTATGATGCGCTCATTGTGGCGCCAGAATATAGCGACAATAAGTAACATCGACGGTGAAAGTCCCATCGAGTTGAGGTATTGCAGCAGCTCTACCATATCTAGATGAACTCATTACGGAAAGTTTCCCACACCCCCATAGCCACCGGAATGGCCGTACCAATGATACCGCCGTATTGCACCCCTTCAGCGGTAACGCTTGCGGTGATCAGTTCAGGGTGACCAGCAGCCAGAGCGACACCCGCACCCAGCAAGGCGATCCCCTTTTTCGTGGACGGTTGGTCTAGGTCGATATTCAATGTGTTTTTCAGTAGTGCTTTCATAGCAAGTTATTCCTTTTCAAAGTTTGAATGGCATAGGCGGCCATTACGCCGCCTATGACTGTGATGGCAATTTTCTTAACGTCTGCTTTGCTCATGCCATGGCAACCCCTTCCCGCGCCATGTTGATGCCGTAGTAGTTACCGACTTCCTTGCGGCTCATCGCATGCAGCAGCTTGGCCATTTGTTCTTGGTTGTTCACATCCACAAGTTGATTGGCCCCAATGCCTGACCACTGGGTGACGTGTTTGACGTACAGGTCCGTATCGTTCTCGCTTGGCGGGGCAAAGCGGTGAATCATTTGTGTGAGTGTCTTATACCCTTGGCGCTCATAGCTTCGAAGGATGCGCGCCGCAGCGCGGAAGCCATAAACAGGGTGCGTAAACTCTTCAAATGACTTGTCGATATCAAGGGCGCTTTCCCCTTTCCATTCGGTGCGGTCACCATCCGATTCACGGATGTTCAGCGGGTTGTTGTTACGAACGCCGCGCGGTAGTGATGCTCGGTAGGTCATATAGCCTATTCCCCCTAAAACGATGATTGATGCAATAACGGTTTTCGACACCATGGCAAGCCTTCCCTATTAACGGAATTTCTCCCATTCAGTGTCGTTCCCATCAGGTTTTGGCATAGCCGTTTCGTGTGTCTCCTTGGTCGGATAGAAATCCTCCCCACCCGCTCGAAACCCTTCCAGATACACCCCTGCATCGACACTCACCCCTTGGTCAGGAAGGCGGTGAAAGACTTTGATTTCATTGACAGGTGGGATGTCCACCATCATCGAGTCTTGCGTGTATTCGTAAGTGACATTGCCCCCGCGAAGCCAAACCACCATGCCGCACATCAAATCGCAGTTCTGAATCCGAGCCACAAACGGGTTATAGAGGGGCGTGAACATGTTGCACACCACTTCGGTATAAGGATGAACCTTCACATGACACGTGACGTATTTCAGCGCCAGCGTGGCGCTCCCTACCGTGTCCCTGCCCGTTGAACCGTTTTCATGCTTAATGCCGTTTTTGTCCTTGTCTGGCTCAGGGCGAAAAATCTGTAAGTGGTTCAGGCGCGCCGCACTGGGTGCAGGGATGAACACCGGATAGAACTTCTCCCAAACACCGCCCACCAAAATGGTTTTGGTTTCGGCACGCACAAAACGATTGGCAAGGTCGCCCGTTAAACTGTCGAGAAGCTTTCGGGTCTCAGTGACCAGCTCCCCGACTTGTGAAAAATCATTCGTCATTGTTATTCACCAATTCTGTGGCTTGATGGCGCGCCAGAGCAACGACCATCGAACCCATTTGAACCTGATTGTTCATCAGGTGTTGAATCAAACTCATCGACTCCGCTTGTGCGGGTGCTAAGTTTTCCAGTATTTCAGCCAGCGCATCCTTTGAGCTTTCAGCGCGGCGAGGAAAGAAACCACTCATTGACGTACCTCCATCACCGCGAGCGTCACAGGGGTTTCGCTGTTGTTGTAGGCCCACAAATCCCCGCTGCCGTTGATGGTCAGCCCCGCCGGATTGCGGCGATTCCCCATCACAGGCAAACCCACATCAGGGGCGACATTTACATCGCCTATCATGGCCTCGCCTTCGACCTGGCTAATGTTCTGGATGAGCACTTCCACCCGCAGACCATTCGCCGGAACCAGCAGCGCCTTTTCACCCCGCGCTATCGTGATGTGCGGCGCGGTGGCAAATTCTTGCGGCGCTTTGGTTTCGGTTGCGACAGTCCCAGAACCCGAAGGTTTGAGGTCGCGGCGGGTAAATTGATATTCCACCGTGACAGCAAGGTGATGAGGGTTCTCCACACTGATTTGCTTAAACGGGCTAATGTCGAGCCTATCACCCCCTTCCACACGAATACGCTCACCACTGTCACTCACCACCCAGATATAGCGGGTAGCCGAGCGCACAATCAGGAAACGGTCATTGCCTACCGAGTGTTGGCGTATTTCTTTAGGTTGTAACGTTAGGTTGCTCATCAGCTCTCCTTTAGTGCGATGACGGTGACCGCCAGCCCCAAAACAATCGCCACCGCAATGGTGACTTTTCGCATATCGCTCGCGCTGCCTGTCTGACTGCGTGATGCGGTTTCTTCAGCCATCGCAATGGCTGCTCGGGCGCTGGTGCCGGATTGCTCCGCCATGGATTTCACCGCCGAAATAGCCTCTTCACTGCTCTTTCGCATGGTGTCCAGTGAGCGAAGATTGACTTCGCTGTTTGCGGCCATCGAGTCACGGCCAAAGATGAGCGCTTTTTCTATCGCGTTCTCATTCGATGCCATGGCGGCTTTGGTGACGCTTTCATTCGTCTTCACCGCCTCTCGGCTAAGGTCGTTCGCCTCTTTGATGGCGGCGACATTGCTATCGAGTGCTTTGGTTGCGACTGTTGCGGCCGCTTTGACTGCACCGTGGTCGGTGGCTTTGATATTGACCGTGGAGCCATTCACACCACTTAACAACACACCAAGGTTGTCACCGCTCACCGCATTGGTGCCGCTGACGTTGGTGGTGGTGGTCGTATTGGTGCTATTACTGCTGCCGCCCTTACCCATGCGCACCTCCAAGGTCTAACTGGTAGCGCTGCTCGGTCTGACTGATTTGCTTGTCCAGCTCAAAGCCAAAGCCCGATAAAATGCGCCCCATACCTTTGCGGTAGGTGTGATAGGTAATCGACTGATACCCCATCGCCACACAGCGCTCGATAATCAAAGGCGCGGCTTGGCTCAGACCTTTCCCCACCATGGCGTTGATGTGGTAAGCGTCACCAGTGACACGCCCTACAAAGCGAAGTAATACCCCCTTTGACTTGATGAGGTACATCGACGCCTGACCAGACTTCACCCCTGCCACCATGCCGAGCCATTCCGCTTTGGCACTGTCTGAACCATTGAAAGCGGGTTTAAGCTCGCTTAAGTGATACGCCAAGTCTTTACGAGTCGTACCTAAGTACGTGATGGTTACTGCTTGATGAGCCATAGCACAGCCCCCGTTCCCAAGACTACCCAAGGCAACCATGACGACGGACCGCCGCCAAAGTTGATGGAACCATTACGAATACCGCCAATGGAGTTGCGCGCTATAGCGTTAGACGGTCCCGCCATGCCACCACTGGCGTTGATTGGCATTGAGCCCGAATTACGCAGGCCGCCGATGGATGGGATCATTTTACCCCCTTAGTGAAGTGGTAAGCGGCGTAGCAGCCGCCCCCAATCACTGCCAGTTTGACGAACTTGCCTGCGCTAGAGCCGGACCAAAATCCCGCTCCGAAGCCCAGACCACCCGCGATGATGGGCACTAACATGACTGGCATGATGTCTCCTTAACGGCGGCTAGCCGCAATGCCGATACCCAGTAGCGCGAGCACACACAACACGCCACCACCCACCATAAACATGGTCTTGTTATCCATTCCCCCGCCTTGTGGGCGAGTAACGGCATTACCATGGTTGTCCTTTACAGGCGCTTGCGGCTGCTGCACAGTCCCCGCATTCTTGGATGTGTCGCTTGTAGTCGCGGTTGTGACTAAGTTGCCAAACCCCTCCCCAACGTCATCCAGCAGGCCAGAGCCAAAATCGGATAAATCATCTAAAAACGACAATCGTCACCCCCTAATTAGAAACCAAGTCAGGGCGCACCACTTCCACCGATTCGACGATGATAGGAATCGAGCCCACAGGCTTGTTGGTCTTAACCGTGAATTTCAGCTCTGAGCTGTGCATAGTCGGGAACAACTCATCAATGTAGAAACCGCGCATGATGGGGTCGAAGTGGAAGCAGCCCGTTTGCCAGAAACGGCGGTTACGCTTGGCGCGCATCTCTTCCAAGCCCTTGGATGCATCAAAGACTTTCACGAAGTCGCGGTAAATCTGAAGTGAGTGAACTTGGTCGCTCATAAAATGCATGCGGCGAACCAATTGAAGCGGACCAGACACCAGCTCTAAGAACTCGTTTTCCGTGGAGGTCGCTTGCATGGTTTGCTTTTTGATTTTCGGCACCACCACACGCACATCCTGACGCGCGGACACGGTTGCCCATGCTTGCAGCTTGATGGCTGGCGGGTTCGCGTTTGAGTTATCTGCGATTTCCACTTCTAGGGTGATGTTGTCGCCAAGCTCGGTCACAAGGCCCGTGTAACGCACCCCGTTTTTGGTTTTGGCTGTGATGTCAGAAAGCGGAATCGTGAAAAAGCCTTCGGTCTGAGTCAGACCTTTGTAGGCTTCAAGCTTTTTCATCATGTCGCCATCAAGGACAATGATTTCATCCGCATTGAGGGAAATAGAAACGCGCTGAAGCTGCGAAGCGTTCAGGTTCGTTTCAATAAAGATTTCTTCGTAAGTCGGGCCGACTGGAATCGTCAGTGAGGCTTTCTCACCGTAACCCGTACCATTGAATGAGTTCAGTTTGGTTGGCGCTGTCATTGAATCGCCTCCCTTAACCGATTTGGTCTTCAACAGCATCAACGTTGTTTGATGCCCAAACCACACCCGCTGCAACCAGAGCCGCAACGCCAGCAATAACCAGTAGTTTCTTTGGTGTAAAACCTGCCATGTATAACCTTTAATAAAAAACCGCCCAACATTAGGCGGTCATTACTAAAGCACTGGATTCCCAATCGATACCTAACGCCGATTGTGAATGTGTTGGGAATAAATGGGCTTTGGGTCACAAAAAATGTGAACTTTGAGCATCAAGGTGTGGTGCTTGAACAACTAGAGAAGCTCTCAGATGATACTTCTTCCAACATAGCAGCGATAAGAGCTCTAAACTTGGGCTCCTTGTTAGGTGACCACCACTCAGTCATATACTGAAACTCTTGGGCGATAGTTTTGGCATCACACTGAAAGTAAAGTGCGACCAATTGAACGGTTGATGCAAATTCTGCATTCAAGTCTGCACGCTTTAATGCCATTTCGGTTATGTCTTTCGCTGAGTCTGGCTTAACACAGTCACCCTGCTTCTCTTTTTTGCACTTTTCGTACTCAAAGAATAGGTCTTTCTGTACCTCAACATAACTTTGGTAATGAGTATATTTAGGAGCATGATTTACCACTTCGGAAACTCGCTCTATTAGCTCCACTCTTTTCATAAAAATCAATTTGAGCTTGGCTTCTCTTTCTTGCTGCTGCCAAAGTTCTTCAGCTTTGTCGGCAGAGATATGCGCCCCTATCAACACACCAGACAGCCCCATGACTCCAGTTAAAATGGGAACCAATAACTTAGAAAGCATTTCTTTCATTCACAACACCTATTACATTTCAGCATTAAGAAAATTGGTGAATAAACCTACCATTTCAAGCGTCCTTTCGTATACGATTTTCCATCTTGAAGTAGATAATCTAATGCTTCTAACTCATTGATGTGACCGGCATCGATTCCGGTCATCTTCTCCAGATAGGTAGCGCTGGCTTTGGTCTTTTGCATCATCACACACGCTCGCTGGCAGTTATCGATGATGGTCTTTGAGACTTCCTGACCGCGCTGGAATAGATTGATGGTGTGCAAGTTAAACTTACGCCCTAAACGCAATATTTTTCCATGATAACCCGTTGCCTTGCCTGCGTTCTCGCTGTGCTCGGCCACTTCTTCACAAATGATTTTCAAAGCCTTAGCGTGTTTGCCATTGCCCTGACTCCATACGACTTTGCAAAAGAGATCGAAGTCTTTGGGTGTGGTTTCATGTGTCGGTTGGTAGGCAATCTTAAAACCCTGCTTAGTCTTGCGTCCGGCCATCAAGGCCGATGCGAACTCTTTTAGGTTGGAATAGCTTCGCACCACTCGCCCTGCCAGCTTGCCCGTGTAATCGCCAACAGGGTCAAAAATGGCGACTTGGTCAGTCGCCTTGATAAAAAGCTTTTTGGCGGCAGAGGTTTTACCACTGCCACTCATTCCAACCGCAAACACATGCCCGTTCTTAAGGGCATTATTGGCATTAATCGGCTGCATTTATTGGGCTTCCTCCGCTTGCTCTTCTTCTGGGTTAATTTCCTTCTCTTCATCCATGGCTTTAAGGGCTTTGATTTGGCTAAACGAAGTAAAACTCAATGCACCCGCCGCGACCACAAACGCAAACTCTTCCTTGTAAGCGGCCAGCCATGGCGGAAGCTCTCCGCCATATTTCACAAACAAGGGAGCCGCAGCACTTGCTACCCCTTTTGCTTGCTCTTCATCAAAAGCAAAATCTTGGTGCGCGAACTGTTTTAATAACTGCTCGGTCACGCCTAAAGCCATCATGGCGGACGCTTCACCCGCTGCCAGTTTAGCGGCCTCGGCGTCCACTTTGGCCGTGACGGTGCTCGGGTCAAAATCTTCCCCGTCCAGCTCTGCCAACAACGCATTTTCTTCCACTTCGCTATGCACCTCTTCGATGCTTTCCAGTTGTTCGATTTCCATTTGATTTTCCATTTATGCCACCGCTTTTAAGACTTTAAACACACCACCAAACACGAGCCCAATCATTGCCCCCGTACCGACACATTGAGCAGTGCTGATTGGCTTTGATTGGGTTTCGGATTGACTTTCCTGATTGGGATTCGATTCCCTTTGATTCACTACCGGAGCCACCTCCGGTTTTGGCGCGGCTAACGCCTCGATTTCTGCTTCCACTTCTTCCAGTGATTTATAAGCGTTCATTTCCGCTTGCATGGCTGCACCCGTTCGGGTATCCGGCCCACATTGACAGCGGCCATGGACAAAGGCTTTGCGCTTGCCTTTTCCCTGCTTAATGGCTTTGGGTGTTTTGCAGGTATGGCAAACCACATAGCCTAAGATTTCGTTTTCCATTAGTGTCCCTCCTGCTCTAAGGCGCTGAGCCTTGTATTAAAGGCTTTAAATAGCCAAATGGTTTTGGTCAGCCATGGCTTGATAAAGCCAAACCCCATCGGCGGTTTATAGGCTTGCGATTCCGAATCCATTTCGTTTAACAGTCTTGTGGTTTCGGCTTGTAGTGTTTTTTCTTCCATAGTTCTTTCTCGTTTTAATGAATTTGATAGTGCTCTAGGTCACTTAGGCTCTTGTTGCGTAATTCGTGGTATACATCTTCTGGCATCACAGGGGGTAGCTCTTGCTCTAGCTGGCTCTTCCAGTTGGCTTGCTTGAGTTGCCAAGCATTGAAGGCACGTTGATAGCGTTCTTTGGCTTCAAGGCGAATATCATCCAGATATAGATCATCAGTATTCATGCTCCAACCGCGCGCACCCGCTGCCCACTCTAAAAAGTCATTGGCTTTTTGCTCGAAGTCGTCACCCTCAAAACTGATAGAGAATTGATTATCTGAACTGGCGAAAACACCACGACTGTTTAATCGCTCTTTTTCCGCTTGGATTTCGCTATCAAGCTGATTAATGAGTTTGTTTAACTTGACCACCGCGCTGACTTGTCGGGTCTTTTTGTTGATATCGACAGCTTTCTTTGCCTCGGCTTTTTTGGCTTGCTTGCGAGCAATAGCGCGCTTGATTGGGGCTTTCCACTGCTCCAAGCGATAACCGCACTCTTTGATGATTCCAGTCATGTTGTGCACATCGAAACTGGCGAGCGCTTCCCATTGAGGTGCGCGGCTACATCGAGCTATGTTGTAGCGATTGCCTTTAATCATGCCTTGGTCGGCATTGCCGCCTTTCGCCGCGTAGCCCACCGCCTTAATCAGATAACCCGCTGCCGCCTCTTTGTATTTGATGCGTTCAAGATGCGCTAAGCCGTGACCCCATAGGCGCTCTATGCGTTTCGCCCACGCTTGAAAATGTTCAGGCTCTACTTGCCAGTTCAACAGAATATGCACATGAGGATTGGGTTGTCCGTGCCCATTGGTCGGACATTCAGCGACCCAGATGTAATGAAAATCTGCTTTAGCACGAGCAGGGCCCACTAGCTCAACGTTGCTTTTACGCCCCATAAGCGGCGCAGCTTTGTAGTGCCCCGCAACCTTGATCTCATCACCATCAAAGGCAAGATTTGTCTGACCAGACAGGAGGCTTTGCTTGTAGCTAAAGCCACGGTGATACATACGCTTTGCCGCATCCAGAAAACGCGACACCTCGTTGCCAATCGTGATTTGCAGCGGGGAATACGCGGCCATATCGACAGACAGTGGTGAGAACTCGCAGCCCTCCGAGGTTAAGTGGACATTGGAATCAGTAGCAAACAGCTTAGCGCGCTGAAAGTCATCAAACGTGAGGGTCAAAAAAGTGGTGAAACCACCTCGACATGCTGCCACGTAAGCGCCTGATTCAAATATCTTCTTAACAGCATTCTGATTGAGTTGATGAGTGTAACGCTCGCCCGTCTTAGCCTCGGGCGCATCACTTGGGCTTGGGTGGTAAGTCACTTGCAATTTGACTTGCTTTGACCACTCGCGTTTGAGCAGGTAAGCACGGCTCATGCCCTTACTTGGCAGGTAATCCAAGCGCTTGCGCTCAGCATCACGCACCCATCCGGTCGGTATGGTGCTTTGTTCAACTTCATAGCCTTGCGGATCAACGTAAAAGCTTTTTGTCTTGGTGCGTGGTTTGAGGCGGCGTGAGCGGGTAATAAAGCGCTCTATGTGCTTGCGGTTTCCATGTCGGACTTTGCCGCCCTTTGACAAGCCTAGTGTCTCCACGGCTCCGCCGTGCGCTCCGCGCCTAGGGTTGGTGAAATATTCAGGAGTAATTAAAGTCAGCTTCCCATCCTGAACCAACTGCCAAATTTCCGCAGATTCTTTAGTGTTGTGAAAGTGAACTTGCTCCGCCGCACGAACTTTATTTAACTCACTTTCTAACCAATCCGTTTTTTGAGTACTAAAAAAACCGCTCTCGATAGCGGCTATATTTTTCTCAGTTGTGGTGACGTCTTGCGCCAAGGCGGTCACATAGCCCACATCCTGTGGGCTAAGGATATTAGTAATCTCTCGCTCAGCTTGCGGTTCGTAAAGATGGTTCACGCTAAAAACTCCTTGTGTTTAATGGCTTGAAGTCGTGCGGCTTTCTTAAACTCAGCCTGACCTTTGCGGCTAAAGCGGTAATCTTTTCCGCCCTTTGAGTGTGAGCGGTATCCATTAGGAAACCACTTTGCCTTGATGTCATTTAGGGTTTTAAGTCCTTGTTCGGTTGGCATAATTCCCCCTAATCAAAGGCACACTCAGGGTGATAAATGCGTACCACGCCAGTCTTTTTATCAAGATTGCGTTGACGCTGTTGTCGTATTGCAAGTCTCAATTTTCCTGACTGCATCTTGTATGTAAGTTCCATCGAGTTATTAACAAAAGCGCCGTACTTTGCTGACCGTAGGTTGCTGCCAATCAACCGAATGACATCGCCAGCACGCTTACGACCTAACTCTGATTCAAGGATTGAGATGTCAACCTGCACACCCACGATAGAGAATGCTGTCATCGCGCTTTTTATGCTCGCAGTGAAATTGCGAAACTCTTCTGATGTCTTCATCATCGCCCCCCCTACATCGCCGCTTTCCAGTCTTGATACTTAGCGGCTTGCTCTTCCGCTAACTGCTCAATGGCTCGCATATTGATTAGTACTCGGCGCGCATCACTTGAGGTTTCACGCTTCAAAAGGGGTAATTGACCGCGTTTAACTTGCATTCGCACAGCCGCAATGGAAAAGCCTGTTAGCTCTGCGTACTTCTCAACTGTGACAAAAGACCCGTAATGACCACCGTCTTTGTTTATTTCAGCACCGTTATGACCTACCATGTTCTTATCTCCTAAACCTTTAAACCATAAAAAGGACCATTAAGGACCGTTAATACAGTCATTAAACAAATATTTAAACGGACCGTCAAGGAACTTTAAGGACTCATTATGAAAGAATGGTACTCAAGTAGAGAAGTCGTAGAACTAGATGGGACACCTAAGAACACAAATGCCATTAACAAAAAAGCTAGATTAAACAATTGGATAATGAGGAAAGCAGAGGGAAAAGGGCGAGCTATGGAATACCATATTTCAAACTTTCACCCAGATATACAAAAGAAGCTAATTGAGATATACGTCACAAATGAAGATGACAAAGCCCGATTGTTAGCGCAAGACTGGACGCTACCACCTAGCAATGCTTATGGCTTAAAGCCGCTTGAAGAGTTTGAAAGTTGGGCCAAGTTGCCTGTTTATGATGTACACGCAGCTGCTGGAGCAGGAACCTTGATTCAATCAGAATATCAAATCGGCGTATTTAGCCTACCGATAGAGTTATTACATGAATATGGTCTAAAGCCGGATTATAGCTCTGTAATCTTTGTTGATGGGGACTCGATGGAGCCAACGCTGAGCCATAGGGACAGACTACTTGTAGACATAAGAGAGCAGCAGCACCCTGTTGTAAATGGAGTGTATGTAATTCGCATTGACGACGCGGTATACGTTAAACGCTTACATTGGGACATCGAGAACGGCGTTTATAAAGTAATTTCTGACAACCTCAAATACCCAGCTTTCAACATTAATCACAAGAACGGGCGCAACTTCAAAATCATTGGTAAAGCTGTAGCTCCTGTTATGAAGAAAATCATATGAGTATCAAGAAAGACGGTGAAAAGTGGCTTGTTGATTTAAGACCATCAGGAAGAAACGGCAAGCGCTTCAGACGTAAGTTTGACAAAAAAGCAGAGGCTTTGGCCTATGAAAAGCACATACTTTCGACGCACCACAATAAAGAGTGGTTAGGGCTACCTGTAGACAAACGCCGCCTTTCTGAACTTATAGATATTTGGTGGATTAAGTCCGGTCAACTTAAACGAACCGCTACCAACTACCGCAAAAAGGTAGAGCTAATCTGCCGTGAGTTAGGCGATCCCACTGTAAACAATATTGATGCTGCCTTGATTAGTAACTGGCAATTGGAGCGCATGACCAGAGGGCATAAGGCAAACACCGTTAGACGCCTAACCTCTTGTTTAAGCAATGTCTTTTCAGTGCTGATTGAGACTGGTGACTTTACTGGTGCACATCCACTCAAAGACCTAAAGCAACCCGCGCCCGAAAAGTCAGAAATGACTTACTTAACCCTCAAGCAAACCCAAGATCTTTTGGACTACCTTAAAAATGATTGGGAACTGTTAAAAATCGTAGAAATTAGCTTAGCTACTGGCTCACGATGGAGAGAAACGATCACACTAAAATCAAGTAACCTTAGTCCTTATCGCATCCGATTTACTAACACCAAAACAGGTAAACCAAGAACCGTCCCAATTAGCAAGCAGCTATATGATGATATTTATCCTGAGAGCGGCGGTAATCTGTTTAGTGAAGACCCTCAGGTAAGGTTAGGTAAGATATTTACCAAGCTAGGTTTTGATTTACCTAAAGGGCAAAAGGTGCATGTACTGCGTCACACATTTGCAAGTCACTTTGTAATGAATGGCGGAGATATTTTAACGCTTAAGGAAATACTCGGACATGCTAGTATTAATCAAACAATGACATACGCGCATTTGGCTCCTGACCACTTAATTGATGCGGTTAAACTCAACCCATTAAACAAGTTGAGAGATCCACAAAATGACCACACTTATGACCCTGAGCGACCAATAGCCATATAATGCCATATGCTAAGTGATTGTATTTAAAGTAATGAACTACAATCACCCACACTAAACAACCTAAGGAAAGCTCAGCAATGAGCCCTTTTTATTTATGACCCAGCAAGCCTTTAACTTTGATGCTCTCACCCCTGACTTTATGTGGTATGCCTTGGAAAGCATCGGCATTCGCGCTGAATCCGGTTTCCTGCCACTCAACAGTTACGAAAACCGTGTTTATCAGTTTACCGATGAAAAGCGCCAACGCTATGTGGTGAAGTTCTACCGTCCAGAGCGCTGGAGCTCAGAGCAAATCCAAGAAGAGCACGACTTTACACTGGAACTGATTGAATCCGATATTCCTGTTGCCCCGCCAATTAAGATTAATAACCACACACTGCATCGCTATCAGGGCTACCTATTTGCTTTATTCGCCAGTGTCGGCGGGCGCCAGTTTGAAGTAGACAACCTAGAACAGCTCGAAGGTGTAGGGCGCTTTCTTGGTCGAATTCATAAGGTCGGCGCTCGAACTCCCTTTCAGCACCGACCTACTATCAGCCTCGAAGAATACCTGCATCAACCACGTAAGATTCTGCAGCAGTCATCGTTCATTCCATTTCATCTTGAGAACGCCTTTTTCAATGATCTGGACTTATTGATTGACTCACTACAACGGCACTGGGATGACTCAGCCAGTATTATCCGTCTTCATGGTGATTGCCATCCCGGTAACATTCTCTGGCGTGACGGCCCGATGTTTGTCGACCTTGATGACTCACGCAATGGCCCAGCAATACAAGATCTGTGGATGCTACTCAGCGGGGAACGCGCAGACAAACTGATGCAGTTGGACATCATCTTAGAGGCCTATCAGGAATTTAATGACTTTAACACTAACGAATTGAAACTAATTGAACCTTTACGCGGTCTACGTATGGTGCATTATATGGCATGGTTGGCAAAAAGATGGCAGGATCCTGCTTTTCCTATCGCCTTCCCGTGGTTCGATGACCCAAAATACTGGGAAAGCCAAGTATTAGCTTTCAAAGAACAAATTTCGGCATTGAGTGAGCCACCACTCTCACTGATGCCACAGTGGTAAGAAGCCAAAATGACAAACATGGAGTCAATAATGAAAAAGCTGTTTGCACTTGTCGCAACTGTTATGCTGAGCCTTTCTGCTCATGCCGCTCAATTCAAAGAAGGTGAGCATTATCAAGTTCTTGATCTTGAGGCTTCAAAAAAGCCAACGGTAACCGAGTTCTTCTCTTTCTTTTGTCCGCACTGTAATACCTTTGAACCAATCATCCAGCAACTGAAAGCTCAGCTACCAGAAGGCGCTAAGTTCCAGAAAAACCACGTATCTTTCATGGGTGGCAGCATGGGCGAGTCGATGAGCAAAGCCTACGCGACCATGGTGGCACTGAAAGTGGAAGACAAAATGGTACCTGTGATGTTTAACCGCATCCACAACATGCGTAAAGCACCTAAAAATGACGAAGAGCTACGCCAGATTTTCTTAGATGAAGGCATTGAAGCGAAGAAATTTGACGGCGCATTCAAAGGCTTTGCGGTCGACTCTATGGTGCGTCGCTTCGATAAGCAGTTTAAGGACAGTGGTCTTTCCGGCGTTCCAGCGGTAGTCGTCAATAACAAGTACCTAGTGCAAGCACAGAGTATCGAAACGATTGATGAATACTTTGAACTGGTCAACTACTTACTGACTCAGAAGTAATACTTTGATTATCACAGGGGGCCAAGGCTCCCTGCTTTTATATAGTTAGGCGCTACTTATCCTGATAAATCTCTTTTAACAGTTCATCTTTTTCCTGCCATACCTTTCCCAACCACTGCTGAAACTGGCGCTTATACGGCTTATCATTAAAGTAATCTCCACGTATACTGTCATCAACAGATAACACCTTAGTGCGCACAACAATCTTGGTCATTCGCCCCATCAGCATATCGCGAAAAGGTTTGTCGGTGTTTTCTGGGTATGCCAAAGTGACATCAATAATATTATCAAACTGCTCACCCATTGCCGCTAGTGTGTAGGCAATACCACCACTCTTAGGCTGCAGAAGATGTTGATAACCCGCCTTACTTTTTTTTTGCTTCTGCTCGGTAAAGCGTGTGCCTTCAACATAGTTCACCACCGTCGTCGGTGTATGTTGGAACTTGGCACAAGAGCGACGCGTGGTGGCTAAATCATGCCCCCTTTTTTCTGGATGGCGAATCAAGTACTCACGGGAATAGCGGCGCATAAATGGCATATCCAGCGCCCAACAAGCCATTCCTATAAATGGGACGTACAGTAATTGTTGCTTAAGAAAAAACTTCGGCATAGGAATGCGGTCTTTAAACACGCAACACAATACAACGATATCAGTCCAGCTTAAGTGATTACTGATCAGTAAATACCAACCATCTTTTCTCAGGCTTTCACCACCTTCCACATCCCACTCAACATGATTGGATAAAGAAAGAATGCCTGAGTTGATGGTCGCCCATAACCACATTACTCGATTCGCCATTACGGTGCCTTTTGCTTGCCATTTACCGGTTGGTAATACGACTTTAATCAAAGCAATGGTACAAATAACGAGTGAACAGAAAGCTGAGTTAAGGATGACCAAAGCCACATTCAAAACAAGGAGTAGGTATGCAAACATAACGCTTTTAATGAGATCCCAGATAGAATTTATAACGTTTCATTTATGAATAATAAAACAGCGTGTAATTATACAAGGCCATAACCACATTGGAATCACTCTAATGATGGTCAGATTAGTTCGACAGCCACTTATTAAATGTCAAAAGGTTCATAACAAGGAGACCCTCAATGAAATCCAAACTCTCTCTAATAGCTCTGTCCCTCGTTGCTCTTCCAACGATGGCCCAGCTATCAGAACACGCAGGATTGAGTGGTGGAGTGTCACTCAGCGCTGGATTTGCCTCTACTACTTCAAACTTTAATACTGATGGCGACAAAACCATCAATGATGTGAATCAAACCGCATCTTCGGACAGTGGCTCTTTGGTGTTGCCATTGGGTAATCTCGCCTATACCTTTGGGACAAATTTAGATAAACAATTTTACGTTGGTATGGCCCGTGAAGATATTGCAGTCGGTACCCTAGCGTTAGAACTGGGTTATAAGCAGCAGCTCGCCTCTGGCATGGTGATTGATGCCTCTTTCCTGCCAACCATTATGTCGGGTGAAACTTGGTCTGACCCATTTTTAACTGGTCAGGAACGTCAAACAACAGACGAGACAGGGAACGCATTTCGTCTTAAGTTCAAAAACATTATGGGCTCTAACTTCAGTCTCGATACTGCGTACGCAACTCGCGATATTGAAGATGAGCAGTCTGGCGTTAGTGATACTTCATTAACCACCGCTGAGCGAAATGCACTTCAGCGCGATGCGACATCGATTTACTTAAAAGGTGACTACCGTCTACCACTTACCCGGACTTCTTTCTTACAACCATCGATTACTTACATCACAACGGATGCCGATGGTGATGCTAACTCTCTAGATTCAATAGGAGGTGAGCTAAGTTACTTCCATATTCTGAATCGCCATCAGTTAGCCTTAACAGCTGGATACACCAATCGCTCTTACGATGCGGAAAACCCGATTTATAGTCAAACACGTGATGAAGATGAACTTAGCCTCTTCGCGGCCTATGAGTATCAAGACTTTATGGGCTGGAAAAACTGGTCTTTGATATCACTAGCTGGCTATTCCAAAACGGACGCCAACATCGACTTCTACGATGAAGATCAGTATCTAGTCTCTGTGGGGATGAGCTACCAGTTCTAAATACAGAGATAGCCCGCTTATGCGGGCTTTTTTACACCGCTTGCGCAGCCAGTTGTTTAAGCAGGCGATCCATCGCCCGATAGCCTAAGGCTTCAGCAATATGATGCCGAGCAATCTGAGACTGACCATCTAAATCCGCAATAGTGCGCGCGACTTTTATAATTCTATGGTAGGCCCGTATCGATAGCCCAAGCCGATGCAAAGCAGTTTCTAGAAACTGTGCGTCTTCCTTTTGAAGTGGACAATAGTTTTCAATCTCACGGCTACCTAGCAACGCATTAACCTTATTCGAACGTTTAAGCATACAAGCCCGAGCCTTAAGCACTCTCTGCTTGACGACAGCCGTTGGCTCTCCCCTATCACCGCCTTCGGCTAACGTTCCTTTAGGTAGAGCGGGAATTTCTAAAGACATGTCAAAGCGGTCCAATAAAGGACCAGATAGTCGACTCAGATAACGTAAAATGGTTTGTGGATTGACTCTCGACTGATTACCTTCGTAGTAGCCCGTTGGGCTAGGGTTGAGAGCCCCTACCAGCTGGAAACGAGCAGGAAAACGAGTTTTACCCTGAGCGCGAGAAATGATGATCTCTCCGGACTCCAATGGCTCACGCAGCGAATCGAGTACTTTACGTTCGAACTCTGGCATTTCATCAAGAAAGAGTAAGCCATTGTGTGCCAAAGAAATTTCACCCGGTCTTGGAATCGATCCTCCGCCCACTAAAGCAGCCATAGAGCTTGAATGATGTGGGGCACGAAAGGGGCGCTGCTTCCAATTGAGTGCATTAATCTCTTGTTGAGTCAATGACGCCACGGACGCCGTTTCCATTGCTTCATCGTCACTCATTTCTGGTAATAAATCGCACAAGCGCGAGGCAAGCATGGTTTTCCCCGTCCCGGGCAGCCCCAAAAACAGCGTTCTATGTACCATTTCCCTAGACTAAACAAACTGTTGCAAAAGTAGTTGATTTTTCAATCTCACTTTCTATTATGCAGGCAGCAGTTGATACTCTTTTTAATGGTACAGATTTATGACAACTGCTTACTCTTACATCCGCTTTTCTAGCGCAGTTCAAGCAAAGGGCGATAGCCTACGCAGACAAACACAACTAGCTCAAGACTACTGTCTAAAGCACTCTCTAACGCTCTCAGACCAATCCTTTACTGACCTTGGTGTATCTGCCTTCCGTTCAGCAAACACAAACGAGGACAACGGTTTAGGACAATTCCTTAAAGCCTTGCAACAAGGTGTTATCCCTCGTGGTTCTTTCTTGCTGGTGGAATCACTAGACCGCCTGAGTCGCGCCAGCGTTATGACTGCAATGCGTCAGCTATTCAACATCATCGAATACGGAATCACAGTAGTAACCCTAATCGACAATCGCACTTACAACAGCGAATCAGAAACTACAGACCTCATCATTTCTCTGACAGTGATGGAACGTGCTCACAACGAATCAAAGACCAAATCAGAACGTCTAAAGGCTGTGTGGGCTAACAAACGAGCTAACCCAAACACAACCACTAGACACAGCAATACCCCCTTCTGGTTGTCTCTGAACGAGGACAAGCGCACCTACTCAATCATCGAATCAAAGGCTGACATTGTTAGGCGCATCTTCCAAATGTCGATAGATGGTCATGGAGCTGTAAGCACCTGTCGCATTCTCAACGAAGAAGGTCTTAAAGCACCGAAGGGCGGTACTTGGGCAACTACCAGCATTAAGAAAATCTTAGGCTCTAAGGCAGCTATTGGTCATCACACCCACATCATCAACAACAAAGTCCAATCTTCGACCGTTCCAGATTTCTATCCACCGATAATCAGCGAAGAAACCTACTACCTTTCCCAAGCCAAGAAGAAGGAACGACACAAGCCCGACTCAGCAGGAAGAAAGAGCACCTTCCCCAATGTCCTATCACAAGTGGCTGTTTGTGGTTCTTGTGGCTCACACATGCTCTACGACCCTAAATCACCGCAATGGATTTACCTGACATGCCGTGAGTTCAAGAAGAATGCTTGTACCAACAAGCCACTAAGAATCGAGTTAATCAACCGCTTCATCATCGAGCAGTATCTGCACCCACAGCACTTTGAAAAGCACCTAGACCTCGTGAAGAAAGGCTCAACCAGCACTGACCAAATCAGTGTCATAGAAAGCAAGATAGAATCGGAAAAGGAAGCCCTCAAACAGCTTATAGAGCTAACGTCTAACTTCTCGAACTCAGTTATCCAAGATGGAATCAAAACCCGTTCAGAGTCCATACAGAGCCTTGAGAAACAACTTGAGGAAGCTAAGGCGTTATCCGTTGAATCGGTCACTTCTATCCACATGAATTATCGAGAAGCTTGCCAGCTAGTTGCAGATGCTTTGCAAGTGCAAGTCTTTGATAAGAAACCAGCCAAGCTATCAAGAGAAGAACTATTCAAGGTACGAGTAAAACTGAATCGCTCACTCAAGCAAACCTTCTCAGAGGTAACGGTTTCCCATTGTCCAGAGACTAAAAAAGCCAGCATCACAGCTAATGACTTCGTGTTTGAAGCTCATAAATCAGCAATGACAACTGGCTTTCAAGATACTACTTGGTGGGCTGTTTAGTTTGTAAGTAAAGCGTGCATTCTCTTAACAATCATCAAGATAGTAAGGATTAGGTTTACTGTAACAAACGTCACAAGCGGAGTTGCAAAGTAGGTGTTCACATCAACGCAGAATGACATAGGGTCTTCTAATGGTAGTGTGATGGTCTTTACTTTGCCTCTGCAAATCGACTCGATGAAACAAGCCACAACCAACGTTACCGAAACGATAATTGAGTAACAGATGTTGAAGTACAACTGGTCTAATAGCGTTCGCTTTGTCTCATAGCTAACATCCGCCTCAGCTTCATCTTTCTTTTCTTCCAGCTTGGTACTTTGGTCATATACCAACACTAGAACACTCAGTAGCAACGCAGTGAAGATAGCACCAAAGTTAACAAGTAGGGATGTTAAGTCAGTTGTAAACTTGAACTCAAATACAACCGTCAATATCGCCAAAGCCAATGGAAACAACAGAAACGTGAAGATATCGCTTATGCTCACCTTCTTGGTTCCGTTGTGCTCTAGCGTTTTCCAGTGCCCCGAGATAATCCCGAAAACATTTATCTTTGAACTCATAATAAAGACCCGTTAGTACATCGTCTTAGCGTATTCATTGGCTATTTCTTTTACCCAACGATTCATAGATTTCAACGTTGGGACACCTTCGTCCATTATTACCTTTTCATCAAGCTCTATTTCGCACAGCGCATTTGCAGAGCTATGACCTACATTGAAGGTGCGCTTTTTACCATTCATTTCGACAACCGTTTTAACCTGATTACCAAACCCTGAAAGCTCAACAACGGCAGCGTGATGCTTGTTGCCTTTTTTCAGATAGTCACGAAGACGACCCAATTGCCCTTTTCTTGGTGGCTTGATAACTAGCTCTTGTTCATGGTGCCCTAGCTTGTTTAGCTTATCTGCAACATCATCCACACCAACAAACTTAGTCAACTTAATCTCTTTCGCTGGCGCATCTAACCAAGCATCCATAGCTTTATCGTAGGCTAACGGATTCATTTGTAAAACAAGTTTAGTTTGTTCTCTAAAATGTTCACCAAAAAGCTTATAGAACAAAGTCTTCACGCCGTTTCCACGATAAGTATGCAGAAACGCCATTGCTTCATTTGCTGTCTTAGGGATACGGAAGTGCACATAGTGCTTGATGATTTCAGCATTTTCTTTTGCTTTCTCGAAATCAACTTCTTGAGTTTTTATGTTGATAATCTCGGTTTTGATACCGTAAACACCAACATTAAACCACCCCCAAACCTCACGCTTACCCTTGTCAATTTTGATATCACCAAAGCAGTAAACCTGCTGAGATTCTTCTGATAATCGATACTTATCAGATTTTGCTTTCATGAATTTTTCAAGCATATCCAACAAGTCAAACTTTCCAGATATTTGGTCTAGTCTGCTGTATCGCTTATCTCTATCACCCTCAAGGGATTTATTGTAAACCCGAAAACAGTATGGAGTTAAAGCGTGTTGTTCTTGTTCGTATGTTTTAGCCATGTCGTTACTTGAGGTTGGTTAAAGTTCAGTCAACTAGGGAAATGGTATCACGTTCTCTCAATCACATGCTACAAAATGCATTTGAACTGTGAAGGAAATTAGTAAGTTACAAAGCTTAAATGAGGGGCACATCTCAACTCAATTCGACACTTTTGGTACAGTTACAGACGTATTCCGCATGAGTGTGAAGCCATAAGGTTTGCTTCTACAAACAAATAACAATCTCCTGCTTCTACAGGTAATTTACAGGGCAACACAAAGCAAACATACCCATTAATTAATGGCAGCTAATGGCGAAATCCTACACTTCTTGTCCATATCACACCGATTTTGAACGGTAATTACGGTAGATTTACGGCTACGATTCACTCTGCTTCATCGCAACAATCTCGCCTTTAGTATTACGTACTTTGACATAGCCGCTGTTGTTAGGCTTTAGAACTCGATGCGTATTTCGATTACGAATAACTCCTGTTTCCTTGTGCCTTTCGTACTTCGGGCAATCTTCAATAGGCAACCAATCCGATTCAGCAGCTTGTAGCATCCGAACAACATCACGGTGACTCAAGTTGTACTCCGCGCCTAGCTCACTTAGAGCATCCTTAAATTTTTGATTCATATAATCTCCTTCAGTTTCACAACTGTAGTTAAGGGGGCAGTATCCCTACCGCCCCTGATAGTAAGCAAACCGTTACGCTCTAACTATTAGTGCGTAATTGCGTAACGCTAGTTTCGCTTACGGTTTCATCCAAGATTCGGTCAACACCAACATCCAAACACCCATCAAACGCAGACTCGAATTCGAGCTTGGTCATAAACTCAACCCCGTTGGTTCTGCCTTTGTTGATAACGTTCTTCTGGTACTTGGCACACGTAGCGTGCTGGTTCAAACGAGGGTCAACAACAATCACTCTGTCATAGTGCTGCTTCATTCCAATCATCTTATAGAGCGAATGATTCCACCCATAATGAGCTTCCGCATTGCGCCGACGACTAGCTGCATTACCCCAAGGATTATTCAGGTAATCAGCTTTTTTCTTCTCAGCAGCTTTCTTACCACCACGAGCACCATCAGTGTTCAGCTTGTTTCCGTGCTTGTACTCAATCAAACAACGATTACCATCATGGTCAATCATAACGAAATCAGGGATAACCCAATGACCACCATGCCCGTCAGGGTCTAAATCCTTCCAATGGCTAGGTACACGTTGCTTGTTCTGCACAAGACCAAGTTCATCTGCAAAACTGTTTTCACCTAGACTCATGCTGCCTCCTTAATTGGGCTTTCTAACTCGCCCCAATCACCAGCAATCGCAGAGTCAAAATCATCCTTAGTCCAAAAGCCATCAAACAGATACTCAGCAGCATTCCATAGCTTTTGATTCGTCAGAGAATTACCCAAGCCAGCATCAAGAATCTTGTTTACCTTCATCCGCTTTTCTCGCTTGCCTGTAGGACAACAGCGACGGTCAAGGCTTAACATATCTACGATTTCTTCCATCTTGCTTTGGTCTCGCTGCGCTTGTGTCATTAATGACAACTTGCCAAACTCACCAGCAAAGAAGACGCATTCATCTAGCCACTCACCCCAAGCTGCATTCCTAGACTTTTGACCATGAAGTTGCTTGTATTCAGTGCCGCTAACTGCCAGCGTTCTATCAAAGACGGTGATAGCATTTGTTGACCCTGAATAGACAGGCACTTCGCTATCACTCTTATTCGCATGGTGGATAACCAACACAGAGCAACCAAGCGAACGCAAGGCAACAACAAGACTATTAACACTTCTCCAGCTCTCAGCGTTGTTCTCATCCGTCAAACCGAACAAAACTCGCACCGAATCAAGGACAACAACATCGTAGCCTCTAGCCATTTCAATCAAGAATGCTCGTTGTTCGTCATTTGTTAAGTCGATTACTTCTTCATTAACTTCAGAGGCAATGTAATCAATACTTCCAATGTCATCCAACATATCAGGGTCAACCCTAGAGCCGATTGAGTTGGTGCTCATCTCACCATCTAAGTACAAAACCTTCTGATTAGTGGCGCAGTCTTGCCCCAAGAACTCGCCTTGTTCGGTCGCCAACGTTTCCACCAAGTTGTAGCTAAACAAACTCTTGCCGACACCAGAACCAGCAAAGACCATCATTGTCTCGCCTTTGTCCCATAAACCAGCAACAAGAGGCTCTCGCTCCGTCATTGCTTCAACAATTTGTGCCATTTTCTTTGGCTTAAAAATCTTGGTTAATTTTTCCATTCTTCACCCCTGCTCTCTCAGCGTTGGTAATTAAAATTCTGACCATTTCAGTCAGTCCCACACCTTCCTTGGTGCTTAACTTTTTGAGCATTAACAGCTCATCACCGCGCACGAATATTCGCGCTTCGGTATTTCTATTTCTCATTAATCCTCCTGCTTCACAGCGTTAGGTAACTCGATACGCACTAAGAATTAATGCGTAATTGCATAACGACAGCCACACTCCTCCAAGTGCTCACTGCATACTTATATAAACGTAATTTCATCCCCTTTTGTGACAAAAAAGGGATAGCCATACTATTAAATTTGCAGACACCCCAATTTCGTGACACATAAAAAAGGTGCCTTAAAGGTTCGCAGAAACGTTACTTTCCACTTCCCCCTCAAGACACCCCTTTTAGAAACTCAGCGACAAAAGTCAAATGGTTTCGATTTAAAGTGCTTCCTTCCAATGACGTTTGACGGTGCTCAGACCAAGCCCCAAGAATCTTGCCGCTTCACTTTGTCCCATGCCTTGTGCTTTCGCCTCTTGCACTCGCTTGTTGGTTTCCAAAGCTGGTGGGCGACCTAATTGTTTGCCTTCTGCCTTAGCTCGCTCTAAGCCTTGTGCTGTTCTTTCTCTGATACGATTACGCTCGAACTCCGCAAAAGCTCCGAACATTTGAAGCATCAGCCGACCTTCTGCACTGCTCAAATCAGCAACAGGCAAATCAAGACACACCAGTTTCACGCCCATATCACCAAGAGCTTGAACCGTCTGTTGAACGTCAATCGCATCACGCCCTAATCGGTCTAGCTTCAACACCACCAGCGAATCACCAGATTCCAACCTATCAACAAGGCGAGCAAACTCAGGTCTATCCATTGCTTTAACGCTACCGCTAATCGTCTCGCTGATAACTCGGTGTTCCTCAACGTCATAACCAGCATTGGCAATAGCAATAACCTGATTCTCTGTTGTTTGTTCAGTGGTACTAACACGGCAGTAAGCAAAGGTTCTCATTGGTCTAACTCTATGGGTCATAAAAGGATAGTCCACATAATAACTAGACCATTTAACTAAATCCACACTTTATGGGCTACTTAAACCAATATAATGAACTAGGTCATAAAAGGAGTGTTTTATGAACCAATATTGAGATACCTATAATAAGGAGGGTTTACCGTATCTAGCGGAATTCTGACGGTGAATCAGGGCAACACTTCCCCCTTTTGAACTTTTTGTTTGTGCTCATATGCCACACATACCAAAAACCCAAATTGAAAATAAAGGGATAAAGCACACCATTACGCTCTATATAATGATGCGTAATTGCGTAATAGGTAAATATTGCAAAGCAGCAACAAGTTATGGTTCCCTGCCGCAGCAATTTCCAACGCTCGCTTGCCTTGCTGCTGACCAATGATGTCCTGTAAATCACGGCCATTCTCCACCGCTCGATGCAGGTTTTGCGTTTGGTGCAGGCTGAGTTTTTGTTGGCCACAAAGATCAGCACACACTTCCAGCAAGCTATGAGCAGATTTATGCTGTTCTTCGCCCACTAAGGCAGCTTGATCTCCATTGTAATGCGGCACTACCAAGCTTCGCTGTGCTTTGTTGGCTGCGAGCGCCGCAGGCAATACTCCCTTAACTCCGCGCAGCTCACCCGACAGCGCTAGCTCACCAACAAATTCTTTTTCCGCCAATTTATCTATTGGGATCTGCTCTGAAGCGGCAAGAATGCCAAGTGCTATCGGCAGATCAAATCGGCCTCCTTCCTTGGGCAGATCAGCAGGAGCAAGATTGACCGTCATTAATCTTATTGTTACAACGAAAACTTTCTTGATTTCAAAGATCAGCAGGATTTTTCGAAAAATTGAGCAAAGACATTTTATGATTTGTACAAAAAATGAACCTCACGCACCAACTTTCTTGCATATAAAAATCAGAGCCTTATCAGGCTTCCGATAAATAGCATTTTGAAGTAGTTCAAAGAAGAAAATTCCCCCTCTGTTATGATATGCAAGCGAGTTATCATAAAAAAAAGGATAGAAAGGCTATGGATTTCATTGAACGATTACAGGGGTTATCAAAGAAGATTGCTCAAATCGGCTCTTCTTTAGAAACAGAAGAAGCAACAAAAAACGCACTGATAATGCCATTTTTGCATTCAGTTCTCGGTTATGACGTTTTCGACCCTACTGAAGTCGTTCCAGAATTCACTGCAGACACTGGAACTAAAAAGGGCGAAAAAGTAGATTACGCCTTGCTTAAAGACGGCGAGGTTCAAATCCTTATAGAATGTAAAAAGTTCCGTGAAAAACTATCGACAAAGCACGCAAGCCAGTTATTTCGCTATTTCTCTGTAACTAATGCCCGTATAGCGATACTAACCAATGGAGAAGTCTACGAGTTCTATACAGATTTGGACGCTCCGAACAAAATGGACGAAAAGCCATTCTTGACGCTGAATATGTCTGAACTTGACGAACATATTGTCCCAGAGGTTAAGAAGCTAACTAAAACCTCTTTTGACGTAGAATCCGTTGTTGACGCTGCTGGTGAATTAAAATACCTAAATCAAATTAAAAAGGTTCTTCAAGAGCAGTTCAAAAATCCAGAAGAAGACTTTGTAAAATTCTTCACGTCAAAGGTATATGACGGTGTTCAAACCGCAAAGGTCAAAGCTCAGTTCCTTGAAATTACGACAAAGGCACTAAAACAATTCCTAAATGATAGTATCAATGACAGATTGAAATCAGCCATTGGCTCTAATGAGGAAGTGGCTGTTAAGGCACAATCTGAAGTTATCGAACAAGAAGTCGAAAGCGATCTAGGCAGTGAAGATAAGCCGAAGATAATTACAACTGAAGAAGAAACAGACGGTTTCAATATCGTTAAAGCTATTCTTCGCACTAAATTTGACGTGTCACGTATAATTGCTAGAGACACACAAAGCTATTTTGGTGTGTTGTTGGACGACAACAACCGTAAACCGTTGTGTAGATTGCATTTTAATGCCAAACAAAAATACATTGGTATAGTTGGCGAAGACAGAAAAGAAACACGTCACCCTATAGAATCACTAGACGATATCTACGGCTTAACTGATAAGTTGTTGGAAAATGCAGCAAGATTTGAATAATGAGTAAAGTCACATTTGAAAGAAAAGCAGGATTTTTCGAAAATTTGAGCAAAGAAGAAAAACTAGAAATTTTGTTTGAAGATCGAAAGAATATGTTTCGTTATATCAAAGCTCTCAAAGAGGTCTTAAAATGTCACGACATAGAAAACTATGAAGAAGACGCTTTGAGGTTCTACAAAACTTTCAAACTGGATTAGTTACTTATCTATAAAAGCCAAGCATTAAAACGTTTGGCTTTTTTCATTTTTAAACCTCACCACACAAATTTTTAAATATTATTTCGCATAAAATAATTTTAAAAATCTACAAAGTAAAAGCTTTCTTTCTATTCAAGATTTCAATAATTTTGAGTTCTCAAAAATCAAGATATACTAGTAAATATAGTTGTGAAATCTACGATATAACAAGTTGGAGTATGACCCTTCGGTCCATACACTTGTTCTGCGAAGCTAGATTTAAATTATCAATCTGACGATTGAAATAATTTAATAAAAACACAACTTGGAAGTTGTATTTTTGGAAAGATTAAAATGAGGAAAAAGAAAAGACAAATAATTTTGAGAGGTCAACAAGACAATCAAAAGCTTGAAGAAATTACTAAGTTTCACGTTGAACGAAACTTAAAACTTTCTGAATGTGTTTTGAACACTGAAAAACGTCTTTTTATCAATATGACGTTTGACACAATCAGACAAGTTCAGAAAACTTTGAACTTTATAAATACTTATTACAATCACAACGTCAATGACTTAAAATCAATATTTAATAAAATAGTTTTTCACTATTGTGATTTGTCTGAATATAAAAACTGTTCATTGTCCGAATTTTCAAAATCAAACAACAAAAAATTTATTGAGTTTTCAGTTCTTGAAAAACGAGTTTACGACTTTGAAAAAAAAGAACTAGAAAGCTATAAAGGTCGTTTGTCTAACCTTGATTTTCTTCATTTATTTATTACAAAAAACACAACGACAGTAAACTTTAAAAAATCAGATTCTTTTAAAAAAGTTGAACAGCTTTCTAATCGTTATAGCAAAATGGCTGAAAAGTATAGAAGTAAAATAGTAATAAAGATTGCAAAAAATAAAACAGATTTTGATACTGAATTAAAAAGAGCAATTCAGTTATCTAATAAAGTAAAATCTGACTTTGAAGCGTTTAATTTTGAAGAGTTCAAAACTGATTTTATTAATTATTGTGAAAGTCTTTTAAAACAAAAAAATCAAACTTCTGATCTATCTATTCAACTAGTCGAGTTAGAACAAGCGAAGGGTTGATTATGATTATTAAGATTCAACACAACGGCAGCAATACCAACGATTTAAAAGCGGTTTGCAACTACATTTCAAACCCTAAAAACGAGCACGATTCTGATCGTTGCGAAATGCTTGCAACGTCCAAAACTGACATAAACAAGAGCTTTAAAAATGAAGTTCTTCAAAGCTTTATGTTAGACCTTGAAACTAATCATAATCTTCACTTGCTTTTAGAAAAGAAAAAATCTGAAAACAAGTTGTTGTATGACCATATCGAAATTTCTTTTCACGCTGACGACTGGAAAAACCGCACAAATCAAGAAATGTTGGACATTGCAAAAGAAGGTTTAAGCGGATTTATAAAAGACTTTGAAGATAAAGATTTTCTTTACACGTTACACAATGACACAGACAACAAACACTTTCATTTTATTGTTCCTCGTGTCTCGAATTCGTTAAGCTATGATCACGGCTGGCAGTCAAAAAATCGATCTAGAAAAATCGCTGAACAACTTGAAGATAAATATGATTTAACTAGAACTAATCGACAAGATTCTTCACCACAAGATCCAGCGAATAAACTCGAAGCCATAGCTAAAAAAGCTTTTAATGCTAATGATTTAGAAGCGGCTGAAAAACTAGAAGAACTGGCAGCGCAAAGAGCAAAAGAACTTAAAAAGAATCCGTTTGAGTTTATGAAAAAACAAACGGTTTACGCAGCTAATAACGCAAAGAACAACACGCACTTTTTCAAGCTGCTAGACAAGCACAACATTCAAGTAAAACCGAGTTTCAAAAAAGGCACTGACGGACAGCAAGAAATCCGTGGTTTTTCCTTTGAAATGAAAGATAAAAGCGGTTCAGTAATCGCAGCGGCAAGCGGTTCAAAGCTTAGTAGAAAGCTATTGACTAAAAACGCACTGGAAAGCCGTTTTAAGGGCATAACTAGCCAAATCATACAGAGACAAGAGAACAAGCAAACAACGCCTAAAACCGCTAGAAACAACGCCCCTACGACAAAACAAACGGCTTCAGCGTCAAACAAGTCAATCAAAAAGCCGTCAAGTTCTCCTGTTTCAAATCTACCGAAAAAATCAAATGAAATTGATAAATTCGCAGACGCAGAAACCAAAAAAATTCAACAATATCAAAAACAAATGATGGACCATTATGATCAAGTTGAAGCGAAAAAACGAGCAGAGCAAAACGAAAATAAAGACGGAATTTTTAAGCTTTTCGCTGACGACTACAAAGAATTGAAAGACAAAGAAAATTCGAGACAAGCACGAGCTGAAAAAGAGCTTGAAAAAACATTAATTGAAGAGTCTAGTTTCGTAAGTGAAGAAGCAGCAAAGCCAATAAAATCAACGAAAAATGCTATTGATTTAGACAATAAAAAATCTGTTGGTTGGTTTTCAAAGTTCACAAAACCCACAGAAGAAAAGTATCAAGAAATGCTTGAAAAGGGTTTTGATTTGACCACAGCCAAGCTTCCAAAAGCTTGGAATGGTAAGGAAAACACTTATAAAATCACTAATTTTTTAAGTGACAATAAAGACTTGCTTAGTCAAAAAGAAAAAGAACATTTGTTCAAAACGTTAAAGCAAAATCAAGCTTCTGACGAAATTCTTTCAAGAGCTTATCGAGACTTTGAACCGAGCGACGAGAAGCAAAAACAAGAGCGTCAAAGACTTTTAGACAAGTTTAAAACTTCAAGCAATGAGCTTGCTAGTCAATTTAAATCTGCAAATAAAAGACCAGTTCACGATCAAAACAAACAAGTTTCAACGTCTGTATTGAAAAAGAAGAAAGACAAGAAGAATAAGAAAGACAGAAACAAACTTAAAAATACTGCATAAAAATAACTCATTTTTAAAATATTGTATGAGCTACAATTTTTTGAGTTTCTGTAATTCTTTCGTCAAAACTTTCAGAATTGTCAGAGTAAACTGAGTATATATCTTTTGTTCTTTCTTGATCTTGCCAGCAATATTTTTCAATCTCAGTTAAAAAAATATCTCTAACAACAAAACAATCATATTCTTCTCCTGCATTTTTCCATTCTGTGAAATTCTTTTCAACTTCACCGATTTTTTCAACAATTACTTGTTTTTTTATTTCTGCACTTTCTATGCTTACAAGACTAACAAACTGACTTGCATATGTAGAAATTGAAACTACTGATAATGTTAAAGCTAATATTGTTTTTTTCATTATTTCTCCTTTTTATATAACTATAATTATTTTCTCATTAAAATTGAATAATACAAATAATTTCTAGAAATCTAACTCGTTTAATAATTCTTCTTCTGTTTTTTCATTTTCAAAAATCGTTTCAGCTTCAAATTCAAAATCAATTTCTGGACGTTTTAAAACGTCTTGCCAAGTGTCCAGACCATTGAAACCTTTTTCGCTGCTCTCTGGTGCGTTTTCTGTCGCTTGTTTTGTCGCTTCCGCTACTGCTGGCTGTGCTTCTGCTTTCGCTTCTTTTTTCGCTTTAAGTTTCGGTTTTTCTTGTGTTTCTGGCTGTGTTAGATAGAAACAGAAATCTTCATATTTGATTAAAAAATCGTGCTTTTTAAGCATTGTTACAAGCGTTTTTTTGCTGTTCTTTCTTTGTTCTTTTGTATCTGCTTTCATATCGAACAAGTTAAAAAGAAATTTTCTGTTAATAAACTTATCTTTCTTTTTTTTGAAGTAACTAATGTAAATGTTGAAAAATAATTCTTTGTCTGTTCTGTATTTGATTAGATCATTTAGAGTAATGCAGACGTTAGAAAATCCTGTTTTTACTTTTGATTTATAGTTTCTTTCTATAAGTTCATAGTCAACAACTACACTAAAACTTTTCTTTTCAAAGTCTACTGATTTAATGAATGTTGTATTTCGTAATTTTGAAGTTTCTTCAATGATTCTGTCATTGTTCGCATAAGTGAAATTGAAAAACTTTCTGATTTCTTGATATGTAATTTCAACACTAATATTCTTTTTTTTCTTCTCGCTTACATTGTGTTGTAGTTGTGCAGTAGATAAGACATAAGCTTTGATTTTACTAGCCATATACTCATTTTTTATGAAGTAATCAAAGAATGTATTGTCTTTTGTGTTTGTTTTGATTAGTTCGAATTCTGTAAATAATTTTTTTGTTTGTTTTGTCATAATAAAAAACCTCTGTAATTGTTTTTAAATAATTACAGAGGACATATTGACAACAATTAAAACTCAAGTTATTTTGTCTATATCTTAATAAAAACTTCCTACGGTAATTTTTAAGATTGTTCTGTAATTACTTAAAGATTATAAAAGCACTTTGGAGAGTGCTTTTTTCTTTTTAATAACTCTCTAATTAAAATAAATAACACAAAACAAATTAATTGCAATAGATTGTATGAAATATTTTATACAATCTTTTTTATTGTCATTTTACAGATTCTTAAAAACTAAAGTATATGAACACCCCTACCCCAAATATATGAACAGCCCTACCCCCAATATATGAACGCCCCTACTATTAAATAATATTATTTAAATAAGATTATTTTAAATAATAGTGAAGTTCGTGAACTAATTCACTTTGAGATGTGTCTGTTCTCCTGTCGTCGAAAATGTTTGTGCGTAGAAAATCGCTTCTAGCGATTTGACGCTTGTATAACTCGCAAGCTCGATTTCTGAAATTGCAATTTTTAAACCATTTATTTAATAGTAAAAACAAGCATTACAGTTCTAAAAACTTTGATATTTTAATAAATGTGCTTCTATGTAGTTATATGAGTTAAAACTTTTTACTTCAACACAAATGGAGGTGAACAAATGAAATCATTTATATACAACTCAAAAATGAACGAATTAGAATTATTGAAATTACTAACTCAATTCATTATCTACAATCTGAACAAGTCTAAAAACTCAAACGAGTTTTTCAAGACTCTTCAAAAATCGAACATTCAAACAGTTTTAGACAAGAATAAAAATCTAGTGTTCAACGTGAATAACGACAAGAACAAACTTATCAAGTCTTTTAAAATCGACGACTTCAACAGTCCAGATTTAACAAAAGAAAGCTTTTTAGAGCGATTTAAGGACTTTTTTGAATGTCTCGAATTACAACACGCAAACAGCGAAAGAAATCCGAAACAAGCGAAAATCAGAAGATCTAGCTTGTTAAAGTGGAAAGACGAAAACGGAAACACATATTTTTATCTTGATAATGATAAAAATAACTTTGTTTTTAAACAATTTAAAAATGGTCAAATGGTCTGCAGGTCAGATAGTAAAAGCCTTGATTTAATGACGAAACAGCAGATTAAAAATGGTTGGCAATCTGTTCAAGTAACTTCAAACAACAAAGAGTATATTAAGAATAAAATTAAATACTGGTATAAGCATAAAAAAACAGCTTCTATTACCGATATTTCACTTTCTGAAAACAGTAGTTTTGAAGGTTTAACGCTTAACGAGCTTAAAGAAGCACTTGGAGATCGCAAGCTTAACGATTTTGAAATTCAACACGTTAAAAACTATTTTCTTTCTGATCAAGTTTCAGATCAAGAACTCAAAGAAAATTTTGGTATGTCGTTAGAAAAGTCTTGTAGCTTCGAAGCTTCAAACGATCCAGTTTTAAATCCGAACGAGCCAGAACCAACAAACAAAAAGAACAAGAAGAAAAGGAATTTAAAACTATGGTAGAAACAAAATTTTTTGACTGGAAAGCTGAAGAAAAACGAGTTCTTGAAGAACTTAAAAGAGAAATTGAAAGTATTCAATCAAAACAAAAAAATGAAGAACCTAAACCAAAAAACACAACTTAAAAAAGTTGTGTTTTTTTGATTACTTATTTTATGTTTACTTGTTACAATACAAAGTCATTTTATTTCTAAAACGTCAATCCTTGAAGATTTATTAAGTAACCTTGAACTATTTATATATTATTTATATCTAGAAGTCAATATATAATTTAATTTTTCAAACTTATTTTTATCTATATCTATGCGTTGAATCAAGCATTTCTTCGCAGCGTCTAATATCTCCACTTGTGAGACCGTAAAAATAACGAGTATTAAACGATAACCAATTATTTCCTTTGTTAGTGTGTGGGTTGTTTGGGTAGCCGTAAAAGCAACTTGTGAAAATCTTCCCATCGTTGTAAGTTGTTGAATAATAGTAAATATTATACTTACTTCCTTTGGTTTTCTTAATCTGTGTATGTGTCTTCGCATTTGCAAAAAATGCAGTGAAACAACACAAAATCAAAGTTATTATTTTAGTCTTCATTGTTTTTAATTCCTTTTCTCTCTCTATTTTTATATATCACAACTTTGATATTAATAAACCTTGCCGTATGAAGTACCAACGGACAAATCCAACACTTATTTTTTATTTCCTTTATTTTAAAATGAAAAACAATAAGACAAATCCAATATTTTTATTTKACAAGTTAAAAATAAAGTGATAATTAAATATTAAGAATAAATAAGAGAGGTTTAAATTGGTATATGCAATAAAAGATAACAAAATATATTTTAATCAAACAAAAACAGAAATCAGACGTTGGTATAACGTCGAAGTTTTTGAAATGAAAGAAATTACAAATGAACTTATTGATAGAGTTTGTTGTAACTCATATTTACAAGATTTAAAAGACGTAAAAAAGACGGTTTCTGAGAATAAAATCAAGTATTCTAACATTAAAACAAACAACTGTTGTATTTCTGAGTTTTCGATTTTTGAAGATAATCAAGAAAATCTTGAATATTATTTCAGATATAAATATTTAATTGAAGAAGTAGAAGAAAGAGCCATTCCTTACTATTCATTTGGTTGGAGGTTCGGAAAGCTTGGAATTAAGAAATTAAGGGATTTCTCAATGCCAGAAAAACCTTTATTTTTAGACACTAAAAAGCTTTCTTTAAATAGTCGTCAACGTGTGAAAAAACTAACGAATGATAAAGCTTTTAAAAAATCTTTCAAAGAATCTTTTGACGGTTTGACTATCAATAATCGTGAGCTTTCGGAGATTGTCACAGAAGTTTTATCGACAAGTGGAAACAAAATTTTTACTAAAAACGAGTTTCGAATAGATACAGAAAAATACTTGATTGCTGACGGAAAGCGATACAGTTACTTTAATTCTCGCTTTACTGCTCTAAAAAATCCAGCTCAAATTACTCTGACAGAAACGTTTGTAAAACCGCCAAAGCGTCTAGGAAAGCGTGATTTTACAGTAAGTTACAACATCAACAACAATACTTATTCAAAGATAGTAACGCTTGATTTCTACGGTTACGACGAAGCAGATTTTGAAGAAATTAATGATATGTTTGACTTGTATACGTCTATGTAATCCACTGATTTTAATTAATTTTTAACGCTCAATAGGGCGTTATTTTTCATTTAAATAAAGGAATTTTTAATCAAAAAGTTGGACAAATCCAACTTTTTTATGTTCTGAATGGATTGCGACAAATCCAACAATTTTTCTTTCATAGACACAACCGACAAATCCAACAGTTTTAATATTTCGATAGTTTTGAAAATGTCGTTATGTAAATTACTATATAATTAGAAATATAGATAATGTGTAAATATAACAACCTAACACGCTAAAGTTATTCAAATGTATATTTTAACAACTCAACACCCAAAAAAGCCCTAGAAATAAGGGTTTTTTAATTTCACTTTTTAAACTTTTCTTTTTTAGTGATTATATGCAATCTTTTGGATAGAAAAACCAACCGTTTGATTTTTTCAATTTTGACGATTTAGGGGGACACCCTAATTTTTACCGCAACACTTCAACAACTCAATTTTTCAGATTTAAAACACTAAAAACCTTGATATGTAGGGATTTATCCGCCTTGTGCGTTGTTGCTGCTTGTCTCGTTTCTTTGTTGTTCCTATCGTTTTTTGAAAATTAAAAATCAATCAAAACCTGTCTTTGTTTAAATCTCTTAATTGCAATTATCAACTAAGAACATCATCAAAATCATAAACTTACAAAAACAACTCTTAAACCATTATTTTCAAATCAAACGCTTAAAAATAGCAATATCACTTTTAATCAAGAAAATGTTGGATTTGTCCGTTTGATCGATAATCAAAACTGTTGGATTTGTCCCTTTGTGACACAACCCGACACATACAACACTTTTTTAAAAATGCTATATCTATCGAGCTTTTTTCAGAACAGGAGAAAACTTGTTTTCGACTTAAACAACCCTACGCCTGTTCCATATCGTAGAACTTCAAAGCTTGAAGAATCTCTTTAAACTTTCCGTCCAAAACATCTTTTCTGTCATTATCTTGAATCTGTTTCTTAATGTCCTTAAAAAGACTATAAGTTTCAATTACATCTGCGTGATTGTTGGGTGTTTCAGTTATTGAAATATGCCCAGAATGCGTTATCGACACGATAGAGTTATACTTTGAAGATATGATAAAAGCGGCAAAGTTTTCTTTGATATGCCGCTTCGCTTTGGTGATAAATACGGGGTTTTCTTTGTCTATCTTATCTACTTTTGTATTGTTTGAAAAAAGCATAATGCTTTGCTTATTTTGAGCTAAATCACGCTTTAAAACGTCTATTTTGTTATTCGTTACAGTGCTTGCCTTGGCAAAAGCTATTGTTGAAATTTCGTCACTTTCAAACATAACATTAAGCTCTTGATTTTCTTTTTCAAGCTCTCTTAATTCCTTGTTTATATTCTTATTTTTTTCTTTTAACTCTTTAACCAAACTTTGATCGGCATTGCTCTCACTACGTTTTTTGATAAATAAATGATCTATTTCTAAGAGGTTGTCATATCGAATAGTTTTAGAATCACACGAGTGAAATCTACGCCCTGAGCATTTCAATAAGTGATATCTGTATTCTTTTGTTTTTGTTGTTTGAGTATCTGTTTCGAAATAGTATTTATTCCCACAATCAGCACAAAATAACCGACCTTGGAAAATATTGATTGATTTTCTACCCCCAGCTTTGACAGTTGCGGTAGTTCGTTTCATCGATTGAACCAAATCCCAGTCGTCCAATGTAATCACGCTTGGGTAGTAATTTTCAAAAATCTCTCCCGTTTTTTTGATTTTTAGTTGTCCAATCACACATTGATTTGAAAGTAAATGAGAAATTTTTGCGCTGTTCCAAGAATTAGTTTGGTTTTTGGTTCGTTTTCTTGCGATTTGTGGAAATCTTTTTTTATTGAAGATTCTAGCTATCTCTCCCATCGTTTTTCCTGAAATGTAATAGTAAAATGCTAACCTGACGGTTACTTTTTTTTTGTTAGCCACAAAATTTGGCTTTTCTTTTGTTCCAACGTTGTCTATCCAGCCAGGAAGCATTGAAGCAAATAGAACTTTGTTCCCGTCCTGTAAGTCTTTTAACCTGTTTTTGAATACGGCTGAAACTCGTTCAGATTTTTTTTCACTCTCGATATTCGCTTGTTGCATTAGTAATAATGACGAAATGATTGACACCATTTCAGTTAAAGAGTCTTTCGTGTAGACTTTCTCATCCATTAAAGTGATGATATTAACGTTTGATTTCAATATCTTACTAAACAAACCATAAGCATCATCGACGTTTTGACGACTCAATCTATCAAACTGCTCGATACACAAATAAATAGAACCATCCCTCGGTATGAGGTTCGCTTCTATTGCTTCTAAAAAAACGCCGAGAGACCCCTTTTCAATGTGTTTTGCGGTGTATGCAGACAAGCCTAAATCTCTAAGATTTAAACTATTATCTACTGTGTATCCGTTCTTGTTTGCATACTCTTCTATGCGTTCGATCTGACGCTTTAAACTGTGTCCCTTTCTCTGTTCTGCAGAAGAAAAGCGAACATAAGGAATTATAATTTTTGTCATTTGATAGCTTCCCTTTATGAGTTGATACAACTCTATATCTTTTCCCGTTAACCATCAAATTATCGGTGATGCGCTTAGCCGGAAATTCAAACCGAGAGTTAATGATCGCGCTGCGCACTCGGTCGCGTGATTCTTTGACGGTGGTTTCCGGTAATCCCACCAGAGTGAAACCCGGCATGCCATTACTGATATGCACCTCCACCGTCACCGGGGGCGCTTCAACCCCAACTGATGCCCGACTGTAAATAATGGCTAAGCCCATAAATTCTCCCACATGGCCACTTAATATTTATCTGTTTGATAACACGTCAACTTTTGAACAATCTTGTTATATAGCTTGGGGAGATGATGAGAGAATGTGAAAAAAGAATGACTTTTTGCTTGTCATGTAACGGAATTCTATGTTACCACTAGTGACGCAAACAATTTCGTACCATATTACGTAAGCACAACATAAAAAGAATATGAATTTTAGCGCCCGCATTAACGCACTGATTGTCCTGATTATCGTGGTCATTATTGATTCCGCGCGGGGGCTGGTGGGCGAAAAATAAACACCAAATTCAAAAAAACCCCCGCACTGAGAAGTCCGGGGGTTTTTTTCAACTTAAACGCTGAGAATCAGCGAAAAAATAAACACTGACAAAGTCAGGTAGACACAAAATAAAAAGCTCAGCCGCGAGCGGGCAGGAAGAATGGGAGCGCACATGACGTGCACAACACAACATTACTACTTAGGTAGTCAAGGAGGCTTACGATGACAGGTGCTGAATTAGTCGTAGCCGCATTAAAACAACAGGGCATCAAAACCGTATTCGGCTATCCAGGCGGTGCCATCATGCCAATTTATGACGCGCTGTATGACGGTGGCGTCGAGCACATCCTCTGCCGTCACGAACAAGGTGCAGCGATGGCCGCTATCGGTATGGCACGCGCGACTCAAGATGTCGCAGTCTGTATGGCGACATCCGGTCCCGGTGCCACTAACCTAGTAACCGGTTTGGCCGATGCGTTTATGGATTCGATCCCAATGGTGGCAATCACAGGCCAGGTCGCCAGTTCCCACATCGGAACAGACGCTTTTCAGGAAATGGACGTGATAGGAATGTCACTATCCTGTACCAAGCACAGCTACCTAGTAACAGAAATTGAAGACCTTGCCCCAACATTAGCCGAAGCGTTTGAAGTCGCTAAAACAGGCCGACCAGGACCTGTGATTGTCGACATCGCTAAAGATGTTCAGCTGGCTCAGGCACCGGTTGACGTTTTGCCTCCATTCACGCCGCCAGCGCTTCCCGTTCCTCAAGCAGAAGCCGTTTCTGCCGCTCAGGAGCTTCTTTCACAAAGTACCCGCCCAGTATTTTATGTTGGTGGCGGTGTACAACTGGGTAAAGCCACAAAAGCCGTTCGCGAATTCTTACGTTTAAACCCAATGCCTTCGGTCAGCACCTTGAAAGGCTTAGGCACTATTGAGCGTCATGATCCACATTATCTTGGCATGCTGGGCATGCACGGCACTAAAGCCGCAAACCTAGTCGTTCAGGAATGTGACCTACTGATTGCGGTCGGCGCACGATTTGATGACCGAGTAACAGGCAAACTGGAAACGTTCGCTCCACATGCGCGCGTTATCCATATCGATATCGATGCCGCTGAGATCAACAAGTTGCGTCACGCCCATGCGCCACTGCGCGGTGATATCAATACCCTTCTTCCTCAGTTAGAACTAACACAAGACATCACACCTTGGGTCAAACACAGTGAAAGCCTACGCAGCGGTTTTAAGTGGCGTTATGATCACCCGGGTGATCTGATTTTCGCCCCAGGCTTACTGAAGCAACTGTCTGATATGATGCCTGACAGCTCAATGGTTTCAACCGATGTCGGACAGCACCAGATGTGGGCCGCACAGCATATCCAACCACGTGATCCACAAAACTTCATAACCTCGGCTGGCCTCGGCACTATGGGCTTTGGTCTTCCTGCCGCGATGGGGGCTGCAGTCGCACGCCCAGATGATCAGTCTATCCTTATTACAGGTGACGGTTCTTTCATGATGAACATTCAGGAACTGGGCACACTAAAGCGTCGCCAAATTCCGGTAAAAATCGTTCTATTGAATAACCAGCGCTTAGGTATGGTACGTCAATGGCAGTCACTGTTCTTCGATGGCCGCCACAGTGAAACTATTTTGGATGACAACCCGGATTTCATCACCCTAGCGAAGGCGTTTGATATCCCTGGAAAAACGATCACAAGAAAAGAAGAAGTCGAGCCGGCGATTCAAGAAATGCTGGAGAGTAAGACTTCTTACTTACTTCACGTACTGATCGACGAAGAAGAAAACGTGTGGCCACTGGTACCGCCTGGTGCTTCTAACAATGACATGCTGGAGAACACTTAAGATGGAAAGATATCTAATCGATATTAAAGCAGACGACAAACCTGTACTGCTAGAGCGTGTTCTTCGTGTGGTTCGCCACCGTGGTTTCATTGTTAAGCAAGTTGCAGGCACGCAAAACCATGAGAGTAAAATTGCCAGTGTAGAGATCATTGTCGACAGCGATCGTCCAATCTCCTTCCTGACCAATCAGATTGAAAAGCTCTGGGATGTGCGCACGGTTGAGGTAACACAAATCGCCCGCGACGAACTACCGAATAACAACCTACAACAAAAAATTTGTGCATAAAGGAAGGCAATAATGGCTACTAAAACAGCAGATTACATTTGGTTTAATGGCAAGCTGGTACCGTGGGAAGAAGCGAATGTTCATGTACTGACTCATGCGATGCACTACGGTACTTCAGTGTTTGAAGGTGTGCGCTGCTACAACACGCCTAAAGGACCAATTATCTTCCGCCACCATGAGCATGCAAAAAGACTCAAAGATTCCGCCAAAATCTACCGTTTCCCTATCCCTTACTCTGTGGATGAAATCATGGAAGCGACGCGCGAAACACTGCGCGAGAACAAACTCGATAGCGCTTATATTCGTCCGCTAGGTTTTGTCGGCAATGTTGGCCTCGGTGTATGTCCACCGCAGGGCACCGAAATGGACCTAATCATCGCCGCTTTCCCATGGGGCTCTTACCTAGGTGAAGAAGCCTTGGAGAAAGGGGTCGATGCGATGATTTCCAGCTGGAACCGCGCAGCGCCAAACACCATTCCAACCGCAGCGAAAGCTGGCGGTAACTACCTATCTTCATTGCTGGTTGGCGGTGAGGCTCGTCGACATGGCTACGATGAAGGTATTGCATTAAGTGTTGATGGTTATTTGTCTGAAGGCGCAGGTGAGAACATCTTTGTGATTAAAGATGGAGTGATCACCACGCCACCAGCAACTAGCGCCATCCTTCCGGGCATCACTCGTGATTCGATCATGACTATCGCTCGTGACAAAGGTTACCAAGTTCGCGAAGCAAATATTGCTCGTGAAGCACTTTACCTGGCAGACGAAGTGTTTATGACAGGTACTGCAGCAGAAGTCGTTCCTGTTGCAACCATAGATAAAATTGACGTAGGCAGCGGTAAACGCGGCCCTATCACCAAAGAGCTGCAAGAAGCTTACTTTGGACTATTCAACGGCACCACTGAAGATAAGTGGGGCTGGTTAGATTACGTTTACCCAGCAGACGCGGCAAAATAAAGGAAGTAGTAAGATGCCTAAATACAGATCAGCAACCACCACTCACGGTCGTAACATGGCGGGTGCTCGTGCACTGTGGCGTGCAACTGGCGTAAAAGATGAAGATTTTGGTAAGCCAATCATCGCAGTCGTGAACTCATTCACTCAGTTTGTACCGGGCCACGTTCACCTTAAAGATATGGGCCAACTGGTCGCCGGTGAAATCGAAAAAGCAGGCGGTATCGCCAAAGAATTCAACACCATCGCAGTCGACGATGGTATCGCAATGGGCCACGGCGGCATGCTTTACTCACTGCCATCGCGTGAGCTTATCGCTGATTCGGTAGAGTACATGGTGAATGCTCACTGTGCCGATGCCATGGTATGTATCTCCAACTGTGACAAAATCACTCCGGGAATGCTGATGGCGTCAATGCGCCTTAACATTCCAGTGATCTTTGTATCTGGTGGTCCAATGGAAGCGGGTAAAACTAAGCTTTCTGACCAAATAATCAAGCTAGACTTGGTTGATGCGATGATCCAAGGTGCAGACCCGAAAGTTTCAGACGAGCAAAGTGAACAGATCGAACGCAGCGCGTGTCCGACATGTGGTTCATGTTCAGGCATGTTCACAGCCAACTCTATGAACTGCCTGACTGAAGCGCTTGGTCTTTCTCAGCCAGGTAACGGTTCAATGCTAGCGACACACGCAGACCGCGAAGAACTATTTATCAACGCGGGTAAACGTATCGTTGAGCTGACACGCCGTTACTACGAGCAAGATGAAGAATCGGCGCTGCCGCGCAATATCGCCACTTTTGATGCATTCGAAAACGCAATGGCGCTTGATATCGCGATGGGCGGCTCAACTAATACTATTCTTCACCTGCTCGCTGCTGCGCAAGAAGGTGAGATTGACTTCGATATGGAAGATATCGATCGCTTATCTCGCAAAGTACCTCACCTATGTAAAGTGGCACCATCTACTCAGAAATATCACATGGAAGACGTACACCGCGCAGGTGGTGTTATGGCTATCCTCGGTGAGCTAGACCGCGCAGGTTTACTTCACAATGATGCGCGCACCGTACTCGGCCTTTCAATGAAAGAGCAGCTAGCGCAATACGACATCATCCAAACGGAAGATGCAGATGTATTGAAGTTCTTCCGCGCAGGCCCTGCAGGCATTCGTACTACCAAAGCTTTCTCACAAGATTGTCGTTGGGATCGTCTTGATGATGACCGCGCTGATGGTTGTATCCGTTCAATCGATCACGCGTTCTCTCAAGAAGGTGGCCTAGCCGTTCTATCGGGCAACATCGCTCTTGATGGTTGTATTGTGAAAACAGCTGGCGTTGATGAGAGCATCCATAAATTCACTGGCCCTGCTGTAGTGTTTGAAAGCCAGGAAGACGCCGTTGAAGGCATCTTAGGCGGCAAAGTAAAAGCAGGCGATGTGGTTGTCATCCGCTATGAAGGTCCTAAAGGGGGCCCAGGCATGCAGGAAATGCTTTATCCAACCACTTACCTGAAATCAATGGGACTTGGTAAAGAGTGTGCACTGCTGACAGATGGTCGCTTCTCTGGCGGTACCTCTGGCCTGTCCATTGGTCATGCTTCACCTGAAGCGGCGAATGGTGGCGCGATTGGTCTGGTGAAACAAGGCGATATGATCGCAATTGATATTCCAAACCGTTCTATTTCTTTAGAAGTCTCAGAGCAGGAACTTGCTGAGCGCCGTGCAAAACAAGATGAACTGGGCTGGAAACCAGTCGATCGTCAACGTGAAGTTTCTTTTGCACTCAAAGCGTACGCAAGTATGGCAACCAGTGCTGACAAAGGGGCAGTGCGAGACAAATCTAAGCTAGAGGGCTAGCTTATGTCTGATTCTCTCTTTTCAGGGAAAGCTCATCAGACTGGCGCAGACTATCTGCGTCATATCTTAAGAGCTCCGGTTTATGAAGCAGCAACAGTAACGCCTCTGCAGGAAATGCCACGCCTGAGTGAACGGATTGGCAACAAGGTGCAAATCAAGCGCGAAGACCGCCAGCCAGTTCATTCGTTCAAACTACGTGGCGCCTACAATATGGTTGCCAGTTTGTCTGAAGCGCAGAAGGCTGCTGGCGTGATTGCCGCCTCAGCGGGTAACCATGCCCAAGGTATGGCGCTTTCCGGCACTAAGCTTGGTATCAAAACCACGATTGTGATGCCAAAAACCACACCTGACATTAAGGTCGAAGCGGTTCGTGGTTTTGGCGGTCACGTGGTACTGCACGGCAATAACTTTGATGAAGCCAAAGCCGAAGCCGAGCGTTTATCTGAACAACATGGCTATACGTTTGTGCCTCCTTTTGATCACCCATTAGTGATCGCGGGCCAAGGCACCATTGGTATGGAGATGCTGCAACAGAATGGTCATCTCGATCATATCTTCGTCCCAGTTGGTGGCGGTGGTTTAGCAGCGGGTGTGGCAGTGCTGGTTAAACAACTGATGCCTGAAATCAAAGTCATTGCGGTTGAACCCGAAGATTCTGCGTGTCTTAAGGCAGCTTTAGATGCCGGTGAGCCCGTCGTTCTCGATCAGGTCAGCATGTTTGCTGATGGCGTCGCGGTAAAACGCATCGGTGAAGAAACCTTCCGCCTGTGTCAAAAATACCTTGATGGGCACATTACCGTTTCCAGCGATGAGATTTGTGCCGCAGTCAAAGACATCTTTGAAGATACGCGTGCTATCGCAGAGCCTTCTGGCGCGCTAGCATTAGCTGGTTTGAAGAAGTACGCTGAGCAAAACGAGCTTAAGAACAGCAACCTAGGTACTGTTCTGTCGGGTGCGAACACGAACTTCCACGGTCTGCGCTACGTCTCTGAGCGTTGTGAACTGGGTGAAAAACGTGAAGGCCTGCTGGCAGTCACGATTCCAGAACGCCAAGGCGCTTTCTTTGAGTTCTGTAACCTGATTGGCGGCCGAGCGGTCACTGAGTTCAACTACCGCTACAACGATGACGATCTGGCCAACATTTTTGTCGGTGTTCGTCTACAAGGTGGGCAGGAAGAGCTGGAACACATCATTCACGATCTGCGTGAAGGTGGTTACCCTGTGGTCGACTTGTCAGACGACGAAATGGCAAAACTGCACATTCGTTACATGATAGGTGGTAAACCATCGAAGCAGCTGAAGGAACGCCTATACAGCTTTGAATTCCCAGAGTACCCAGGTGCATTGCTGAAATTCCTCAGCACATTAGGTACACATTGGAACATCAGTCTGTTCAACTATCGCAATCATGGTGCCGACTATGGTCGAGTATTGTGTGGCTTTGAACTGGATGAAGCCGATTTATCGCGCTTTTCCGCCCATTTGCGAGAGCTGGGCTATCAATGCAAAGACGAAACCGACAACCCGTCGTATAAGTTTTTCCTTTCTTAATCATCAAAAAGCCAGTCACATGACTGGCTTTTTCTTTACTGCCCAATACGGCTTTCCGCAATGCACTGTATGCATGTATATAATGCTAAAGTTTCATTTTAGTCATAGTGACTTTCAGTCTACACTCAATATCAGTTTTTAAATGTTTGCTACCGCGTAGTGGAGACCATCTATGTTTAACGCACTGATTCTAAACCAAGAAGAAAAACGCACCATCGCCTCTGTAGAACAAATCGACGAAGCACAATTGCCACAAGGCGAGGTACTAATCGATGTCGATTACTCATCACTCAACTACAAAGATGGTCTGGCGATCACTGGCAAAGGTAAGATCATCCGCAGCTTCCCTATGGTACCGGGCATCGATATGGCAGGCACCGTTGCTCACTCAGATGATGATCGCTACCAAGTCGGCGATAAAGTCGTATTAACTGGCTGGGGTGTGGGCGAGAATCACTGGGGTGGCATGGCTCAACGTGCGCGCCTAAAAGCAGACTGGTTGGTACCACTGCCAAAAGGGATCGACAGCAAAAAAGCCATGATGGTTGGCACAGCTGGCTTTACTGCCATGCTGTGTGTTCAAGCGCTGATCGACGCTGGTGTCAAACCTGAGTCAGGTGAAATTCTGGTCACAGGTGCCAGTGGTGGTGTGGGTTCAGTAACGGTAACGCTATTGGCAACGCTCGGCTACAAAGTGGCGGCGGTCACTGGCCGCGTTGAACAAAATGGTCCTCTCCTAGAAAAGCTGGGCGCAAGCCGCATCATTAATCGTGTCGAGTTTGAAGAACCCGCACGCCCGCTGGAAAAACAAGTTTGGGCTGGCGCCGTTGATACCGTGGGCAGCAAAGTACTGGCTAAAGTACTGGCGCAAATGGATTACAACAGCGCAGTAGCTGCTTGTGGTCTGGCTGGTGGCTTTGACCTACCAACAACCGTGATGCCTTTTATTCTGCGTAATGTTCGCCTGCAAGGCGTAGACTCAGTGATGTGCCCAACAGAGAAGCGTATCGCCGCTTGGGAAAAGCTGGTTGAGATACTACCTGACAGCTACTTTGAGCAAGCCTGTACTGAGGTGGCTCTTGCCGATGCACCAAAGTACGCAGAAGATATCACTAACGGTCAAGTAACAGGTCGCGTTGTGATTAAGCTGTAATTCTAAGATTCAAAGTAAAAGAGCCAGCATTGCTGGCTCTTTTTGTATCGATAGAAATAGTGTTAATCCAATCCCATATCTGCGATACGTTTGGCAATCAAACGACTACACTCTTCTCTCACCACAGATCGCAGCCATTCCTGTGCTGGTGAGTGCTCGCAACGTGCATGCCAGATCATAGAATAATCAAACGGCGTGAACTGGAACGGCAAAGGTTTAACCGCCAAGTCGTAACGCTCTGCAACCAGATAAGCTAAATCCGCTGGCACCGTAATGATCAGCGGCATGGTATCCACAATGGCCAATGCCGCTTCCAGATGATAAGCCCGCAGCACCATTTTTCGTTTTGGCTGATCGACCAGAGCCTGCTCAATTAACGCTTTGACGCCATCACTGATAGCAATCATCGCATGTGGATAGGTAAGGTAGTCCTTCAAACTGAGTGACGTGTTGGCCAACGGGTGCTGTTTAGATAAGAGACATAAAACCCCTACACGCCCAAGAATTTCACTGCGCAGTGGCTCCACTGGACCAATGGGTCGGCATATGGCTAAATCCGCCCCCTCATACGTCAACTGATCAGCTAATCGGTCATGTTGCAGAGGTAGAAAATTAATCGACACATTGGGCGCTTCCTGATAAATACGCGGCAAAGCAAAGGGCAGAATAGTCTGCATCGCATAGTCAGTGGTGGCGATATTGAAGGTGTTCTCAAAGCTTTGCGGTTCAGTTTGCATCGGTGACAACACTTGGCGCAGCGACTCCAGTGGCTCTCCCAGTGCTTTGTCGACCTCGAGCGCTTTTTCGGTTGGAATCAGATGCTGACCCTGACGCGTAAACAAGGGGTCACCCAGCATGTCACGCAGCCGACCTAACACTCGACTCATCGCAGACTGGCTAAGATTAAGCCGATGTGCTGCCTTACTGACGCTGCACTCTTCGATTAAAACCCGCAACGCCACCAGCAAATTCAGATCACGGCGATAGATGTCTTCTAATTCCACAAATAGCCACTTAAAATGAAGGGTATATTTATTGAATTGTACTCTTTAGATAAAAAAAATCCCGCCTTTCAGCGGGGAAGCCCAAGAAAAATGGGGATAGTGTCGGAATGTAATTGAGCGTAGTTACAATTGAGAATGGTTGTTGGAAGTTCAACCATCAATTTTCTTGCTCTTCAGATGCGCTCGGCCAACGATGCATCTCGAGCCAAATCCCTACAACCGTCGCAACCATGCCAAGCAAAGGCATAAACGACGATTCTGCTGGTGTACGTAAAACAAGTGCGCAAAAAGAAATAAAGCACAGCACGGAATAGATGGTTAGACGATCTAAAGCTGTCAACATAAGCGCTCCTTGTTTTAAATGTTACCAACTTGTTAACTAAGTTAAAACAATTTGATCGCTTTGCCAAGGGGTTATTGAATATTTTTTCTTCACCAGTATTATCTACCCCCTATTGAGGTAACAAAGATATGACCATGACAATCAATTCAGAACAGGCGACCCAAACTTTAGAGGCAGAAGGACTGCGCTGCCCGGAGCCCGTGATGATGGTCAGGAAGACAATCCGTAACATGCAAGAGGGTGAGATTCTGCTGGTAAAAGCCGATGATCCATCCACCACACGTGACATTCCGAGCTTCTGCCGCTTTATGGATCACCAGCTGATTGCGGCTCAAACTGAAGAGCTGCCTTATCAGTACCTGATCAAGAAAGGAATGGATTAGCGTTAACGCTAAACTAATTGAAATGAAAAACGGCTGCCTGGGGCAGCCGTTTGTTTATTCGTCATATTCAATGGTGTGGACTTCAGATTGCAATTTTCTCAGCTGTTTTTGCATTGCCCGCATTTCTTCGTGCATTGGGATAATGTGCGCGACTCGAATCCAGGCTTCAACCGTCAACGCGGTCAACACAAATGAACCTGCAACAATCGGTAGCCACATGTCGGTCAGTACCATTGCCAGTAAACACAGTACCAAGCCGAAAGTGAATAGATAACTCTGACTCTTTGGGGTCATCCCCATATAACGTGTAAGCATAATGTTGCCCTCTCGCTATACTCTAGGTGTTTGAAGAACAAACAGAATTCCTCAGACCTTGAGTAACATCATTCACACCGTTAAGTTAGCATGACAAGTATGACACTAATATGTCAGCGATCACGCCCTTACACGAATTTAGCACAGAGTTTGATCTATCGCATTTCTCCACCAAATATCCGATTTTTACCACACTTTAGCGACATTTTTTACAAAAACGCGGTACCAACCGCCAAAGCGATAAATAGCAGAGCCGTCACCTTACGAATCAGGTTGAGCGGCATCTTATCGGCCGACAATTTACCAATTAAAACCACAGGAACATTGGCTGCCAGCATACCCAGCGTAGTACCTATAATCACAAACGTCAGCGCATCAGCAAACTGAGCTCCTAAGATAGAGGTGGCAATCTGAGTTTTATCACCAATTTCAGCGATAAAGAACGCGATAAAGCTGGCGACAAACGGCCCTCGGTTGGAAATTTCATCGTCATCATCCAACTTATCTGGAATCAGCACCCAACCCGCCATAGCGAGAAAACTTGCCACCACGACCCACTTAAGCACCTCTGGTGATAAATAGTCGGCCACAACCACACCTAACCAAGCCGCAAGGGCATGATTGGCAATAGTAGCGAAGAAAATAGCGGCGATAATCGGTATCGGTTTTCGATAACGACTGGCCAACAGTAAAGACAATAGCTGGGTTTTGTCACCAATTTCGGCTAAAGCGACAGTGGTAATTGAAATAGCTAAAACGCTCACGACATGCTCATTGAGGCAGGGATAATTATTTTAAACCTAAGACAAACCTCGTGCCCCACCCCGGTTCACGATGTTTATCTAAGGTCTTGCTAAACCCATCAGGCGATGAGTCTCGAGCGCCATGGTGATTGTGCACCAATTATGTTGACGAACGAACCAAACAATCAGGCTGATTGTGTTGGTAAGCTACTCCCCAAAGATGGGCGCAATTCTATCCAGCTCTATGTCATTTCTCAAGTAACAAAGTGGTCAAAAACTTCCTTTTAGGAAAATTTGGACGAATAAGCCATTAAAAATCCATTAAAGGAGAATTCTGACTAGGAATTAATCAAGATTAGCCCTACTCCCCTACGCAATATCTGGGTATACTTGATTGTTATTTTCATTATATTAATGTGCTGAAAGTGATAGAAATCGTCATGACTACGGCGAACATTTGATCAATAACAGCAACAGAAGAATCGCGCGAACCTGACTTATGCAAAAATACGATATCAAAACCTTCCAGGGAATGATCCTCGCGCTGCAGGATTATTGGGCTCAAAATGGTTGTACCATTGTTCAACCGCTAGATATGGAAGTGGGTGCGGGTACCTCTCACCCAATGACTTGTCTACGAGCGCTTGGCCCAGAGCCAATGTCTACAGCTTACGTACAACCTTCACGTCGTCCTACCGATGGCCGTTATGGTGAAAACCCTAACCGTCTTCAGCACTACTACCAATTCCAAGTAGCGCTAAAACCATCGCCAGACAATATTCAGGAGCTGTACCTAGGTTCTCTAGAAGTACTTGGTGTCGATCCTCTGGTTCACGACATTCGTTTCGTCGAGGATAACTGGGAAAACCCAACATTAGGCGCATGGGGCCTAGGCTGGGAAGTGTGGCTAAACGGCATGGAAGTGACTCAGTTTACGTACTTCCAGCAGGTTGGCGGCCTTGAATGTAAGCCAGTAACCGGTGAAATCACTTACGGTATCGAGCGTCTCGCTATGTACATCCAAGAAGTAGACTCGGTTTACGATCTCGTATGGAACATCGCACCAGACGGCAGCAAAGTCACTTACGGTGACATTTTCCACCAGAACGAAGTGGAACAGTCAACTTACAACTTCGAGCACGCAGACGTCGATTTCCTATTCACCTTCTTCGACCAATGTGAAAAAGAAACCAAAGAGCTACTTGAGCTTGAGAAGCCACTGCCGCTTCCAGCTTACGAGCGCATTCTTAAAGCGGGTCATGCATTCAACATTCTTGATGCACGCAAAGCTATCTCGGTAACAGAACGCCAGCGTTACATCCTTCGTATCCGCAACCTGACTAAATCGGTTGCAGAAGCGTACTACGCATCACGTGAAGCTCTTGGCTTCCCAATGTGCCGCAACGAGGAGAAGTAATCATGGCAAAAGAATTTCTAATTGAACTGGGTACGGAAGAGCTACCACCAACGCAACTTCGCACTCTAGCGGAAGCGTTCGCAGCAAACTTCGAAGCGGAGCTTAAAGGCGCAGACCTAGCACACGAAGGCGTGAAATGGTACGCCGCTCCTCGTCGTCTAGCACTTAAAGTTACTGCATTGGCTGAAGGCCAAGCAGACAAAGTGGTAGAGAAACGTGGACCAGCAGTTTCTGTCGCATTCGATGCGGACGGTAACGCGACGAAAGCCGCTCAGGGTTGGGCGCGTGGTAACGGCATCACAGTTGAGCAAGCTGACCGTCTAGTAACAGACAAAGGCGAATGGCTTCTTTTCAAACAGGAAGTGAAAGGCCAAGCAACGTCTGAAATCGTTGTCGACCTAGCAGCTAAAGCACTGGGCAACCTGCCTATCGCTAAGCCAATGCGTTGGGGTAACAAGACTACTCAGTTTATCCGCCCAGTTAAAACACTGACTATGCTGATGGGCTCTGACCTTATCGAAGGTGAAATCCTAGGCGTAGCATCAGATCGCACTATCCGTGGTCACCGCTTCATGGGTGAGCAAGAATTCACGATTGAATCTGCAGAGCAATACCCAGCGATCCTAGAAGAGCGCGGTAAAGTGATGGCAGATTACGAAGCGCGTAAAGCCATCATCCTTGCAGATTCACAAAAAGCAGCGGCTGCCGTTGGCGGTGTTGCTGATCTCGAAGATGACCTAGTTGAAGAAGTGACTTCTTTGGTTGAATGGCCAGTGGTACTGACGGCGAAGTTCGAAGAAGAGTTCCTAAAGGTGCCTTCTGAAGCGCTGGTTTACACAATGAAAGGTGACCAGAAGTACTTCCCCGTCTATTCACACGAGAACGGTGACGCAAACAAGAAGCTACTACCAAACTTCATCTTTGTTTCTAACATCGAATCGAAAGAACCTCGTTATGTTATCGAAGGTAACGAGAAGGTAGTACGTCCACGTCTAGCGGATGCAGAGTTCTTCTTTAACACTGACCGTAAGCGTCCTCTTATCGACCGCCTGCCTGAACTAGAGCAAGCGATCTTCCAGAAGCAGCTTGGTACTATCAAAGACAAGACAGACCGCATCACAGAGCTTGCTGGCTACATCGCTGAGCAAATCGACGCTGACGTTGAGAAATCTAAGCGCGCAGGCCTACTGGCTAAGTGTGACCTAATGACATCTATGGTATTCGAATTTACCGATACTCAAGGTGTAATGGGCATGCACTATGCGACTCACGATGGTGAAGACGAGCAAGTTGCACTGGCACTTTACGAGCAGTACATGCCTCGTTTCGCCGGTGACGAACTGCCAAGCACTGGTATCTCATCTGCGGTAGCAATGGCTGACAAGCTAGATACGATCGTTGGTATCTTCGGTATTGGCCAAGCGCCTAAGGGTTCTGACCCATTCGCACTTCGCCGTGCATCACTAGGTGTGCTTCGTATCATCGTAGAAAACGGCTACAACCTAGACCTAACAGATTTAATTGCTAAGGCAAAATCTCTGTTTGGTGACCGTTTGACCAACGACAACGTAGAAGCTGATGTTATCGACTTTATGCTAGGTCGTTTCCGCGCATGGTACCAAGATGCAGGTTTCAGCGTGGATATCATCCAAGCGGTACTGGCGAATCGTCCAACTAAGCCAGCTGACTTTGACCAACGTGTTAAAGCGGTTTCTCACTTCCGTGAACTGGAAGCGGCGGAAGCACTTGCTGCGGCGAACAAACGTGTAGGCAACATCCTAGCCAAGTTCGATGGTGAGCTAGCAGCAGACATCGATCTATCACTTCTACAAGAAGACGCAGAGAAAGCACTGGCAGAAAGCGTTGAAGTAATGACAGAAGCGCTAGAGCCAGCGTTCGCAACAGGTAACTACCAACAAGCGCTAAGCAAGCTTGCAGACCTGCGTGAGCCTGTTGATGCGTTTTTCGATAACGTCATGGTCATGGCTGATGACGAAGCGCTTAAGAAGAACCGTCTAACGCTACTAAACAACTTGCGTAACCTGTTCCTACAGATCGCGGATATTTCACTTCTACAGAAGTAATATCTCGAACAATATAGGTTCTACGAAGCCCAACTCCTCGGAGTTGGGCTTTGTTTTTATCAGTGACGGAATTTTGTGCTTTGCCTCGTAATCACATTAAGGTATGTTCAGGGATTACCCTATTATCCATAGACCACAACGCTCAAGGTGAGTCGTGGAATTACTAGCTTCGACTAGTAACTATTACACTTAAAGCAATCACAATGAATTAGGTATAACTACAAATGCAATTCTCTAAGTTTGGTGAAAAATTCAATCAGTATTCCGGTATCACGCGTTTAATGGATGACTTAAACGACGGCCTACGCACGCCAGGTGCGATCATGCTCGGAGGTGGTAACCCAGCCGCTATTCCAGCCATGCTTGAATACTTTCGCCAAGCCAGTGAGGAGATGCTCGCCAACGGGGACCTCGTAGCCGCCATGGCCAACTATGATGGCCCGCAAGGCAAAGACGCGTTTGTAAAAGCTCTGGCTAAGTTATTAAAAGACACTTATGGTTGGAACATATCAGAAAAAAACATCAGCTTGACCAACGGCAGTCAGAGCGGCTTCTTTTATCTGTTCAACCTGCTGGCGGGTCAGCAGCCAGATGGCTCGCATAAGAAAATCTTGCTGCCTTTAGCGCCTGAATACATTGGCTACGGCGATGCAGGCGTTGATGAAGATATTTTTGTCTCCTACCACCCAGAAATTGAAATGCTCGACAATGGCCTGTTTAAATACCACGTTGATTTCGAACAGCTCAAAGTCGATGACTCGGTTGCCGCCATTTGTGCATCACGGCCAACCAACCCAACCGGCAACGTGCTCACTGATGAAGAGATCCATAAGCTGGATAAACTGGCGCGTGAAAATAACATTCCGCTCATCATCGACAATGCCTATGGTCTGCCATTCCCGAATATCATCTTTGAAGATGTTCAGCCGTTCTGGAACGAAAACACCATCCTTTGTATGAGCCTGTCTAAACTCGGCCTTCCGGGTGTACGTTGCGGGATAGTGATTGCAAGTGAAGAAGTGACTCAGGCCATGACCAATATGAATGGCATCATCAGTTTGGCTCCTGGAAGCCTGGGCCCTGCGTTGGGTCACCATATGATTAAGAATGATGACCTGCTAAATCTCAGCACCAATGTTATCAAGCCGTTTTATAAGCAAAAATCTCAGCGAGCTGTCGAACTTCTACAAACTGCCATCACAGACTCACGTTTTCGCATTCACAAACCAGAAGGAGCGATCTTCCTATGGCTTTGGTTTGATGAGCTGCCAATCACCACTATGGAGCTTTACCAAAGGCTGAAAGCACGCGGCGTATTAATCGTACCAGGTGAGTACTTCTTTATTGGTCAGAAAGACGACTGGGAGCACGCACACCAGTGCCTGCGCATGAACTACGTTCAAGAAGACGACATGATGCAGAAAGGCATCAAGATTATTGCTGAAGAAGTCGAGAAAGCGTATCAGGAAGCCTAAGTAACGGCTTCGGTTAGATCAAAAAAGAGCACCTAGATGGTGCTCTTTCACTCTAACTTTCAACACATACGCTCATCGGAGCGATAGATATTTTAGCCTTCTAACAGTTTACTCCCATTAATGGAAATTTTGCGTGGTTGCATCGCTTCTGGGATTTCGCGTTCTAGGTCAATGTGTAGCAGACCATTTTCCATGCTTGCACCGACAACTTTTACATAGTCTGCTAGCTGGAATTTACGCTCGAAATCGCGCTCTGCGATACCTTGATACACGTATTGCTTCTCTTCTTCTGTTTTACGTTCACCCTTAACGATCAGCATGTTCTCTTTTTGAGTCAGATCGAGCTGTTCTTCAGCGAAACCTGCCACCGCCATGGTAATACGGTAGTGATTCTCATCTTTTTGCTCGATGTTGTAAGGAGGGTAACCGCCAGAAGAATTTTTCGATGTATTCGCTTCCATCATGTTGAATAGACGATCGAAGCCGATTGCGTTGCGGTAAAGTGGAGTGAAATCTACAGTTCTCATAATGCTATCCTTTTAGTAAGCAATAGTCTTAGCCGTGAGTTCGCTCGGTTCGATTTTGTATTCGAGCCTTGCCGACTAAGGGATTCATCCACTACTCCTCGGGTTTTATTAACTCTGGGAGCTAGTGTCGAATCAAGTTCAATGGTGTGCCTCTAAGATCATCCTCTCCTGAGCGATACCTTATCAGCGGTTAGTGAAGTTCTGTTTCTTCTCTCGGGAGCAAGACAGCTTTCCTCTTCACAACTAGATATGTGGATTGAGCAAAGTAGTTTCAAGGAATTATTTTCAATTATTTCGCCAAACCAATATTTTTCAATACCTTACAGGCATAAAAAAGCACCACCAATAGGCAGTGCTTTAAATACAATGAAGCTATCAATTTAATTGCTTCGAGGCTAAGTTAGTTCGCATTAGTTCAAGTGAGGCGCACGCAGCATACAAGTGTATGTGAGTACGCCGAACGCAGAAATTATGCGAAATAACGACGCATCGTAGTGATTAAACGTCTAGGTTTGCTACTTTCAGCGCATTCTCTTCGATAAAGTTACGACGAGGTTCCACTTGGTCACCCATTAATGTCGTAAATAGTTGGTCTGCACCTACTGCATCTTCAATCGTTACCTGCATCATACGGCGCGTTTCTGGGTCCATTGTGGTTTCCCAAAGCTGCTCAGGGTTCATCTCTCCCAGACCTTTGTAGCGCTGTAGGCTTAGACCACGACGAGACTCTTTGATAAGCCACTCAAGCGCATCAACAAAGCTTGTTACTGGTTGAGTACGTTCACCACGCTTGATATAAGCACCTTCCTCGAGAAGACCATTAAGCGCTTCAGATAGATCGGCCAGTTTGCCATATTCTTTCGAATTAATCAGATCAATACTTAGTGCATACTCATGCGTCACACCATGAGTGCGTACGACAATCTTTGGTAGGTTTAAACCAAGCTCTGCATGTTGTTCAACTTCAAAGTTGTACTGACTTGCGCCCACTTCTTTTGCGTTTAACTGCTCAACAAGCTGCTTAGTCCACGCTTCTACTGCTGCCGCATCGTGGCACTGCTCTGCTGTTAGGCGAGGCGTATAGATGAGTTCATGCACTAGCGCACGCGGATAACGACGACTCATGCGATCCACCAGCTTAATACCCGCATTATACTGCTGAACCAACTTTTCTAACGCTTCACCTGCTAGCGCTGGCGCTTCTGCATTTACGTGCAAAGATGCGTTATCAAGTGCTAAGGACACTTGGTATTGGTTCATTGCATCTTCATCTTTGATGTACTGCTCTTGTTTGCCTTTCTTCACTTTGTAAAGTGGCGGCTGAGCGATGTATACGTAGCCACGCTCGATCAGCTCAGGCATTTGACGGTAGAAGAAGGTCAACAGTAACGTACGAATATGTGAACCATCGACATCGGCATCGGTCATGATGATGATGTTGTGGTAGCGTAATTTATCTGGATTGTACTCGTCACGGCCGATACCACAGCCAAGTGCGGTGATAAGCGTCGCTACTTCTTGCGAAGACAACATCTTATCGAAGCGTGCTTTCTCTACGTTGAGGATTTTACCTTTCAGTGGAAGAATCGCTTGGTTCTTACGGTTACGGCCTTGTTTTGCGGAGCCGCCTGCCGAGTCACCCTCCACTATGTACAGTTCAGAGAGCGCAGGATCTTTTTCCTGACAGTCAGCCAGTTTACCTGGCAGGCCTGCTAGATCTAGCGCGCCTTTACGACGAGTCATCTCACGCGCTTTACGTGCGGCATCACGAGCGCGCGCAGCATCAATGATTTTAGTACACACCGTTTTCGCTTCTGCTGGGTGTTCGATTAAAAACTCAGACAGTTTTTCACCCATTGCAGATTCAACCGCAGATTTCACTTCAGAAGAAACCAGTTTGTCTTTGGTTTGGCTTGAGAATTTAGGATCTGGCACCTTGACAGAAATAACTGCAGTTAGACCTTCACGCGCATCATCACCTGAAGTGGCGGTTTTTGCTTTTTTCGAGAAGCCTTCTTTGTCCATGAACGAGTTCAGTGTACGTGTTAACGCCGCACGGAAACCTGCTAGGTGCGTACCACCATCACGCTGAGGGATGTTGTTAGTGAAACAGTAGATGTTTTCTTGGTAGCCATCGTTCCACTGCATAGCCACTTCGACGGCAATACCATCTTCACGTTCAGCGTTGAAGTGGAATACTTTCTCAATAATCGGCGTTTTGTTAGTGTTTAAGTGATCAACAAACGCCTGAATACCACCTTCGTACATGAAGTGATCTTGTTTGTCTTCTTCACGCTCATCGCGCAACTTGATAGACACACCCGAGTTTAGGAAAGAAAGCTCACGTAGACGCTTAGCCAGAATGTCGTAATGGAATTCTGTGTTTGAGAAGGTTTCTTCACTAGGCCAGAAACGAATCTCTGTTCCTGTTTTGTCCGTTTCACCAATAACAGCAAGTGGCGCTTGCGGTTCACCATGATGATAGGTTTGCGTATGGATTTGGCCACCGCGGTGAATGGTCAGAGTCACTTGTTTGGATAATGCGTTGACTACCGATACACCAACACCATGCAGACCGCCTGATACCTTGTAAGAGTTATCATCAAACTTACCACCAGCGTGAAGTACCGTCATGATCACTTCGGCTGCTGATACATTCTCTTCTGGGTGCATTTCGGTCGGGATACCACGACCGTCATCGCGAACGGATACTGAACTGTCCTCATGAATAGTCACAACGATGTCTTTACAGTGACCCGCTAACGCTTCATCAATTGAGTTATCCACCACCTCGAAAACCATGTGGTGCAGACCGGTACCATCATCCGTGTCGCCGATGTACATACCAGGACGCTTACGTACCGCGTCCAGACCTTTTAGTACTTTAATACTCGATGAATCGTAATTTTCAGACATGAGTTATCTTCCACTATATATTTTGCTCTATTGTGCCATGTTCCACATGGAACATCTTACCATTTTCATCTGCCATATCAGCAATTTGGCTTTGCGTAATAGAACTTACAAAAACTTGTGCCCTCGTCTCTTTTAAGCAATCTGCAAGACGCTCACGACGTTGGCTATCTAATTCCGATGCAAAGTCATCAATTAAGTAAATACACTGCTTACCTGTTACTTTGGTCAAGTGCTGTCCCTGTGCAACTCGCAAGGCACAGACCATCAATTTAAGTTGGCCACGAGACAACACATCCTCAACAGGTGTACCATTTACTTTGATTTTTAAATCTGCCTTATTTGGGCCACTAAAGGTGTACCCCAGAGCCTGATCCCGTTCAAAATTCTTCTCAAGAATGTCTTGATAAGGGGTCTCTTTGTCCCAGCCTCGGTAGTACTTCAGCTGGATATCAAATTCGGGGAGAAATGTCTGACAGATTTCCTTGGCTTTCTCGGTCATCTGCTCGACATATGTGGCTCGCCACTGGCTGATGTTGTCAGCCAAACTTGCCATCTCCTGATCCCAATACGACAGCTCACGATAGCTGGTGGCTGTTTTTAACAACGCGTTGCGCTGCTTGTTCAGACGCTTAAACCGCCCCCAAGCATCATAGAAAGCCGACTCGGTGTGAAACACGCCCCAGTCGATAAATGCCCGACGATGCTTTGGGCCGTCCGTCAGTAAATCAAACCCTTCCGGATGAATCAATTGCAGTGGCAGAACCTGCGCCAATTGAGCCAGTTTTTGTCCGGATTGACCGCCTATTTTAACCTCTGTTGAGCCATCACGCTGCTTATTAATGCCAATTGGTAGCTCAAATTGATCCGAGTTCAAAAAACGACCGTGGACAAACAGCTCATCACAGCCATTTTGGATAACACGACCAGTCAAAGAGCTTTTAAACGAGCGACCATGCCCCAGCAAATAGATGGCTTCCAGAACACTGGTTTTACCACTACCATTGGGCCCAATAAGAAAGTTAAAGCCTGCAGACAGGTTAATGTCACAGGCTTCAATGTTTCTAAATTGCTTAATGATAAGACGAGAAAGCGGCATGCTAGAGTCGAATTGGCATCACCACGTACATCGCGCTGTCGTCATCGACATTTTCGATCATAGCGCTGGCATTGGCATCCGACATAGAGATACGAACTTTGTTACAGCGAAGCGTGTTGAGCACATCCAGTACATAGCTGACGTTAAAACCAATCTCAATCGGTTCACCCTCAAAGCTCACATCCAGCATCTCTTCTGCTTCTTCCTGCTCCGGGTTATTGGCGGTAATACGCATTTCAGTATCCGCTAAGTTGACGCGTACCCCACGGAATTTTTCATTCGACAAGATAGCAGCACGCGAGAACGCCTGACGCAGCTCATCACATTCCGCTTCCAGGGTTTTGGTCGTTGATTGCGGCATCACACGGCGATAATCCGGGAAACGGCCATCCACCAGTTTAGAGGTGAAGACAAAGTTGTTTACTTCTGCACGCACGTTTGAGCTGCCTATTTGCAATGTCACCGGTTGCTCAGGCGCATCCAACAACTTAACCAACTCCAATACCCCTTTACGTGGCACAATGATTTGCTGCTGAGCAAACTCCGACCCAAGTTGAGCCTGAGAGACAGCCATACGGTGTCCATCAGTGGCAACACTGCGTAGTGTCGTACCATCAATTTCAAACAACATACCGTTGAGATAGTAACGTACATCCTGATTGGCCATCGAGAATTGAGTTTTCTCAATCAATCCGCGCAACTCACCTTGCGTTAGTGAAACTTCAACTTCACTCTGCCAATCTTCAATGTTCGGGAAATCATTGGCAGGTAAGGTCGAGAGTGAGAACCGACTACGTCCAGAACGAACTTGAACACGATCGCCTTCAAGAACAAAGGTAATGACCGAATCGTCAGGTAATCCACGGCAGATATCTAAAAATTTACGTGAGGGAACTGTCACACTGCCCGCTTCAAAATCGCCTTCTAAAGCGACACGGCTGATAAGCTCGACTTCCAGATCTGTTGCCGTCATTGACAGCATATTGTCTTCAACTTTCAGTAACAGGTTGCCCAGAATAGGAAGAGTTGGACGACCACCTAATGCGCCAGACACTTGCTGCAGCGGTTTAAGTAAGTGGTTACGTTCAATGGAAAATTTCATAGTACGCTCTTATCAGAATTCGTTTAGCTTAATACGGTATTATTCTATTTAATGCTTAGAATACTGTGATTTATGAAGAAAGGGTACGAATCAGGTTAGAATAATCTTCCTTGATGTCATGGCTCTCTTCGCGCAATTGTTCAATCTTACGACAAGCATGAAGAACAGTAGTATGGTCTCGACCACCAAAAGCATCACCAATTTCAGGCAAGCTGTGGTTGGTCAGCTCTTTAGCTAACGCCATCGCTAGCTGACGCGGACGCGCAACCGAGCGCGAGCGGCGCTTAGACAGCAAATCGGCAACTTTAATCTTATAGTATTCCGCCACCGTCTTTTGAATATTATCGATCGTCACCAACTTTTCTTGCAGAGCCAGCAAGTCACGCAGAGCTTCACGGACAAAGTCGATAGTAATTGGGCGACCAGTAAAGTTGGCATTGGCAATCACGCGGTTCAACGCGCCTTCCAGCTCACGAACATTCGAGCGCAGTCGCTTGGCGATAAAAAACGCCACTTCATCGGCAAGGTGGATTTGGTGATCTTCGGCTTTTTTCATCAAGATCGCGACACGGGTTTCCAACTCAGGCGGTTCGATCGCCACAGTTAACCCCCAACCAAAGCGGGATTTTAAGCGATCCTCTACGCCACTGATCTCTTTTGGATAGCGGTCTGAGGTTAAAATGATCTGTTGATTGCCTTCTAAAAGCGCATTGAAGGTATGGAAAAACTCTTCCTGAGAGCGCTCTTTATTGGCAAAGAATTGGATGTCATCGATCAGCAAAGCGTCAACACTGCGGTAGTAACGTTTAAACTCTTCAATCGCGTTGTTTTGCAGCGCTTTTACCATATCCTGAACGAATCGTTCAGAGTGCATGTAGACCACTTTAGCATTCGGCTTGTTATCCACAATCGCATTGCCCACCGCGTGCAACAAATGCGTTTTACCTAGACCCGTACCGCCATATAAGAATAAGGGGTTGTATGCTGCGCCTGGATTGTCAGCAACCTGACGAGCTGCCGCTAAACCGAGTTGGTTGGATTTACCTTCAACGAAGTTGTTGAACTTGTGCTTGATGTTGACATTTGAGCGGTGGTTGATTTCCGCCACCTGCTGCTCATCATCATCCCAAGTTTTATGCACAGGCTTACGCGCTTGAAGCTGAGCAGGTGCCGAAGACTCTGCCGCAACATCAGCGGGCGTGCGCTTCGGCGCAGGCTTAGGGGCAGAAACAGGACGGCTCCCCACTTCAAAACGTAAACTCGGAATATCGTTACCACAGTATTCCTGCAACAAACGATTAATGCTGTTGAGGTAGCGGTCGCGAACCCAATCCATAACAAAACGGTTAGGTGCGAACAAAGTGAGAGTATTGTCATTGAGCTCCGCTTGTAACGGACGTACCCACATACTGAATTCTGTAGCTGGTAGCTCTTCTTGAAGCTGCTGCATACATTGCAACCAAAGCGAAGATGACACGGTGCCCCCACTCAAAGTTAATGATCGAAAAAGATTGGCAATTTTACCTGTTGATAACCAAGATCGCCAGCAAATGATCGACGATCCAGTGAATAAGATCTAAGTTATTCACAATATTTTCGTCATTATTCTCGGGATCAACACAAGCTGCCCTATTCTTACTCACATAATGATCCACATTTGAGCCATTTCTCACAGATCCATCATCTGGTGATAAGTCTGTGAATCAAGCTTTCGCAAGATGTGGTTTTATTCCGATCTCTGCTTTGGATTGTTTGCAGTGCTTGACATGAAACTGCCCACTTTTGCTACGAGAGCTTATTCCACAGACGTCTAGGATATTGCTCTTGGTTATTTATCTAATTAACTAAAGTGACAGTAGTATTTGTGCCTATAAAATTATGGAGTTGTACTATGAAAAACTGGATTAAAGCTGCAGTTGCAGCAATTGCGCTTTCTGCTGCGACGGTTCAAGCCGCGACTGAAGTTAAAGTCGGTATGTCTGGCCGCTACTTCCCATTCACTTTCGTTCAGCAAGACAAGCTGCAAGGCTTCGAAGTGGACCTATGGGATGAAATTGGTAAGCGTAACGATTACAAAGTGGAATACGTTACGGCAAACTTTTCTGGTTTGTTTGGTCTGCTAGAGACAGGTCGTATTGATACGATTTCAAACCAGATCACCATGACGGATGCACGTAAAGCCAAATACCTTTTTGCTGACCCATACGTTGTTGATGGTGCGCAGATCACTGTTCGTAAAGGCAATGACAGCATCCAAGGCATTAAGGATCTTGAAGGCAAAACGGTGGCGGTTAACCTAGGTTCAAACTTTGAGCAGTTGCTACGCAACTACGACAAAGACGGCAAGATCAACATCAAGACTTACGATACTGGTATCGAACACGATGTGGCACTTGGTCGTGCAGACGCGTTTGTTATGGACCGTTTATCGGCACTTGAGCTGATCAAAAAAACCGGTCTACCACTGCAACTTGCTGGCGAACCGTTTGAGACGATTCAAAACGCTTGGCCTTTCGTTGACAATGACAACGGCAAAAAGCTTCAGGCTGAAGTAAATAAAGCGCTGGCTGAAATGCGTGCTGACGGTACACTGGAGAAAATTTCTCAGAAATGGTTTGGTGCTGATATCACTAAATAACCACTGTTGAGTATTGCTCGTCCGGTTGAGGCACTCAACCGGATTTGCTCTTAACCCACTGCTTTCCTTCCTTTGCAGTGGGTTTTGCTTTTTGTATAGAAGCTTATTTTTAACTGGGATACGTTATGGGATTCGATTTTAACTACATGCTGAACCTGATGCCGATACTGCTCAAGTATCTGGGCACCACCATGGAAATGGCGACATGGGGTTTAGTATTTTCACTGATTTTGGCCGTCATTTTAGCGAATATCCGTGTATTTCGCGTTCCCGTTCTTGATCAGTTAAGCCAGCTGTACATCAGCTTCTTTCGTGGGACACCACTGCTGGTTCAGCTGTTCCTACTTTACTACGGCTTACCGCAAATTTTTCCGTTCCTAGTCGGTCTGGATGCATTCAGCGCCGCGGTGATTGGTTTGACCCTGCACTTTGCCGCTTACATGGCGGAAAGTATCCGCGCCGCAATCATTGGTATCGATCGTAGCCAGATGGAAGCTAGTCTGTCGGTGGGTATGACAACGACACAAGCGATGCGCCGAGTGATCTTGCCGCAGGCAACGCGTGTGGCTCTGCCGTCATTGATGAACTACTTCATTGATATGATCAAGTCTACCTCATTGGCATTTACGCTAGGTGTTGCAGAGATCATGGCAAAAGCGCAAATGGAAGCCTCATCCAGTTTCCGCTTTTTCGAAGCCTTCCTTGCCGTTGCGCTGATTTACTGGGGCGTTGTAGTGATACTGACTCGCGTACAAATCTGGGCAGAAGCTAAGTTGAATAAGGCATACGTAAGATGATCAAGTTAGATAACATTCACAAACGTTTTGGTGACACAGAAGTCCTTAAAGGCATCGATCTCGATATCAAACAGGGCGAGATCATTGTCATTATCGGCTCTAGCGGTACGGGTAAGTCCACCCTGCTACGCACGGTGAATTTTCTCGAAAATGCCGACAAAGGCGTCATCACCATTGATGATGTCAGCGTGGATAGTGAAAAGCACACCAAAGCGGAAGTACTGGCTCTGCGCCGTAAGACTGGGTTTGTGTTTCAGAACTATGCCTTGTTTGCCCATATGACCGCCCGTCAGAATATTGCTGAAGGTCTCATCACCGTTCGCGGCTGGAAGAAAGACCAAGCATTGGCACGCGCTCAGCAAATCCTTGACGACATCGGCCTTGGCGATAAAGGAGACAGTTATCCAGCGGCGCTGTCTGGTGGCCAGCAGCAACGTGTCGGTATCGGACGTGCGATGGCACTGCAGCCCGAATTATTGCTGTTTGACGAACCAACTTCAGCACTGGATCCTGAGTGGGTTGGCGAAGTTCTTCAATTAATGAAGGAGTTAGCAACCAAACACCAAACCATGCTGGTGGTCACACACGAAATGCAGTTCGCCCGAGAAGTAGCGGATCGGGTGATCTTTATGGCAGAAGGCAATATCGTTGAGCAAGGCTCTCCACAGGATATCTTTAATAATCCACAGGATCCTCGCTTACAAAAGTTCCTTCGCCAAGTAGGCGCGGAGTAAAGATCACCAAAGAAGATCGCTTGATCCTTGAGATTTTGCTCACACTACGTATAATCGCCCGGCCGGAATTTAGCAGTTGCTCAATGATTGACACTTTGTGTGACTGTGATTACAATTCCGCCTCTTTGTTGAGAGGCGTCGGTTTGTCCTCTTTCTATATAAAGAAGACCAAATGGCCCACGCCGGGTTAACTAAGAACCTAAAACTACTGATCAGTAAAGGTAATTATCATGAAACGCACTTTTCAACCTTCAGTTCTAAAGCGCAAGCGTACTCACGGTTTCCGTGCACGTATGGCTACTAAGAACGGTCGTGCAACAATCAATGCACGTCGTGCAAAAGGCCGTAAGCGTCTTTCTAAGTAATCTTCGATTATTTTGAAAACGTACGCGTTCGATCGGGAGTTACGTTTGTTAACTCCCGAGCATTATCAAAATGTCTTTCAGCAAGCTCATCGAGCTGGCTCACCACATTTCACCATCATTGCTCGCAATAACAACCTATCTCACCCTCGATTAGGTTTAGCCGTTCCCAAAAAACAGATTAAAACCGCCGTTGGTCGTAATCGTTTTAAACGCCTTGCTCGTGAAAGCTTTCGTAACAATCAGCATCAACTTGCTCACAAAGATTTTGTTGTGATTGCCAAGAAAAGCGCCCAAGATCTGAGCAATGAAGAAATGTTCAAACTGTTTGATAAGTTATGGCAGCGCCTGTCTCGCCCTTCGCGTGGGTAGCAATCGGATTCGTCCGTCTTTATCAAGGCCTCATTAGTCCGCTTATCGGACCACGCTGTCGTTTTACTCCAACCTGCTCTACTTACGCCATAGAAGCACTAAAAGCTCACGGTTTTGTAAAAGGGTGTTGGTTATCAAGCAAACGTCTATTAAAATGCCACCCTTTGAATGAGGGCGGTTTTGATCCCGTTCCACCAGTCCAGAAACAAGACAGAGATAAATAACGATGGATTCTCAACGTAATATCCTGTTAATCGCGCTAGCACTGGTTTCTTTCTTGTTGTTTCAACAATGGCAAGTCGCAAAGAACCCAGCACCACAGCCGGTTGAACAGGCACAATCAAGCAGTACCCTACCTGCCCCTACTCTTGCGGATGATTTAGATCCCGCACCTGCGCAGCAAGCGTCTGCTAAAACGATTACCGTGACAACTGACGTCTTGACTCTGTCGATTGATACGGTTGGTGGTGATGTTATCGCTGCAGACCTGAACCAATACTCTGCAGAACTGGATTCATCAGACTCATTCGTCCTATTGAAGAACGAACCAGGTCACCAATTCATTGCGCAAAGTGGTCTAGTGGGCCCTCAAGGTATCGATCTGAGCAGCTCAAATCGTCCAGCTTACTCAGTGAATGCGGATAGCTTCACTCTGGAAGACGGTCAGGATGAACTTCGCATCCCAATGACATACCAAGCGAATGGCCTTGAGTACACCAAAACATTTATTGTTAAGCGTGGCAGCTATGCGGTTGACGTTGAATACGATGTAGTCAACAACTCAGGTAACAACGCGACATTTGGTATGTACGCTCACCTGCGCCAAAACCTGATGGACGCGGGCGGCAGCATCACTATGCCAACTTACCGTGGCGGTGCGTATTCAACAGAAGAAACGCGTTATAAGAAATACAGTTTTGACGACATGCAGGATCGTAACCTGTCTATCACTCTACCAGACGGTCAAGGTTGGGCAGCAATGATCCAACACTACTTTGCGTCTGCATGGATCCCTCGCAACGAGCCAGGCACAAACCTGTACACTCGCGTGATTGGCAACCTAGGTGATATTGGTGTTCGTATCCCAAATAAAACCATCGCAACAGGTGATTCCGCACAATTCAATGCGACACTTTGGGTCGGTCCAAAACTGCAAGATGCAATGGCTGAAACTGCACAAAATCTAGACTTGGTTGTGGATTACGGCTGGCTATGGTTCATTGCTAAACCACTGCATACCTTACTGTCATTCATTCAAAGTTTTGTCTCTAACTGGGGTCTGGCTATTATTGCGCTGACGTTCATTGTTCGTGGCGCTATGTACCCACTAACAAAAGCACAATACACCTCAATGGCAAAAATGCGCATGCTACAGCCTAAGCTGCAAGCAATGCGTGAGCGTATTGGCGACGACCGCCAGCGCATGAGCCAAGAAATGATGGAACTGTACAAGAAAGAGAAAGTAAACCCATTGGGTGGCTGTCTGCCTCTGCTTCTACAGATGCCTATTTTCATTGCACTTTACTGGGCACTAATGGAATCGGTGGAACTACGTCACTCACCATTCTTTGGTTGGATTACTGACCTGTCAGCGCAAGACCCTTATTACATCTTGCCGCTACTGATGGGTGCATCCATGTTCCTGATCCAGAAGATGAGCCCAACCACAGTAACAGACCCAATGCAGCAGAAGATCATGACGTTCATGCCTGTTCTGTTCACTGGTTTCTTCCTGTTCTTCCCATCAGGTCTGGTTCTTTACTGGTTAGTATCGAACATCGTAACTCTGATCCAACAGACGCTGATTTATAAGGCGCTGGAGAAGAAAGGTTTGCACTCAAAATAACGAGTCGGCGTAAATAATCGAGAAAGGCGACCAAAAGGTCGCCTTTTTGTTTTTGGCTGATTACAATTCATCTCATTCACTATTTACCCTCACAGGGTATGCATCGCACAGGCTACCACTATGACTACAGAGACCATTATCGCTCAAGCCACTGCGCCCGGACGAGGCGGTGTCGGTATTATTCGCGTATCCGGTCCTCTTGCGGCCAAAGTCGCTTCTGAGGTAACAGGCAAAACCTTACGTCCTCGATATGCGGAATATCTCCCCTTTACTGCAGAGGATGGCACAGAGCTCGATCAGGGTATCGCGCTCTACTTCCCTAATCCGAACTCCTTTACCGGCGAAGATGTCCTAGAACTGCAAGGCCATGGTGGCCCAGTCGTAATGGATATGCTGATCAAGCGCATCCTGCAAATTCCCGGGATCCGCACTGCTCGCCCGGGTGAGTTTTCAGAGCGCGCCTTCCTCAATGACAAGCTCGATTTATCCCAAGCAGAAGCCATTGCGGACTTAATTGATGCCAGCTCAGAACAAGCGGCGAAGTCGGCCCTAAAATCACTTCAAGGCGCGTTCTCAAACCGAATCCAAACCTTAGTCGAATCCCTGATTCACCTGCGTATCTACGTCGAAGCCGCAATTGACTTCCCCGAAGAAGAAATTGATTTTCTCGCCGATGGTAAAGTCTCAGCCGACCTACAGACGATTATTGATAACCTCACTGCCGTGCGCCAAGAAGCGACACAAGGCGCTATCATGCGCGAAGGGATGAAAGTCGTCATCGCCGGCCGTCCAAACGCGGGCAAATCGAGCTTGCTAAACGCCTTATCTGGTAAAGAATCAGCCATTGTGACTGATATTGCAGGCACCACTCGTGACGTTCTGCGTGAACACATTCATATTGACGGTATGCCACTGCATATCATTGATACCGCAGGTCTGCGCGATGCGTCGGATGAGGTCGAAAAGATAGGCATCGAACGTGCTTGGGAAGAAATTGAGCAAGCCGATCGCGTCTTATTTATGGTCGATGGCACCACTACAGATGCCACCGATCCAAAAGAGATTTGGCCTGACTTCGTTGATCGATTGCCGAGCAATATCGGCATGACAGTGATCCGCAATAAAGTCGATCAAACCAATGAAGAATTAGGCATTTGTCATGTCAACGATCCCACATTGATTCGCCTATCAGCACGAACGGGGCATGGTGTGGAATCGCTACGAACGCACCTTAAAGAGTGCATGGGCTTCTCTGGAGGGAGCGAAGGTGGCTTTATGGCTCGCCGTCGTCACTTGGAAGCACTGGAACGAGCCGCAGAGCATCTTGATATTGGCCAACAGCAGCTTGAAGGCTATATGGCAGGAGAAATCCTCGCTGAAGAACTGAGAATTGCGCAGCAACATCTGAGCGAAATTACCGGAGAATTTAGCTCGGATGATTTACTCGGGCGCATTTTCTCCTCATTCTGTATCGGCAAATAATCATACATGCGCGACGTTTCCCGTCGCGCTGTTTTTAGGTAAAAGGAAATTCTATGATCCAAATAATCACAGGCAGTACATTAGGTGGCGCTGAATACGTGGGTGATCATCTGAGTGATCTGCTGATTGAAAAAGGCTTTAAGACTTGTATCCACAACCAACCGGTATTGGAAGAAGTACCAGCACAGGGTACTTGGCTACTCATCACATCCACTCACGGTGCGGGTGAGTATCCAGATAACATTCAACCTTTTATTCAAGCCTTGCAAGATACACCGCCGCGTATGTCTGACGTCAAATATGCGGTCATTGCCATTGGCGACTCTAGCTACGACACATTCTGTGCCGCAGGCCAGCACGCCCATGCCCTACTAGCCGACATTGGAGCGACACCAGTGGCGGATTGTCTAACCATCGATGTTCTCAGCCACGATGTTCCTGAAGATGCCGCAGAGGTGTGGCTAAACGAGCATATCAACAAGCTGTAGTCTTACTCTTTAAGGAAGTGTGCCATCAGCCACTTCCTCTCTCCACAACTCATAAAATTCCTTTCTCCCTCCTGTGGATAAAATAAGATCTATCCGGTGATTAACCTATAGTTATCCCAATAATAACTTTGAATTTTATTTTCACCTGTGCATAACTAGCCTTTTTGATCTCAGGAAATCCTCACACTGATCAAGGTAAGATCACATCATATGATCCGTTCAAGAACGATGATCTTGTTGATCATTTTTCACTTATCCACAGAGATCGTCGATCCTAATAATAGATCCAATAAAAGATCATATATAGAGATCCTATAGAAATAAGCTTTGTCAGAGGCTTAAATTAAAAACGCGAAAAGCGATTTTCTATCCATGGGAAAGCAGGTAGAATAGCGCTCTTTTTATCTGTCCATCTCTCTATTTGAATACCAGAGGTCAGTTCATGCTTTATCACGAAAACTTTGACGTCATTGTTGTTGGTGGCGGACATGCAGGAACGGAAGCCGCACTCGCATCAGCTCGTACAGGACAAAAAACACTGTTACTGACACATAACATCGACACTTTAGGTCAGATGTCATGTAACCCTGCAATTGGGGGAATCGGTAAAGGTCATTTAGTCAAGGAAGTGGATGCCATGGGTGGTTTAATGGCCCAAGCCATCGATCACGCTGGTATTCAGTTTAGGACACTTAATGCATCTAAAGGGCCTGCTGTTCGTGCTACACGAGCTCAAGCTGATCGAGCACTCTACAAAGCTTATGTACGTGAGGCGTTGGAAAATACCCCGAACCTAACACTATTCCAACAATCAGTAGATGACTTGATTGTTGAGCAGAACAAAGCGGTTGGTGTGATCACTCAAATGGGACTGCGCTTTCATGCTAAAGCTGTTGTGTTGACCGTAGGAACCTTCCTTGGAGGTAAAATCCATATAGGCATGGAAAGTTCCTCTGGAGGTCGTGCAGGTGATCCACCTTCGATCGCTTTAGCGGATCGTTTACGTGAATTGCCGTTTCGTGTTGATCGCCTAAAAACGGGCACGCCACCACGTATTGACGCACGTACTGTTAATTTTTCAGTGCTTGAAGCTCAACACGGTGATGACCCAACACCTGTTTTCTCTTTTATGGGCAACAGGGATCAACATCCACAACAGATCCCATGTTTTATCACTCATACCAATGATCAAACACATGAAGTGATTCGAAAAAACTTAGATCGTAGCCCTATGTATGCGGGTGTGATCGAGGGAATTGGCCCACGTTACTGCCCATCGATTGAAGACAAAGTGATGCGTTTTGCTGATAAAAACAGTCATCAGATCTTTATCGAACCAGAAGGCCTCAATACTCATGAGTTGTACCCAAATGGTATTTCCACCAGCTTACCGTTCGATGTTCAAGTGCAAATCGTTCGTTCAATGAAAGGCTTTGAGAACGCACATATCGTTCGTCCAGGATACGCTATTGAATATGATTTCTTTGATCCACGTGATTTAAAGCAGACCTACGAGACGAAGTTTATTAGTGGTTTATTCTTTGCTGGCCAGATTAATGGAACTACAGGCTACGAAGAAGCCGCAGCGCAAGGTCTGATGGCAGGTTTGAATGCTAGCCTGTACAGTCAGGACAAAGACGGATGGAGTCCGCGTCGAGATCAAGCTTACATGGGAGTATTGATTGATGACCTATCGACAATGGGGACAAAAGAGCCATACCGCATGTTTACGTCTCGTGCAGAGTATCGCTTACTGCTGCGTGAGGATAATGCGGATCTTCGTCTGACAGAAAAAGCGCGCGAGTTAGGATTAGTTGATGATCTACGCTGGGCTCGCTTTAATCAAAAGATCGAAAACATGGCGAAAGAACGTCAAAGATTGCAAGACACGTGGATGAACCCTAAATCTGCGGGTATTGATGAGCTGAATAAGCATCTCAAAACGCCAATGGCCCGTGAGGCAAATGGTGAAGATCTGCTGCGCCGTCCGGAAATGACATACTCCCAACTAACTGAACTGGACGCATTTGCACCTGCTCTGGACGATCAACAGGCGGCTGAGCAAGTGGAAATTCAAGTCAAATACGAAGGCTACATTAAACGTCAGCAAGACGAGATTGAAAAGTCGCTTCGTCATGAACATACACAGTTGCCCGTGGATCTGGATTACACCAATGTGAAAGGACTGTCCAATGAAGTGGTGGCGAAATTGAATGAGTCGAAACCTGAGTCAATTGGTATTGCGTCACGTATTTCTGGTATCACGCCTGCCGCGATTTCGATTCTGCTGGTTCACCTCAAAAAACATGGCATGTTGAAAAAAGGCGAGGAAGCATAAATGAGTGGGTTACGAACACAATTAGACGCTTTGATCGCTCAAACTTCGCTGGACGTCTCCGAACATCAACGAGAACAGCTGGTTGGCTATGTAGAAATGCTAAACAAGTGGAACAAGGCCTATAACTTGACCTCCGTTCGCGATCCCAGTGACATGCTGGTGAAACACATTCTCGATAGCATAGTGGTCAGCCCACATCTGCAAGGGCAACGCTTTATTGATGTCGGAACTGGTCCGGGTTTACCTGGCATTCCTCTGGCGATTATGAACCCTGATATGGCATTTACTTTGCTTGATAGCCTTGGCAAGCGCATTCGTTTTGTCAAACAGGTGTTGCACGAGCTTAAGATCGACAATGTCACGCCGATTCAAAGCCGTGTTGAAGCGTTTCAGCCACAAGACAAATTTGATGGCGTGTTAAGCCGAGCGTTTGCCTCTATGGTGGACATGGTCGAGTGGTGTCATCACTTACCTAAAGCGCATACAGGCTGTTTTATGGCCCTGAAGGGCCAATTACCACAGGATGAGATTGGGCAGCTTCCAGAGTGGTGTTCTGTGACCGACATCAAAGCTTTGCAAGTTCCTGAATTGGAAGGTGAGCGTCATCTAGTAATCTTATCCCGCAAGGAATAAAAGCGAGGTTCATCGTGGGAAAAATCGTAGCAATCGCCAACCAGAAAGGTGGAGTTGGTAAAACAACAACGTGCATCAACTTAGCCGCGTCTATGGCTGCGACTAAGCGTAAGGTATTGGTGATTGACCTCGATCCGCAAGGCAATGCCACTATGGCCAGTGGGGTCGACAAGTATCAGGTAGATGCAACAGCGTACGAATTGCTGGTTGAGGATGTCGCTTTTGATGATGTTGTGTGCCGTAAAACATCAGGAAATTATGACCTGATCGCAGCTAACGGTGATGTCACAGCGGCAGAAATTAAACTAATGGAAGTGTTTGCGCGTGAGGTTCGCCTCAAACATGCCTTGGCTGCAGTTCGCGATAACTATGATTTCATCTTTATTGATTGCCCTCCATCTCTAAACCTTCTTACAATCAATGCCATGGCCGCAGCAGATTCGGTCTTGGTACCTATGCAGTGTGAGTATTTTGCGCTGGAAGGTTTAACAGCATTGATGGATACCATCAGTAAGTTGGCAGCGGTGGTGAATGAAAACCTTAAAATCGAAGGTTTACTACGAACCATGTACGATCCTCGCAACCGCTTATCCAATGAAGTTTCCGATCAGTTGAAAAAGCACTTTGGTAACAAGGTGTACCGCACTGTTATTCCTCGTAATGTTCGTCTGGCCGAAGCGCCAAGTCATGGTAAACCTGCCATGTACTATGACAAATACTCCGCAGGCGCAAAAGCCTATCTGGCTTTAGCTGGAGAAATGCTTCGCCGCGATGAAGTCCCTGCATAACCCAACCAAAGGAATTTTGTCTCATGTCTAAACGCGGTTTAGGTAAAGGGCTTGATGCTCTGCTCTCGACGAGCTCGCTTGCACGTGAAAAACAGCAAAGTGCATTACACAGCCAAGAGCTTTCTTCTGATGGGGAGCTGGCCGATTTAAGCATTAACAGTCTTAAACCTGGTGTTTATCAGCCACGTAAAGACATGGAGCCCGAAGCGCTTGAAGAGCTAGCGGCGTCAATCGAGTCTCAGGGCATCATTCAGCCGATCGTGGTTCGCCAGGTTGAAAACGATAAGTTTGAGATCATCGCTGGTGAGCGCCGCTGGCGTGCGGCTCGTAAAGCGGGCCTGAAGCAGGTACCTTGCGTGATCAAGAATGTTGAGGATCGTGCTGCGATTGCCATGGCTTTGATCGAAAATATCCAGCGTGAAGACCTGAATGTGATCGAAGAAGCGGTTGCTTTGGATCGTCTTCAAGAGGAATTTTCTCTGACTCACCAACAGGTGGCAGAGGTGATTGGTAAGTCGCGCGCTACCGTGAGTAACTTACTGCGACTCAATCAGCTTGAAATGGATGTAAAGTATCTGCTTTCTGAAAAAATGCTTGAGATGGGGCATGCTCGTGCACTATTAGCGCTTGAAGGTGAGCAACAAGTCGAAGTAGCTGAGCTGGTTGCGAAGAAGCGTATGACGGTTCGTCAGACGGAGCAGTTAGTGAAAAAGTGTCTCCAGCCGCAATCAGAAGAGAAAAATGAGTCCCAAGACACGGAGGCACAACAAATGTCACAAAAATTGAGTGAAATGCTCAGTGCTAAAGTGGCAATCGTACGAGCTAAGAATGGCACTTCTAAAGTGACGATTAGTCTTGATGAGCCTCACAAATTAGAGCAACTGATTGCCAAGCTCGAAAGCTAAATGAGATAATTGATCTTCGTCAATTATGTAAAAAAACGAATTTTTGTGCGGAAGTTGTCGGTTTGTAAACAAAATTGTAACTTTTTGCGGTGTTTTAATTGCATTCAATCGGACTCACCGTATAATTTTCGCCAATTTCCCAGCACCGAGGTAGTAACGCTGTGGATTTTACTCGAGGTACGAATACATGGTAGCTGCGTTAGCTAGACCAGGACGAGAGCTTGCAAAGCGATTGTTAATGATCCAGTTCGGCGCGGTTACATTAATGGCGGCAGGAATGGCAGTGGCTGTGAATGCTGAATGGGGGCTTTCAGCACTGATTGGCGGCGGCATTTTTGTTGTTGCGAATGCGGTGTTCGCATTGTTTGCTTTCATGTATGGTGGAGCTCGCGCCGCAAAGCGGATCGCGAACTCTTTCTATGCCGGTGAAGCACTGAAAATCCTTATCACGGTGGCGCTTTTCTCCGTTGCCTACATGTATATACAGGTGGAACTTGTTCCCCTTAAGCTAACCTATTTGCTGGCTCTAGGTATTAATATCTGTGCGCCAGTGCTATTCATTAACAACAAAAAATAGGATGAGTTATGGCTGCGCCAGGTGAAGCGCTAACTGCGTCCGGATACATTTCCCACCACCTTACAAACCTTTCTACTTATAAGTTAGGTCTTGTAGCGGAGGAGGCAAGTTTCTGGAACGTACATATCGATAGCCTGTTTTTTTCTTGGTTTACTGGTTTAATTTTCCTCGGAATTTTTTACAAGGTAGCAAAGAGAACAACAGCGGGTGTACCAGGTAAGCTTCAGTGTGCTGTAGAAATGATCGTTGAATTTGTCGCGGAAAACGTCAAAGACACGTTCCATGGACGCAACCCACTGATCGCACCTTTAGCACTGACTATCTTTTGTTGGGTATTCTTAATGAACTTGATGGACTTAGTGCCAATCGACTTCTTACCTTACCCAGCAGAGCATTGGCTTGGTATCCCTTATCTTAAGGTTGTACCGTCTGCTGATGTGAATATCACCATGGCTATGGCTCTAGGCGTATTCGCTCTGATGATTTACTACAGCATCAAAGTGAAAGGTCTAGGTGGATTCGCTAAAGAATTAGCACTACATCCATTCAATCACCCACTGATGATCCCGTTTAACCTACTGATTGAAGTGGTCTCGCTACTGGCGAAACCTCTGTCTCTTGGTATGCGTCTATTCGGTAACATGTTCGCGGGTGAGGTTGTATTCATTCTTTGTGCGGCAATGCTACCATGGTACTTGCAATGGATGGGTTCACTACCGTGGGCAATCTTCCATGTCTTGGTTATCACGATTCAAGCCTTCGTGTTTATGATGTTGACAATTGTTTACCTGTCAATGGCACACGAAGACAGTGATCATTAATTTTTTTAAAGCTTTTTATTTGGGCAACTAGCCAACAACTATAAATTGGAGATAGTAATGGAAACTTTACTGAGCTTTTCTGCAATCGCCGTAGGTCTTATCGTCGGTCTTGCTTCTCTTGGTACAGCGATTGGTTTCGCACTTCTAGGTGGTAAATTCCTTGAAGGTGCAGCACGTCAACCAGAAATGGCTCCTATGCTACAAGTTAAGATGTTCATCATCGCGGGTCTACTTGATGCGGTTCCAATGATCGGTATCGTTATCGCACTTCTATTCACTTTCGCAAACCCATTCGTTGGTCAACTAGGTTAATCGCTTTTAACTTTCGACAAGCATTAGCTTGTTATTGATTAACACTAAGTCCGAATAGAAGGGGTAGCTGTTGTGAATATAAACGCAACTCTGCTAGGTCAAGCAATCTCGTTTGCACTGTTTGTGTGGTTCTGCATGAAGTATGTATGGCCACCGTTGATGCAAGCGATCGAAGAGCGTCAGAAGAAAATTGCTGACGGTCTGCAGGCAGCTGAACGTGCTGCGAAAGACTTGGATCTAGCACAAGCCAACGCTTCTGATCAGTTGAAAGAAGCGAAGCGCACAGCAACTGAGATCATCGAGCAAGCGAATAAGCGCAAAGCTCAAATTCTAGATGAAGCTCGCGAGGAAGCTCAGACTGAACGTCAGAAAATCCTATCGCAAGCAGAAGCAGAACTTGAAGCTGAACGCAACCGTGCACGCGATGAGCTGCGCAAACAAGTTGCAACTCTGGCTGTAGCTGGTGCTGAGAAGATCATTGAGCGTTCCATCGATAAAGATGCGCACAAAGATATTCTCGACAACATTACTGCAAAACTTTAAGTCTGGGGGCGCCTATGTCTGATTTGACTACTATCGCACGCCCCTATGCTAAAGCAGCCTTCGACTTTGCAGTAGAAAAAGGCGCGTTGGACCAATGGGGTCAAATGCTTTCTTTTGCTGCTGAAGTCGCTAAAAACGAACAAATGCACGAACTCTTAACGGGGTCAGTTTCTGCGGACAAACTCGCAGAAGTATTTGTAGCAGTTTGCGGCGAACAAGTTGATGCTCATGGCCAAAACCTTCTGAAGGTAATGGCGGAGAATGGTCGATTAGCGGCCCTTCCTGATGTTTGTGAACAGTTCTTTGCTCTGAAAAAAGAGCATGAGAAAGAAGTGGATGTGGAAGTGATTTCCGCTACTGACCTTTCTGATGAACAGCTTGCAGGTATCAGCAGCAAACTTGAGCAGCGTCTTGAGCGCAAAGTTAAGCTGAATTGCAGTGTAGATGAGGCCCTACTTGGTGGGGTGATTATTCGAGCCGGAGACTTAGTCATCGATGACTCAGCGCGTGGACGTTTGAACCGCCTGAGCGATGCATTGCAGTCTTAATGGGGATTGGAGCATGCAACTTAATTCCACGGAAATCAGCGAGCTAATCAAACAGCGTATCGAATCTTTCGAAGTTGTTAGTGAAGCTCGCAATGAGGGTACTATCGTATCGGTAAGCGATGGTATCATCCGCATCCACGGCCTAGCGGACGTGATGCAAGGTGAAATGATTGAATTACCGGGTGGCCGTTATGCACTAGCACTTAACCTTGAGCGTGACTCGGTTGGTGCAGTTGTAATGGGCCCATATGCTGACCTTAAGGAAGGCATGAAAGTTACAGGTACTGGTCGTATTCTTGAAGTACCAGTTGGTCCAGAACTACTAGGTCGCGTAGTAAACACGCTAGGTGAGCCTATTGATGGTAAAGGTCCTATTGAAGCCAAACTGACTTCACCTGTAGAAGTGATTGCACCGGGTGTAATCGACCGTCAGTCGGTTGATCAGCCTGTGCAAACTGGTTACAAATCTGTTGACTCAATGATCCCAATCGGTCGTGGTCAGCGTGAGCTTGTGATCGGTGACCGCCAGACTGGTAAAACAGCGATGGCGATCGATGCAATCATTAACCAGAAAAACTCTGGTATTTTCTCTATCTACGTAGCTATCGGTCAAAAAGCATCGACTATTGCTAACGTAGTACGCAAACTGGAAGAACATGGCGCGCTAGCTAACACTATTGTTGTTGTTGCGTCAGCTTCTGAATCTGCAGCGCTACAATACTTAGCGCCATACGCAGGTTGTGCGATGGGTGAATACTTCCGTGATCGCGGCGAAGACGCACTGATTGTTTATGATGATCTATCTAAACAGGCAGTAGCTTACCGTCAGATCTCTCTACTACTAAAACGTCCACCTGGCCGTGAGGCATTCCCTGGTGATGTTTTCTACCTTCACTCGCGTCTACTAGAGCGTGCTGCTCGTGTAAATGCAGAATACGTAGAGAAGTTCACTAATGGTGAAGTGAAAGGTAAGACGGGCTCTTTGACTGCTCTTCCTATCATCGAAACTCAAGCTGGTGACGTTTCAGCATTCGTACCGACTAACGTAATCTCGATTACCGATGGTCAGATCTTCCTACAAACTGAGCTATTCAACGCAGGTGTTCGTCCAGCGGTTGACCCAGGTATCTCGGTATCACGTGTAGGTGGTTCAGCTCAGACGAAAATCATCAAGAAGCTCTCTGGCGGTATTCGTACTGCTCTTGCTCAGTACCGTGAACTTGCAGCATTTGCTCAGTTCTCGTCTGATCTTGATGAAGCAACGAAGAAACAGCTAGACCATGGTCAGAAAGTAACAGAACTAATGAAGCAGAAGCAGTACGCTCCAATGTCTGTTTTTGACCAAGCACTAGTGATCTTCGCGGCAGAGCGCGGCTATTTAGCAGATGTTGAACTAAGCAAACTGCTAGATTTCGAAGCGGCTCTACTATCGTATGCTCGCGGTCAATACGCTGAACTAGCGTCTGAGATCGACAAGACGGGTGCGTACAACGATGAAATCGAAGCTCAGCTTAAGAAGCTGGTTGATGATTTCGTGGCAACCCAAACTTGGTAATAGGTCGGTGGCAGTAATGCCACCAACTAATGGAGAGTAACGATGGCCGGCGCAAAAGAGATACGTAATAAAATCGGTAGTGTGAAAAGCACTCAGAAAATTACGAAAGCGATGGAAATGGTAGCAGCTTCAAAAATGCGTCGTTCTCAAGATGCAATGGAAGCTTCTCGTCCATACGCTGAAACAATGCGTAAAGTGATCGGTCACGTGGCAAACGCGAATTTAGAGTACCGTCATCCGTACCTAGAAGAGCGTGAAGCGAAGCGAGTTGGTTACATCATCGTTTCTACAGACCGCGGCTTGTGTGGCGGCTTGAACATTAACGTGTTCAAGAAAGCTGTAACAGACATGCAAGCTTGGAAAGAGAAAGGTGCTGAGGTTGAACTGGCAGTCGTCGGTTCGAAAGCAACAGCCTTTTTCAACAACAGTGGCGCTAAAGTCGCTGCGCAGGTTTCTGGTCTGGGCGATAGCCCTAGCCTTGAAGACCTAATCGGTTCTGTAAGCGTAATGCTGAAGAAATACGATGAAGGTGAACTGGACCGTCTGTATGTAGTGTTCAACAAGTTTGTTAACACTATGGTTCAGCAACCAACGATCGATCAATTGCTACCTTTGCCTAAATCGGACAGCGAAGAGATGCAGCGTGAGCATTCATGGGACTACATCTATGAACCTGAGCCACAACCTCTGCTTGATGCACTGTTAGTGCGCTACGTAGAGTCTCAGGTCTACCAAGGTGTGGTTGAGAACCTTGCTTGTGAACAAGCGGCTCGAATGATTGCGATGAAAGCTGCAACTGATAATGCGACCAACTTGATTGAAGATCTAGAGCTTGTGTATAACAAAGCCCGTCAGGCTGCGATTACACAAGAACTATCGGAAATCGTTGGTGGTGCTGCAGCGGTTTAAGCTTAGGTAAAACGAAATAGTTTAGAGGATTAACGATGGCTACAGGTAAGATCGTACAGATCATCGGTGCGGTAGTCGACGTAGAGTTCCCACAGAGCGAAGTACCTAGTGTATATGACGCTCTAAACGTAACGGACTCAAAAGAGCGTCTAGTTCTTGAAGTTCAACAACAGCTAGGCGGTGGCGTAGTTCGTTGTATCGTAATGGGTAGCTCTGATGGTTTACGTCGTGGAGTGGAAGTGGTAAATACTGGCGCTCCAATTTCAGTACCAGTAGGTACTAAGACCCTAGGTCGTATCATGAACGTTCTAGGTGACGCAATTGACGAGCGTGGTGAAATCGGTGCAGAAGAGTCTTACTCTATTCACCGTGAAGCACCAAGCTACGAAGAGCAATCAAACGAAACCGCTCTACTAGAGACTGGTGTTAAAGTAATCGACCTAGTTTGTCCATTCGCTAAGGGTGGTAAAATCGGTCTATTCGGTGGTGCAGGTGTAGGTAAGACCGTTAACATGATGGAACTTATCAACAACATCGCACTACAGCACTCAGGTCTGTCAGTATTCGCTGGTGTTGGTGAGCGTACTCGTGAAGGTAACGACTTCTACTTTGAGATGCAGGAAGCGGGCGTTGTAAACGTTGAGAAGCCTGAAGAATCAAAAGTAGCAATGGTTTACGGTCAGATGAACGAGCCACCAGGTAACCGTCTACGTGTTGCACTAACTGGTCTAACAATGGCTGAGCGTTTCCGTGATGAAGGTCGTGACGTTCTACTGTTCGTTGATAACATCTACCGTTACACGCTAGCAGGTACGGAAGTATCAGCACTTCTAGGTCGTATGCCTTCTGCAGTAGGTTACCAGCCTACACTGGCAGAAGAGATGGGCGTACTACAGGAGCGTATCACGTCAACTAAGCAAGGTTCTATCACGTCTGTACAGGCGGTATATGTACCAGCGGATGACTTGACTGACCCTTCTCCAGCAACCACGTTCGCGCACTTAGATGCAACGGTTGTACTTAACCGTAACATCGCAGCGATGGGTCTATACCCAGCGATCGACCCACTGGATTCAACGTCTCGTCAGCTAGACCCGCTAGTGGTAGGTCAGGAGCACTACGACATTGCGCGTGGCGTTCAGTCTACTCTACAGCGTTACAAAGAGCTGAAAGACATCATCGCGATCCTAGGTATGGACGAGCTATCTGAAGAAGATAAGCAAGTTGTATCTCGTGCACGTAAGATTGAGCGTTTCCTAACTCAGCCTTACCACGTAGCGGAAGTATTCACTGGTGACCCAGGCATCTACGTACCTCTTAAAGAGACTCTACGTGGCTTCAAAGGTCTACTAGCTGGTGATTACGACGACATTCCAGAGCAAGCGTTCATGTACTGTGGTGCAATTGACGATGCTATCGAGAATGCGAAGAAGCTATAAGGCTAACTAGGAGGCGATATGGCACCAATAACCTTTCACCTAGACGTAGTAAGCGCTGAGAAGAAAATCTTCTCTGGTCGCGTTGAAACGTTTCAGGTGACCGGTAGCGAAGGTGAGCTGGGTATTTTCCACGGCCACACTCCGTTACTGACCGCTATCAAGCCTGGTATGGTGCGTATTGTGAAACAGCACGGCCACGAAGAAATCATTTATGTTTCTGGTGGTATGGTGGAAGTTCAGCCAGGTACAGCGACTGTACTGGCTGATACTGCTATCCGTGGTGAAGAGCTAGACGCAGCGAAGGCAGAAGAAGCCAAGCGTCGCGCTGAGGAGAGTATCCAGAATCAGCACGGCGATATGGACTTCGCTCAAGCGGCCAGTGAGCTGGCGAAAGCCATTGCTCAGCTACGTGTTATCGAGCTGACAAAGAAACGCCGTTAATCCTATTTACGGTGTTTTAAAAATGATAAAGGCGGTCTTATGACCGCCTTTTTGCTTAATTTTTAATAGAAATTTTTCCAGAGCAATTAACTAATCTTGGATAAGTGTCTAGAATACCCCTCAGTTTAAAAACAGCACATTTAAAGGTTACTGAATGAAATTTAGCGCGGTGATCCTCGCAGCGGGTAAAGGGACTCGCATGTACTCGAACAAGCCCAAAGTACTGCATACCTTGGCGGGCAAACCTATGGCAAAGCATGTGATTGATACATGTGCCAGTTTAGGTGCGCAAAATATTCATTTGGTGTACGGCCATGGTGGCGACCAGATGCAGAAAGAGTTGGCGGAAGAGTCAGTCAACTGGGTGCTGCAGGCTGATCAATTAGGTACAGGTCATGCTGTGGATCAAGCCTCTTGTCAATTTGAGGATGATGAAAAGATCTTAGTGCTCTATGGTGATGTACCACTGATCTCAGAAGAGACAATCGAAAGCCTATTGGATGCGCAGCCTACTGGTGGTATCGCGTTACTGACCGTGGTACTGGATAACCCGATGGGGTATGGACGCATTGTGCGTAAGAATGGCCCTGTAGTAGCTATCGTCGAACAGAAAGACGCGACTGAAGAGCAGAAGCTGATTAAAGAGATCAATACTGGTGTAATGGTCGCGACAGGTGGTGATCTGAAACGTTGGCTATCTGGTCTAAATAACAATAATGCCCAAGGTGAGTATTATCTGACGGATGTCATTGCTGCGGCTCACGACGAAGGTCGTGCTGTAGAAGCTGTGCATCCAGTAAATCCGATTGAAGTGGAAGGCGTTAACGACCGTGCTCAACTCGCTCGCTTAGAGCGTGCTTTCCAATCAATGCAAGCACAAAAGCTGTTAGAGCAAGGCGTTATGCTACGTGATCCTGCTCGTTTTGATCTACGTGGTGAACTGCAATGCGGAATGGATTGTGAGATCGATACCAACGTGATCATTGAAGGCAAAGTCACCTTAGGTGATAACGTGATCATTGGCACAGGTAGCGTGCTAAAAGACTGTGAAATTGATGATAATTCCGTCATTCGTCCTTACAGCGTGATTGAAGGTGCAACGGTGGGTGAAGACTGTACGGTTGGCCCGTTCACTCGCTTACGCCCGGGGGCTGAGATGCGTAATGACTCTCACGTAGGCAACTTCGTTGAAGTGAAGAATGCGCGTATTGGCGAGGGCTCTAAAGCGAATCACCTGACCTATTTAGGTGATGCGGAAATTGGTCAACGCACAAACATCGGCGCAGGCACGATCACCTGTAACTATGATGGCGCAAATAAATTTAAGACGGTTATCGGTAATGATGTATTTGTTGGTTCTGACAGCCAACTAGTAGCGCCAGTAAGCATCGCTGACGGTGCGACAGTTGGAGCGGGAACCACATTAACCAAAGATGTCGCTGAAGGAGAGTTAGTGATTACCCGCGCGAAAGAGCGCAAAATCACAGGCTGGCAGCGTCCCGTCAAGAAGAAGTAGTCCAAAGTAATTAAAGGATCGCCGCCTTAGGGCGGCGTTTTTGTATTCAGTTGCTTGGGATCGCTATTCGTTGCTCCAACCACCGGACAGCTTGTGATACCAGTAGAATCAATACCAGATATTCCAGCACCAAGAAGGTATAGATCTCGAGTGGTAAGTACTCATTAACTACCAACTCATTGGCCCGCCTTGTTAAGTCACTCAAGCCAATCACACTGACCAGTGAACTCATTTTTAGGATATAGACAAATTGGTTGCCGAGTGGTGGTAGGATTTGCCTAAATGCTTGTGGAAGGATCACTAAGCGCATCTTTTGCCAATAGTTCAGGCCAAGTGACTCAGCTGCTTCATGCTGTCCTTTGGCAATAGATTGAATACCGCCACGGAACACTTCCGCCATAAAAGCACTTTCGGCAATGGTAAGAGCGATGACACCTGCCCAGAAGTGATCGAGGGAGATGTCCAATAGTGTTGGTAGGCCGTAGTAGACCCACAGCAGCAGAACAAGCACAGGAATTGAGCGAATCACTTCAACATAAACCCGGTTAAAGCCATTTAGCCATGTTGAGCTCGATAATGAGGGCAGAGCAACCATCAAGCCAATTAACATGGCGAGAGCCATGCTCAACAAAGAAATCGTCATCGTGTCGTAAAACCCTGCACTGAGAAACTTCAGATTGGTTTGGCCTTGCTCTGTCGCAGGATCGAGCACATACCAGCCCCATTGGTAGTCACTACAACCAGTAAGGAGCAGAAGTGTTGCCAGCCAGAAATAACGATAGGTCACATTACATCCTGTATTGTCTAAAAAATTATCTTTGTTGCTGCTATGTTAGCAGTGAACAATCACAGAGCGTAATAACTTTAAGGAAGATTAAATGAACAAGTTCATCCTCGCACTCGGACTGTGTATTTTATCGATTGGGCAATCGGCGGCTGACACTAGCCGACTTGATGATATTCTCGACAGCGGAGTATTACGAGTAGGGACGACTGGGGACTGGAATCCGATGACGATGAAAGACCCAGCAACGAACAGCTATCGTGGTTTTGACATTGATGTTACCACTGAACTGGCTAAAGACTTAGGTGTGAAAATTGAATACGTGGCGACAGACTGGAAAACCTTGGTCAATGGTATTACAGCAAACAAGTATGACATAACGGGAAGTGCATCATTGAATATGTCACGTGCGAAAGTGGCAGGTTATAGTCAACCTTATTTCTATTTGGCGTTTGTACCCGTCGTACAGAAAAAGGATCTACAAAAATTCTCGGATTGGAGCGATTTCAATAAAGAGGATGTGAAAGTGGCCGCAACGTTAGGCACGGTCCAAGAAAAGATGGTCAAAGAGTTTTTCCCTTCCGCGAAGCACATCGTCATTGAAGCGCCCGCTCGCGATTTCCAAGAGTTATTGGCTCGTCGTGCAGATGTTTCAGTCACCTCCAATGTTGAAGCTGCAACACTGGTGGAGAAATTTAAACAGCTTGCGATTGTCCCTGTAAAACAGCCACGTAAACCGACACCGATTGCGATGTTGCTGCCTCAGGATGATCAGGTATGGATTAATTACATTAACCATTGGGTGGAGCTGAAAAAAACTCAGGGCTTCTTTAAGAAAACCGCTGAAAAATGGGGACTTACAAGCATGTAAGTGCTTTGAATAGGAAAGAGCCGCATTGTGCGGCTCTTTTTATCGTTTATTCGTCACTTACCACTCGTGAATTATCTGGAGTTGTAAAGTGCTCAGACAATTGACGATTAGAGACAACAAATCCTATCCACAACCCACCCATACAGATCAGAATAGTGACACCTGTAATGACTTGAGCTTGGCTAGCCATCGCCGCGACTAATGCACTGGCGAGACTGCTGATGCAGATCTGCAAACTGTTTTGCAGTCCTGCTGCAGTGGCTGGGCTCTGCTTAGCGCTGGCCAATGCGCGGTTGACGACAATCGGGTAAAGCGCACCGTTCGCAACCGCAATTAAACAGAAGGGTGCAAGAATCGGCCAGATAGACGTTAGCTGCCATTGTGAGGCGATAAACACCAGTAGTGAAGCGACACTGAATAAACCAATCAACTGGCGCAGTACTTTTTCGTCACCAAATTTGGTTACCCCTTTTTTCCCTAGGTAACCACCAGCCATAAAGGCGATCGTCTGTGGAATAAAACTTAGACCGATATCTTTGGCTTCGTAACCAAGCTGAGCCATGATTTCTGGCATCCCAGTTAAGTAAGCAAAGAAGGCCGCTGATGCGGTAGCAAACATCATGACGTTGCCCAAATAAGTCTTTGAGCCTACTAGCGCTTTGATGTCTGAACCTATGCTTGTTTGTTTGGCTGGTGCCTTCTCCTGGCTTTGTGCCATTGTTGTCACTGCCAAAAATAGCCCCATTAAGGTCAGAGTGACGAAAATACTGTGCCAACCAAAGTTATCTGCCAGTACAACACCCAGTTGGGGGGCTAACGCGGGAGAGAGTGCGACTAAGGGCATGATGGTGGCAAAGATTTGTTGGCTGCTGCTGGAATAACGCTTGATAACCATGGCTTGCCAAATCACAGCGGGAGCGCAGACGCCGATGGCCTGAACGAAGCGAAGTGTCAGTAATTGCCAGACTTGATCGCTGAAGGCGAGACCAAAAGATGCCAAAGTAAATAAACCTAAACCTACGGCAAGAGTATTACGGTGGCCAAATTTATCAGAGGCCAGCCCCCAGAGTAGCTGACCCATTGCCATACCGACTAAAAAGACGGTCAGCGATAATGCGATTTGTTCTGGACCTGTGGCGAAGTCATTTTCCATGACCTTGAAAGCAGGTAAGTACATATCTGTGGCAATAAAACCTAGCATTGATAACGAGGCTAAATAAAAAAGTTGTAATTTAGAGATTTTCATCATCTTTCCATTCAAAAAAATTCACGGATTGTTATAAGTTGGCGCCAACCTTTTTATTAACTTTGCTATTCTATTTTTCATATTAATGAAATTGAAACGCTAAAATTTACAGTTATTAATCAAAATTTTTGAAAGGTATTGTTGTGGGTGTGTTTTCGCAAACATCGTTAGAGCTGGTGGACACTGTTGCTCGGTTGGGCAGTTTCACTGCGGCAGCGGAAGAGCTGCATAAGGTGCCGTCTGCGATTAGTTATAGTATTCGTCAGATAGAGCAAGAGCTGGATGTGGTGTTATTTCGTCGTCTTCCAAGAAAAGTAGAACTGACAGCGGCTGGAGAACTGTTTTTGGATCAAGCCAGAGCTATGTTACGTCAGATGGAAGAAGTGAAAGCGCAAACGAGACGCGCCGCCCATGGGTGGCAGAAAACGCTCAAGATCACGTTGGATAATGTGGTGAAGCTTGAGCGACTCAAACCTCTCATTGAAGACTTCTATCGGACTTTTCCTTACGCTGAATTACAAATCAATATGGAAGTGTTTAATGGTTCTTGGGAAGCGATTTCACAAGGTCGCGCTGATATCGTTATCGGTGCGACAGCAGCGATTCCCGTTGGAGGAGATTTTGAAGTTCGTGAAATGGGTATTTTAGATTGGGCGTTTGTCATGTCTCCCAGCCATCCGTGTGTGAAACAGCAGGCATTAAGTGAAGAGTACGTCAGTCAGTATCCTGCAATCTGCTTAGATGATACTTCCAATTTATTACCCAAGAGACACACAGTGCATTATCCCAAGCAGCGCAGATTGCTGCTACCCAACTGGTACAGTGCGATAGAGTGCCTAAAAAACGGTGTAGGGGTGGGTTATATGCCTCGGCATATTGCGCGCCCTTTGATTGCTGAAGGGTTGCTGGTGGAAAAAATTCTTCCTGAAGAGAAACCTTTGAGCCATTGCTGCTTAGTGTGGCGCAAAGATGAAAATCATAAGATGATTCAATGGATGGTCGACTACCTAGGATCCAGTGAGCAGTTATATCAAGACTGGTTGCAAGCAAGATGAGGGGTTCAAAAAGCGCCAGTTCTTACTGGCGCTTTGCTTTTCTTACGAACGGCACTTTACGGACGTTCGAATACCGTTGCAATACCTTGACCTAAACCAATACACATAGTCGCGAGACCGTATTTTGCGTCTTTCGATTCCATTAGATTGATCAGTGTGGTTGAGATGCGTGAGCCAGAACAGCCTAGCGGATGGCCTAGTGCAATTGCACCGCCATTCAGGTTAACCTTCTCGTCCATCACTTCCAACAAGCCTAAGTCTTTTGCACACGGTAGAGATTGTGCAGCAAAAGCTTCATTAAGCTCAATCACATCCATATCTTCAATTGACAGGCCAGCACGTTTTAGTGCTTTTTGCGTCGCAGGTACTGGGCCATAGCCCATGATAGAAGGATCACAGCCCGCAATCGCCATACCTTTGATACGGGCACGAATGGTTAAACCGAGTTCGTTTGCTTTGTCTTCACTCATGATCAGCATCGCAGACGCGCCGTCTGAAAGCGCTGATGACGTACCTGCTGTGACTGTACCATTTGCAGGGTCAAATACTGGACGTAACTGAGACAGGCCTTCTACAGAAGTCTCTGGACGAATGACTTCGTCATGGTCAAGAGTGAATAAGGTACCGTCCGCCGCATGACCTTCAGTCGGTAAGATTTCATTCTTAAAGCGACCTTCCAATGTAGCAGCGTGAGCGCGAGCATGAGAGCGTGCGGCAAATTCGTCTTGCTGCTCACGGCTGATGCCGTGCAGCTTACCCAGCATTTCAGCTGTCAGACCCATCATGCCTGCTGCTTTGGCGACATGTTTAGACATGCCTGGGTGGAAATCTACCCCATGGTTCATTGGTACGTGGCCCATGTGCTCAACACCACCAATTAGACAGATCTCAGCGTCACCTGTCATGATAGCGCGAGTACCGTCATGTAGCGCCTGCATCGAGGAACCACATAAACGGTTAACCGTCACCGCGCCAATTTCAATCGGCAGGCCTGCCAGTAGGGCAGCATTACGTGCTACGTTGAAGCCTTGCTCTAGGGTTTGCTGAACACAGCCCCAGTAAATATCTTCAATCTCACTTGGATTAACCTGAGGGTTACGCGCTAGGATGCCTTTCATTAAGTGTGCTGATAGGTCCTCAGCACGAGTATGTCGGAATGCACCACCTTTAGAGCGACCCATAGGTGTACGTAGACAATCTACGATAACGACGTTTCTTGTTTGTAAAGCCATGTGGGAATCTCCTTAGATAGAACCTTGTTGCTGAGTGCCGTAGAAGGTTTCACCTTTAGCAGCCATATCAATCAGCATTTGTGGAACCTGATACATAGCACCGAGCGTTTGGTACTGTTCTGCCATCGCGATATATTCAGCGATGCCCACACTATCTAAGTAACGGAACACCCCGCCGCGGAATGGAGGGAAGCCTAAGCCGTACACTAATGCCATATCGGCTTCTTGTGGAGAGGCAATAATGTTTTCTTGTAGGCAAAGTACCACTTCGTTGATCATAGGAATCATCATACGTTGAATGATGGTTTGGTCATCGAACTCTTGAGTTTGGCTACAGACTTCCGACAGGATAGGTAGAATTTCGTCGGTGAAGGCTTTCTTCGGTTTACCGCGCTTATCTACGCTGTAGCTGTAGAAACCGCTGCCATTCTTCTGTCCGTATTTATTGGCGTCGAACAGAGCATCAATCGCATCGCGATCTGACTTACCCATGCGTTCAGGGAAGCCTTGTGCCATCACCGCTTGGGCATGGTGAGCAGTATCAATACCTACTACATCTAGCAGGTAAGCTGGGCCCATTGGCCAACCAAACTGACGCTCCATGATTTTGTCGACTTTGGTGAAGTCTGCACCGTCACGAAGCAACATGCTGAAACCACCGAAGTATGGGAATAGCACGCGGTTAACGAAGAAACCTGGACAGTCATTGACCACGATTGGTGATTTACCCATCTTCGCGGCGTAAGCAACAACACGATTGATGGTTTCATCCGAGGTCTTTTCACCGCGAATGATTTCAACCAGCGGCATTCTGTGGACTGGATTAAAGAAGTGCATACCACAGAAATTTTCAGGACGCTTAAGAGACTTCGCCAGTAAGTTAATTGGGATTGTCGAGGTATTGGAAGTGATAACAGTATCTTCGCTGACCTGTTGTTCTACTTCACTTAATACTGCGGCTTTTACTTTCGGGTTTTCTACCACAGCTTCAACAATCACATCCGAATTTTCAATCCCGGCGTAATGTAGACTAGGTGTAATCGACGCTAGGATACCAGCCATCTTAAATCCATCGATACGGCCGCGTGACAAGCGCTTATTAAGCAGCTTAGACGCCTCTGTCATACCGAGGTCTAAAGATGCCTGAGCGATGTCTTTCATCATAACCGGCACGCCTTTTAGGGCTGATTGGTAAGCAATACCTCCACCCATAATGCCTGCACCGAGCACCGCTGCGCGTTCAGTTTGCTTGTTAGCGTTTTTCGCTGCTTTCTTGGCAATACCTTTGATGTACTGGTCATTAAGGAAAAGACCAACCAGTGCTTTCGCTTCTTCGGACTTAGCTAATTTGATGAAGTACTTACGCTCAATATCTAGGGCTTCATTACGTGCAAAACGTGAACCTTCTTCAATGGCGATGACCGCTTTCATCGGTGCAGGGTAGTGCGGACCTGCTTTTTGTGCCACTAGGCCCTTCGCCATCGTGAAGCTCATCATCGCTTCTAACTTACTGAGAGTAAGTGCAGAGGTTTTTTGTTTGCGGCGCTGCTGCCAATCAAGCTTCTCATTAATCGCTTGGGTAAGCGTTGCTAGCGCAGATTCATACAATGACTCACTGTCAACCACAGCATCAAGTAAGCCAATTTTCAGTGCTTCATCTGCGCGGCAAGCTTTACCTTGCGTGATGATTTCCATTGCACTGTCAGCACCAATGACGCGGGGCAGGCGTACACAGCCGCCAAAGCCAGGCATGATTCCGAGTTTAGTTTCTGGTAAGCCAATGCTGGTGGTTTTGTCACCAATGCGCATGTCGGTAGCAAGTACGCACTCACATCCACCGCCAAGAGTATGGCCTTTCAGCACGGAAAGTGTAGGGACAGGCAAGTCTTCAAGTTTATTGAAGATGCTGTTAGCAAACTGCAGCCACTTATCGAGTTCGGCTTCTTCTTTAGCAAACAGGCTTAAGAACTCAGTGATATCTGCGCCAACTATAAAAGCGTCTTTATCTGATGTTAGCAGCAGGCCCTTGAGGCCTTGATGGGCATTCAGAGCATCGAGTGCTTTATCGAGTGATTCAAGAGTGGCGAGGTCGAGCTTGTTGACAGAATTGGGTGAGCAGAAACTGAGCTCAGCGATACCGTCGTGTAATTCCTTTACCTGTAGGGTTTCGGCTTGGTAAATCATTATCTATCTCCATGACATACAATCTTGGGATTGCGCGTACACCGACCTCAGGCTTGTGGTCGGCATATAGAAATGTCGCTTTATTTTTATTCTGGTTAGACCAGTGGTTTTAGTTTGGACTCAGCTAAAATTAAATTCAATACATTTTTTAAACAAGTGTTTAACATTGTGCGCTGCCGCTGATCTTTTAAGCGCGCTAATTGGGTTTCATGGTAGACTGGTAAGATAATGAAAAGTGACGTAATGCCATGAACGAACTGCCCTATCTTATCCCCGCTCAACTTGCTCTATTCGAAGAAGAAATTAAGAAAAGTGTCTTTATTACCCAGCTAGCGCATACTCCATCTGTCGAAGCTGCCAAGGCTTTTGTTGAGCAGGTTAAAGCACAACATTCAGGTGCCAGACACAACTGCTGGGGGGTTGTCGCAGGTCGACCTGAAGATTCAATGAAATGGGGGTTTAGTGATGATGGTGAACCTTCTGGCACGGCAGGCAAACCCATCTTAGCTCAGCTATCAGGTTCCGGAGTGGGTGAGATTTCGGCTGTAGTGACTCGATACTCTGGTGGAATAAAACTTGGTACTGGTGGCTTAGTCAAAGCGTATGGTGGTGGTGTTCAGCAGGCACTCAAGTTGCTTCAAACAATTGAGAAAAAAATAACCACAAAGCTATTAGTGGAGTTAGACTATGGCTTTATTACTATTGTTCAGGCTTTACTGCCGCAATTTAGCGCGCAAGAAGTGGAGACTGACTATAGTGAACAAGTAAAGATGGTCGTGGAAATTGAACTTCGCTATGTAAGTGACTTTACCCAAACCATAATCAACAAAAGTGGAGCCAAGGCTTTGGTTACCTCTTTAGACGGAAAATAAAGATAATCAGGAAGTCGGAAGCTCAGCTTCAGTAATCATCAGTTCATGCAGTTTCGTTCAATAATTCGTATTGTCGGGCTATTGCTCGCTCTTTTTAGTGTCTCAATGCTAGCGCCTGCGCTGGTCGCGTTGATTTATCGTGACGGTGCTGGTGTGCCTTTTGTTACGACTTTCTTTGTTCTGCTCATCTGTGGCGCTATCTGCTGGTGGCCAAATCGCCGTCATAAACATGAACTCAAAGCCAGAGACGGTTTTCTGATTGTTGTATTGTTTTGGACGGTTATTGGTAGTGCGGGTTCGATTCCTTTTTTGCTTTCTGATAATCCTAATGTGTCAGTGACAGACGCTTTTTTTGAATCTTTTTCTGCGCTGACGACTACAGGAGCAACGGTGATTGTTGGTCTTGATGAGCTTCCCAAGGCACTATTGTTTTATCGTCAGTTTCTACAGTGGTTCGGTGGAATGGGGATCATCGTACTTGCTGTGGCAATTCTGCCTGTACTAGGTATTGGTGGCATGCAGTTGTACCGCGCGGAGATTCCAGGTCCAGTCAAAGACAGTAAGATGACGCCTAGGATTGCTGAAACCGCAAAAGCGCTGTGGTACATCTATTTGAGCTTAACGATTGCGTGTGCCTTGGCATTCTGGTTAGCGGGCATGACGCCGTTTGACGCGATAGGTCATAGTTTTTCCACTATCGCAATTGGTGGTTTTTCAACGCATGACGCCAGCATGGGCTACTTTGATAGCTACGCGATTAACATGATTACCGTGGTGTTCTTACTCATTTCTGCGTGTAACTATTCTTTGCACTTTGCTGCGTTTGCATCCGGTGGTGTTCATCCTAAATACTATTGGAAAGATCCAGAGTTCCGAGCTTTTATCTTCATTCAGGCACTGTTATTTGTAGTGTGCTTTCTGATTTTGCTTAATCATCACTCTTATAACTCTGTCTATGATGCTTTTGATCAGGCGTTATTTCAGACCGTTTCAATTTCTACTACGGCTGGCTTTACGACCACAGGGTTCTCCGAATGGCCGCTTTTCTTACCCGTACTTTTGCTATTTTCTTCCTTTATCGGAGGCTGTGCCGGTTCAACGGGGGGAGGGATGAAAGTTATTCGTATTTTATTACTCACTTTGCAAGGTGCGCGCGAGCTAAAACGTTTGGTACATCCAAGAGCGGTTTACACGATCAAAGTAGGTGGAACTGCACTCTCTCAACGTGTAGTCGATGCTGTATGGGGGTTCTTTTCTGCTTACGCTTTGGTGTTTGTGGTATGCATGCTGGGATTAATCGCGACAGGTATGGATGAGTTAAGTGCCTTTTCTGCAGTGGCAGCTACGCTCAATAACCTTGGCCCAGGTTTAGGAGAAGTGGCATTGCATTTCGGTGATGTTAACGATAAAGCCAAATGGGTATTAATTGTCTCTATGCTGTTTGGGCGTCTTGAGATATTCACTTTACTGATTCTACTCACTCCGACATTTTGGCGCAGTTAAGGAGCTTTTGTGACTAAAGCACTATTTCTTTATTCTTCCCGTGAAGGGCAAACCAAAAAGATCCTTCGTTACATAGAGCAAGAGCTTTCACAATTTGATGTAGAAACGCTGGACTTACACAGTGCTGAAAACATTAATTTTGAATTGTATGACAAGGTTTTGATTGGCGCATCAATCCGATATGGTCATTTAAATAAGCGGCTTTATCAGTTTATAGAGCAATATAGGCAAGAGTTAGAGTCGAGTAAGGTTGCTTTCTTTTGCGTTAATTTGACTGCGAGGAAAGAAGACCAAGGGAAAGATACTCCTGAAGGTAGCGCATATATTCGCAAATTCTTGATCAAGTCTCCTTGGAAGCCGGAGTTAATTGGTGTGTTTGCAGGTGCTCTCTATTACCCTCGTTATAACTGGTTCGATAAAATGATGATTAAGTTCATTATGAATATGACTGGAGGAGAGACGGATACCAGCAAGGAAGTTGAATACACCAACTGGGAAAAAGTCACATTATTTGCTCAAAAGTTTAGTAATTTGTGAATATAAAGGTGATATTTGGTCATTAGAGGTTAAGGTTTCACCGAAAGGTAAAAAAACACAGAAAAATCGAGAAAAAGTGTTGCCAAGATAATCTCTATCTCTATAATGCCCCTCGCTGACACGGCAACGCTTCAACAGAAATGTTAGCCCAGTTAGCAAGGTCAATTAGCCAAGCGGAAACGCTTGAAAATAAGTTTGAAAAAAGTGGTTGACACTAAACTTTATCTCGCTAAAATGGCCGTCCGTTTTGAGTAAGACTTAAGACGAAAGCTCTTTAACAATATAAACCTATCAATCTGTGTGGGCACTCGTTGATGATAATCCAATTAGAAATTTCTCTGAATAAAGAGGGGTTTCAAATTAGGTTTCAATGAWACGAAGTGACCATTGAATCTTCGGATTCAGCACAGTCAATTCAAACATTACTTTATGTAATGTTCAGTATTCATTGAGCCGAACAAAATCTTAAATTGAAGAGTTTGATCATGGCTCAGATTGAACGCT
>NZ_JAKEUU010000009.1:0-82864 GCF_022398215.1 Vibrio sp. Isolate24
CGACGCCGTTATCGTTCCCCGAAGGTTCAGACAACTCGTTTCCGCTCGACTTGCATGTGTTAGGCCTGCCGCCAGCGTTCAATCTGAGCCATGATCAAACTCTTCAATTTAAGATTTTGTCGGCTCAATGAATACTGAACATTACATAAGTAATGTTTGAATTGACTGTGCTCTTATTGGTTTTCACTTTTGAAAAARTAAAACAAAACAGCTCAAGGCTGCTTCCCAATTCGAATGGTCACTTCGTATCATTGAAACCTAAATTGTTTCCTAAGAAACTATTTGGATTATCATCAACGAGTGCCCACACAGATTGATAGGTTTATATTGTTAAAGAGCTGTGCTTTTCAAGAAACTCTCTCTCAAAGCGGAGGTGCATTCTAGCGAGATAATTTGAAGAGTCAAACACTTTTTCAAACTTATTTTCTCAGAAGCTTTTCACCTCTCTAACACTGCTGAAGCCTTGTGGCGTCTGCCGTGTCAGTGGATGCGCATTATAGGGAGCTCCAAAAGGATGGCAAGCATAAATTTGCCTTTTTCGATAAAAAAACGCTTAAATGACCATTAATCATTCAAGCGCCTATTTAGTACCATTTTATCTTCAACTTATCATCAAACTACCCACAAATTACTGTGGATAACTAATCATCACTATCAAAGAAATAAGAGATCCTAGAGCGAGGGTTTAAATACTCACGTACTTTATCAGGTAATTTGTTAGGCAAAATGGCATTCACGATTTTTATCTCTTTCTCGGCCAAATCAATGATCGGAGCTTGCGTTCTTGGGACCGAAGGATCATAGATAAGCACATTAGGGAAAAGAATGTTACGTGCATTGACTGAGATAACCAAACCAACCATATCGTTAGACAGCTGAACAACAGTGCCTGGCGGATAGATCCCCATAAACTTAATCAGAATGTTGAGGTTTTCATTGTTATATAGATGTTTACAGTTTTTATATAGATGAGACAGTGCCACATATGGAATTTTTTGTTCGGAGGGGATGTTGCTGTGGCATAGGTTATCGTAAGCATTGGCAACTGAAATAATTTGCGTCAGCTCATCAATTTGATCTTCTTTCAATCCTTCTGGATAACCTGAGCCATCGTTTAATTCATGATGCTGAGCGATAACCTTTCTGGCGCTTTCTGGAAAACTCCCCATATTACTGGCGATATCAAGCCCGTATTTAGTATGAAGCTTAAGGTAGTTTTTTTCCGGCTCACTTAAAGGGGTCTGCTTACGAACGATAGCAGTCGGTACCTTCACTTTCCCCATATCGTGAAACAAAGCCGCAAAAGCAACTTCCTTTATCTGTTGTGCTTCAAGCTTTTTCGCTTGAGCGATCATCATGGCAATAACTGAGACATTAAGGCAATGAAAGTAAATATCTTCAAACTCACTTTTGCCATTCATCAAATGCAAAGTCACATGATCGTCACTCAACAGTTTATCGACAATGTCATCGACTAATAGGGCAGCTTCATCAACCGCCTGTTCCGGGCGGTTACGAATTTTATTCATCACCGCTCTCATCCGAGATAGTGAACGTTCAAATTCTTTCTCACAGTTAATCACCCTGCGCCGATACGCACTAAGTTTTTCAATTCGGTCTTGCTTCTCTTTCCAAAGCTTCTGTGCTTCAAGATCGATTTGTTCTGCCGGAGTTTCATCTTTATCCTGTGGCTCTGTCGGTGGAGGGAGAGGTTGAGTATCACTCTGGCTAGGGTTCATAAACACATGTTTAATGCCTAAGTGACGGATCAGACGGATCTGTTCTTCGTCTTTAATCTTAAAGCTATTAAACAAAAAGGGGTGCTCATTCCATTTGACTGGAAGTCGGATATGCAACCCTGGCTGAAGTCTGTCTACAGTTATTTTTATGCTAGCCACGATTTATATACAACTTAATCTTCATTAATTGATTTATCATTTTAGGCAACTCACACGCAGAATTCACCACTAACAACCCTTAGCAAGTAAAGAGGCTGCGTCAGTTTGCGAAGTTACTTAACCAACTCACAATGTAACATCCAACGAACCCCAAATTTATCTTCAATTTTACCAAAACGAGCCCCCCAAAACGTGTCGGCAAGTGGCATCATAATATTCCCACCGTGGGATAATTTATCAAAGACTCTGGCCTGATCATTGATGTCATCAAACACCAGAGACAGTGCAATATGATTACCAGAACGTTCCTTCGCGACTAAGCCATCTGAAAGCATTAACTTCATACCGAATGCTTCGCACTCTGCATGCATGATCCAATCGGGATCAGCGCCCTCTATTTGTTGAGGTGAGTCCTTAAAGTATTGCTTGGTGACCACAACCCCACCAAACGCTTGGCAGTAGAAGTCTAGCGCTTCATCACAGCGTCCAGCGAAAAACAAGTAAGGGGTGAGTTGATACATTGATTGAATCCTTTCAGAAATTTCTTCTCTCTAAAAGATAGACAATATTTACTTAACTAATAGAAAAATTTGAAGATTTTTATTATCGCTAGTAAGGACGAAAGAAGTATAACGACGAGAGAGGTTTTGCAGGCAGGGCATAATTCAAACAAGATAAAAACAGCTTCCCAGCTATTAGCTATGCTTAGAATTGATAGCCTGCCTACAGTCAGGAGACATTTCGTTCTAGAACTTCGACCTAGTTTTATATTTATAACAGACAAGTACAACAAAGCCCCGACTTTCGTCGAGGCTTTGTTGTTTAAATATGGTACCGGTGGGCGGACTTGAACCGCCACGCCCGAAGGCAACGGATTTTGAATCCGTCGTGTATACCAATTTCACCACACCGGCATCTTTGGGCTGTTGCCCTTTGATGGTTGGCATTATACGTAAGCAAAGTATTCGTGCAAGTGCAAAAGACTGAATTGATTGCCGTTTGCTGATAAAATCACCACAAATTATTAAGCTGTGCGCAAAGTCTCTTTTCAGACTCACGGGGAAGCTATATTCTGACGCCTTATTAAATTTGGGTAAGTTAATATGTCGACAACAGACACCCTGCCACCAGCAGGTCTAATGCGTCGCCTTGGCGCATTGTTTTACGATAGTTTAATCGTCATTGCGATTGAAATGATGGCAGCAGGCATTGTTATTGCCGTTTTACACGCCTTAGTCGCTATGGGCGCCTTTCATGTCGCTCCTTATACAGATGTAAGCGACTTTCTTACTAATCATCCGATATGGGGACCGACTTATACTCTCTACCTAGCGGTTGTCTGGATTTATTTCTTTGTTTTCTTCTGGACTCGGGCAGGACAAACTCTTGGGATGAGAGCTTGGAAAATACAAGTTCGTAACGCCGATGGCAGCGCCATTTCTGTCACGCAGGCTCTTATTCGCATTGCTACTTCAGGATTTGGTTTAGCCAATTTGACTGTCCCCATCGATCCGCAAAAACGTGGTTTTCATGACATTTGGGCTAAGACACAGGTTGTTGTTTTACCTAAAGTTCAATAAAGAAGAGGAAGGCAGCCGCCTTCCTCTTCTATTCCAATGTAACGACTAGTCTACTTTCAACTCTTTTAGCATCGACTCTGGTAGTGCCAACTCATCGTTCTTATTAACTTTAATTCCCGCATCGATAATTGTCTGTGCAATTTGCTTTGCTTCCTCTAGAGAGTGCATCGCTGCTGTACCACATTGGTATTCGTTCAGCTCGGGGATTTTGTTCTGACTTTCGACCTTGAGCACGTCTTGCATAGCGGATAACCATGACTGAGCTACCTGATCTTCTGAGGGTGTACCAATCAGACTCATATAAAACCCTGTACGGCAACCCATAGGGGAAATATCGATAATCTCAACATTATTACCATTCAGGTGGCTACGCATAAAGCCCGCATATAAATGCTCAAGCGTATGAATACCTTTCTCCGAAAGTATGTCTTTGTTAGGCGCGGTAAAGCGCAAATCAAACACTGTTATGGTATCCCCTTTCGGAGTGGTCATCGTCTTCGCTACACGCACCGCTGGTGCATTCATACGAGTGTGATCCACAGTAAAGCTATCTAATAATGGCATTGTCCTTCTCCTTCGCCCCGGGTTAGAAAAACCAACTCCGGTTACTTTCCAATTCTTGTCGGCACTGTTTGAGTTGCCAACCATAATCCTTTGCCTGCTTCTCGACTTTGCGAGCAACTTTTACCAATGCAGGTTTTGATTGATAAGATTTTCGCTTATAACCACTACGCCCTTCATGATAGGCCAAATACTGATTATAAGGATCCCACTTAGAGATCCCTAATTGCTTCTGGGTTTCACTGGTATACCAGCCGATGAACATCATTGAATCATCAAAGTTCGTCCTAGAACCACCATGACCTGTCGCTTTTTGAAAATCTTCCCAAGCTGGATCTTGTGCCTGAGCATAGCCATAAGCAGTGCTGACTCTTCCCCAAGGTATAATACCAAGTAGGTAATCTTTCGGGGGCCTAGCGTCGTGTCGAAAGCTGCTTTCCTGCTTGACAAATGCCATCGCAATTTGAATAGGAGTTCCCCATTCTTCTTCCATCTCAACAGCGGCATCATACCAATCCTGATATTCACGGAAGATATCACATGCATTGCTTTGACTTTTAGGTGGAGCCGTCGCGCAGCCACCTAACATCACAATACTCGATAGCAGAAAAGCCCTTTTCAATGTTTTGCTATACCTTCAAATAGGTGAAGTAATCATCTAAAAAGTCATCAAAACTTAGCGTATCCGCTTGTTCCGCGTTTACTTGGGCTATACGTGAACGTTCTACTTCCTGCTCCATCACTTGAGCACTGTACACTTGGAATACATGACTCAAATGTTGCTCACGGTATTGCTGACCAAAATCACAACCGACTTTGCCTAACCCTCCCAGACGTTTGGTATCCGCCAACAGTTGACCAGAAATGGTCAATTCTGGATTGTGTATCCAAGTCAACAGTTTATGGCATACCGACTGATAGGCTTCTCCTCCTACTGCAGCATCCATTTTTTCTGCAATGAGGAGAATCTCGTCAAATACTCGTAGAGCCCAATCCTGTAATGACAATACTTCACCTTTACAACCGATTTGCAGTTCTAAGCCAGGTTTACGCCCCGCTTCAATGACTTTATTCCAGTTTTCACGCCAGCATGCTTGTTCACAAAAATCCATCGGTTCGGATTCCGTTATCGCCGCCCAAGTAAGAAACAAATCTAAGAAACGAATCTGCTCCTCATCAATACCAATGGCACTGTAAGGGTTCACATCAAGTGAACGCACTTCAATATATTCAACACCACCACGCGATAAGGCTTCCGAAGGCTTCTCACCACCTTTAGCAACACGCTTAGGGCGAATCGGTGCATACAGTTCATTTTCAATCTGAAGCACATTACTGTTTAGCTGTCGATATTCACCTTCTACTTTAACGCCAATCTCAGCAAACTCAGCAGATGGTGTTCGAATTGCCGCGTTGAGCCCGTCTAAATACTCATCTAGGCTATTGAAACCAATCCTCAATACACTTTGCGCACTGTTGGTATAACCTAAGTCACTCATGCGTAGGGAAGTTGCATGTGGTAGAAATAGCGTTTCTCCGATGTTCTCAAAAGGCAGAGTTGTTTCTCGCCCCTTAACAAAGGAAGAGCATAGTGCTGGTGACGCTCCAAAAAAGTAAGGAATCAGCCAGCCAAAACGGTAGTAATTACGAATCAGCCCAAAATAAGCGTCAGATTTTGTTTGCTGGCGTTCGGCTTCAGGCTGCTCTCCATACAACGCATCCCAGAAAGATTCAGGAAATGAGAAGTTGAAATGCACGCCGGAAATAATTTGCATCAGGCTTCCATAGCGACGCTTTAGCCCTTCACGGTATAGCGTTTTCATCTTGCCAGAGTTGGAGCTTCCGTATTGGGCAAGATTGATGTCGTCTTCCTGACTGACATAACATGGCATAGACAGAGGCCACATTTTCTCTTCGCCCAGCTTCGTCTGGGTAAAGTGATGAATATCCTCAAGCTGCGCAGTCAATGTTTTTATGTCACTGGATACTGGAGTAATGAACTCCAACAAAGACTCAGAAAAATCAGTCGTGATCCAATCATTCGCGTATGCCGAGCCCAGCGCTTGGGGGTGAGGCGTTGTCGCTAACCTACCATCCTTTTGATAACGCAGTGTTTCTCTCTCTACACCACGGCCAAAGGATTGAAATATTTTCGGGTTTTGTGCAACTCGCTCCAGTCGCGCAGCAAAATCAGTCAAAATGAGGTTCGCTTATGTCCTGACCCAAATACTTCTGGGCCGTTTGAATTATCAGAGGGTGAGACTGCTCCCATCCCTCTCTCATGCTCTAATTTATGTGTACTCTAACGAACGATTTCAAGCTCTTCTAGCGGGATTTGCAAACTTTCTAGCTGAGGCTTCAGCAATTTTGCGTCACCAACAACAATGATCTGATAGGCATCAGGAGTAAACCACTTAGCTGCCATTCGGTTCAAAGTGTCTTTACTGACCGTATCCACAATCTCATTACGTTGCTTGAGATAATCTTCGTCCAAGCTATAAGCCAGAATACTACTTAACAACTGTGCTTTCTGTGAAGGTGTTTCATACTTCAGAGCATCTTGTTGACCAACTGCTAAACGTAAAAATTTCATTTCTTCGTCAGTCATACCCTGTTTGCTGTATTGCTCCAACTCTTTTTCAAACTCTTTAATTGACTCGAGAGTAGAGTCAGCCCGAACCTGAGCCGAGAAGACAATTGCTCCCACTTCTCTGTTAGCAGCAAAGTAACCACTTGCACCATAGGTATAGCCTTTATCTTCACGTAGGTTCTGATTGATTCGGCTATTGAAGTTTCCAGCCAAATTAAAGTTAGCAAGCTGAGTTAGATAAACTTCACCTGTTGCATCAAAAGGCAGCCCCTGGCGGACAAAGCGAACAATACTTTGTGGTGCCCCTGGCTTATCTACTAGGTAAATTTTTTGTGCATTGGTTTGCTCAACCAACTGTGGGCGAAGTAAAGGTGCTTCTTCACCTTGCCAATTTTCCAAGAAGGCGAGTTGTTTTTTAACCTGACGTTTGGAAATATCGCCAACCACAACAATTTGCGCGCCATGTGGAGTGTAATGCTGACGATAAAATGCTTTAACATCATCCAAAGTCAACGCAGCCACCGAATCTTTCGTTCCATCATTAGGACGCTGGTAGATAGAACCAGAGAACAGTACTTGTCTGGTTGCCTGAGAAGCCAACCAGCTCGGCTTCTGATGCTGATAAACAATACCCTCAAGCATCTGTTGTTTATTACGCTCAAAGTCAGATTCATTAAACGCCGGTTTAAATAACACTTCTTCCACAATGGCCAGTGTTTGAGCTAGATTTTTCTCTAGGCTGGAAACGGAGATACTGGTCGTGTAGTTTGCAGCATTAATGGAAACCGTACTGCCCAGTTTATCCAGCCTCGCTTGCAGCTGTTCAACCGTGGAATCTAACGTCCCCTCTTCCATCATAGCAGCAGTCAAATTCGCTAAGCCTTCCTTACCCGGCTGAACATACCGCTCACCGGCTGGGAAACGAATTTCCAGTTGAACCGTTGGGGTTTCCCTGCTTTCCGTACCTAGCAGCTCTGCGCCATTATCAAAATACAGCTTGTACAACTTAGGCATCTGGGCTTTCACTGCTTCAGCAACTTCTGGCATTACTGAACGGTCAAAGTCATCCACTGGACGACGATAGGCGAGATCTTGCTCCTTGATCTTGGTGTATTCTGGCAAGGTACGTTCTGGAGTGATGAATGTAGCGGGTGTAACCACATAATCTAGCTTGCCTTTCGGAACGACACTCAACGTAACTTTATGGTGACCGTTCACATAATCCTGATAAGCCTTCATAACCGACTCTGGTGAGACCGCACGAATCTGCTTGAGCTGAGTTTGCAAACGATCCGGCTGGCCGAAGAAAGTCTGGTTTGATGCGAGTTGAGTCACTTTTCCTTTCACACTCTGTAACGCAAATACCGCATTGGCTTCGGCCATACCGGTGATCTGATCCAAGCGAGTTTGATCTACACCTCGCTCTTCAAACTTCTCTAATGTCTGCATCAACTCATCATACAGCGGTTTCAGTTTGCCTTTCTCACCTGATGGAGCCATGGCATAAACGTAGAAATTACACGCCAATTCAGAGCAATCTTGGAATGCACCGGCGTCCACCGCTTTTTGCGTTTTAACGAGGTCTTGATAAAGCAGACTATTTGCCCCTTTACCTAATACATTAGCCAATGCATTCAGTGAAGCTTCTGTCTTTTCTCCACGATATGTCGTCGGCCAACCCACCAAAACCATAGGTTGTTGGATACGGTCTTCCAACGTAATGTATTTATCTTCATTGAGAACAGCAGGTTGCTTTGGTGCCTGCTTGACTTCTGGCCCTTCAGGAATAGAACCGAAATACTTATTAACCCAGTGCAGCGTCTGTTCAACATTAATATCCCCACCGATGGTGAGTACCGCATTATTCGGTCCATACCAACGCAAGAAGAAAGCTTTGAGATCATTCACATCAACACGATCTAAGTCTTCAACATAGCCGATCGTTTGCCAAGAATAAGGATGTCCCTCAGGGTAAAGCGCTTCACCCATTTTTTCCCACATCAGACCATATGGGCGATTATCATAATTCTGAGCCCGTTCATTTTTAACTGTATCTCGCTGGATCTCAAACTTACGCTGTGACACTGCATCTAGCAAAAAACCCATACGATCGGATTCTAACCACAGCATTTTCTCTAGCTGATTAGACGGCACAGTTTCGAAGTAGTTAGTCCGATCGCGGTTGGTCGTACCGTTAAGCGTTCCCCCAGCTTCAGTAATGATCTTAAAGTGTTCTTGATCACCGACATGTTCGCTGCCTTGAAACATCATATGTTCGAAAAAGTGGGCAAAACCCGATTTACCAATCTCTTCGCGAGCAGACCCAACATGGTAAGTAACATCAACATGGACCAAAGGATCAGAATCATCGGGAGAAAGAATAACGGTCAAGCCGTTCGCAAGCTGATATTTAGTGTAAGGAATCATAGCCTTACCAGGCTGTGCCTGAACGTCTTCAATTAGAGAAACTCCTTGTGGGAGTGAAGACAGATGAGAACCCGACGATAATGGATTGTTGGCACAACCATAAAGAGCAACGAGAGAAAAGGCACCTAGCCAGATTTTTCTCATGATATCTCCTCAGAAAAAACCATAGTAAAGAGCGGCTAACAGGCAATATCGTATGGCTTTACCCATCATGATCAACCATAAACAAGGCCAGAAACGCATACGTAACCAACCTGCAGCCAGACAAAGCGGGTCACCAATTACAGGCAACCAACTAAACAAAAGGGACCAATAGCCGTATTTGCTCAACCACTGTAGTGCTTTATGACCATGTTTTTCATTTTGAGTTCGATTTGGCAGCCATAAACCCAGCCAGTAGTTAGTTAAACCACCGAGAGTATTACCCACAGTAGCCACAGCGATGATAGAAAGAGTAGAAAATTGATTGAGGCTCAGAGTAGCGATCAGTCCAGCTTCTGAGCCCCCAGGTAGTAGCGTTGCACTCAGGAAACCAGAAAGAAACAAAACCCAGAGTGCAGAATCAGAAAACCACAGAGCGATACTTTCAAACGCGGCGTTAAACGCCTCTAGCATTGCATATCAAGCAAGATCTTGCCTCGCGTATGCCCTGTTTCAATCTGTTTATGCGCGTCCATCACCTGATCCATTGGGTAGATATGCTGGATCTCTGTTTTGAGTAATCCAACACTGACCATGTAAATTAACGCATCAAGCTGCTCAGGGTTAGGGTCAACCAGCATCCCTGTAGCTTCAAAACCAAGTAGCTTTGCTTTTTCACAAATTAGTTCCGCCGTAATGGTTGGCACTGTCACCACCTTGGCACCGTCTTTTAGGCATTTGAGTGCATCTAAAGCGGCGTCTCCGCCAACAAGATCAATCAGCACATCAGCTTCTTCGACTCGCTCTGAGACTGGGGAGAACTGATAGTTCACCGCATGAGCGCCTAACGTCGCCATATAATCAAGGTTGGCTTCGCTACAAGTGGTAAAGACTTCAGCTTTCGCGGCAACCGCCACCTGAATAGCAATATGACCAACACCACCTGCACCAGCAAGAATCAGCACTCTTTGCCCTTCCTGAACACTCGCTTTATCTAAAGCCTGAACCGCAGTCTGCCCAGCTAAAGGGAGCACCGCCGCGGCTTCTAGAGTGATCGACTCAGGCACTAAGCTAAGTTCGGCTTCCGGCACACATACGTACTGACTGTAACCGCCGCCTTGGAGTGGGAAGCCAATAAAGCCAGCCACTTTGTCACCCGCAACAAATCGCTTTGCTTGCTCTCCACATGTCACCACTTCACCAGAAATATCGTACCCCGGCACCCAAGGTAGATTATCTTTGTTCTGCGAAGCCGCCCAACCAAGGCCAGCACGAGTTTTAACATCGATAGGGTTAACGCCAGCAAAAGCGACCTTAATCAACACCTCACCTTGTTGGGGTTCAGGCACAGCGTTGGTTTGAATGGTTAAGACTTCAGGATCACCAAATTGGGTTATCGCGATTTGTTTATTTTCCATTTCATCATTTCCCTATCGATACGAAAAAGGGATGCGAAAGCATCCCTTTGAATATATACCATTTATTGCTGGTAAGTTAACTGCCTATTCTCAATTTGACTCATAACTTACGTTAATTCACCAACGCAAGGAGAATACCTGCCGCCACTGCGGAGCCTAAAACGCCTGCCACGTTCGGCCCCATGGCATGCATCAGGAGAAAGTTTTGTGGGTTAGCCTCCAAGCCAACCTTGTTCACCACACGCGCCGCCATCGGTACCGCAGATACTCCAGCTGCACCGATCAGTGGGTTAATATCTTCTTTGGAGAACTTGTTCAGCAGTTTAGCCATTAAGACACCGCCCGCTGTACCAATACTGAAGGCAACGGCACCTAAGGCAAGAATGCCCAAGGTCTCAACATTGAGGAACTCATCAGCCTGAAGCTTGGAGCCAACGCCTAAACCAAGGAAGATGGTGACAATATTGATCAACTCGTTCTGCGCTGTTTTCGACAATCTATCCACCACCCCAGCTTCGCGCATCAAGTTACCGAGACAGAACATACCAACCAGCGGGGTTGCGGAAGGTAGGAACAAGATCGTCATCAACAACACGGCAAGTGGGAAGAGAATTTTTTCAGCTTTGCCGACATGGCGTAGCTGAGCCATCTTAACCTTACGTTCCTCGGGTGTTGTCAGCGCTTTCATGATTGGTGGCTGAATGATGGGTACCAATGCCATATAGCTGTATGCTGCTACCGCTATGGCCCCCAACAAATCAGGGGACAGTTGACTGGCAAGGAAAATCGCGGTTGGTCCATCAGCGCCCCCAATAATGGCAATCGAAGCAGCATCAGACATGCTGAATTCCATACCCGGTACGTAATTAAGCAAAATTGCGCCAAACAAGGTAGCAAAGATACCAAATTGTGCTGCAGCACCTAACCACAAGGTTTTCGGGTTAGCAATCAATGCGCCAAAGTCGGTCATCGCCCCAACGCCCATGAAGATAAGCAACGGGAAGATACCCGATTCAATCCCCACATAGTAGACGTAGTACAGTAGACCACCTTCGTCGGTAAAACCAGCATTTGGAATATTGGCCAAGATGGCACCAAAACCAATCGGCAAAAGCAGCAAGGGCTCAAAGCCTTTACGTATAGCCAAAAACAACAAAATACAGCCAACTAGAATCATGCAGATCTGGCCAAATTCAAAGTTAGCTATCCCTGTTTCTGACCATAAGGTCATTAATCCGTCCATGATACTCCCTTATGCCAGACTCAGCAGTGGTGCACCGACCGTCACTGCATCACCTTCTTTGACGTGAAGATCTTGCACAGTGCCACTTCGGGCAGCACGGACTTCCGTTTCCATTTTCATCGCTTCGAGGATCAGAAGAACTTCACCTTCTTCAACCTGAGCACCAGTTTGAACATTCACTTTAAAAATGTTCCCAGCCAAAGGAGCAGGAACAGTTTCTGAACTCCCCGAGGACGCAACCGGAGCTGCTATTGGCTGAGCAGCCGAACTAGTAGGCGCTACAGATGTTAGCTGACCTTGCGGACCAACTTCGACATCATAAACCTGACCATCCACTTTAACACTGTATGTCTCAATACTACCTTGAGCTGGTTGCGCGACAGGCGCAGAAACAGGGGACTCTTCTAACCATGGAGCAGGCTCGAATGCATCAGGGTTTCTGCGGTTCTTAAGGAACTTAAGACCAACCTGGGGGAATAATGCGTAAGTCAGTACATCATCCACGGTGTCTTCAGCGAGAGAAATCCCTTCCTGTTTTGCTTTTGCGAGTAAATCGTCAGTCAGAGTATCCATTTCCGCTTCAAGAAGATCCGCAGGACGGCAGGTAATCGCTTCATCACCATCCAGCACTTTTGTCTGTAGTTCCGCGTTCACTGCAGCCGGAGCTTCACCGTATTCCCCTTTAAGAACACCAGCCGTTTCTTTGGTGATGCTCTTATAGCGCTCACCCGTAAGTACATTAATCACGGCTTGTGTACCAACAATCTGCGATGTGGGCGTTACAAGTGGGATGTAGCCCAGATCTTTGCGGACACGAGGGATCTCTTGCAATACTTCATCAATACGATCCGCTGCACCCTGCTCTTTCAGCTGACCTTCCATATTGGTCAGCATACCTCCCGGCACTTGAGCAATCAGAATACGTGAATCAACTCCTTTCAATTGACCTTCAAATTTGGCGTACTTCTTACGCACTTCACGGAAGTATGCCGCTATTGGTTCGATCTGGTCTAACTTAAGGTTGGTATCACGCTCTGTACCTTGCAACATAGCCACCACAGTCTCCGTCGGAGTGTGACCGTAAGTGCAACTCATTGAGGAAATAGCAGTATCAAGAATATCGACTCCAGCTTCGACTGCTTTGACTGCTGTCGCAGTAGATAAGCCAGTCGTTGCGTGACAGTGAAGTGCTAAAGGAATATCGGTAGAAGACTTAATTCGTGTGATCAGCTCTTCGGCTTCATATGGCTTAAGCAAACCTGACATATCTTTAATGCATAAAGAGTGGCAACCAAGATCTTCAAGACGCTTCGCCAGATCAACCCAAGTGTCGGTATTGTGAACCGGGCTAGTAGTATAAGAAAGCGTACCTTGTGCGTGAGCACCAACATCGACTGCTGCCTTGACAGCTTTCTGGAAATTGCGCACATCGTTCATTGCATCAAAGATGCGGAACACATCCATACCATTGGCGTGTGCACGCTCAACAAATTTTTCAACCACATCATCTGCGTAGTGGCGGTAACCTAGCAGGTTTTGGCCACGAAGCAGCATTTGCATTGGTGTATTGGGCATCGCTTTTTTAAGCTCACGCAAGCGCTCCCATGGGTCTTCTCCTAGAAAACGGATGCATGCATCAAAAGTAGCACCGCCCCAGGTTTCTAAAGACCAGTACCCCACTTTATCGAGCTCCGCTGCGATAGGTAACATATCTTCAAGACGCATACGCGTTGCAAACAGCGACTGATGGGCGTCACGAAGCACCACGTCGGTTAAAGCTAGTGGTTTAGACATGCTCATTAACTCCTTTTAATCCATTTAAGTGCTACTTAGCGGTTGACGTGCGATGTTGATGCACAGCTGCGGCAATCGCAGCAACGACCTTGGGGCTAATAGCAGAAGAGGTTGGTTGAATTTTATTATTTTGTTTCGGTGTAGCGATCGGCTCTGGCACTTCTTCTGGCACCAGCTTAGACATTAACCGAACGAGATAGACGAGAATAGTTAGGAATATAAATACTACGGCCATCCCTGTAAGCATCAGGGTCGCAGCATCTACTAGCAGGCTTCCAACATTTTCCATTTTAAGCATCCTTTCTTTGTCATCCTGACAAGATATTGGCCATTTAATTATTGGGACTTCGTGTCCTAAATGCCCTTTTTGACGTCAGTTCTGTGCTGACGTTTTCTTTCAGGAAAAGTAGTCAAATATCCCGATAAGAGGTCTAGGATTATCTCGATTGGTTAAACTTTGTCAATTTTGTTTAAAGCAGTCTTGATGATATTGCACATTTCTAGGGATGATTGCGTCATACAAATCACATAAATCTGCAATATGAGACGATATAAGGATAAATAACTGCCGATTTTATGAAGTTATTAGATAAATCGGACGATTACTGCGATAGGGATAATGTTTCTCAAAAAAGCTCTTAGAAAACATCAACTTTTAAAAATAAAGTTAATAAATTGATAATAAAATGTTAATAAAAAAGCCCCGCTATTTCTAGCAGGGCTCTAATAAATGGCGCGCTCGGAAGGATTCGAACCTTCGACCGCCTGGTTCGTAGCCAGGTACTCTATCCAGCTGAGCTACGAGCGCGCAATGTTTGATATCGTTAAAGTCAATATCAGGTCTTATGACCTTAAAGAGTGGCGCGTCCTGGAGGATTCGAACCTCCGACCGCCTGGTTCGTAGCCAGGTACTCTATCCAGCTGAGCTAAGGACGCACGGAATGTTCAACAAGCTTGCAGCTTAYTAAACGAAATAGTGGCGCGCTCGGAAGGATTCGAACCTTCGACCGCCTGGTTCGTAGCCAGGTACTCTATCCAGCTGAGCTACGAGCGCGCAATGTTCTCTCAAAAGAGAGTTGTGAAGTATATCACACTAACTTTTCTTTAAAACAAAAAAATTGACCATAGGCCAATTAATGGCGGTGAGGGAGGGATTCGAACCCTCGATGCGGCTACAAACCGCATACTCCCTTAGCAGGGGAGCGCCTTCAGCCTCTCGGCCACCTCACCGTTTTATTCCCTGGTAAGGAATATGGCGCGCTCGGAAGGATTCGAACCTTCGACCGCCTGGTTCGTAGCCAGGTACTCTATCCAGCTGAGCTACGAGCGCGCAATGCTTGTTTTAAAGCAAGCTCCGAAGAGCAGTGCAAGAATGGCGGTGAGGGAGGGATTCGAACCCTCGATGCGGCTACAAACCGCATACTCCCTTAGCAGGGGAGCGCCTTCAGCCTCTCGGCCACCTCACCGTCTTGCGGAGGCACATATTACGATTTACCGAAAATATGTCAAACATTTTCTTGGCAAAATCAGCAAAAAGTTAACCAACCGTTGGCTATTTAATCAAAGCGATACTAATTCGCTCTTTTTACTATAAATGTGCCGAGTGATAATACAAAAAAGGCTGACATAATGTCAGCCTTTTCGTGTAATTAGTAGTTGCCTGATGCAGGGTTACCATTACCTTTTTCTGCTTGAATGCGCATGTAGATTTCTTCGCGGTGAACAGACACCTCTTTTGGTGCATTAACACCAATACGTACCTGGTTGCCTTTAACACCCAGTACTGTGACTGTGACTTCGTCACCGATCATTAGAGTTTCGCCAACGCGGCGAGTTAAAATTAGCATTCTGTGCTCCTTGAGTAATCTCTGATTTTTCTTGCTACGAGGCCATTATCCAACAAAAGTTATATTTTCGTAAACTCTATTCTCGAACCAAATTAACCTAAAAAGGCATGTTTTTGCTGGCTACCGAGAGCCTCTGCAGAAGTGATGTAAGCATCATGCAGTATGTTCGCAGCTTTGTCGACGTATTCCGGTTTCAATACCAGCACCAACGACCGCGGATTCACTGCATAGTGCAACACACCCATCCCCTGCTCTGACAGCAAGGCATAAGACGGTTCAACCAATCCTTCGACCTGAACGCCCACGACAGTTAGTAGGCTAACGTCTTCACTATTACGGATTTTGTCACCGAAAACCAGATCCAGTTTTGCATAAGCATCGTGTTTTATCACCACACCTACCCATTCTGCATGGTCGATCACATTCCAAATCGTCACTCCTAACATCTGACATTGCTTCTCAAAGCTACAAAATGTATCTCGGTCGACCTTGATCATTAGCATCTCACGCTGGATAGCCACACCACAGATAGCCTTCTGGCATTCATGACCTTTCACAAGACTGCCTTGGTTATTATCAAAGGTGGAAAGCACGCGAAGCGGAACATTGTGTTGCCAAGCATACTGAACCGACGGTAGGTGGAGTACTTTTGCGCCTTTGCGTGCCATTTCCTCCATCGAAGGAAAATCAATCACATCCAGCTTTTTAGCATTGGCCACTGTGTGAGGATCACAAGTGTATATCCCATCAACATCAGTGTAGATCTGGCACTCTTCGGCCAGTAAAGCGCCTGCCAGTGTGACAGCGCTGGTATCCGAGCCACCTCGGCCTAAAGTCGTGATGTCCCCATTCTCATTAATACCTTGAAACCCTGCAATTATCACTATGCTGTCTTGTGCTAGGAGCTGTTCAATTGTTGATGTATTAATTTCTTTAATCGTCGCGTCATTGTGTTGATTGTCCGTCACAATATTCGCCTGTGCTCCGGTAAGTGAGCGTGCGGCATAACCTAATTTATTCAGAGTCATTGCCAGCAGTGCCATCGACACCTGCTCACCAGCAGAAAGCAAAACATCAAGTTCTCGGGCTGTTGGCACGCTGTCTACTTGCTTTGCCAAATCCATAAGTCGGTTTGTCTCTCCAGACATTGCTGACACGACTACAACAACTTGATTACCATCATTTTTCGCCTTAATGATGTGCTTGGCGGCTCTGTGGATTCTTTCAATTGAACCTACAGAGGTTCCACCAAACTTTTGCACGATAAGGGGCTTTTTCACCAGTCTTCACCTTCCCAAGACCAAAGTCTCATTAGGCTGCTTTCAATTAGTTGAATATTGTCTGCAGCAGTAATAACAAAAACCAAGTCGCTGAATAGCACACAACAACTGCGCCATTAAACCACTTGGTCAATAGAAAAAAATTACGCCCAATCAAACTATTGATTGAGCGTAAAAATATTAAATTAGCTTTTAAAGGCGTTCTTCAAGCCATGGCTGGACTGACTTAATTGCATCAGGAAGCGCGGCAACATCGGTCCCCCCCGCCTGAGCCATATCAGGACGACCACCACCTTTACCACCAACTTGCTCAGCAACCATCTTAACAAGATCACCAGCTTTTACTTTACCGATGAGATCCTTAGTCACGCCCGCGATAAGACCGATCTTCTCACTATTGACGTTCGCCAGCATAACAACACCACTCCCCATCTGGTTCTTGATGTCGTCAACCATAGTACGAAGGTTCTTTGGATCAGCCCCTTCCATCGCCGCGATAAGTACCTTAACACCGTTGATTTCCTGAGCTTTCCCCATGATGTTTGCGCTTTCTGCCGCAGCCATCTTATCTTTCAGCTTCTGGATCTCTTTTTCTAACGCTTTAGCTTTAGTTGCAGATTCAGCCAGTTTCTCTTCGTACTTCGCTTGTTGCTCTTCGATAGCATCTAGAGCCGCTTCACCAGTGACAGCTTCGATACGACGGATACCTGCAGCAATACCACCTTCAGAAGTAATTTTGAATAGACCGATGTCGCCGGTGCTTTCTGCGTGGATGCCACCACAAAGCTCAGTAGAGAAATCTCCCATAGACAAGACACGCACTTCGTCGTCGTACTTCTCACCGAATAGAGCCATTGCGCCCTTCTGCTTAGCAGACTCAATGTCCATGATATTGGTTTCGATGTTGTGGTTACGACGAATTTGCGCGTTGACCAGACGCTCGACTTCTTTTAGCTCTGCAGGGGTTACCGCTTCTAGATGAGAGAAGTCAAAACGTAAGTTTTCAGGCTTAACTAGAGAGCCCTTCTGCGTAACATGCTCGCCTAGAACTTTGCGCAGAGCGGAATGCAGCAAGTGCGTTGCTGAATGGTTCAAAGAGATAGCAGCGCGACGCTCAGCATCAACAATGGCTTCAACTTCATCACCTTTCGCTAGCACACCTTCCGCTAGAACACCGTGGTGTGCAATGGCATTACCTAGCTTCTGAGTATCTTCTACTTGGAACAGGCCAGATTCAGTTTTTAGAATACCAGCGTCACCACACTGGCCACCTGATTCTGCGTAGAATGGTGTTTCACCAAGGATGATGATCGCTTTATCGCCAGCTGATAAAGAGCTCGTCGCTTCACCTTCAACAAAGATTTCAGCAACATTGCTCTTACCTTCCGTACCTGTGTAGCCGCAGAACTCGGTTTGCTCTTCCGTTTTGATCGTTGCGTTGTAATCAGTACCAAATTGACCAGCTTCACGAGCACGTTGGCGCTGCGCTTCCATCGCTTTCTCGAAACCTTCTTCATCGATCGCAAAATCACGCTCGCGCGCAACATCGTTAGTCAAGTCAGCAGGGAATCCGTAGGTATCGTAAAGCTTAAATACGGTTTCACCATCAAGGATTTTACCGTCTAGGCTGTCAAGCGCTTCATTTAGAATCGCCATACCACGCTCTAGAGTGCGGCCAAAGTTCTCTTCTTCGATGCGTAGCACTTTTTCAACAACCGCTTGTTGCTTTTTAAGCTCTTCGCCCGCAGTACCCATGACTTCAGCAAGAACACCAACCAGTTTGTGGAAGAATACTCCCTTCGCCCCCAGCTTGTTACCATGGCGAACAGCACGACGAATGATACGACGTAGCACGTAACCACGACCTTCGTTTGAAGGCATCACACCATCAACGATCAAGAATGAACATGAACGTATGTGGTCTGCAATAACGCGTAGTGATTGATTAGATAGATCTTCGTAGCCGATCGTTTCTGCTGCCGCTTTGATTAGCTGTTGGAATACGTCGATTTCGTAGTTTGAGTGAACGCCTTGCATGATTGCAGAAATACGCTCAATACCCATACCTGTATCAACAGCAGGCTTAGGTAGCGGCTCCATCGTACCATCTGCATGACGGTTAAACTGCATGAAAACGTTGTTCCAGATTTCGATGAAACGGTCACCGTCTTCTTCAGGTGTACCTGGGCGTCCACCCCAAATATGTTCACCGTGATCGTAGAAGATCTCCGTACATGGACCACAAGGACCTGTGTCACCCATAGTCCAGAAGTTATCTGACTCGTACTGTTTACCGCCTTCTTTATCACCGATACGGACGATACGATCAGCTGGCACACCAACCTTCTTGTTCCAGATGTCAAATGCCTCGTCATCAGTTTCGTAAACGGTAACCAGTAAACGATCTTTCGGCAGCTGAAGTGTTTCGGTTAGGAATTCCCATGCAAAGGCAATTGCATCTTCTTTGAAATAATCACCGAAGCTAAAATTACCCAACATTTCGAAAAACGTATGATGGCGGGCTGTAAAACCAACATTTTCAAGATCATTGTGTTTACCACCTGCACGTACACAACGCTGAGCTGTCGTTGCTCGTGTGTAGGCACGCTTTTCAGCGCCTAAGAAGCAATCTTTGAATTGGTTCATACCTGCGTTTGTGAATAGCAGGGTTGGATCGTTATGTGGAACCAACGATGAACTGTCTACGATTTGGTGTCCTTTGCTCTCAAAAAACTTGAGGAACGCGTTACGAACCTCATCAGTGCTCATGTACATGCAGCTCTTCCTGAAAATAGTCGAGTTAGAATTTTGCGCTATTGTAGATCATGGTTAACGCTTCGACTAGTTTTCTCGCAGAAAAGAACGGAATGATGTGTGAATGCAACGTAAATCTATAAATCGTGCGGTTACTTAATATCAGTCCTCTTTATCAGAGCTTAGAGCATAGCTAATTTGTTCAAAACTATACCCCCGGTATTGAAGAAAACGCACCTGTTTGGCGTACTCTTTTTGGTCCTTAGCGTGGATTCCTTTGAATTTCTTCTCCGCTGCATTTTTTGCTAACTCGAACCAATCTTGTGGCTCTTCTTCCATTGCTTGATCAATAACTGAATCAGGCACTCGTTTTTGTTTCAGTTCTTGGCAAATTCGACGCTCTCCATACCCTTTATAGACATGTTGCCTTATCTGGCTTTTTGCGAAACGCAGATCATCAAGATAGTTATGATCTAAACAAAAATTGACAGCTTCTTGAATCGCATCGTCATCGTACCCCTTCATTGCGAGCTTCTGATACAGCTCATATTCTCCGTGATCACGCCGACTAAGAAGGTAAATCGCCATTTCTTTACTGGATAAAGTGGGAGGCTTACGTTGAAACATAATAAGTAATTGATTATTCCATCACACCAAATACAACAAAGCCCTGCTGTTGCAGGGCTTTAAATTTAGTAACCAGATAACTTTATAGCTCTTCTTGCTCTGGCATTTCACCTAACTCAGCGTCATCTGGTTGGATTTCTGCTGGAGTCAGTAAGAGCTCGCGTAATTTGGTGTCAATTTGTTGAGCGGCAGCTGGGTTTTCACGTAAGTACTTACATGCATTGGCTTTACCTTGGCCAATTTTATCACCATTGTAGCTATACCAAGCACCAGCTTTTTCAACTAGCTTATTCTTCACACCTAAGTCAATCAACTCACCTTCACGGTTAAAGCCTGCGCCGTACATAATCTGAGTTTCTGCTTGTTTGAACGGCGCCGCGATCTTGTTCTTAACCACTTTAATACGAGTTTCGTTACCCACCACTTCGTCGCCTTCCTTGATAGAGCCTGTGCGGCGAATATCAAGACGAACAGAAGCGTAGAATTTTAGCGCATTACCACCCGTTGTGGTTTCAGGGTTACCAAACATCACACCAATCTTCATACGGATTTGGTTGATGAAAATACACATACAGTTTGACTGTTTCAGGTTACCCGTTAACTTACGCATAGCTTGGGAAAGCATACGAGCTTGAAGACCCATGTGGCTGTCGCCCATTTCCCCTTCAATTTCAGCTTTAGGTGTTAGAGCCGCAACCGAGTCAACCACCATAACATCGATAGCGCCAGATCGAGCTAATGCATCACAGATCTCAAGCGCTTGTTCACCCGTATCTGGCTGAGAAACCAGTAGAGCATCAATATCTACACCCAGTTTCTTAGCGTAGACAGGATCCAAAGCGTGCTCAGCATCGATAAAGGCACAAGTTTTGCCCTCACGTTGTGCTGCTGCAATCAACTCAAGGGTTAACGTTGTTTTACCTGAAGATTCAGGGCCATATACTTCAACGATACGCCCCATTGGCAGGCCACCAGCACCAAGTGCGATGTCGAGAGAAAGTGAGCCTGTAGAGATGGTTTCGACATCCATAGCGCGGTTGTCACCAAGGCGCATAATAGAGCCTTTACCGAATTGCTTTTCAATCTGACCGAGCGCAGCGGCGAGCGCTTTCTGTTTGTTATCGTCCATCACTTTCTCCGATTTGTTCATCAATGCATTGATGATCTTTGAATTCTTCTGTTCTGCTCTGGAACCATCCTGAGCAATCAATGAAAATCATTATACTGTTGATTCATACAGTGTCCATAGCTGCAGACAATTTTTTTAGATATAGATTATATCTATTTAATTTCTAAAAGTTTTTATTTTAAATCTCTCCGATTACTCACGCTGACTAACTTCCTCATACAGTACCTTTTGCGCAACTTCGACCGCTTGCCTGCGAACTTCACTCCGGTTGCCATCAAAGCAGTATGTCGCCGCTTTCAGCCATCCACTTTCATCAGCCCAAGCAAAACACACTGTACCTACAGGTTTTTCGACACTTCCACCATCCGGTCCTGCAATACCGCTGATGGATACGCCAATATTAGCCTTTGAATGCTTGATCGCACCTTGCACCATTTCAATAACAGTTTCTTCACTCACCGCACCATGAAAAACCAGTGTCGAATCTTTAACACCGAGCATTTCCATTTTCGCTTCATTACTGTACGTAATAAATGCACGGTCAAACCAAGCAGAGCTGCCAGCAATATCGGTAATTGCGGCAGAGACACCACCGCCAGTGCAAGACTCTGCAGTGGTCAGAATTAAATTATGCTGTTTCAGGCATTCGCCTAATTTTTGAGACAGTTTGTGCAACTCCGCCATATCTAAAACTCTCATTGTGACTTTTCGCCAATCCGTGATTCACGTATCCTAAGCCGCAATAGAAATAAACAAAAGATCTGAACCGTGAAAGCTGAACAAAAACATACGCCCATGATGCAGCAATACCTCAAGCTTAAGGCTGAGAACCCAGATATATTGCTGTTCTACCGAATGGGGGATTTCTATGAGCTTTTTTATGACGATGCTAAACGCGCATCCCAGTTGCTGGATATCTCATTAACAAAACGCGGCGCTTCTGCTGGTGAGCCGATACCAATGGCCGGTGTCCCGTTTCATGCCGTGGAAGGATATTTGGCTAAGCTTGTTCAGCTAGGTGAATCAGTTGCGATCTGCGAACAAATTGGTGACCCCGCGACCAGCAAAGGCCCAGTAGAACGCAAAGTTGTTCGTATAGTGACACCGGGAACCGTCACCGATGAAGCCCTTCTCTCGGAACGTATCGACAATCTTATTGCCGCTATCTACCACCACGATGGTAAATTCGGGTACGCCACACTGGATGTCACGTCAGGGCGCTTTCAGCTTATGGAACCCGAGACTGAGGAAGCGATGGCCGCAGAGCTCCAGCGGACCTCACCGAGAGAGCTATTATTTCCAGAAGATTTCGAACCCGTCGCACTGATGGCCGCTCGCAACGGTAATCGCCGTCGTCCCGTTTGGGAGTTTGAGTTGGATACCGCTAAGCAGCAGTTAAATCAACAGTTTGGTACTCGTGATCTTGTCGGTTTCGGCGTAGAACAAGCGAAGCTCGGGCTCTGCGCTGCGGGCTGTTTGATTCAGTATGTTAAAGACACGCAACGTACCGCTTTGCCACATATTCGCTCTCTCACTTACGATCGTCAGGATCATTCTGTCATTCTTGATGCCGCGACTCGTCGTAATCTCGAAATTACTCAGAACCTCGCAGGCGGAACGGATAACACACTTGCTGAAGTGCTTGACCACACTGCCACACCAATGGGTAGCCGTATGTTGAAACGTTGGCTTCACCAGCCAATGCGCGACATCAACACCCTCAATCACCGCCTAGACGCGATCAGTGAGTTGAAAGAGTTGACTCTGTTTGCTGACTTACACCCCGTACTCAAACAGATCGGAGACATCGAACGTATCTTGGCGCGTCTCGCTTTGCGCAGTGCCCGCCCGCGTGATATGGCACGTTTACGTCATGCAATGCAACAACTGCCTGAATTATCTGAGTCTATGGCAACGCTAGCACATCCATATCTGGTTAAACTCGGCCAGTATGCCGCTCCACAAGAGGAAGTCTGTGAACTTCTCGAACGTGCTATCAAAGAAAACCCTCCCGTGGTGATCCGAGATGGCGGTGTCATCGCTGAAGGGTATAATGCTGAGCTCGACGAATGGCGAAAATTGGCCGATGGTGCGACTGAGTATCTGGAAAAAATGGAACAGGAAGAGCGTGAACGTCATGGCATAGATACGCTCAAAGTTGGTTATAACAACGTACATGGCTTCTTCATCCAAGTCAGCCGCGGACAAAGCCACTTGGTGCCACCACATTATGTTCGCCGTCAAACGCTGAAAAATGCAGAGCGTTACATCATTCCTGAGCTGAAAGAACATGAAGATAAGGTGCTTAATTCCAAATCGAAGGCATTGGCGCTTGAGAAACAGTTGTGGGAAGAACTGTTTGACCTTTTAATGCCCCATCTAGAAAAGCTGCAGAATTTGGCTTCAGCGATTGCCCAAATTGACGTGCTGCAAAACTTAGCCGAACGTGCCGATAGCCTAGATTACTGTCGCCCTGTACTCAGTCAGCAAGCTGGTATCCACATTCAAGCAGGCCGACATCCCGTGGTTGAACAAGTCCTTGAAGAACCGTTCATTGCTAACCCTATTGAGCTTAATCCACAACGTAAGATGCTTATCATTACGGGCCCAAACATGGGGGGTAAATCGACCTACATGCGTCAAACCGCGCTGATTGCACTGATGGCTCATATTGGCTCCTACGTACCGGCAGAATCAGCCCATATTGGTTCTATTGATCGCATTTTTACTCGCATCGGCGCCTCAGATGATCTTGCATCAGGACGCTCAACGTTCATGGTTGAGATGACCGAAACCGCGAATATTCTTCACAACGCCACAGCAAACAGCTTAGTTTTAATGGATGAAATTGGTCGTGGAACCAGTACTTATGATGGTTTATCACTGGCTTGGGCAAGTGCAGAGTGGTTGGCAAAAGAACTCGGCTCCATGACCTTATTTGCCACCCACTATTTTGAGTTGACCGAGCTACCGAACCAAATACCGAATCTGGCTAACGTCCATCTAGACGCGGTTGAGCATGGCGATACCATTGCCTTTATGCACGCTGTTCAGGAAGGGGCTGCCAGTAAGTCTTATGGTCTCGCCGTTGCTGGGCTCGCTGGCGTGCCAAAAAGCGTGATCAAAAATGCCCGAGCGAAACTGACTCAGCTTGAACAGCTTAGTCGTGGCGACAATAGCAATACCACCAGCAGCGCAGTAGACATTGCTAATCAACTGAGCCTGATTCCAGAGCCAAGCGAAGTGGAAGAGGCGCTATCAGGCATCGACCCTGACGACCTCACTCCTAGACAGGCATTGGAAGCTCTTTATCGGCTGAAAAAATTAATGTAGTAAAAACAAAACGGCAGCTCTTCACTTATAGCGGAGCTGCCGTTTGGTTTCTCAGCGCATAAATTTCTGTTTAGAGCTTTCTGCGCAGTAGCATCAATGCCACTGATAAAAAGACGATGCTTGGCATCACAGCACCAAAGACTGGTGGAATGCTATAAACCAAACTGAGTGGGCCAAAGAATTCACTGGAAATATAGAAAGTAAAACCGGCTACCACACCAGATAGAATACGTGCCCCCATTGTTACACTGCGCAGTGGGCCAAAGATGAACGACAGCGCCATCAACATCATTACCGCAATAGAGAATGGCTGAGTGACTTTGCGCCACAAGGCCAACTCATAACGAGAGGCGTCCTGCTCAGAAGCCTTGAGGTAAGTAACATAATCATATAAACCGCTCAGTGATAGCTCTTCGGGCTTGACCGTCACTACCGCCAATTTGTCAGGCGCTAAAGAGGTCGTCCAACGATACTCAGGCAAATTGGTTTTGGAGATTTCCACTTCATCCAACATCTCCGTTAACTGAACGTCTTTCATTACCCAAGTGTTATCGGACAAATAATCCACTTCCGCTGCATGCACGACACTTTCCAACTGTTTATCATTGTTGAAACGCCACATATTCAAGCCATAAAGTTTATCGTCCTCAACTTTACCAAGAAAAATAAAATCGTTAGCATCACGTGCCCAGACACCGGTTCTCACCGACATGATCGCTCCGCCAGACGTGGTAAAAGCACGCAGGTCACGCGCCATCTTCTGAGCTTGGGGCGCACCCCACTGGCCAAGTAACGTCACTAACACCATCAAAGGCACAGCTGTCTTCAATACCGACAATCCGATATCCAATTTCGAGTAGCCCGCAGCCTGCATGACCACCAGTTCAGAACTCGAAGCAAGCATCCCCAAGCCAATCAAAGCACCAAGCAAAGCCGCCATGGGGAAAAACATTTCAATATCACGAGGAATACTCAGCAGTACGTAGAACAAAGCTTGAAGTAAGTCGTAGCTACCCTGACCCACTTTGCGTAACTGCTCCACATACTTAATGATCGCAGACAAGCCAACAAAGGTCGCGAGCACCAGCGATGTGGTTGCAATGATGGTTCTGCCAATATAAAGATCGAGAATTTTAAACACGACTTATGCTGCCTTCTTTTTTCTTTGTCTTAGTTTGTCTTTAAAGCGTCGCATTGGAATGCTGTCCATGGAGTTAATACCGACTGCGGTCAACAACAAAGCCGCGTTGATCGGCCACATACCAATAAAGGAAGGGATTGAGCCATCTTCCAACGCAGATTTAGTCGCACTGATTGAAAGGAAATACGCCAAGTAGATAAGAATCGCTGGACCCATTTTAGCAAATCGTCCTTGACGTGGATTCACTGCCGACAGCGGTACAACCAGCATGGTTAGAAGTGGGATACACACCACCAACGAAATTCGCCATTGCAATTCAGCTTGAGCGCGCGGATCTGGGTTAGAAACAAGCTGCATGGTTGGAATCGCTTCCCAGTCACGCCCTTTGGGTTTCACGTCACGCTGACCAATCAAACCTTCGTATTGGTCGAAGTCGGTTACCATATAATCAACGCGCGTTGGTACACCTTCATAACGCGTACCGTCGTACATGCGAATGACCTGGCGCCCATCACTCAGCTCTTTCACTTCACCGGACTGCGAAAAGGAAACGCTCGGCAAAATCGAATCACGTGGGCGCATCTGTGCTACAAATACATGCTTAAGTTGCTTGCCTTCAATATCATCAATAAAGACCACAGAAGAGCCATCCGGCGTCCCTTGGAACTGCCCTTTCTGTAAAAGGTCCACACTGTTCTCGGCTTCCACTTCTTCCTGTAGCTGAATTAGCTTCTCCTGACTCATTGGCGAAAACACAAAGGCATTAGCTGCGGCAATCACACCCGTGATAACGGCCAAATACAAGGCTGCACGAATAAGGAATTTATTTCCTATTCCGGTTGCATTCATAACGGTTATTTCACTTTCCGCGTACAGGCGGCCGAAAGTAAGCAAAATACCGAGGAATAGGCTCAATGGCAGCATCAATAGCCCCATTGACGGCATGCTCAAACCTACGTAGTGCATTACCAGACCCGCAGGAATATCCCCATCCGAAGCATCCGCTAAAACTTTGATCAATTTTTGGCTTAAAAACACTAAAAACAGGATAAAAAATATCGCTAACTGGCTCTTGAGTGTCTCGCGGATCAAATATCTAACAATAATCACGCTGAAATTACCTATACAAAACTTGTTTTTTTAATTGAATCACTATAATTTCCCGTTGAACCTTTTATTTTTAAATTTTTTGGCTAACTGTTAACGCGCTTATTTAAAAGTAGTTCCGATTAAGGAATCAACAAGTAAGACGCCATTATCTAACATTTAGTTCTATTTGTCTTCAGGATGTAGGAGTACGCATGGAGTTCAGTGTAAAGAGTGGTAGCCCGGAAAAGCAACGCAGCGCTTGTATCGTTGTAGGTGTATTCGAACCACGTCGCCTTTCTCCAGTTGCTGAACAGCTCGATAAAATCAGCGACGGCTATATCAGTTCACTACTTCGCCGTGGTGATCTGGAAGGAAAACCAGGACAGATGCTACTTCTGCATCAAGTACCGGGTGTTTTGTCTGAACGTGTTTTACTTGTCGGTTGTGGCAAGGAACGTGAATTGGGCGAGCGTCAGTACAAAGAAATTATTCAGAAAACCATCAACACCTTGAACGAGACAGGTTCAATGGAAGCGGTCTGCTTCCTAACTGAGCTGCATGTCAAAGGCCGCGATACTTACTGGAAAGTACGTCAAGCAGTCGAAGCCACAAAGGATGGCTTGTACACCTTTGATCAATTCAAGAGTGTGAAACCGGAAACTCGTCGCCCGCTACGTAAGCTAGTATTCAACGTACCTACACGTCGTGAGTTAAACCTAGGTGAAAAAGCGATCACCCATGGCCTTGCCATCGCTTCAGGTGTCAAAGCATCGAAGGATCTTGGCAACATGCCGCCAAACATCGCCAACCCTGCCTACCTTGCTTCTCAGGCACGTCGTCTGGCTGATGATTATGAGACCATCACCACCAAAATCATCGGTGAGCAAGAGATGGAAAAGCTGGGCATGACTTCCTACCTAGCGGTCGGTCGTGGCTCAAAGAACGAATCTATGATGTCTATCATGGAGTACAAGGGCAACCCAGATCCCGAAGCGAAACCAATCGTGTTGGTTGGTAAAGGTCTGACTTTTGATTCAGGCGGTATCTCACTTAAGCCAGGTGGAGGCATGGATGAGATGAAGTACGACATGTGTGGTGCGGCATCTGTTTTCGGTACCATGAAATCTCTGGCGAAACTGAACCTACCAATCAATGTCATTGGTGTTCTTGCTGGCTGTGAAAACATGCCGGGCAGCAATGCTTACCGCCCTGGCGATATCCTAACCACAATGTCAGGTCAAACGGTTGAAGTGCTCAACACCGATGCGGAAGGCCGTTTGGTTCTTTGTGATGCACTGACGTACGTTGAACGCTTCGAGCCAGATTGTGTCGTGGATGTTGCCACGCTGACAGGCGCGTGTGTGATTGCACTGGGTCACCACATCAGTGGTGTGGTTTCTAACCACAACCCTCTTTCTCACGAGTTGGTTAATGCGTCTGAGCAAGCAAGCGATCGCGCATGGCGTCTTCCAATGGCGGATGAGTACCATGAACAGTTGAAGAGCCCATTTGCTGATATGGCAAATATTGGTGGTCGACCTGGCGGCACCATCACGGCTGGCTGCTTCCTGTCAAAATTTGCCAAAAAGTACAACTGGGCCCACATTGACATAGCAGGAACGGCGTGGAAGTCAGGCGCGGCGAAGGGCTCAACAGGTCGTCCGGTCTCGATGCTTGTCCAGTTCTTACTGAACCGCAGCGGCCAAGAGACAGAAGAATAATTTCTGAACAAATTTCAAAGGGCCGCAAGGCCCTTTTTTATTCGATATCACTATGCCAAACGCGACGTTTTACATCATACAATCGGGCTCTCCACAGGCCAAGCCACAAGGCTTTGAGCAATATGTAGTGTTTCTTGCTGGGCACTTTGCGAAACAAGGCGCTAAGGTCTACCTACACTGCCATGATAAACAGCACGCTGAGCAATTAGCGGAGCGGTTCTGGCAAGTAGAAGCCGAGCAATACCTCGCCCATAACCTGGTTGGTGAGGGCCCAAAGTATGCCACGGGCATTGAAATCGGATATCAAGGTGTAAAACCCTCGTGGAATCGTCAATTAGTAATAAATTTGGCGGAAAATGAGACAACCTTTGCGAACAAGTTTGCTGAGGTGGTAGACTTCGTCCCTTGCGAAGAAAAAGCCAAGCAACTGGCGCGACAGCGATATAAAATCTATCGCCAAGCGGGTTATCAGCTACAAACGATCGACATCGCACACAATTAGTGGTCAATCCTTATAGTTAAGCTCTCCTTCAAGAGAGTTCACTTATAAAGATTGACTTAGAATTAAACCAGACCTATCTGCAGAATATCTATCGCTATGGAAAAGACATACAACCCAACTTCAATCGAACAAGCTTTGTACCAAGCTTGGGAAGAGAAAGGCTACTTTAAGCCACACGGTGACACGACGAAAGAATCATACAGCATCATGATCCCGCCACCGAACGTCACTGGTAGTCTACACATGGGCCACGCGTTCCAAGATACCATTATGGATACCCTTATCCGTGCGGAGCGTATGAAAGGCAAAAATACGCTTTGGCAAGTTGGTACTGACCACGCTGGAATCGCAACTCAGATGGTTGTTGAGCGTAAGATCGCAGCAGAAGAAGGCAAAACCAAACACGATTACGGCCGTGATGCCTTCATCGACAAAATTTGGGAATGGAAAGGCGAGTCTGGCGGCACGATCACTAAACAGCTGCGTCGTTTAGGTGCATCGGTAGACTGGGAGCGTGAGCGCTTCACCATGGATGACGGCCTATCTAATGCCGTAAAAGAAGTCTTTGTCCGTCTCTACGAAGAAGATCTCATCTACCGTGGTAAACGTCTGGTGAACTGGGATCCAAAACTGCACACTGCAATTTCTGATCTTGAAGTTGAAAACAAAGACAAAAAAGGTCACATGTGGCACTTCCGCTACCCACTAGCAGATGGAGTTAAGACAGCGGACGGCAAAGACTACATTGTTGTTGCGACAACTCGTCCGGAAACCATGTTGGGTGATACAGGTGTCGCAGTTAACCCAGAAGATCCACGTTATAAAGATCTGATCGGTAAAGAAATTCTGCTTCCTATCGTGGATCGTCGTATCCCAATCGTGGGTGACGAGCACGCAGACATGGAAAAAGGAACTGGCTGTGTAAAAATCACACCTGCGCATGACTTCAACGACTACGAAGTCGGTAAGCGCCACCAGCTACCTATGATCAACATCCTCACCTTCGATGCAAACATCCGTGATGCGGCTGAAGTGTTCAACACCAACGGCGAAGCAAACGATGCGTACTCAACTGAGCTACCAGCGAAATACCACGGCATGGAACGTTTTGCTGCACGTAAAGCCATCGTGGCTGAGTTTGAAGAGTTAGGCCTTCTAGATGAAATCAAAGATCACGACCTAACGGTACCATACGGTGACCGTGGTGGTGTGGTCATCGAACCGCTTCTTACAGACCAGTGGTACGTTCGCACTGCGCCGCTTGCAAAACCAGCAGTTGAGGCGGTAGAGAATGGTGACATTCAGTTCGTGCCTAAACAGTACGAAAACATGTACTTCGCTTGGATGCGTGACGTTCAAGATTGGTGTATCTCTCGTCAGCTTTGGTGGGGACATCGTATTCCGGCATGGTACGACAACGACGGTAACGTTTATGTCGGTCGCACCGAAGAAGAAGTTCGTCAACAAAACAACTTAGCACCAGTGGTAGTCCTGCGCCAAGACGACGATGTACTTGATACCTGGTTCTCTTCTGCACTATGGACTTTCGGTACACAAGGTTGGCCAGAAGATACAGAAGCGCTGAAGCAATTCCACCCTTCTGATGTACTGGTATCTGGTTTTGACATCATCTTCTTCTGGGTAGCGCGCATGATCATGATGACACTACACTTCGTTAAAGATGAAAATGGCAAGCCACAGGTTCCATTTAAGACAGTTTACATGACGGGGCTAATCCGTGATGAAAACGGCGACAAGATGTCTAAGTCTAAAGGTAACGTACTTGATCCAATCGATATGATTGATGGTATTGACCTAGAGTCTCTCGTTGAGAAGCGCACCGGTAACATGATGCAGCCTCAGCTAGCGAAGAAGATCGAGAAAAACACTCGTAAAACATTTGAAAATGGTATCGAACCTTACGGTACTGACGCACTGCGCTTTACTCTTGCTGCAATGGCCTCAACGGGCCGCGACATCAACTGGGATATGAAGCGTCTAGAAGGTTACCGTAACTTCTGTAACAAGCTATGGAACGCAAGCCGCTACGTTCTGATGAATACAGAAGAGCAAGACTGTGGCTTTGGTGAAGGCGAGATCGAGTACTCACTTGCGGACAAGTGGATCGAGTCTCAATTTGAGCTAGCCGCTGCCGATTTCAATGGCCACATTGATAACTATCGCTTGGATATGGCCGCGAATACAATTTACGAGTTCATCTGGAACCAATTCTGTGACTGGTACTTAGAGCTTACTAAACCAGTACTTTGGAAAGGTAGCGAAGCTCAACAACGTGGTACTCGCCGTACGCTAATCACGGTTCTTGAGAAGACACTGCGTCTGGCTCACCCAGTGATCCCATACATCACTGAAACAATCTGGCAGAGCGTTAAACCACTTGTTGAAGGCGTAGAAGGTGACACCATCATGCTGCAGGCTCTTCCTCAATACGACGAAGCGAACTTCAACCAAGCCGCACTGGATGACATCGAGTGGGTTAAGTCATTCATCACGAGTATCCGTAACCTACGTGCTGAGTACGACATCAACCCAGGTAAGCCGCTCGAAGTGATGCTGAAAGCTGCGAGCGCAGAAGATGCAGCGCGTCTAGAAGCGAACAACCAAGTGCTTGTTTCTCTCGCGAAGCTTGAGTCTGTACGTGTGCTAGAAGCGGGTGAAGAAACGCCTGCATGCGCAACCGCTCTTGTGGCGAAGTCTGAGCTAATGATCCCAATGGCTGGACTTATCGACAAAGACGCTGAGCTTGCTCGTCTCGATGGCGAAATCAAGAAGACTCACGACGAAATCAAGCGTATCGAAGGCAAGCTAGGTAACGAAGGCTTTGTGGCTAAAGCACCGGAAGCGGTTGTCGCGAAAGAGCGAGAGAAGCTAGAAGGTTATAAAGAAACGCTAGTGAAGCTTGAAGAGCAAAAGACCACAATTGCTGCGCTATAAACCGGTACAGTGTTAACTAAAAGGCAGCGAAATCGCTGCCTTTTTTGTATCTGCTATTGACGAGCAGCATCAATCCGATGTTTGAAGTCAGGATGAGTACTCATCCACTCGGGTATTTCCAACTCACCTTGTTGCCTAAACAATTCAAACATTTCAGCCATTGGCGCACTACTTCCATAGATGGCTTGCATAGCCTGTATGGCATACACATCCGCTTCAATTTCCGCTTCTCGAGAGTGACCATTGGAGAGGAAGAACACCCCCACTCCAGCCAGATTATCTACCACTCCTGAACTTTCGCCAGTTAAGAGTGCAATGCCCACCGAAAGTAAGCTCGAGTGAACCAATCGCTTCATCATATGACGATGATGAACGTGGCCTAGCTCGTGAAGGATAATGCTATCGAGTTGTTGTTCATTCTCAGCCAGAGTAACCAAGTCGTCGAGTAACACGATTTTCCCACCCGGCAATGCAAATGCATTGGCGCCAAGCTCTGAGGAGCGAAACACCACTTCAATGGGATAAGGTAATGCTTCAAGCTGTGTGACATGCTGAGCCACACGTTGGCGGATCGCTTGCTGCTCTTGCTGACTCAACTCGCTCTCTTGCCAGCTATTATCAAAGCTTTCGAGAACTTTATCGCCCAATGCCACTGCAACGTAATCAGGGATAGCATTGGCGACCTTGTCACTGGTCCATGGCAATACATAAAAGTAACTGCCCAATACAACTCCGATACACACTACCGCTGACAACAACCACGCGAACCAGTTAGCTTCCATTTTATCAATGGCGCTGCTTCTGCGATTTCGTTCCAGCCAGTGGCTCACTTCTGTCGTTCTTTCAACCACAAAAACCCAGCCATCGGGAAACTTGAATCGCACAGGTAGGTTACCAACAGGGACACTGATCTCAGCGTATTGCTGGTCACAACTGATGATTTGACCTTCAACGCGCAAACTTAACGCATTAGCTTGTGTCACATCCAATTTGGCAGGATGGCGCTCCGAGCTTCGTGGCGGAAACGCCACCCCATCAAACATCATTAGCTAATTCCGATACCTAAATCGAAGGCTTGAGCCACTTCATCCGATATCGCAGATTGAACGTTCGAGTCTTTATCTGTCGCTTTCAGCAGGCTCATATCACCAAATACTGCGGTATTATCGGCAACATAGCGCGAGGTTCTTACCATGACCCAAGGTCGGGCAATACTCAATGTAACGACCTGAAGCAAGAAGTTAGAGATAACCAACCAAGTGTAACCTCTGGCAGTAAAGGTCGAGTTAAAGGTATAGCGATTGTCTGATTCTTGTTCAAGTTTAGCTTGCAGTTGTTCGAAGATGTAGTTACGAACTCGAGTCGTTGTATACGCGGTCAAGCCAATGGTCAGAACGATGATTGCTAGATAAGCAACAATGAAGACCGTAAACTGAGATGCGCCCATTAACGAACTGTAATCACCATTCTGGATAGCCGTAAGGTCAAAGCCACTAAAAATCGTCAGAGACATCGCAATCATAAGGATGATGGACGCAGCAATACCCAGCCCCATGGCTTTCAGGTAGGTCTTAACAAAGAAGCCCGTTTCCAATTCTGCACTGAACTTCCAGTCACCATACCGATAACCATTGGTGAAATACTTATGTGCGCCAACCACAACCCATGCGTATAGCACAGACAAGAAGACAAAGAATGCGATTCCTAATACTGTAGCTGCGACACCTGACACCCCTGAGATTGCGACAATTGCGGCAATATAGATAGCAATGGCGACTAGCGCTCCCAAGCCACGCCCCATCAGTGATAGGTAAGCATCTTTCAATGACGAGTCAAAAGAAAAGTGAACATTGCGGTAACTCGTCATTGCAGCATCAAATCGAGCGTTGCTCCATAGTAGCCAAGGTAAAGCTACATAAAAAACCAACAGCAACACAAAACTCACCTCAGGAAAGAATGCGTTGGCAATAGCCCAAATACCAAGAACCGCAACAGCCACTAGACGCCCCTTGAGAATTTGCATCGGCTGAGCGTGATATTCAAAGTTATCACTATCTACATAGGTATTGCCGTAGAAATAGCGCTTTGTTCTGACTTTGGCCCAAGCGGAATAGATGCCAAAAGTAATAATGCTAAGCAAAACATTGACTATCCATATGCCAAAGAACTCGCCTCCCTTACCCCTAAACTCAACGGGGTTTGTGATATGTTTATGTTCCATTTTTTTATTTTCCTGACGTTATTGACTAAAACACAAGCCGAATAATTTCTTACATTTCATTCCTAGCGTCTATGTCTTAATAACAAGAAAGTGCAACCAGTTGATGTACATCACAAACAACACCGCACCTCGATACAATAATTTTACATATATCGAACAATAAGAACATTTGATGTTTGAGTTTCAAGCGTTTATATCGAACTTTACACCTTACTTATAAATATTTTGTCGTTTAATGCTCTTTTCAAATTGACTCATCTAAAATGAATTATGGTGCCATGAAAAAAGGTATAGAGAAGTTGAAGAAGTTCTTGCTCGGTATTCCACTACTATCATATTTTATCTGTGTGCAGGCGTATGCTGAGAACATAGATAAAACGGTTAGAATCACAGCTGGAGAGTGGCCACCATTTATCGGCCAAAACCTTGAAGGGTATGGTGTTGTCGCTCAAACCATCACTCAAGCATTTGCGCTTCAAGGTTATAAAGTGACTTATACTTTTTATCCTTGGGCCAGAGCGTATGAAAAGGCACAAAGCGGAGAGTTCGACGCCACCGCCGTCTGGATGTTCGATGACGAGCGAACACAGCATTTTTACTACAGCAAACCGGTCTCACAAGAGCAGTTTGTCTTCTTCCACCACAAGGACTTAGACTTTGAATGGTCAGAGATCGAAGATTTAAAAGGCTACAAACTAGGCGGAGGGCTGGGTTACAGCTATGGTCCTGAACTGGACGCACTTATAGAGTCAAAGGGCGTTACTATGAGCCGAGTTAACAGCCCCAGTCAGAATCTGCTACGACTCAACCACCACCGAATTGAAGTTTATCCAGAAGAGCGACAGATAGGCTTGTACAACCTCAGTCAGCAAACCAAAGATGTTCAGAACAATATTACCTATCACCCCAAGCCCTTTCTCAATAACGATGGCTTCGTAATGTTTTCCAAACAGAGCCCAAGAGGAAAGGAGCTGCTAGCGATATTTAATCAAGGCTTACTCAAATGGCGCCAGCAGCAAAATGAGCACTAAACCACTCGATTTTGTTTTCTCCCTTCTATAAAGGCGGTAATGTTATCCATCAATATATTCGACAGGTTCTGAATCGATGAGTCACTTCCCCACGCTACATGAGGTGTCAGCAATAAATTCGGCAGATCCATATTCGCTAGTAACGGGTTGCTTTTGTCAGCAGGCTCCTGCGTGAAGACATCCACACCCGCCCCAGCAATCGTGCCATGCTTTAATGCCGCAACCAGAGCCCCTTCGTCGACTAATCCCCCGCGGCCAGTATTGATCAATAGGCTTCCGGGTTTCATTTGCGCCAACTCATTTTCTCCAATCAAGTTACGTGTGGCTTCACTCAACGGACAATGCAGTGTGATCACATCAGCCATCATTAATACCTGTTCAAAGGGTAAATAGCCTTCCCGACAAGCATCAGCCCCTTTGTGTTCGGCATAAATAACTTGCATCCCGACCGCTTTAGCCAACGCCGCTGTCGCCAGACCAAGTGCCCCTGAACCAATCACTCCCAGCGTAGATCCTGCAACATCACCAATTGGGTGAGTGAAAAAGCAAAACTGCTGATTTCGTTGCCACTCTCCTTTGGCGATATCGTTATGGTAGCCATGCAAATTGCGTCTGAGAGCGAAGATCATGCCGATAACATGCTCCGGCACCGACTGTGTGGCATAACCTTGGACATTCGTCACCGCAATCCCCTGTGCTCGACAATAATCGATATCAACATTGTTAAACCCAGTCGCCGATATGGCAATCAATTGAAGTTCGGGCAATTGAGACAAAACTTGCTGGTCTAGCACCACCTTATTGGTAATCACAATTTGGGCGCCTTGCAGGCGCTCCACCACCAGCTCAGAGCTGGTGAAATCATATTCAATCCATTGGTGGTCAAAAGGAAGGTGAGGTAATTCGATATGAGTGGGGATCGTGGCGCGATCCAAAAAAACAACATTAGGCAGCGACATGGTTTCTCCTTCCGCTGCCTATAGTGAAATCATGGACGTGGCAGCGTTTTATAGTCCGGCAATTCTCGCACAGGATCGAAATAGTTAAAGATCAATGCCTCCGCTTCAGGATAGAAATCACAAGGAACAAAAATACTGCGTAGACGTTCATCTTGAGGATGGTAAAAACTCAATTCAGCCGCATGCAGTTCAAGACGATTGGAGAATTTGAAGGCTTCTCCCTGTGAATAGAACTCATCTCCAACAATCGGATGCCCTAACGCTTGCATATGCACACGCAGCTGATGTGAACGCCCTGTAATAGGCAGTAACCTGACAATGGTGGTCTGATCTTCGCGCTTTGCCACCTCAAATAAGGTCTTTGATGGCTTACCCTGCTCAAAACAAACTTTCTGCTTCGGCCGATTTGGCCAATCACAAATCAGTGGAAGATCCACTTCCCCCGTATCCTGCTCTACATGTCCCCACACACGAGCATAGTAGACCTTGTGTGTAAGGCGGAACTGAAACTGCTTTTTTAGTGCTGATTCTGTGGGTTTGTCCTTGGCAAATAACATCAGCCCTGATGTTGACATATCAAGACGGTGGACCGGTTGAATGTCAGGGTAGAGTGCCTTCAATCGACTCCACATGCTGTCATAGTGCTCAGCCGCGCGTCCAGGAACAGATAAAAGGCCAGACGGCTTATTCACCACAAGGATACCTTGATCCTCAAATACTCGCTCAATCCAAGGTTCGGTGGGCGGGTAATAGTCCTGCATGGCCATAAAATATCTCAATACTACTTATAACTCACCCAGTATATCAGACTCAGGGTTGTGACGGAGTTTCCACATCCAAGTCTATTTTAGCGCTTTTTATGTAAATAATATTTAACACTCTGATTACGTATGATATTGGTTTTACCATTGACAAGAAAAACACTAAAACACGACATCAAGGAATACAAATGGAAACGATCTCCACTTCAGAGAGTCACGCTAAATACTCTCTGGCACAACTTGTCCGTTCGCTAGGCCCAGGGATAATGATGGCTGCCGCTGCCGTCGGAGGGTCACATTTAGTTGCTTCGACCAAAGCCGGAGCTATTTACGGTTGGCAACTGGCGGTATTAATTCTGCTGGTCAACTTTTTTAAATACCCATTTTTCCGCGCCAGTATTCAGTACACAATGGGGACAGGGGAAAGTCTAGTCGAAGGCTACTCAAAACTTGGTCGTCCGTATCTGTGGTTATTTGTTACGTTAAGTGTCATTTCCGGTATCGTCAATACCGCTGCTTTATTGCTATTCAGTGCTAGCTTACTTGGGTACTTTATCCCCGTGGAACTCTCCACCACAACCTTATGTTTGATTGTTCTAGCGACCTGCTTGACGATTCTGTTTGCTGGCCACTACAAAGCTCTCGACTCCTTATCGAAAATCATTATGGCGGTACTGACCATTGCAACCCTGACTGCGGTCGCTATCGCCGCAGGTAACCCTGTCGAAGCGGCTCCTGCTTTTGAAGCGCCCTCACCTTGGTCCATTGCTGCTATCGGGTTTATCGTCGTCACCATGGGGTGGATGCCAGCTCCGATTGAAATTTCCAGCCTGACATCAATGTGGCTTAAAAGTCAGCAACGCCACCAAAAGGTAACGGCTCGTTCCGCCTTGTTTGATTTTAATGTGGGCTACATAGGTACGGCGATTCTGGCGATTGTTTTCCTTGCGCTGGGTACTTTGGTCTTACACGGCAGCAATATCGAGCTTTCTCAATCAGGAGTCGGTTTCTCACACCAATTGGTCGGTCTATATGCATCAACCATTGGCGAATGGTCACGTTACCTAATTGCAGCCGTCGCGTTCTTCTGTATTTTTGGCAGTACTATTACCGTCATTGATGGCTACGCTCGAGTGATTTCAGAATCTCAACGCCTACTGCGTAAGCAAAAAGAGATGAGACCTAAAGTGACGCAAGGGTGGATGCTACTGATTTCCGCAGCGGCACTGTCGATCATCGTTTTCTGGGCAGCAGCACTACTGCCTATGCTCGACTTTGCGATGATTCTAGCCTTTATGACAACGCCATTCTTTGCTCTGCTGAACTATATTTTGGTTTCAAAATCGCCGTTACCTGAACCTCTAGCGTTGGGCAATAAGTTAAAGTGGCTTTCTATCACTGGCCTTGTCTACCTGTTTGGTTTCTTGGCAGTATTTGTGTGGTGGAAGTGGCTTATGTAACCCGCCGCTATAAAAAAGGCCTTCAAATGAAGGCCTTTTACTGCAAGTTGCGTAAAATCAATTATGGGACACAACAATCATACGTAGTGAATCTAGCTGGTACTGAGCTTGAGCAATGTAGCCATTGAGCTCTTTAATTTGCTCTTCAATCGCGGCCAGCTCCTCATCACGAATGTTTGGGTTTACCGCTTTCAAAGCTTGTAGTCGTTCCAACTCCGCATTCAAGCTCGCCTGCATTTCCTGCTGCGCCTCTGCACGTACGGCTTCGACTTTTTCGACGATCAACGCTTCACCTGCGGTGATCATTTGATGGACCTGAGCCTGAACTGATGACACCAGTTTGGTCGCCATATGACGACCTACCGGGCTAAGTTGGCGGTTAAAGCTTTCAAATTCTACTTGCTGAGATAAGTCATTACCTTTGCCGTCTATCATAAGGCGAATCGGCGTTGCAGGTAGGAAACGACTGATACCACTACGCTTTGGCGCCTGCGCATCGACTTTATATACCAACTCAAGCAGCATGGTGCCTACTGGCAACGCTTTGTTCTTCAGCAAAGAGACTGCCGTTGCACCAACGCCTTCACTCATCAATAGGTCGATACCACCCTGAATCATCGGGTGCTCCCAACTGATGAAGTTCATGTCTTCACGAGACAAGGCTGTTTCACGATCAAAGGTGATCGTCGCACCTTCATAAGGCAGACCAGGATAACTTGGTACCATCATGTGTTCAGATGGCGTCACCACCAAGGCATTTTCCCCTTTGTCGTCCTGATTAAGACCAATGGTATCAAACAGACTCAACGCAAACGTCACTAAATTGGTATCACCATCGGTGGCCGCAATCTTATCGACGATCTGCTGAGCTTTTTCGCCACCATTGGAATGCATTTCCAGTAAGCGGTCTCGCCCTTGCTCAAGTTGAGATTTGAGCTCTTTATTCATCGCAGCCGATTCGCTAATCACATCATCGAGTTCGGTCACGTCACCCGAAGCCAGCATTTCAATCAAACGATCAGAGAACTTGTCATACACCGCGCGACCTGTCGGGCAAGTTTCAGCAAACGCATTTAGACCTTCATCGAACCAACGCGCCAGAATTGCCTGTGACGTTTGCTCCAGATAAGGAACGTGAATATCAATATCACGACTCTGACCAATACGGTCAAGGCGACCAATACGCTGCTCAAGTAAGTCGGGGTTGAACGGCAAATCGAACATCACCAGTTGGTTTGCAAACTGGAAGTTACGACCTTCTGAGCCAATTTCACTACAGATAAGGACCTGAGCACCACCCTCTTCCTGCGCAAAGTAAGCGGCCGCTTTATCGCGTTCCAGAATCGACATACCTTCGTGGAACACGGTGGCACGGATACCTTCACGTTCACGCAGTGCCTGCTCTAGCTGCAACGCAGTGCTGGCACGAGAAGCAATAACCAAAATCTTGTCACTGCGCTTTTGTTTGATCTTCTCAATCAGCCAATTGACACGTGAGTCAAATTGCCACCAGCTGGCATCATCGCCTTCAAACTCTTGGAAGATTTCTTCTGGGTAAAGATTTTTCAGCGCACGTGCTTCAGGGCTAATTTTGCCACCAATCATGCCCGATACACGCATAGACGTCGTGTACTGCTGAGGGATCGGCATTGGTAGCAGATTAACGTTACGTACCGGGAAGCCTTTGATCGCTGCTCGGGTGTTACGGAACAACACACGACCAGTACCATGACGGTCCATCAGGTTGTCGATCAGTTCCTGACGAGCTGCAGCTTTGGCTTCTTCTTCGCTATCGCTTTCAATAATGCGGAACAGAGGCTCAACATCCTGCTCGGACAACAATTCGGTAATCTGATTTTTGGCGTCATTCTCAAGCTGTTGACCAGAGAACAACGCGCTCACTGAATCCGCTACTGGCGCGTATTGCTCTTCTTCTTCAACAAATGCTTGGTAGTCATAGAAGCGGTCTGAATCGAGCAAACGTAAGCGGGCAAAGTGACTCTCACGTCCTAATTGCTCTGGGGTTGCGGTCAGAAGAAGTACCCCAGGTGTGCGCTCAGCTAACCCTTCAATCACCTGATATTCACGACTTGGCTGCTCTGGGCTCCATTCTAGGTGGTGCGCCTCATCGACAACCAGCAAATCCCACTCGCCTTCAAGTGCTTGCTCAAAACGCTTACGGCTCTTGCGTAGGAAGTCCAGTGAACACAGTACATATTGCTGGGTATCAAACGGGTTATCTGAATCAGCAAACGCCTCAATACAGCGCTCTTCATCAAAAATAGAGAAATGCAGATTGAAGCGTCGCATCATCTCGACCAACCATTGATGCTGCAACGTTTCCGGTACCACAATCAAGATACGTTCCGCTCGGCCCGCCAACACCTGCTGATGAATGATCATCCCAGCTTCAATGGTTTTGCCTAGACCAACTTCATCGGCTAACAAAACGCGAGGCGCATGGCGACGACCAACTTCATGAGCAATGTATAGCTGGTGAGGAATCAAACCAGCACGCATACCACACAAGCCACGCATCGGGCTTTTGTGCTGCTCGTATTGGTTGATTAGTGCACGGTAACGGAGCACAAAGTTGTCCATGCGATCAATCTGACCGGCGAACAGTTTATCTTGCGGCTTGTTAAAGCGAATTTGGTTACTGAGCATGATTTCGCGCAGCATCACCTCTTGCTCTCCGCTGTCTTCGCGAGTGCCTATGTAGGCAAACAGACCTTGGTCCTCGACCACTTGCTCAATTTTAAGTGACCAGCCTTGCTGACTGTCAACAACATCGCCAGCATTAAAGGTGACTCGGGTAACCGGTGCATCATTGCAAGCGTACACTCGGTTCTCTTCCGACGCTGCAAACATCAGCGTCACAGTGCGAGCATCCAATGCTACAACCGTCCCTAAACCTAAATCGCTTTCCGTATCGCTGATCCAACGCTGGCCCAAAGCAAATGTCATGAATCGACTACCTCACCTGTTTAATTCAAAAATGGGTCTATTTATCTTAGTTGTTCTTACGTGACTTGAAAGGCAGCTGACGGGGAAACGAATGGCCAGCCGTCACGTCAAAAAGGTCGCTCATATTACTCGAAGCTGTGATATTGGTCACGCACAAACGCCTCAAAAAACAACAAATTTTTCTTCATCTTTTGCATGACATCAAAGTGTAAGAAAAGAGTGGCACATCTAAAAAAGAGAGTTGGGAATCTGACTTATACTCACAGATGAGAATGCAGGCTATCGCGTCAATTTTTCGACTGGCACGAGAGATGCATTATTCGGATGACGATCAACACGGGTTTGTAGCGTATCAGCTAACCGACAGCGATCTCTGAGCGACTTAGCGATAGGCTACAAGCAACCGCAGGTAGGCCATAATCACAAGCGATTGTGAATGGCAAACAAGCCGCATCACGGCAAGGAGACGCTTATGGGTGACACGGATCGGAAACTTTTTGTCCTAGACACCAACATCCTTCTTCATGAACCTTTAGCCATCTATTCCTTTCAAGAACACGACGTGGTCATTCCAATGACCGTCCTCGAAGAGCTCGACCGAATCAAAGACAGTAAGCGCGACGTTGCCCGCGATGCCCGAGTGGCCATCCGCGCAATGGAAGCCATGTTCAAAGACGCCACACCAGATGAAATCTCTGAAGGCATTCCGATTAACCGCGATAAAGAAAACACCGGACATATCTCTATTCTCGCCGATTTTGAGCTGCAAGAAACCATTAAGGCTTTTGCAGACAAGGCTGGCGATAATCGCATTCTTAATGCGGTGCTTTATCTGCAAAACAAACGCGCACCACGTGAAGTGGTTCTGATCACCAAAGATATTAATATGCGCTTGCGTGCCAAGGGCGCTGGCGTTCGCTTCGTTGAAGACTACCGAACAGACCAATTGATTGATGATGTTCAGTACCTAACTAAAGGCTTCCAACAAATCGAAGGCGACTTCTGGAGTAATATCGAAGAAGTCGAGAGTAAGAACCTTGGCGGTCACACCTTCCACACTCTAGACCGAGAACCTTTTGAGCCGACCTACATCAATCAGTATGTCATTGATGAAGAAAGTGACTTTGCAGGGCGAGTGGAAGAAATAACCCCGGAAAAAGTGACACTCAAAGATCTCAGCCGCGAGCGTATGATGCATCGCCGAGCGTGGGACATCACACCAAAGAACATTTATCAGGGCATGGCGTTAGATGCCTTACTCGATCCTGATATTGATTTGGTGATTCTCACCGGGGCTGCGGGCAGTGGTAAAACGCTACTTGCTATGGCGTCCGCTTTGGAGCAAACCATTGAACACGGCATGTTCGACAAGATCATCGTCACTCGTAATACACCAGATATCGGCGAATCGATTGGCTTCTTGCCTGGCAGTGAGGAGGAAAAAATGCTGCCTTGGTTAGCGGCGGTAACGGACACACTGGAAGCGCTACATAAGCACGACCACTGTACCGAAGGCTCATTGAAGTACATCTGCGACAAAGCCAATATACAGTTTAAGTCGATAAACTTTATGCGTGGCCGATCAATCCAAAACGCGTTTGTGTTGCTGGATGAGTGTCAGAACCTGACTGCTTCGCAAATCAAAACCATCATTACTCGCTGTGGTGAAGGTACTAAGATAGTCTGCTCGGGTAACCTGGCGCAGATTGACTCCCACTACCTCACCCCTGTTACCTCAGGGTTAACCTACATGGTTGAACGCTTCAAGAACTTCGAAGGCAGCGCTAATGTCCACCTAAATGGCGTCGTGCGCAGCCGTCTGGCCGAGTTTGCAGAAGAGAATTTATAATCACAAAAAGCGGGATATTATTTATATCCCGCCATATTTAAAAAATAATTATTCACAAACATCACATAACTATGTTTAACTAGTCCTATTAAAATAATGAGCAATGAAGGACTGAAGCATGGCTTTCAATCTACGTAACCGAAATTTCCTCAAGCTTCTCGATTTCACCCCAAAAGAGATCCAGTTTTTACTCAATCTATCTGCGGATCTTAAGAAGGCAAAATACGCGGGCACAGAACAGAAAAAGCTCGTTGGTAAAAACATCGCCCTGATCTTTGAAAAAGCCTCTACTCGCACCCGGTGCGCATTTGAAGTAGCCGCTTTCGATCAAGGCGCACAGGTTTCTTACATCGGCCCATCTGGTTCACAGATTGGTCATAAAGAGTCGATGAAGGACACCGCGCGTGTATTAGGCAGAATGTATGACGGCATTGAATATCGAGGGTTCGGCCAAGAAATCGTAGAAGAACTGGGGCAATACGCTGGTGTACCTGTTTGGAACGGTTTGACCGACGAATTTCACCCCACTCAAATACTAGCCGATTTTCTCACCATGCTTGAACACGGTCGCGGTAAGCTGCTCCATGAAATCAAGTTTGCTTACTTAGGCGATGCACGCAACAACATGGGTAACTCTCTATTGGTGGGAGCCGCCAAAATGGGCATGGATATTCGCCTCGTCGCCCCTAAAGCTTTCTGGCCAGAAGAGGAACTGGTGGCAAACTGCCAACTGATTGCTCTACAAACAGGGGCAAAAATCACGCTGACTGAAAGCGTTGATGAAGGCGTTAAAGATTGCGACTTCCTTTATACTGACGTGTGGGTTTCGATGGGTGAAGCTCCAGAGGCTTGGGATGAGCGAGTTGCTCAAATGAAGCCTTATCAAGTCAATATGGACACCCTAGATAAAACCGGTAACCCGCAAGTCAAGTTCATGCATTGCTTACCGGCATTTCATAATGATGAAACCACCATAGGCAAAGAAGTAGCCGACAAATACGGAATGAATGGGCTGGAAGTTACTGAAGAAGTGTTCGAGTCTGACCACTCAATTGTGTTTGACGAAGCAGAGAACCGCATGCACACGATTAAAGCTGTGATGGTCGCAACACTCGGTTCATAACACCAACAAAAATTGCACCATAAAGCTTCGATGTAATCGCTTGCGTTAACAAATCTTCAGCGTATAATGCTCGCAATTTGTCTGGAGGTAGTGACCAAATGCCACGTAAAACGTGTTCTACAAAACGATTTACATTAGGTAAGCCAAAACGCTTACTGGCTGGTCTTTTTACTATTTCCACCGATTTTTAAAGCCTCCCTATTGGGAGGCTTTTTTATTGCCTAAATCGCAGATGGGACGATGATTATGACGAACACGCTTTATAACAAGCACATTATCTCAATTCCTGAGCTTTCTCGTGAAGAGCTGGAACTGATTGTCAAAACCGCAGGTCAACTCAAAGCAGAGCCTAATCCTGAGCTGATCAAGAACAAGGTGATCGCCAGCTGCTTCTTTGAGCCTTCTACCCGTACTCGTCTGTCTTTTGAAACCGCTATCCAGCGTGTCGGTGGCAGCGTGATTGGTTTTGATAATGGCGGTAACACTTCGCTAGCCAAGAAAGGAGAAACCTTATCGGACTCGGTTCAGGTTATCTCTTCTTATGTCGATGCATTTGTTATGCGTCATCCACAGGAAGGCGCTGCACGATTAGCTTCTGAATTCTCCAATGGTGTACCTGTCATCAACGCGGGTGACGGAGCCAACCAACACCCAACCCAAACTCTGCTCGACCTGTTCTCAATTGCTGAAACACAAGGCCGTCTTGATAACCTCAACGTTGCCTTTGTTGGTGATCTGAAATACGGCCGTACCGTTCACTCTCTAACGCAGGCTCTGGCGAAGTTTCACAATGTTCGCTTCTACTTCATCGCTCCAGAGGCACTCGCGATGCCAGATTACATTTGCGAAGAACTGGATGAAGCTGGCATTGAATACAGCATGCACACAGATATGGAAACCGTCATCCCTGAGCTGGACGTGCTGTATATGACTCGAGTTCAGAAAGAGCGCTTTGATGAGTCGGAATACGCGCACATCAAATCCGCCTACATCCTTACTGCAGCGCTGCTGGAAGGTGCACGCGACAACCTAAAAGTGCTACACCCGCTGCCTCGCGTGGATGAAATCACTGTTGATGTCGATAAAACGCCACACGCCTATTACTTTGAACAGGCTGAAAATGGCGTCTATGCGCGTGAAGCCTTACTTGCCCTTGTTTTAAACCAATCACTGTAATCGGGAGAATCATCATGGCTAAAGAAACTCAATTGCAGGTTGAAGCAATCAAAAACGGCACCGTTATTGACCACATCCCAGCTCAGATTGGTATTAAAGTTCTCAAGCTCTTTTCAATGGATAAGTCAGAGCAGCGCGTGACTGTTGGCCTCAATTTGCCGTCTTCAGCACTCGGCCACAAAGACCTGCTTAAGATTGAAAATATTTTTATTAGTGAGGAGCAGGCAAGCAAGCTGGCCTTATACGCACCGCATGCCACGGTTAACCAAATTGAAAACTACGAGGTTGTGAAGAAACTGGCACTGGATTTACCAGAACAGATCAACAACGTGTTTGAATGCCCAAACAGTAACTGCATTACCCACGATGAACCTGTAGAAACCAGCTTTAAAGTGTTCGAGAAAAAAGATAACGTGCGATTAAAATGTAAGTATTGTGAGAAGGTCTTCTCACGAGAAATCGTTACTGAACGTTAATCGTCGCTTAATCATAAATTATCAATCCCTGCTCTCTGATAGCAGGGATTTTTCTTTACGCCGCTCTGCTTTCACGGCACACTGACTTCCCTTAATTACGTTAACCCTCAACAGATGGAACATAATAATGACTAAAGTACTTCATACAGAATCCGCTCCTGCTGCTATTGGCCCATATGTACAAGGTGTAGACCTAGGTAACATGGTACTGACTTCAGGTCAGATCCCAGTAAACCCTGCAACAGGTGAAGTGTCGGCAGATATCGCAGAGCAAGCTCGTCAATCTCTAGATAACGTCAAAGCGGTGGTTGAAGCATCAGGTCTGTCTGTGACTGACATCGTTAAAATGACGGTTTTCGTAAAAGACCTCAATGACTTCGGCACAGTCAACGAGGTTTACGGTAAATTCTTTGATGAGCATAACGTAGCAAACTACCCAGCACGTTCATGTGTGGAAGTGGCTCGTCTACCTAAAGATGTGGGTATCGAGATTGAAGCGATTGCTGTCCGTAAATAATCGACCAGTGACAAAAGGAAGCGAGCACATAGCTCGCTTTTTTGAACATGGTAAATAAGTGGCCTTTATGACAACCGATGTATCATTGTGGATTACCCGTTAGTTCACTAATATCAGCCGCAAACTGTTGATGGGATTCACGCTCTTCGATAAGCACGGCATTGGTCTTGGCATCAATAACCAAGATTACCCCAACACCTTGCTTACACTCCACCAACATACCTTTTTCGATTTCAGTAATGTCCATAATCGTCTCCTTAACCTCATCATAGGTTTACCCTATCTAAGGGAAAAAGGATCAAAAAAGCCGACTCAACGTCGGCTTTATGTACACTACTCATCTAGGATTTACTTAACGAAATCAACACCCGTTTGAATGTCACCGTTCAGTGTTTCTAACATGCCATCAAGCGCTGACTTTTCGAATGCGCTTAGCTCACCGTAGCTTAAGATTTCTTCAACGCCATCTTTGCCTAGTTTCACTGGCTGCGCGAAGAACGGTGCATGCTCGCCATCACCTTCGACATAAGCGTATTCCACCACATCTTCACCTTGAAGTGCTTTCACTAGAGCAAGGCCAAATCGACATGCAGCTTGGCCCATAGATAGAGTCGCACTACCACCACCCGCTTTTGCTTCTACCACTTCGGTACCCGCATTCTGGATACGCTTGGTCAGAGCTTCGACTTCTTCAGACGTAAACTCAACACCTTCCACTTGAGAAAGAAGAGGAAGAATCGTCACACCAGAGTGACCACCGATAACCGGTACACGCACTTCGCCTGGATCTTTGTCTTTTAGATCTGCAACGAACGTTTCAGAACGAATCACATCCAAAGTGGTAACACCAAATAGACGACGCTTATCGTAAACACCCGCTTTCTTAAGAACTTCTGCCGCAATTGGCACGGTTGTGTTGACTGGGTTAGTGATAATACCAATCATCGCTTTAGGGCAAACGTGAGCGATTTTCTCAGCAAGAGACTTAACGATACCAGCGTTGACGTTAAATAGGTCCGCACGATCCATACCAGGCTTACGTGCAACACCCGCAGAAATAAGAACAACATCCGCACCTTCAAGTGCTGGCGTTGGATCTTCGCCCGCATAACCTTTGATTGATACAGGCGTTGGGATGTGGCTTAGATCAGCAGCAACACCCGGAGTAACCGGAGCGATGTCGTAAAGTGCTAAATCTGAACCAGCAGGAAGACGGTTTTTTAGTAAAAGGGCTAGGGCTTGACCGATGCCTCCAGCGGCACCAATAACGGCTACTTTCATCGTAGTTCTCCTTGAGATGAATCTCTTTATAAGTCTTGGGGTGATTTGAAATCAACGCTGTCCAAAGCTATAGCAATCACATACTGATTACAATCAATTAACGTCAGCTTTGCGACCTTGCGCAACTCAGTAACAACGTGCTACACACAAGTGTTTATTATCCTTACATTTACCTTTAATGACAAAGAGTTAAGTAACTTTAAAATGCCACCTTACACATCCATTTACAGTGACACGATAGACAGAATTTGGCATAGCATTGGCACTATGTGCATAGCTATGCGAGAATATTCACTTGATTTTTATAAAAACAACGGTTGAAAGAGAACCATGCGTCATTCAGAAAAACAAGATAACCTCGTCCGTGCTTTTAAAGCGCTACTCAAAGAGGAACGTTTTGGCTCCCAAGGGGATATTGTTGAGGCTCTGAAAAATGAAGGCTTCGAAAACATCAACCAGTCCAAAGTTTCCCGCATGCTGACCAAGTTTGGCGCAGTACGTACCCGTAACGCCAAAATGGAAATGGTTTACTGTTTACCGGCAGAGTTAGGGGTGCCCACTGTATCAAGCTCACTGCGAGAACTGGTGCTGGATATCGATCATAATAATGCCTTAGTGGTTATTCATACTGGGCCGGGGGCTGCACAATTGATCGCGCGCTTACTGGACTCCCTAGGAAAATCAGAAGGCATATTAGGTGTCGTAGCAGGAGATGACACTATCTTTATCACTCCAACTCTCAGTATGACCACAGAACAGCTGTTCAATTCGGTTTGCGAACTGTTTGAATATACTGGATAAGTTTCAGATATAAGCCTATTTTATGAGTCACTCGAGAGTATTTTTCCTGTGACTCAAATCACATCTTGAATAAATCTCCTTACCTAAACACACACTAAGCTAAATCCTTGATTAGCAAATGGTTTAACCTGCTAACTTAGGTTAAATTTTCGCTCAAAAACCAGCCAAATCCGCTACATTCTTTAACAATCGTGTAATTATGTGCCAATTTTTTGGTATTATTCAGCCACTTTTTCAACATATGGATTGAAAAAGATGCCGTTTCCATAAGAGGAAACTCCCATAGCGACTACACTTGCTATGGGGTTAATAATGAATAAAGGAAGGGAAATTCATGGCATTGAACAAACTGATTAAAGTTGGTGCTATTGCAGCTGCTGTAATGGGTGCTGGTGCGGTTAACGCTCAAGAGTTCATCACGATTGGTACCGGGTCTGTAACAGGTGTTTACTACCCAACTGGTGGTGCAATTTGTAAGCTAGTTAACAAAGGCCGTAAAGACCACAACATTCGTTGTTCAGTAGAGTCGACTGGTGGTTCAATCTACAACGTCAACACTATCCGTGCTGGCGAACTGGATTTCGGCATCGTTCAGTCTGACTGGCAGTACCACGGCTACAATGGTACAAGTAAGTTTGCTGAACAAGGCCCGTACAAAGAACTGCGAGCAATGTTCTCTCTACACACTGAACCATTCAACATCATCGCTCGAGCTGACTCTGGTATCGAAAATGTCTCTGACCTAAAAGGTAAGCGCGTTAACATCGGTAACCCGGGTTCAGGTGACCGTGCAACTATGGGTGTTGTCATGGAAGCAATGGGCTGGACTAACGACAGCTTTAAACTGGCTTCTGAACTGAAAGGTTCTGAGCGTTCTCAAGCTCTATGTGACAACAAAATCGATGCGTTCGTCTATGTGGTAGGCCATCCAAACGGTTCAATCAAAGAAGCCACAACATCTTGTGATGCGAAGTTAGTTTCAGCGACAGGTCCTAAGATTGACAAGATTGTTGGTGACAACCCTTACTACGCATTCAGCACAGTACCTGCTGGTATGTACCGCGGTACAGATAAAGACGTAAATAGCTTCGGTGTTGCTGCTACTATGGTAACCACAACAAACGTTTCTGATGAAGTTGCTTACAATGTGGCGAAATCTGTATTTGAAAACTTCGATACCTTCAAGCGTCTGCATCCTGCTTTTGCAAACCTTAAGAAAGAAGACATGGTGAAAGCCGGTCTTTCTATCCCTCTACATCCAGGTGCAGAGAAATACTACAAAGAAATAGGTCTACTTAAGTAACCTCTCTTTATTCACCAAGGAGGCTCTCCCTCCTTGGTACATTAAGCTCTAAGGTATTGAGCCAAATCATAATTATTTTGGAGTTTCACATTTTTGAAACTCCTCTTTGTTTCTATATATCAAAAACTTACAACTGAGCAATATTTCATCTTTTCACTAAACTGAAAGATGCAAAGTCAGGTTCTGACAATCATAAAAGACAAGGCCATTTATAATAAGGATTAAGTACATGTCGAAGACAACATCTCCGTCTCAAGATGTGCAAGAAATGGTAGCTCAAGCCGATACCGGTGCCCGTGCTCCACTGGGGATCCCAGGACGTATCTTATGGTTTGTGCCACTATGTTGGTCACTGTTCCAACTTTGGTACGCATCCCCTCTGCCGTTCATTTTTGACTTTGGCGTACTCAACGATACGGAAGCACGCTCAATACATTTGATGTTTGCCGTGTTCTTGGCGTTTACAGCCTACCCCGCTCTCAAGAGCTCTCCTCGTGATAAAATTCCCGCTTTGGACTGGTTATTAGCCTTAGCAGGTAGCTTCTCCGCTGCGTATATCTATATCTTCTACACTGAGCTGGCTGGTCGTTCCGGCGCTCCCACAACATTAGATATTGTTGTTGCTGTGACTGGTATGGTATTACTCCTCGAAGCAACTCGTCGTGCACTAGGTCCACCATTGATGGTCGTAGCAGCCGTATTCTTACTGTATACGTTTGGCGGCCCATACATGCCAGACGTGATTGCTCACAAAGGGGCCAGCCTGAACAAAGCGATGTCTCACCTGTGGTTAACGACCGAAGGTGTGTTTGGTGTTGCTCTGGGAGTTTCAACCTCATTCGTTTTCCTGTTTGTACTCTTCGGCGCAATGCTAGAACGTGCAGGCGCTGGCGCTTATTTCATTAAAGTCGCTTTCTCTTTACTCGGTCACATGAAAGGCGGCCCAGCAAAAGCAGCGGTTGTCGCTTCAGGCCTTTCAGGCTTAGTTTCTGGCTCTTCTATTGCCAACGTCGTAACGACGGGGACTTTTACTATCCCATTGATGAAGCGTGTTGGCTTCCCAGGAACGAAAGCCGGTGCGGTAGAAGTCGCCGCTTCAACCAATGGTCAGCTAACACCACCAATCATGGGTGCTGCGGCATTCCTTATGGTCGAGTACGTTGGAATCTCTTACGTCGAAGTCATCAAAGCGGCGATCCTTCCTGCTCTGATTTCTTACATCGCACTGATTTACATCGTTCACCTAGAAGCATGTAAAGCAGGCATGACTGGTCTTCCTCGCCGCCACAACCCAACATTGCTGGCTAGCTTGCTATCTTTCACAGGCACGATTCTTGGCCTATGTGTAATTAGCGCTGCCGTTTATTACGGTGTTGGCTGGACGAAAGACGTGTTCGGTGATGCCGCCACCCCTATCGTCACCGTGGCATTGCTGCTCTCTTACATCGGTCTGGTCAGCGTCTCGGCTAGATACGCCAAAGAAGGCGCCATTGAGATTGATGCTGAGCTCACTGAAGTACCAGATCCGGGTCCAACGATAAAATCTGGCTTGCACTACCTACTTCCAATCGTGGTACTGGTGTGGTGTCTGACAGTTGAACGTTTCTCTCCAGGTCTATCAGCCTTTTGGGCAACGGTATTCATGATCTTTATCCTGATTACTCAACGTCCTCTCATGGCCGTACTGTCTAAGCAAGGTGCTATTGCCGAACAGACCAAAGAAGGCTTTATCGACTTGCTTGAGAGTTTAGTGTCTGGTGCTCGTAACATGATTGGTATCGGTGTTGCTACCGCTGCAGCGGGCACAGTTGTTGGTGTTGTCACACTCACAGGTATCGGTCTCGTGATGACGGATTTCGTTGAGTTCATTTCCGGCGGTAACATTATCCTGATGCTTCTGTTTACCGCAGTGATCAGTCTGATCCTCGGTATGGGCCTGCCGACGACCGCAAACTACATCGTGGTATCGACCTTGATGGCACCAGTTATCGTTACCCTTGGTGCACAAAGCGGTTTGATCATCCCACTGATTGCCGTTCACTTGTTTGTGTTCTATTTCGGCATCCTTGCGGATGATACACCTCCAGTTGGTTTGGCTGCCTTCGCAGCGGCGGCCATCGCGAAATCAGATCCCATTCGCACGGGTATTCAAGGCTTCACCTACGATATTCGTACTGCAATCTTGCCATTTATGTTCATCTTCAACACTCAACTTCTTTTGATGGGTATTGATAGTTGGTGGCATTTGTTGCTCACGATCATATCTTCCGTCATCGCAATGCTGATATTCTCTGCTGCGACGCAAGGCTGGTGGTTTACTAAGAACAAGTGGTGGGAAACCGTCCTACTCTTAGCTCTGACCTTTACTTTCTTCCGCCCAGGCTTCTGGTGGGATCAAATTTATCCAGCCAAAGTACTTCACCCAGGTACAGAGATCGCGCAAATCACTGAACAGCTGCCTGTTGGTCAGGACATTGAGCTTCTCGTTGCCGGTGAAAATCTTGAAGGTGATTTCATCTCGAAAACAGTTCGTCTGCCATTCGATGACAGTGCGAAATCAGCGGAGGATCGTATTGCGTCGATGGGGCTAATGCTCAATAACGCCAACGGCCGTATGTTAGTCGACATGGTCGAATTTGGCAGCCCTGCAGAAGCTGCTGGTGTTGATTTCGACTGGGAAATTCGCTCTGTTGTCGTTGACGCCGATCGACCAATGAAAGAGTGGGTTTTCGTACCAGCACTGCTACTCCTTATTGGCCTGGGCATGAACCAGCAGAGACGAGCTCGAAAGGAACAATTGAGCGCGTAACTTAGTCAGCCTCACTCCACTGAGGGAAGTGGGGCTACACTTATACCAAACACATTAGTGGATTTGGTATCTACTAAGGATGCAATGACTTGGCCTCGTTGGAGGCTAAGCTTAAAAAGAGAGCTATCGATGTATAAGCAAATTCTTGTTCCTGTCGATCTGAACGACAAAGGTTTTTCTGATAAAGCACTTGAACTGGCTGTCTGGCATGCCAAGTACTCCAAGGCTCAAGTTCATCTTCTGAACGTATTACCAGGTATTCACATGTCTATGGTTGCGACCTATTTTCCAAAGGATGCCGCAACAAAAATGAAAAATGACGTTGAAAACCAGCTGAAACAGTTCGCAGTCCAGCATATTCCAGAAGAAGTCGTTTATAAAACACATGTAGCTGAAGGCAAAGCGTACGCCACGATTCTCGACTACGCGGAAAAGCTCGGTGCAGACCTGATTGTGATGCCAAGCCATAAGCGTTCTAAACTGGATAAGGTAGTATTAGGTTCCGTCGCCAGTAAAGTGGTTCAGAACTCCCCCATCAATGTTTTAGTGGTCAAACCGCACGGCTAAGTTAACTGAATAAAGACAAAAGGCGCTCAATTGAGCGCCTTTTTTAATAGTTATTAACGATTGATATTATAGTTTCAATCGAGTTCATTTAATGAAAATAATTATTAATAATGATCCTATCAACACCAAAGACTGGATCACATCATGAAAAAGACACTCACTTTTGCCACTCTTCATTTCACTATCGCGTTCACTGTCGCGTATCTATTGACGGGGAATATCTTGATCGGCAGTTTAATTGCCATGATCGAGCCTTTGGTGAATACTGTTGCGTTTTATTTTCATGAACAAGTCTGGCACACCTCACCTCGCTTAAAAAAACATCAGAGTGCTACCACACTGAAGACCACCAGCTTTGCTGTTGTACACTTCAGCGTTGCCTTCAGTGTGGCTTATCTTTTAACAGGGAGCTGGTTAGTCGGAGGAGTCATGGCAACGATAGAACCAAGTATTAACACGCTTGCCTATTACTTCCATGAGCGAGTCTGGCAGCACAGACAAACTTCTCTGTTTTCACAGCACATAACCCGCGCTTGAAAGACTAAATTGGAAAATGCGTCACGCAGAGGTCTTCACTCAGGCCAATATTAAATTTTTGGCATTGGCCATCGAGCATAACTTCCAATTGATAAAGCTCTTCGGGATCAGGTTGGCTTGCGTTGAAATAAATCGGAGCTTCTACCTGAAATAAGGCGCTGACATGATCATTTCTCACATCAATGGGGATATGATACGTCATACCATTAAATTTCACGGATGCAGAAACCAACCCAGACGCATAAGTTTTGTAGTGCAGATCTACCATAAATTCACAGCCTCCCCCATGGTGCCATATCTGCTCAGTCACAACATGCTCGAGCCGTACGTGGCGAATAAACTGTAAATAAGGCTCTTTCCAAATCCCCATTCGAGCATCAAACTTCTGGTAGGTTTGTGCCCCTAAAGGGCAAAGTTCTAAACTGTCTTCCTCAAATAACAGTCCCTCTTCCTCTTCGAGAAATAATATCTCAAACCGATTCCGACCAAGCTGCATATAAGGTCGAATATCTTTCTTATATTCGGCTTGCGAGCCATCACAATCAAACAGCGCGACGCCATTGAGTCGAACTTCCGCATGATAATCCACTCCTCCCAACACCAAATCCACAGCGGGGAAAGCCATCATGGCTTCATCAACCTCAATATCATGCATCAAGTGCCACTCCTGCTCTGCAATGGCAGCTTCCGAAAGAAGGTCTGGGAGTTTAGCGCTTAATGGAGCGGGAAAAGTGATGTCATCCTGAGGAATCGAGAAATTCGTTAACGGCGAAATTTGCCATAAACCTGCGAGTGATAGCTGCATGTTTCCCTTATAAATTGCGCTAGATCAAGTTTGGGTGATTATAAAGAATCAATATAGTGAAAGATACCTAAGTACTCTCGAATTTAGGTACAAAAAAACCAGCCTCACGCTGGTTTTTTCTTATGACGAGAAATTACTCGTCATCTCCGTCTTCTTCAGGGTATAAGGCATCTTCACCTTCATAGTAAGTGCCCCAGCCGTCATAGATGATGTCGTATTTCTCAGCAAGGTGAATCAGCTTCTCTACTTGAGCATCAATCGCCTCAGCATCAAGTGCCGATTCCATCGTTGCGTCGCAGCACAACAATTTATTACCGTCTTCATCTTCTGTTTCTTCAGCTTCTAATACTTCAAAGCCCATCTTGAATGCCTCTACCACGGCTTTTTCCAGTGTATCGAAGTCTTCAGCAAACAGGTGGTGCTCAATTTCATACAATGCATCTGGATCACTACCATCTTCACGCAAGGCTTGAATGATATCGCGAGTCTCTTCCTTTTGAATCTCAATTAATTCTTCAACAGATAGATATTCGTCTTCATGAGACATAAGTCAGCTCCAGATAGTGACAACATTGATCGTAATTTACCGCAACGGAATATCGCATGGATCCAGTGAAATTACTAGCCGCAATCCATGAAGATCCTCACCTTAAGTGGTAAACAGATTAAAGATCGCAAATGATCAAGTTCACAAGATGGAAAAGTTAACATTTTTTTATCATCGGAGAGATTCAGAATTATCTGCCGCGCTGACTGCCTAGCGACAACCTGAAAGATTGAGTTTTTATTTTTCATCTCTGCATATCTTCAGAATGGCAGTAACTGCATAGAAATATATCTTCAAACCAAGTTATATCGTAGTTGTGAATAGCTATGCTGAATTGTGTTTTTTTCTCTCAAGTTCATCAATGTCATAAGGCGCATAGTAACGCATTGGTACGCTTATCTAATCCACCCCATCCCTTTAGATAAAAACCACAAAAATAAACGAGTTAATAAAATTAAAAACCACAAAAATAATAAAAAGCAGTTATTGAAACCAACATTATCACTTGCATCTTGATAACAACCTTGTCATAAATACGCACTGGATATTATTGTAAGGATGCAAAATGAGTAAGTTGTACGTAGGCTCAGAAGTAGGTCAGTTAAGACGTGTATTGTTAGCTCGACCAGAACGAGCACTAACCCACCTTACCCCTTCAAACTGCCATGAGCTACTGTTTGACGATGTTCTTGCTGTCGAAGCTGCAGGTGAAGAACATGATCAGTTTGCACAAACACTGACAAATCAAGGTGTCGAAGTTCTGCTTCTTCACGATCTATTAGTCGAAACTTTAGCTGTAAAAGAAGCTAAAGAGTGGCTGCTTGATACGCAAATTTCTGATTTCCGTTATGGTCCGACATTCGCTCGTGATCTTCGCCATTATCTGTCTGATATGGATAATGAGCACCTAGCAACTGTGTTACTCGGCGGTTTAGCATATTCGGAATTACCAATCCAATCCTCTTCGATGCTACCAAGAATGCATCGACCGCTAGACTTTGTGATTGAACCTCTGCCCAATCATCTTTTCACCCGAGACACTTCATGTTGGGTCTACGGAGGTGTGTCACTCAATCCTATGATGAAACCCGCTCGTCAGCGTGAAACCAACCACTTACGTGCTATTTATCGCTGGCACCCAGTCTTTGCAGGACAAGACTTCATCAAATACTTTGGTGATGAAGATCTACACTATGACAATGCCAATATCGAAGGTGGAGACGTACTGGTGATCGGTAAAGGTGCAGTCCTAGTGGGAATGTCTGAGCGTACTACAGCGCAAGGTGTAGAAAACCTCGCAGCCAACCTGTTCAAAAACGGTCAGGCGAAAGAAGTTATTGCCATTGACCTGCCCAAGCACCGTTCATGCATGCACTTAGATACCGTCATGACGCACATGGATGTGGACACTTTCTCGGTTTATCCAGAGATCATGCGTAAAGATTTGGATACTTGGCGTCTGACGCCGAAAGGTGACAATGAGATGAAGGTAGAGCAGGTACCTAGCTATACGCATGCTATCGAAGAAGCGCTGGGGGTTGATTACCTAAAGATCATCACAACTGGCGGTGACAACTACGAAGCTGAGCGAGAGCAGTGGAACGATGCGAATAACGTCTTGACGGTTAAGCCTGGCGTGGTTATCGGTTATGAGCGTAACGTTTACACCAACGAGAAGTACGACAAAGCAGGTATCGAAGTTCTGACCATTCCGGGTAATGAACTTGGCCGCGGTCGCGGTGGTGCTCGTTGTATGAGCTGCCCGATTGAGCGTGACGATATTTAGAGCCGAGAGAAACTAAAAAGGGTTGATGTCAAAAAATCAACCCTTTTATTGTTTAAGCAGTTACTGCGTTAATGACTCTTCCAGCGCTCTCAAACAGAGTGCAACATTTTCAGCTCGGGCAGCGTAGCCCATAATACCGATACGCCATGCCTTACCCGCTAATGCCCCCAAACCTGCACCAATTTCGAGATTGTAGTTTTCCAGTAAATGGTTGCGAACCCCTGCATCATCGACGCCTTGAGGAATGTAGACCGCATTGAGCTGAGGCAAACGTGATTCTGCTTCTACAACGAACTCAAAACCTAACTTTTCGAGACCCAACTTCAGCTTTTCATGCATATCACTATGACGCTGCCAAGCATTCTCTAATCCTTCATTCTTAAGGATTAATAGAGACTCATGCAGCGCATACAGACTATTTACTGGCGCTGTATGATGGTAACTACGCTTGCCTTCCCCACTCCAATAGCCCAGCACTAAACTCTGATCTAAGAACCAACTCTGGACAGGCGTTTTACGTGCCTGAATCTTTTCAATGGCAAGAGGAGAAAAGGTCACTGGTGATAAGCCAGGGACACAAGATAGACATTTCTGGCTGCCTGAATACACCGCATCTAGCTGCCATTCATCGACTTTAAGCGGTACACCACCTAAAGAAGTCACGGCATCAACTATTGTTAGCACACCGTGCGCTTTTGCAAGTTTACCTAGTGCTTCAGCATCGCTGCATGCGCCTGTCGATGTTTCTGCGTGAACGAATGACAGGATCTTCGCATCTGGATTCTCTTTCAGTGCTTGCTCAACTTTATCGACCGAGACAGGAGTGCCCCACTCATCATCAACCACCACAGCAACACCGCCCGCTCGAACTACATTTTCGCGCATACGCTCGCCAAATACGCCATTGCGACAAACGATTACCTTCTCACCCGGTTCAATCAGGTTAACAAAACAGGTTTCCATACCTGCACTGCCCGGTGCAGAAACCGCAATAGTGAATTCATTTTCAGTCTGAAAGGCGTACTTAAGTAGCTGTTTTAACTCATCCATCATCTTGATAAATAGCGGGTCAAGGTGGCCCACTGTTGGACGACTCAAAGCCTGTAGAACTTGAGGAGAAATATCCGAAGGGCCTGGGCCCATAAGAATACGATGAGGGGGGATAAAGCTTTGAATAGTCATTGTTCGCTCCTTGAAACTGATCTGCTCTTTATTGATTTGTCTTTACATTAAAACAAATCACTACATGCGGCAATTGACCATAAGAGCTCAGGTCAAACCACTGTCACAAGTTTGTTAATTCACAAGGGGAAGAAAGAACCAATTTCCCATTGACAAAGGTCACATAAAAACGTTCAATGCAGAATATATGGTGAATTTTTATGCCGCCATATACATGCATTTTGCAGAAGAGGAGCACTACCCAGGTAGGTGTTTTGTGGAGCCACAACTCCGATACAAATCACTGAGGGGGAGTAGTGCCGAGGTAGATCAACATTGTGGTTTTGATCTGTCGGTTGACTTGGGTTGACTCCCATCAACTGTCATCAGCTCCGTCTGATGAAGAGCTTCTGAGGTAAACCTTACACAATAAAACCTCTCAATACGCTCATTCTCTCTTCAAGCAAGGATTACTAATTTACTTTCAGGAAGTTGTGGGAGAAATGCCGTGGGCAATTTTAACGTTGCTAAATTTGGTGGAACCAGTGTCGCTAACTTTGAAGCCATGAGTCGCTGTGCTGCGATCATTGAGCAGAACCCAAACACAAAGTTAGTCGTCAGCAGTGCCTGTTCAGGCGTGACAAACTTATTAGTCGAACTCGCGAATGGAGTTCAAGATCAGACAGAGCGCAGTGCGATTCTAACCAAACTCGCCAGTATTCATGATGCGGTACTCAATCAACTAGAAGATGCAACTCAAGCAGCCAGCGAGGTCTACTCTATTCTAGATACCGTCACAAGTTTGGCAGAAGCTGCTTCGATTCAGTCAAGTACTAAGCTGACGGATCACCTTGTCGCCTGTGGTGAACTGATGTCTACACACCTGTTGGCCCAGTTAATGAGGGAACGTGGTATCAATGCGGTACGCTTTGATATTCGTGACGTACTACGCACAGATGATAATTTTGGTAAAGCAGAACCGGAACTGGCCACTATTCGTCAACAAGCGCAAGCATTGCTTATCCCGTTATGCCAACAACAGGTTGTGGTAACTCAAGGCTTTATCGGTGCCGATGCAGATGGCAATACCACGACACTGGGTCGAGGTGGCAGCGATTACAGTGCGGCACTTATTGCAGAAGCGGTTGAAGCTCAGGGACTCGAGATTTGGACCGATGTGCCGGGCATTTATACAACTGACCCACGTATTGCCCCAAAAGCATCACCCATCTCAGAGATCAGCTTCAGTGAAGCCTCCGAAATGGCTAATTTTGGCGCCAAGATCCTTCACCCTTCGACGCTAATCCCTGCTCTCCGCCATGATATTCCGGTCTTTGTCGGCTCCTCAAAACAACCTGAAAAAGGTGGTACTTGGATTCGCCATCAAGTCGAGAGCTCACCTCTCTTCCGTGCTCTGGCTTTACGATGTAACCAGACCATGGTGACGCTGCGCAGCGCGCAGATGTTCCATGCTTACGGCTTTCTGGCCAAGGTGTTTGAAATTCTGGCGAAGCACAAGATTTCGGTAGATTTGATTACCACTTCAGAGATCAGTGTCAGTCTAACGCTTGACCAAACCGACACATCTGGTGGTGCTCCTCAGTTACCTGAAGCTGCACGTCTTGAGCTGGAAGAGCTGTGTACGGTTGAAGTAGAACATAACCTGTGTCTGGTCGCGCTGATTGGCAACAATATGAGTGAGAGCAAAGGTTATGCAAAACAAGTATTTGGAACATTAGAAGAGTTTAACTTGAGAATGATCTGCTATGGCGCAAGCCCTCACAACCTGTGTTTCTTAGTTGATGAGTCAGACGCAAAGCTAGCGATTCAGAAGCTGCACACTGAATTATTTGAGAAGTAATAATAGAGCAGAGAACAAAAAGGGTTGGCGCTAAAACGCCAACCCTTTCAAGTTAGATTAGTACGGAAAGCAGCTGCTACTCACCCGCTACTTTCATCGACTCAATCAGAATCGAACCTGTCTGTATTTGTGAGCGGGTTTCAACATCATTACCAACCGCGACAATCTGATTAAACATATCTTTCAGGTTGCTGGCGATTGTCACTTCAGAAACAGGATATTGGATTTGACCATTCTCTACCCAGAAGCCTGCCGCTCCTCGTGAGTAATCACCGGTGACGATATTCACGCCCTGCCCCATCACTTCGGTGACAAGGAAGCCCGTTCCCAGTTCTTTAAGCATCTGCTCAAAGTCTTTCCCCGTCGATTGAACGAACCAGTTATGAATACCACCAGCGTGACCCGTTGGCGCCATACCCATTTTACGCGCGGCATAGCTGGTTAATAGGTATGTCGCGAGCACACCGTCGGTAATGATTTCACGATCTTGTGTTGTAACACCTTCGCTATCAAATGGGCTCGACGCTAAACCGCGTAGCACATGAGGTTTTTCAGAAACATTAAACCAGTCTGGCAGTACCTGCTGACCGAGATGATCAAGTAAGAATGACGACTTGCGATACAGGTTACCGCCACTGATTGCCATCACTAGGTGTCCAAGTAACCCCGTTGCTACATCGGCTGCGAACATCACAGGGTATTTGCCTGTCTTGAGCTTTTGCGCATCAAGACGACTGATGGTTTTCTCCGCCGCTTTCAAGCCGACTGACTCAGGTGTCCAAAGGTCATCTTTATGGCGTGCTACTGTATAGCTGTAGTCACGCTCCATTACGCCACTTTCACCCTGCCCAATAACACAACAGCTGGTACTGTGTCGGCTGGAGGCATAGCTAGCAAGCAAACCGTGGCTGTTGCCATAGACCTTCAAGCCATAGTGGCTGTCGTAGCTGGCGCCATCGCTTTGTTTGATTTTGTCACTGAAGGATAACGCTTTTTGCTCAGCAGCAATCGCAATCTCTGCAGCATGATCGGGGTCAGGCGTATCAGGGTGAAACAAATCAAGATCAGGAATTTCTTTTACCATCAGCTCTTTAGGAGCTGGGCCTGCGCATGGATCTTCTGAAGTGTAATTGGCAATATCAAGTGCTGCCATCACCGTCTGTTGAATGGCTTTTTCACTGAGATCGGAGGTAGACGCACTGCCTTTGCGCTGACCACGGTAAACGGTAATCCCCAAAGCGCCATCGCTGTTAAATTCAACGTTTTCCACTTCGCACATACGTGTCGATACACTCAGGCCTGTCGTCTTGGTGATCGCGACTTCAGCGCCATCAGATTTTTCCGCGGCCATTTCCAGTGCTTTCGCAACGGCGGCCTCAAGCTCAACACGTTGCTGAGCGACTTGCTGTCTTACGTCCATATCTTCTTCATGCTTAAGGTCTGATATGCCTAGAATAACAAGAATTTCGCTTTCTCCCCATGATTCTTGTTAAAATAGAGAAATAGATGTTCAAATTAAGGCAGAAAGATGGCCAGAAAAAATCAAAAAGCGCCATGGGAAGAAGAAGAAGAAATCATTTGGGTAAGTAAAACCGAAATGAAACGTGACATGGAAGAGTTACAAAAACTGGGTGAGGAACTCGCCAGTCTTAAACCTTCGGTGTTAGAAAAATTCCCGTTAAGTGAAGATCTTGCAGAAGCAATTAAAGACGCACAACGCTTTAAAAATGAAGCGCGTCGTCGTCAGTTGCAATATATTGGCAAGCTGATGCGCTTCGAAGATCCAGAGCCGCTTCAAGCTGCGCTGGACAAGGTACGTAATAAACACTCACAAGCAACCGCTGCACTACACAAGCTAGAACAGTTGCGTGACCGAATCGTTGAACAAGGCGATGAGGCGATTGCAGACGTGATGGAGCTATACCCACAAGCGGATCGCCAGCGTTTACGTCAGTTAGCTCGTCAAGCAGCGAAAGAAAAGAAAGCCGGTAAACCTGCTAAAGCATTTCGCGAAATCTTCCAAGTGCTAAAAGAGCTTAACGACGAAGAACTTTAAGAACCAGCCTTAGAGTAAAAGAAAAATGGCCTCAGACACGTTGACTGAGGCCATTTCAACAATTTTTAGCTCGGTTAGACTTTGATACCTGCTTGCTGATTGAGCATGGCAACTTCCTTATCTAGCGACTCCAGCTTGTCTTTCATCTGCTCTCGGCACAGCGTCGCAAGCTCACGGATATTTTCTTTTCCATAACTTTCAGTACTAATTGGCGGTAACATCTCAACAATGACATGCCCGTTGTTCCAACGATTGAGCTTCAATCCATCCGTCGAACTACACACAATCGGAATAATCGGAAGTTTAGCGCCAATCGCAGCATGGAAAGCCCCAGTTTTAAAAGGCAGTAAACCACGTCCACGTGAGCGCGTTCCTTCAGGAAACATCCAGACTGATACGTCACTTTGATTCATACTATCCACAACTTGATCAATCGTCCCTTTCGCTTTAGAGCGGTTAGCACGATCAATCAGAATGTTACCTGTCAGCCAGTAAAGCTGACCAAACAGGGGCATCCACGCTAAGCTCTTTTTACCTACCGTGACGACTTTTGGCGTCACTGCAGAAGAAACGGTAAACAAATCCCAATTGTTCTGGTGGTTAGCAATATAAATATGCTGTCCGCGTTTGTATGCGTCTTCAGGTAAACGCAACTCAAGTGTAATGCCGAAAACACGCGACATCTTGCCGAACAAGCGTCCAAAGGTGAAGACATGTTTCGGGTTACGTGGGCTCAATAAACAGTAGCCACAACCGAACACAAACATCACAATTGCAAAAATCGCGACAGCGAATACACGTAGTAGTGCAATCATTGGTTGTTCTCCAAGAACAAAATAGTCATTAAAATTTGCCCATGACTCTAACTTATCTAGCGCCCATAAAAAAGCCGAAACTCTCGTTTCGGCTTACAAATGTTAGCTGAGGTTAGTGAGAGTCACGAAAACGCTCTATATTGGCCCCAAGCGCCGACAATTTATCTTCAATTTTATCGTAGCCACGATCGATGTGATAAATACGATCAACAATCGTCTCACCGTTTGCAATACAACCTGCGATCACCAAGCTCGCAGAAGCACGTAAGTCAGTAGCCATCACCTGCGCGCCGCTGAGTTCTTCGACATCACCACAAATCACAGTGTTGCCTTCAATTTCAGCTTTAGCGCCCATACGCATTAATTCAGGTACATGCATAAAGCGATTTTCAAAAATGGTCTCGGTAATAACACCGCCACCTTTAGCCATCAAGTTAAGCAGAGTGAACTGAGCCTGCATATCCGTAGGAAAGCCTGGGTGTGGCGCCGTACGCACTGTCACCGCTTTCAGCTCACGATCTGTCATGTCAACGGAAATCCAGTCTTCACCCGTTTCGACTTTCGCCCCAGCCTCTTCAAGCTTGGACAATACCGCTTCTAACAGTTGGGCTTTAGTGTTACGACAAACGACTTTACCACCAGATACCGCAGCGGCGACAAGGAAAGTGCCCGTCTCAATGCGATCAGCCACAACAGCATGTTGACCACCACCAAGGCGTTCAACCCCTTCAATACTAATCGTATCGGTACCGGCACCAGAAATCTTAGCACCAAGCTTATTCAGGAATTCCGCCGTATCGACAATTTCAGGCTCACGGGCTGCATTGTCGAGCACCGTCGTCCCTTCAGCCAAGGTAGCCGCACACATGATCGTAATAGTGGCACCAACACTCACCTTATCCATAACGATATGCGCACCTTTTAGGCGACCATCAACATTGGCTTTCACATAACCGTCTTCTAGCGTGATCGTAGCGCCCAACTGCTCTAGGCCATGAATGTGCAGATCAACAGGGCGAGCTCCAATCGCACAACCACCAGGTAAAGAAACCTGACCTTGACCAAAACGTGCGACGAGAGGACCAAGAGCCCAGATAGATGCTCGCATTGTTTTCACCAAATCATATGGTGCGCAGTATTCATTGATACTGCTTGGGTCGACATGCACAGAACCATTGCGCTCTACTTTAGCCCCTAAACGCTTCAATAATTCCATCGTGGTGTCGATGTCACGCAAGTGAGGAACATTCGCCACTTCGACGGGCTCTTCCGCGAGGATTGATGCAAAAAGAATAGGCAGTGCTGCATTTTTAGCACCAGAGATCGTGACTTCGCCAACCAGAGGTTGCTTAGACCCTTTTACTCGAAACTTATCCATCATTAACCCTTACAGTGACATCAACTTCTTATCACGCGCCCACTCTTCTGGTGAGTAAGCTTTGATAGAAACGGCATGAATGTCATTTCTTTGGATATATTCCATCAATGGAGCGTAAATCAGTTGTTGCTTCTTAACGCGGCTCATTCCTTCGAAACTAGCATCAACAGCGACCACTTCATAATGGCTGCCTTCACCTTTAACATGTATTTCTTCCAGGTTAAGTGCTTGTTCTAAAATCTGTTGTACTTTTGCGCTATCCACAATTCACCCCTGTTTAATTCTTTAAATGCCCGTCGATCAACTCTTCGACGTTACTCAACTGAAATAAAGTTAACAGTTGTTTCGGCACGAAGCTGAGCATTATATGACAGTTTTGCTTTTTTGCATGCTCTAATAGATGAATTAGCATCACCATACCCGCAGAATCGACTCTTTCGACCTTCTCTAAGCTCACTTCAACGTTAGAGCTATTAGGCTTCCAGTTATACAGAGAGCGCCATAAGAGAGGGACAGAATCTCTATCCAGTACACCAGAAATTTGAAACTGGTCATCAGACAGACTTAGCCATTGCGAGGGAATCATTGTGATTTACTCTCAAAACGGATCGGCTGTGCGGCAAGGTCTTCGAGGTCTTTCGCGACAGCGAGAATGCCTTCCTGACGTAACTTGCTACTCCACTCAGATTGCTTACTTGATAATAAGCTGATGCCCTCTGCAATCATATCAAACGCCTTCCATTCACCACTCTTTTTGTCCTTACGTAGTTTGAACTCAAGCTTGATGTTTGGGCGGGGTGAGTCAATGATGTCAACTTTAACGCCAATAATACTTTTCTTAGAGCTAACGTTAGGCTCAGGGCCAAACTCAATTTCTTGATTAGTGTATTGTGTCAACACTTGAGCATATGAACTCACCAGATAAGCGCGAAATGCCTCGATAAACTGACCGACATCCTCACGCTTTGATCCTTTGAGATTAGGGCCTAATAACTTAAGCGCGGCGTACTTTTCATTGACGTATGGCATCAACTCTTCTTCGACGATGACCTTGAGATAATCAGGGTTCTGATGGATTTGATCTTGCTCCACCTTCAATCTCGCAAAGGCCTGCTCAGAGACCTGTTTCATCATCTGGTAAGGTTGAGTTTTATCTATTTGAGCCGCAGAAACGGTAAACGACAAAGCAAACGCCACCAGAGTGAGTACTAACTTTTTCAACATAATTATTCCTCTTCCTTAGCCGAATCAGAACCACCAACGCTGTACAGCACCTGACCGATTAAATCTTCCAATACTAAGGCTGATTTGGTGTCTTCAATATAGTCACCCTCTACCAGCATTTGCTCGTCATCAAAAACAAAGCCCGGCGTCAAACCAATGTATTGCTCACCAATCAAGCCTGAAGTGAGAATCTTAACGCTGGAGGTTTCGGGAAATTGGTCATATTGACTGCTGATGGCCATAGTGACAACAGGCAGCAAGTTTTCAGTATTCAAACCAATATTCGTCACACGTCCAACCACAACACCACCGACCTTAACCGGTGAGCGAACTTTGAGGCTGCCGATGTTATCGAACTCTGCTTTCAGTGAGTAAGTATCATTTGAGCCTAACCCCTTTACGTCAGCGACTTGAAAAATCATCACCAAAATTGCGCAAATTCCAGCAAGGACAAAGCTGCCTACCAATAATTCAGTTTTTCTTGTTTGTTGCATACTTAGTTCCCAAACATCAATGCAGTCAGTACAAAGTCTAAGCCAAGTACCGCCAATGAAGAGTGTACGACGGTGCGTGTCGTTGCTCGGCTTATGCCTTCCGAAGTAGGAATAGCATCGTAGCCGTTAAACAGCGCAATCCATGTTACGGTTACAGCAAACACTAGGCTTTTAATCATGCTGTTACCAATATCCTGTCCTAGTTCAACAGACGCCTGCATAGCCGACCAGAAGCTACCATGATCTATCCCTTTCCAATCAACCCCAACCAACTGTCCACCCCAGATGCCAACCGCCATGAAAATCATTGCTAGCATCGGCATTGAAATCACCCCAGCCCAGAAGCGTGGAGCAATCACTCTTTTAAGTGGATCGACAGCCATCATTTCCATGCTAGATAGTTGTTCGGTCGCTTTCATTAGGCCAATTTCAGCCGTCAACGCAGAACCTGCACGGCCTGCAAACAGCAGCGCAGTCACTACAGGGCCTAATTCGCGTAAGAGCGATAGAGCGACCATCTGCCCTAATGCCCCTTCCGCACCAAAATCGACAAGAATGACATAACCTTGCAGGCTCAATACCATGCCGATAAACAAACCGGATAGAACAATAATAATAAGAGACTGGACACCAACGCTGTATAGTTGCTTCACTAACAGCGGCAGATGCTGTATTGGACGAGGACGTGATACTAAAGCGCCAAACAGCATTAAACTGGCACGACCAAAAGACTCACAGACACCCATAGTTCTGCGCCCTGTCGATGCGACAAAATTCGCGAAGTCAGACAACATCAGAATAGCTCCTTCGCAATAGGTTGAGCAGGATAACGGAACGGCACTGGGCCATCCGCCTCCCCTTTCAGAAACTGTTGGACTTGCGGATCGGGGTTATCATGCAATTCTTGTGGCGTTCCTTTGGCAATAACTTTGCCATTCGCCAGAATGTAGACCCAATCTGCAATGCTCATGACCTCTGGAACATCGTGAGAGACCACAACAGAAGTCACGCCTAACGCCTGGTTCAGGTTTTGTATCAACTCCACCAAGACGCCCATGGTGATGGGATCTTGCCCGACAAAGGGCTCATCATACATGATGAGTTGTGGGTCGAGAGCAATCGCACGAGCCAGTGCCGCTCGACGAGCCATACCACCCGACAGTTCGCAGGGCATAAGCTGAGCAGCACCTCGCAACCCTACGGCCTCCAATTTCAGCAGTACGAGAGTGTGAATAAACTCTTCACTTAATTCGGTATGTTCACGTATTGGGAAAGCGATGTTGTCAAAAACGTTGAGATCGGTGAACAAAGCTCCAGATTGAAACAACATGCTCATCTTTTTACGCTCTTTGTACAATTTTTTTCGGCTGAGAGTTGGGATATTCTTACCATCAAACCACACTTCCCCTTTTTCAGGGTAAAGCTGACCTCCAATGAGGCGTAGCAGTGTCGTCTTACCTATACCAGAAGGTCCCATAATAGCGGTAACCTTCCCTTTAGGGACATGCAAGCTAACATCATCAAATATCTTCCTTTTCCCGCGGGAAAAAGTCAGATTTTTAACGGTAACGAGATCGAGTGAGGACATGATGAACCCTGACTTTAGCGCTTAGAATGGGCAATCATAAGCACATTGAGTAAAAATTAAAAGCACTGTTCAATTAATTATAATTGACATTTTTATAATCGATGCCTGTTTCATTGTAGTCATAAATAAACGCCTTCAATTTAAATGGTTAACAATTAATTGCTTCCCTTTTAGTACCTAAACCGTCAAAATTAACGGTTAAATTTGTCCCATTGAACACAAAATTAAGGATCATCATGATTGAGGCGATTGCGTTTCTCGTTGTTGGATTAGTCTTTCTGGTATGGAGTGCCGATAAGCTTGTTTTTGGTGCCGCAGCCCTAGCCCGCAATGTCGGAATATCCCCACTGGTGATCGGTATGACCATCCTTGCGATGGGATCTTCTGCACCTGAGATGATGGTCTCTGCAACGGCTGCGCTAGACGGTAAAACCGATACCGCAGTGGGCAACGTTTTGGGTTCTAACATCGCTAACATCGCGCTAATTCTTGGTATCACAGCGATGATCAAACCTCTTTCAATCAGTTCAGCAGTACTTCGTCGAGAATTGCCATTAATGATTGGTGTGACGATTCTTGCCGGTGTTTTACTGTGGGACAGTCACTTAGGCTTCTATGAAGGTGTACTTCTATTCGTCTTATTCGCTGCCTTTATCCTGACCATGCTGCGCATCAGTAAAAAGGAAAAGAGTTCTGGCAGTTCCGATCCTCTACTTGAAGATCAAGAGTCCGAAGTGCCAGAAGGAGTGAGCAATCTTAAAGCAGGTTTATGGGTCATTGTCGGCTTGATAATCTTACCTATCGCGGCCGACACCTTAGTTAATAGCGCCGTGTATATCGCCCAGTATTTCGGCATGAGCGACTTGGTCATAGGTCTAACGATTATTGCCGTAGGGACCAGCTTACCAGAGCTTGCTGCTTCACTGGCAGGTGTTATGAAAGGTGAAGACGATATGGCCGTCGGTAATATCATTGGCTCGAACGTATTCAATATTCTTGCTGTAATGGGCATCCCAGGTATTCTTAATCCTTCAATTCTTAGTGAATACGCCATGGGGCGTGATTTTTGGGTAATGTTAGGGGTCTCATTACTGTTGGTTGCGATGGCATTGGGCAAATCTCGCAGTATCAACCGAATAGAAGGTGCTGTATTATTCTGCTGCTTTATCGCTTATCAAGGATATCTAATCCTGAACATGACAGCTTAATTTAGTTTTTGCCTGCCGGAGTGTGACATGTTTGATTTTCGCTCTGCTGCTCTTGACGTATTAAAAACAGAAATCGAAGCCCTTGAGCAGCTTGATCAGTATTTTAATGAAGATTTCATCCAAGCCTGTGAACTTATACTTGCCAATAAAGAAGGCAAGGTTGCCGTCATGGGGATGGGTAAATCAGGGCATATTGGTAATAAGATTGCCGCATCGCTAGCCAGCACGGGCACGTCCGCCTTCTTCGTTCATCCCGGTGAAGCCGCTCACGGCGATCTGGGTATGATAAAATCGGGGGATATTGTGCTAGCGATCTCCAACTCCGGCGAATCGTCTGAAATTTTAGGGCTCTTTCCCGTTCTCAAGCGCCTTAACATCAAAATTATTAGCATGACAGGCAAGCCAGATTCCACGATGGCAAAACTGGCTGATTTCCATTTACAAATCACTGTTCCTAAAGAGGCTTGCCCACTAGGTTTGGCTCCAACAGCAAGCACCACGGCAACCTTGGTCATGGGTGATGCCTTGGCGGTCGCCCTTCTCCAAGCTCGTGGTTTCACCGCTGAAGATTTTGCGCTATCGCATCCAGGTGGTGCACTAGGTAGAAAGTTACTGCTAAAACTTTCTGATATCATGCATACCGGCGAGCAGCTTCCGTTGGTCACACCCGATACTGTGGTGCGAGAAGCACTACTTGAGATCAGCCAAAAAGGCCTTGGTATGACGGCTGTAGTTGATGACCACCAGCATCTCGTTGGCATCTTCACGGATGGTGACTTGCGACGTATTCTCGATAAGCGTATTGATATTCACAGCGCTCTGATTGGAGAAGTCATGACTACTCACCCAACTACTGCCAGCCCAAATATTCTTGCTGCCGAAGGTTTAAACCTAATGCAGCAAAAAAGCATTAACGGTTTGATCCTTTGTGAAAATGGCAAAGTGGTCGGCGCATTAAATATGCACGATTTATTAAAAGCAGGAGTGATGTGATGTCAAAATTGATTGAAACCCTGTATAAACCCGTGGAACAAAACACGCTTAACATTGCCAAACAGATTAAGCTGTTAATATGCGATGTCGATGGCGTATTCTCTGATGGCCTGATTTATATGGGCAATGATGGTGAAGAGTTGAAAACATTCCATACACGAGATGGATACGGTGTAAAATCGCTGATGAATGCGGGCATCAAAATCGCTATCATCACAGGCCGACAATCACGTATTGTTGAAAATCGCATGAAAGCTCTGGGAATCTCGCTGATTTACCAAGGGCAAGACGATAAAGTAAAAGCTTATCAGGACATTTGCAGCCAATTGAATATTGCGCCAGAACACATTGGTTATATTGGTGATGATCTTATCGACTGGCCTGTGATGGAAAAAGTCGCTTTGAAAGTCTGCGTGGCTGATGGACACCCCCTACTGGCTCAGCGTGCAAATTACGTCACGTCTATTCGTGGCGGACATGGTGCAGTCAGAGAAGTGTGTGATCTTATTTTACAAGCGCGCAATGAACTTGATGTCCACAAAGGTCTAAGTATATGAGTTTATCCCGTATCGGTTACCTGATACTGGCATTTGTGATCTGTTGGTCCACTTACTACTTGTTTGATAAAGGTAAAGAGTACGATATCCAGGTAGAGCCGGATACCGAATTACCTATGTTTAGCGGTGAAGATCTAGTGAACACTTCTTATAACGAAGAAGGGATTCGCAGCTATGTCATTACATCCGTTAAGCTGGATCACTACGCAAAAAGCGGTGATACCTTTTTTGATCAACCGATTTTGAAAGTTTACAAAGAAGGCACAACCCAAGAATGGGAGGTCACGGCTGACCGAGGTATTCTTGGGCAAGATCATGTGCTGACATTATATGACAACGTATTGGCGAAAAACCTATTGCCGGATTCAGGCTTTGACACCATGTCAACAGATGTACTCGGTATTCAGTTGGATAATCGCGATTTTTGGGCAGATAACCAAGTCACTTTGGTCGGCCCTCAGTTTGAAACAGTAGGTCAGGCGATGAAAGGCAACTTTGCTGAAAACAACGCCATCCTCTACAAACACGTACAAGGTAGATATGAAACTCTCACACCTTAGTCTAATTTCTTGTTTGCTGATTTCTGGGCATGCGCTCGCGTTGTCTACCGATCAGGATCAACCTGTCTACATAGACTCAGACAGCCAACAACTTGATATGCAAAGCAATCAAGTGACCTTTCTTGGTGATGTAAAACTTAAGCAAGGCAGTATCAATATTAATGCCGATAAAGTCATCGTTACCCGCGATCCAAAAGACGGGTCTATTCAAGAAATTGAAGGATATGGTGACTTAGCCACCTTCTCTCAGCTAACTGATGATGGCAAAACCCTTTACGGTGAAGCGAAAGAACTGTATTACGTGATGGTTGATGATCAACTCACTATGATCGATGAAGCCATGCTGTCTCAAGACGACAGTGTGATTCGTGGTACTAAAATCCGCTATAAAATCTCTTCACAAAAGCTAATTGCTGATGGTAAAGAGAAAGGCGATCGCGTCTCAACCGTTCTTCAGCCACAAGCAGTACAAGAATAATTATGGCAAAACTCAAAGCAGAGCATTTAGCAAAAACCTACGGAAACCGTAAGGTCGTGACAGACGTCAGTCTTGAAGTTACTTCAGGGCAAATCGTCGGATTGCTCGGTCCGAACGGAGCCGGTAAAACCACCTCTTTCTACATGATTGTGGGTTTGGTCGCTCGCGATGAAGGCTCAATTACTATCGATGGCGAAGACATCAGTATTCTGCCGATGCATAGTCGCTCACGTATGGGGATTGGCTACCTTCCTCAGGAAGCGTCCATCTTTCGCAAGCTGTCGGTGGAACATAATATCATGGCGGTACTAGAGACCCGTGAAGAACTCACCCGTGAGCAACGCCAAGATAAGTTAGAAGACTTATTGGAAGAATTCCACATTCAGCACATTCGCCACAGTGCTGGTATGGCACTATCAGGGGGGGAACGCCGTCGTGTTGAGATCGCTCGCGCTTTGGCTGCAAACCCTCAATTTATCTTACTGGATGAACCTTTCGCTGGTGTCGACCCAATATCGGTCATTGATATCAAAAAGATTATTGAACATCTGCGCGATCGTGGGCTTGGGGTTCTCATTACCGACCACAACGTCCGCGAAACATTAGACGTATGTGAAAAAGCGTACATTGTCAGTCAGGGGCATCTGATTGCAGAGGGCACACCAGAACAAGTGCTCAACAACGAACAGGTAAAACAAGTTTATCTCGGCGAACAATTCCGTCTATGATTAAAGTGAAGAACGGTAAGATTCTATAGCATCTAAGGCAAGTAATACTGAATGAAACCCTCATTACAACTCAAGCTAGGACAGCAGTTAGCGATGACGCCACAGCTACAGCAAGCAATTCGTTTGTTGCAGTTGTCAACGTTAGATCTTCAACAAGAAATTCAGGAAGCCTTGGATTCTAACCCTCTGCTCGAAGTCGAAGAAGGCGGCGAAGAGCCTCAAAATGTTGAAGACAGGTCAGCGAGTGAGGACAAAGAGCCAAGTGTTGATGTTACCGAGCCAGAAGTCAAAGATAGCTCAGATTTGATTGAGAAATCTGAAATCAGTAATGAGCTGGAAATAGACACCACTTGGGAAGATGTCTACAGCGCCAATACGGGCAGTACCGGCATTGCTCTCGATGACGATACACCTGTTTATCAAGGTGAAACCACACAGTCACTGCATGACTACCTAACTTGGCAGTTAGACCTGACGCCTTTCAGTGAAACAGACCGTACTATTGCCATGGCGATCATCGATGCTGTGGATGACTACGGCTATCTAACGATTTCGACGGAAGACATCCTCGAAAGCTTTAATAACGAAGAGATAGAGCTGGAAGAAATTGAAGCGGTACGTAAACGTATTCAGCAGTTTGACCCACTCGGTGTCGCTTCAAATAATCTACAAGACTGTTTGCTCTTACAATTAGCCACCTTCCCTGAAGATACGCCTTGGTTGAAAGAAGCTAAGTTAGTACTTACCGACTATATTGATCAACTGGGCAATCGTGATTACAAGCTGATAATCAAAGAAGCTAAGCTTAAAGAAGCGGATCTCAAAGAAGCGCTTAAGTTAATCCAGCAGTTGGACCCTCGACCAGGTAGCCGTATTGCAACAGAGCACGCAGAGTATGTCATTCCTGACGTTTCTGTATTTAAAGACCATGGTAAGTGGGTAGTCACTATCAACCCAGACTCAGTACCAAGGCTGAAAGTCAATCAACAATACGCAGCATTGGGTAAAGGTAACAGCTCAGACAGTCAATACATTCGCTCAAACTTGCAGGAAGCCAAGTGGCTGATTAAAAGCCTAGAAAGTAGAAATGAGACGTTACTCAAAGTTGCTAAGTGTATTGTTGAACATCAACGCGATTTCTTCGAGTATGGTGAAGAAGCAATGAAACCTATGGTGCTTAACGACGTCGCTTTAGATGTTGATATGCACGAATCGACAATTTCAAGGGTCACCACCCAAAAGTACATGCATACCCCTCGTGGTATTTTCGAACTAAAGTATTTCTTCTCCAGTCATGTCAGTACCGATAATGGCGGAGAATGTTCATCAACTGCAATTCGAGCTCTGATTAAAAAGCTCGTTGCTGCCGAAAACAGTGCTAAGCCACTGAGTGACAGTAAGATTGCAGCTCTACTCGCTGACCAAGGGATTCAGGTCGCTAGACGAACAATAGCTAAGTACCGAGAATCACTAGGCATTGCCCCTTCGAGTCAGCGCAAACGCCTACTTTAGGCATCTAACCGAGAAGGAAAGTCTATGCAAATCAATATTAATGGCCACCACGTTGATCTCACCGATTCAATGCAAGACTACGTAAACGAAAAGTTTCAAAAGCTTGAGCGTTTCTTTGACCACATAAATAATGTTCATGTTGTTTTAAAAGTTGAAAAACTCCGTCAAATCGCAGAAGCTACCCTTCACGTTAACCAGGGCGAAATACATGCATCTGCGGATGAAGAAAGTATGTACGCCGCTATCGACTCTCTCGTTGACAAACTGGTCAGACAGCTCAACAAGCACAAAGAAAAATTAAATACGCACTAGATACCATGCAATTAAGCGAAATCCTTTCATTGGACTGCACAAAAAGTGCAGTCCAATGCACCAGTAAAAAACGCGCTCTGGAAATGATCAGTGAAATCGTTGCAGAGCAGACAGGTCAAAACTCTACCGAACTTTTTGAGTGCATGCTTAGCCGCGAAAAAATGGGCAGTACTGGCATCGGAAATGGAATAGCCATTCCCCATGCTCGTATGCAGTCCAGCGATAAAGCCGTTGCCGTTCTCATACAATGCGAATCTCCTGTCGAGTTTGACTCGATAGATAACCGCCCTGTCGATCTGCTCTTTGCTCTACTTGTTCCTGACGCGCAGTGTAAAGAGCACCTTAAAACCCTTTCAAGCATGGCTGAGCGATTAAACGACAAACAGGTTCTTAAGCAGTTACGTAAAGCTCAGTCTGATGAAGAGCTTTACGACATTATGGTGAACCAGTAATGCGTCTTATCGTCGTCAGCGGTCAATCCGGTGCGGGAAAAAGCGTTGCTCTTCGCGTACTTGAGGATTTAGGTTACTACTGCGTCGATAACCTACCGGTCAATTTGCTCGATAACTTCGTCAAATCAGTAAAAACCAGCAAGCAAAACGTAGCAGTCAGTATTGATATCCGTAATCTACCGACAGAGCCCAATTTAGTAACGGATGTTCTCACAAAGCTGAAGAAATCGTCAGACGTCAGCGTGCTGTTTCTAGATGCCAAAAAAGATACCTTACTCAAACGCTACAGCGAAACCAGACGAATTCATCCACTAACGCTCAGCAATGAAAATACGTCTTTAGAACAAGCGATTGAAAAAGAGCGTTGCATTCTTTCCCCTCTCAAAGAGCACGCAGACCTTATCATCGATAGCAGTAATCAATCTCTGCACGATCTAAGTGAAACAGTCCGTATGCGTATCGAAGGCCGAGAGCGCAAAGACTTGGTCATGGTGTTCCAGTCTTTTGGTTTCAAGTATGGTCTACCGAGTGATGCAGACTACGTATTTGACGTGCGCTTTTTGCCCAATCCACATTGGGAGCCAGCATTAAGGCCAATGACAGGATTAGATGCTCCAATTAAGTCCTTTCTTGAAAGCCATCAAGATGTGTTAGAGCTCAAACAACAGATCCAGAAGTTCATTGAAAACTGGCTTCCTCTACTAGAAAAGAATAACCGCAGCTATTTGACCGTTGCAATAGGCTGTACTGGAGGTAAACACCGCTCCGTTTATCTGACTCAACAAATTGGCGAATATTTCGCTCAAATGGGTCACCAAGTCCAAATTCGCCATGCCACATTAGAGAAAAACTATAAGGAATAACCTATGCAGCAACAGAGTCGAACCGTCCTCATTCAAAACCGATTAGGCCTTCATGCTCGTGCTGCCGTTAAACTTGTCGAACTCGCCCAATCTTTCGACGCCATTCTTACCATTCAAAACCATGAAGGCAAAGAAGCCACCGCTGACAGTGTTATGGGGTTGTTAATGCTGGAATCAGCTCAAGGCGAACACGTTACTATCAGTGCAGAAGGCAATGATGCAAGCCCTGCCCTTGAAGCAGTCTGTCATTTAATTGAAGCTAAATTCGAAGAAGCGGAATAATTTTCCTCCCATATAAGAAAAATCACTACCTTCACATTAACTTATTAAATAAACACTAAAATTAAGTTACTATTCGACGCATTGTAAGTAAATAGAGTCAGGGGGAACACATGGCAGAGCAAATAGAATTTGACCAAGCTCACCAAGCCCTCCAAGAAGTGACAGAAGCTCTAGAAAATGGTCGCTTTGTGCATGTCCGTCGCCAACTACAGGACATGGAACCAGAAGATATAGCCCATCTATTAGAAGCCTCACCACGAAAAAGCCGCGAAGTGCTTTGGCAGCTCACTGATCCAGAAGATTATGGTGAAATTCTCGACGAGCTGAATGAAGACGTTAAAGATGCGTTGGTTTCCAAAATGGAGCCGGAGATGCTGGCTGAAGCAACCGAAGGTATGGACACCGATGACGTTGCCTACGTACTTCGAAGCCTTCCTGATGATGTATCGAGAGAAGTCCTTGCTCAGATGGACAGCGCAGAGCGTCTACGAGTGGAGACTGCTCTTTCTTATCCTGAAGATACAGCTGGCGGATTGATGAATACCGACGTCATCACCATACGTGGTGACGTTGATGTCGATGTCGTTTTACGCTATTTGCGTATGAAAGGGGAGCTTCCTGAAGCGACCGATGCTCTGTACGTTATCGATGAGGAAAATCAGCTTATTGGTCAACTTCCAATTACCACCTTGATTACCACTCAACCTGACATCAAAGTCAGTGAAGTCATGGGAGATGCCGACGAAGCAATTGAAGTGACGATGAGTGACTCAGATATTGCCAGCCTATTTGAGCGTCGTAATTGGGTTTCCGCTCCGGTCATTGATGAAAACCAGCACCTGGTCGGCCGTATTACCATTGATGATGTTGTAGATGTAATCCGTGAAGATGCAGAGCACTCTATGATGAGCATGGCGGGTATGGATGATGACGAGGATACCTTCGCACCAGTCGTAAAGTCTGCGCGTAAAAGGAGTATCTGGCTGGGAGCAAATGTCTTAGCGGCACTTGCTGCGGCGTCCGTCTCTAATATGTTTGAAGCCACACTCGATCAAATGGCTGCTATTGCCGTTTTGATGACCATCGTTCCTTCTATGGGCGGTGTGGCAGGTAACCAAACCGTTGCTTTGGTCATCCGTGGCTTAGCTTTAGGCCATATTGGTGATTCCAACAAACGTGAGCTACTCATGAAGGAAGCAGCCATAGGCCTGTTAAATGGCATTATGTGGGCATTGATCATTGGTGGAATTGTCGTCGCATGGAAAGGTAACTGGATGCTCGGTGGAATCATTTCCGCAGCGATGCTAACCAACCTGTTAGTTGCTGGCATAGCTGGGGTGACCATCCCGATTCTACTCAAGAAAATGAACATTGACCCAGCCTTGGCTGGAGGCATGGCATTAACCACTGTCACCGATGTTATTGGTCTCTCAGTGTTCCTCGGTCTTGCAACCATCATGATCTAACCGGTCAACCAGTTCCTTCCAAAAAAAAAAGCACAGCCACCAGGCTGTGCTTTTTGGATCCAATATGCTGATGCTAGTTAATGTTTGGTCCTAACCACTTCTCAGCTTCTAACATATCCCAACCTTTACGATCAGCGTAGCTTTCTACTTGATCCTGCTGGATCTGTGCGATCGCAAAATAACGCGAATCGGGATGCGAGAAGTACCACCCTGAAACTGATGCTCCTGGCCACATCGCATAGCTGCTAGTCAGTGACATATCTATGGTTTCTTCTACTTTGAGCAACTCCCATAGAGAGCCTTTCTCAGTATGCTCTGGACATGCCGGATAGCCCGGGGCAGGACGAATACCCTGATATTTTTCGCGAATCAGATCATCGTTAGAGAGATCTTCATCCGCGGAATAGCCCCAAATTTCCTTACGCACTTTTTCATGCAGGTATTCAGCAAAAGCCTCAGCCAAGCGATCCGCCACAGCTTGAATCATAATCGCGTTGTAATCATCTCCCGCTGCTTTGTATTCATCAGCGAGTTCACGTTCTCCAATACCACCGGTTACCGCGAATGCGCCAATCCAGTCTTTCTTGCCTGAAGATTTTGGTGCGATGTAATCAGAGAGACAGTAATTATAGCCTTTAGGCTTCTCTGTCTGCTGGCGAAGGTTATGCAGGACTTTCACTACTTCCGTACGTGATTCGTCGCGGTACACTTCAATATCATCACCAACACTAGCAGCAGGGAAGAGTGCACACATACCACGAGCTTTCAACAGCCCCTCTTTCTCAACTCTATCCAATAAAGCGTTGGCATCAGCAAACAACCGCTTCGCTTCTTCCCCTACCTCCTCATGCTCAAGAATGGCTGGGTACTTACCCACTAAAGACCAAGTCATAAAGAATGGCGTCCAGTCGATGTATTTACGTAATGTTGCTATATCAAAATCATCAAATACATGCACACCTGGTTTAGCTGGGGCTGGAGGGGTATAGTTTTCCCAGTCAATCGCCACCTTATTATCTCTCGCCTGTTCCAGAGTAATAGGCTTAGTGCGAGGTTTCTTACGGTTGTGCTGATCGCGAACGCGTACGTAATCCGCGTCTAGCTTCTCGACAAAAGCGGGACGTAGTTCATCAGAAAGAAGTGAGGTACACACACCAACGGCTCTGGAAGCATTATTTACATACACCACTGGGTGTTGGTAGTTTTGCTCAATCTTAACCGCAGTGTGAGCTTTCGATGTTGTCGCACCACCAATTAGAAGTGGCAAGTCGAAATCAAGACGTTCCATTTCCTTAGCCACATGAACCATTTCATCCAGTGATGGTGTGATAAGTCCAGACAAACCGATGATATCGACATTTTCTTCTTTAGCGACTTTAAGGATCTTTTCACACGGCACCATCACGCCAAGATCGATGATTTCGTAGTTATTACACTGCAAAACGACCCCGACAATGTTCTTACCAATATCGTGAACATCCCCTTTCACTGTTGCCAGTAGGATCTTACCGTTTGAAGAACCCGCTTGTTTCTCCTTGTTAATGAACGGCTCTAAATGCGCTACAGCCTGCTTCATTACACGTGCCGATTTCACTACCTGAGGAAGGAACATTTTGCCTTCACCGAAGAGATCGCCAACCACATTCATTCCATCCATCAAAGGCCCTTCGATAACTTCAAGTGGCTTGGATGCATTAAGACGGGCTTCTTCCGTATCTTCAACGATGAACTCGGTGATGCCTTTGACTAAAGCATGTTCTAGGCGTTTTTCGACTGGCCATGTCCGCCACTCAAGTGCTGAAGCATCTTCTTCCTTCCCTACCCCTTTACCTGCGTATTCGGCAGCAATATCAAGCAGTCGCTCTGTCGCGTCATCACGGCGGTTGAGAACAACATCTTCCACAGCTTCACGTAGTTTTTCAGGTACGTTGTCGTAAATTTCTAGCTGACCCGCATTCACAATTCCCATATCCATACCGTTTTTGAAACAGTGGTAAAGGAAAACAGCATGGATCGCTTCACGAACGTAGTTGTTACCGCGGAAAGAGAAAGAAACGTTAGACACACCACCGGAGATCATTGCATGTGGCAAATCACGTTTTATATCGGCAACTGCCTCAATAAAGTCAACCGCATAGTTATTGTGCTCTTCTATACCTGTTGCTACAGCAAAGATATTTGGGTCAAAGATAATATCTTCAGGAGGGAAACCGACTTCATCTACCAAGATACGATAGGCATTGGTACAGATTTCAAGCTTGCGTTCACGTGTTTCTGCTTGTCCGACTTCATCGAATGCCATAACAATAACAGCAGCACCATAGCGGCGGATTAGCTTAGCTTGTTCGACAAACTTCTCTTTGCCTTCTTTGAGCGAGATAGAGTTAACAATGCCTTTACCCTGAATGCATTTCAGTCCGGCTTCAATCACTTCCCATTTTGAGGAATCAACCATAATGGGAACTTTGGAAATTTCTGGCTCAGACGCACACAAATTGAGGAAGCGTACCATGCATGCCTCGGCATCTAACATGCCCTCATCCATATTGATATCGATAATCTGAGCGCCGTTCTCAACTTGCTGGCGAGCCACTTCAAGCGCTTCATCATAGAGTTCTTCTTTGATCAGACGTTTAAAGCGGGCAGAACCTGTTACATTAGTACGTTCACCCACATTGACGAACAGTGTTTCTTTTTCAATTGACAGAGGCTCAAGGCCTGATAAGCGACAAGCTACGTGAAGATCGGGGAGTGCACGAGGCGTCACGCCTTCGACAGCTTGAGCCATCTGGCGGATATGCTCAGGAGTCGTGCCGCAACAACCACCGATTAAGTTGAGGAAACCACTTTCAGCCCACTCTTTGACATGTACGGCCATATCTGCGGGCGAAAGGTCATATTCACCAAATGCATTTGGCAGACCCGCATTGGGGTGTGCTGAGACGAAACTCTCAGAAATGCGTGACATTTCTTCTACGTACGGTCGAAGCTCATCTGGGCCTAAAGCACAGTTAAGTCCAAAAGACAGTGGCTGAACATGACGTAAAGAATTGTAAAACGCTTCTGTCGTTTGGCCAGAAAGCGTTCGTCCTGAGGCATCAGTGATGGTTCCCGAAATCATGATAGGAAGCTTAACACCCAGCTCTTCGAAAACACTGTCGACAGCAAAGGCACAGGCCTTGGCATTCAGCGTATCAAAAATAGTTTCAATAAGAATGAGGTCTGAGCCACCTTTAATTAAGGCGCGCGTCGATTCGGAATACGCCTTAACTAATTCATCAAACGTAACGTTGCGATAGCCTGGATCGTTCACATCTGGGGAAATCGAACATGTACGGTTAGTTGGGCCAAGAACACCCGCCACATAGCGTGGTCTATCTGGTGTTTTTGCCGTCCACTCGTCTGCCACTTCGCGAGCGAGCCTCGCGGCTTCAAAGTTGATTTCTTCACTCAGGCTTTCCATATCATAGTCAGCCATTGCGATGGTCGTTGCGTTAAACGTGTTGGTCTCAAGGATATCTGCGCCAGCTTCTAAGTACTCAGCATGAATATCTTTAATCAATTTGGGCTGTGTCAGAACCAGAAGGTCATTATTGCCTTTAAGGTCACAATGCCAATCAGCGAAACGCTCACCTCGGTAGTCTAGCTCTTCAAGTTTGTAGCCCTGGATCATGGTGCCCATACCACCATCAATTAATAGGATACGCTTTCTTAATTGAGCTTCGATCTGTTGCCTTACGTTACTTCCCACAGTACAGCCTCATTCCTTTCATTATCTTTCCATCCTATCACACATAAAAGAGGAGTCTAGACGTCTAAAAGAGTAAATTAATCACCTCGACATGACAAAAAAGTGTTTGCTATTTAATCATGTCGAGATGAAAATTCTCATTCATAATTTGTTACATGCTGAGAATCCAATGTCGGTCTACTACACTCTCTGTTTTCTATCTGCAGCAGCAATGCTAATTGCTTTTGTAAACAGCAAGATAGGTAAAATGCAAACCACTATTGCCATTACTGCAGGTTCAATGGTGTTATCTCTTCTTATTCTTATTGCAGGCCAAAACAACTGGTTCCATCTAACAGAAATTGCTTCGAAGACAATGTCTAGCATTAACTTCGAAGATTTTTTGCTGAAAGGGATCTTAGGCTTTCTACTATTTGCAGGTGGTTTGGGAATTAAGCTTCCTCATCTAAAGGACCAAAAATGGGAGATTACCGTCCTCGCACTTGGTGCAACTCTCTTCTCTACCTTTTTCATAGGCTTTGTTCTATATGGATTCTGTCAGCTTATCGGGGTGCAGTTTGATTTAGTTTATTGTCTACTATTTGGCGCCCTAATCTCCCCAACCGACCCAATCGCTGTTCTGGCTATTGTTAAGAAGCTCGATGCACCAGAGAGAATTTCAACTCAGATAGAAGGGGAATCTCTATTTAACGATGGTTTTGGCTTAGTCATATTTGTCACTTTGTTCACTATCGCCTTTGGTACGGAAACGCCAACCTTAGGTAGCGTCACTATGTTATTTGCTCAAGAAGCCATCGGTGGTATCGTCTACGGATTTGCTCTGGGACTGCTGTTTCACTACCTTATCAGCGCAACCGATGATCACTCGATGGAGCTGTTGCTTACTATTGGCATTCCAACCGCAGGGTACGCATTTGCAGAGGTATTGCATGTTTCAGGCCCATTAGCCATGGTGGTATCAGGCATTATGATCGGTAACTGGACCAGATTTATTGGATTCTCTAAAGAAAGTGAAGATCATCTCGATCACTTCTGGGAACTAGTGGATGAGTTTCTCAATGGCGTTCTATTCTTGCTCATCGGTATGTCGATGCTGCTGTTCGAATTTCATAAAGAAGACTGGATTTTAATGGCCTTCTCTATACCACTCGTTTTAGCAGCACGATACCTCAGCGTCTTTTGTTCTTACCTAGGGTTCAAAAGACATCGTAAATACAACCCTTGGTCAGTGAAAATATTAACTTGGGGAGGCTTGCGAGGTGGTCTTGCACTGGCAATGGCACTGTCAATTCCATCGGGTATCTGGGTTATTCAAGACAAGCTGATTGATGTAAAAGAAATCATCCTAGTCATGACTTATTCTGTCGTAGTATTCTCGATCCTCGTTCAAGGTTCGACCATTACTCCTATGATAGAAAAAGCTAAACAGGCAGAAAAAGAAATTCAGCCTGAACCAAAAGCAGCTGAGTCATCCGATACAGAGTAATCTAATCCCATTAATCATTTCAAAGCCGCTCTCTATGAGCGGCTTTTTGTTATTCGTTACAAACAACGAGCACTTGGAGATGGTCACTTGTTCATCTTCAAGACCGAGAATCAAAAGAATGGCAAAGTGTTATCTCTTAGATTTTCTGGTTAATGATCATACGTTCAAGATAGTCATCAACAGGCCAATCTCTACGTAAACATTCTCCAAAGACGCTAGCAACCCAATAACAAAGCCAAGTCAGGTATGCTTTTCTGTGTAGGTAGAGGGGCTATTTATAGAGAGTTGGCTTCGAACATTCTGAATGGTGGTTGGCCGAAAAACATGTAACTCAACACACAAAAAAGACCTCAGCATTTCTGCTAAGGTCTGGAATAGAGCTACTGGACTTGCAGTAAAGTGCGGCTCTTTGGTCATAGACCAAAAATAATACCGCAAATACGAAAAAGCCCTAACATTTCTGTTAGGGCTTTTTCTGAATAAATGGCGGAGCGGACGGGACTCGAACCCGCGACCCCCGGCGTGACAGGCCGGTATTCTAACCAACTGAACTACCGCTCCGCACTGGTTAGACTCTAAGTCTAAATGTAAAGCCTGGCGATGTCCTACTCTCACATGGGGAAGCCCCACACT